>NZ_CP039547.1:684885-1369771 GCF_004803935.1 Duncaniella sp. C9
CATGTAGTCATCCACCTTTTCCACTCTGACAAGCGAAGATTCCTGCTTTCCGGAAGCACCTGCAAGCAGAGATCCGCCGAGGCCTTTCATGAACTTGCCGGCACCGCCGCTTTTGGGGCGAGCGGACTTGGCTTCTTCATCGGTCATATCGGCAGTCAGCGCATCAAAGTCGATGATACGCCACTGGAGATTGTGGTCATTGAACTGTTCGGGAATAGCGATCGAAGGGAACACCATCTGGGGCACACCGCCGAGGCTCGAAAGGCCTGATTCCTGAAGAGTCAGGGCATAACCGGCCGAGTCGGTTTCGATAGCCTCTCTGTCGAGACGCTGGTTCTGGTCATTGGAATTAACGAGTACCGTGTAGATTGAACTGCGCATGAATTTCACGTCTTCGCCTTTCATGATTCCGTGTGTTCCCAACATAGCCACAAAGCAACTTGCCAAGATAAGTCTGTTGATTTTCATCTGTTTCTGATTTTTATATGTTGTATAATATATTAAGTGCGTGTTTTTACATCATCCGGCGACAGGTCACCAGGCAATCCAGTTGTTTTTGACCACTGTCTTGGGCTGGTTCTGAGCCCAGGCCACAGCCACCTGGCGGGCAGCGTCGATGCGCTGCTTTTCAAGTTCGACCGCATTGCGGTATTTCTCCTTGGTCTCGAAAACATAATCCTCCCTGACCGATGCGCTTATCTTCTTTCCGAGAGCCTTGGCTTTGGCATAGCATGCAGCCGAGGGATCAATCCGGCTAAGATAGCCGTAGGCCGCGCGTCCGCCTTCAGCCGATGGATCTGAAGCCCATTCGCCTTCGGCCTGTGCGAGGAGCATGGCGCCGTCATAGTCGATCTTGTCCTGATAGATACTGCTGGCCAATTCAGCGGCCTGTGCGTAGCCGGCACAGCATTCCGGAATCGACGTTGACCAATAGAGAGCCTCGTCATAGTCACGGGCTTTCAAAGCCTTCTGAGCCTTGGCCATGTAGGTGGGATAGTTTTTGTCGAAATAGTCCACTATCTTGGCCTTGCCGTCTTCCACGAAGTTGATAAATGACGGATTCCGGGCATTTAGGCTTCCGAGTGCGCGAGTGAGCGCCTGCTGGTCAGAGGCTCCTACGCCTTTGAGCGGGAATGTGGCGGTGGCGAACACCTTTCTGTTTTCACCGTCGCAGATGGCAAGCTGAAGATTGGTCTTCACAAGCACACGTCCGCCCACTCCGCCGGCTTCCTGGCTGAAAGCCTCGTCGAAGCGTCCGGTCAGAAAGAACTGGCAGTCATAGTCACCTGCCGCAACTCCTACATGGGTCAGCACCGTTTTCAGCTTGGCTTCAAGCTGACGGGCCACAGCCGCCGGCACCTGGTCACCTTCCATTATGGGCGCGATGCCCATACCGATCTCGCAATCGGCTGCCGCTGCTGCCACCGGCATTGCGGCTATGGCCGCGCCAAGCAATATCTGTCTGAGTTTCATATTTTTGTTTAAGTTAGGGTTCTTTATTTTACACTCTTGTTATTTCTCTCCGATATAGATACGGGCGGCACCAAGACCGGTTGATGCGTTTTCAGCCACGAGACCAAGTGATTTCAGCTTGTCCTGAAGACCTTTGACCCAGCGAGACGCATCCTGCGGACGACCGTCGGAGCCATTGAGAGGGATTCTCACCTGATCGTAGCGGGCCATGTTGCGGCCGCCTGAACGCTGGCTGAACTGATGGTTGACAGTGTTGTCGCTCACCCAGTTATAGATGATTTCCGAGAGTTCCTGACCTTCGAACTCCTGGTTCATGGTAGTGCCCGAACCGTTGTCGATAATGCGTACATCAAGGCGGATCTCACGGCCGTTTGCATGGATATCATCAAAATAAGTTTGCAATTTCTGGCAGAAGTCATCCATATTGTTTTTAGCCGTCTGCTTGAGAGCCACGCTCAGAGGCACTGTGCGCCGCATCTCTCCGGTCTGGCCGGCGATAGGAGCTACCGACTTGTTTGAATAGGTGTCAATGGCTTCGATGCGATAGTCTGCCGAATAGATCGAACCGGCATTGTTTATATTCCAGCCAATCTTAAGAGTGATGTCCGGTTTGTTGCGCTTGAGCAGTTCATCATAGGCATTTGTCTGCACACCGGAACCGGTTTCGGCACCCTCAAAGGCTTCGTCAAGCATTTCATCCTCATCGTCAGTTTCAGACTGCGACTCTCCGCTGATAACAGGGAAGTTACGCTCGGCCATGATCTGTGAGATGGCAAGCTGCACATTTTTGAAATCCGGGTCGACAAGAGCCTTGTCATAGTCCTCGCGCTGACGCACTTTTCCATTGCGTTCGGTCTCGATGACATAACCTTTTTCGATACACCAGGTCTTGTCCGGGACAATCATCAGTTTGGGAGGAGCGGCAAGCAGTGTCTGTGCTGACAGGACCATACAGGTGCCTGCCAGTATTTTTGCGAATAATTTCATAAGATGGTATTCTATATATTGTTTTGATCAGGTTAAAATAGTATGCTGTATGGCTCTTATAAGAGGGTGTTTCATAACAATAGTTAAAATCTGAGCGAAAGATTTGAGATGGATATGGCTCTGAATTGAAGGAGCATAGCGAGCTATGTGACTGAAATGAAGATCCATAGCCGCTCAAAGCTTTCGGAGGCGATTGTATTGTCTTTTTGTAAATAGTATATTCCATTTGTTAAAATTTTTAAGTTACCTGAGCCTTGGTGTCTCTTTTGCTAAATTGTTGAAGCTCGTCAGTCGCATAGCTCGCTATGCTTCTTCCTCCCTTCCAACAATTTATCTAAAAGATACACCACTCAGATTTTAACTCTTGTTATGAAACACCCTCTAAATTTCTCAATGACGGGTTCCTTCCTTGAGCACTCCGTCTTTTTCAAGTTGTCGGCGCAGGCCTTCACGGTCTACAGTCACAATCACGCCATAGTTTGAAATTGATTTTCCCTTGGCCTGAAGCCTGCTGGCCTCACCGCCTTTTTCCTCTTTGACAAACTTGCGGTATTCTCCGCCATCGCTGAAAAACGGATTGAAATATTCCGAATAACGCTCGCGGGCATTCACTTCCGGAACAAGCGGAGTCTGATTGCACTCGCCGGTGCCTTTGATGCCTTTGAAAAGCACATCATAGACGGCGTTTTTCTTGGCCTGCTCTATGGCATCGCCCTTGGAAGTGCCTTTGCCCCAAGCCCGAAGGGTCTGAGAACCGTCATGTTCAACGCCGAGACACTGAGTCTCGAAAGAGGAATAGGCCGCGGATGAAGCCACCGGAGTGGTGATTTTTTTTGAGCATGAGCCTAATGAGGCAACGATTCCTATCGCAGCCGTTACTAATATTGCTGTTTTCTTCATAAATATTCAGATAAGCGGATTTCAGAATTCATATCCGAGGCGGAGACAGGCAAAACTTGTGTATTTGCACGTCTTCTCCAGCCGGGAATTATAGGTGGCTATGTCCTGCCCCATGTAGCTGATGCCGATGGTGAAGGCATTGCGGGGCTCGCCGATACGCAAGCCGAGTGTGGGGCGGAAAAATGCGCCGTCACGCACCGATGCGCCGGCCTCTATGCCCCAGTAAGGCACCACCGTGCGGTAAAGGCCGGGTATCAGATTGCCTCTGACGGTTGCAAACAGCGGCATGCCCCACTTGATGTCGGAGCGACGGAGAGGCCCCTGGTCGATGTAGTATCTCGGACCGATGCCTACGCCTACTTTCAGATACTGGCAGAAACGGTAGCCTACGGTGAAATCTACCTCGGCAAGGCCCATGTTGTGGCCTCGCAGATGGCACGACACACCGCCGAGCACCTCGGCGCTGAACCACACCGAGCGTTCAAACTGGGAATATTGCTGCTGATTGGGGTCATAGCCCTTTCCGGGGATTCTTTTTACCTGGTTTTCCTGCGCCGATACTCCTATGGAGATCAGCAGGGCGGCGATAAAGGTGAGTATCTTTTTCATAGTTTACCATCCGCTTCTGAGTGACTTGATGATATTGTCTTTCTCTAACTTGCGGCGCAGTTCCGGCTCATTCACGGAAACAGCCTGGCTTACATGATATACCTTGCCGCTTTTGACCACCTTGCGGGTGTCAGGAAGCACCGAGGCATATTTTGAAGCGGCGCCGCTTGCAAAGAAGTCTGCGAAATAGTCGGCATGTGCGTCCTCTGCGTCAGGGCTTCCGGCAACTGCGGGATGGCTGACCGAGGCATCGAATGACGAAGTGTTTGATTTATCGACCCATCCACTGAAAAGCACAGCTCTGACGGCACAGCGTGTGAGATCGGCATCAGTAACCTTGTCGGCTTTCTTGGCGGCACAGGTAGCCACAACCACCGGACGGCCTCCGTTTCCGACACCTTCGCCTGTCACGGACACATCTGTGACCTCAGGTGCTTTTGCATTTGTAAACAGACTGACTACTATGCAGGCAAGCATAACGGCAAATTTTTTCATAATTCTATCAGTATTGATTTTGGTTTAGATTTAAAAAATAAGTGATCAGAGCATTCTGCAAAGCCTAAAAAAAAGATTTTTCCATAGCAAAGATTACCACTGTAACACAAAGCAACAGATAGCTTTTTCAGAAAGCAGTTTTGCAAATGTATAAAAAATGTTACTTTTTACCCCCCCCAATAGTTAAAATACGTTAATTGTAAAATAAATCTAAATAAAACCCACGGCTCTTTCATTTAAGATTTCGTCTCATTCTCGACAAATGTGTTATTTTATAGCGAGAGCAGTACGGGTGGAGAGGCTTTAACCTCTGATTTTCAAGAAAATAAGTGCAATGAAAATTTGGCCAAGTGGCAGATTTTTAGTAACTTTATAGGTGATAATCAAAGAGTTACGCCAAAAAAAATGAAGCCACTTGACCAAGTCTGTTCGACTGACGCCTATGCGCCTGATCATACCGCAAAAGTACACAATAAATTTGACACAAGGCGCAGTATCATGGAAGAACTTCGAGCGTTTGCCTCATCCGTGCCGGATTTCCGTAGATTGGACAAAGGCAATTTCCGTCACAGCCTCAACGATATCATCATGCTGATGATACTCGGACGTATGGCCGGATGCATCGGACGAGCCGAGATATTGGAGTTCGGCAGATACAACCTCAACAAATTACACAAAATGGGCCTGTTAAGGAACGGCGTACCATCTGAGGCCACGCTTTGCCGTGTGGAGAACGGCATCAACGATATGGATATGGCCGACAGGATGCAGCAGTTCGCAGACATATTCCTTGAAAGACTTACTTGCGCCAGCCGCATCATTGAAATAATCTGCATTGACGGCAAAGCCGAGCGCGGCACCGTTCAGGAAAACGGGCGAAGCCCGGATATCGTCTCTGCCTATTCGTTCAGCACCGGCATAACAATCGCCACCGAAGCCTGTCAGGAAAAGAGCAACGAGATAAAGGCCATACCGATACTTCTTGATAAAATAGATGTCGCAGGAAAGATTGTCACAGCCGACGCAATGTCTATGCAGAAGGATATTGTCGAGAAAATCAGAAAGAAAGGCGGAGACTTTCTGATAGAACTCAAAGCCAACCAGCCGTCATTGCGATACGGCATTGAGGACAGGCTAGTGGAACACACACCGGTATATTCTTACACCGAAGGTCCCGAACTGGCCCACGGCAGGATAGAGACGAGAACCTACCGCGTATATGACGGACTGGACATTATCGCAGACAAGAAGAAATGGGGCGGAAACATGACCATCATAGAGTATGAATCGTCCACAGTCAAAAAGTCAACAGGAGTACACACCTCAGAAAAACGCCTGTACGTCAGCAGTATGCCTACGCATACTCCGAAGCCAGGAATCTTCGTGCGCAACCATTGGTCAATAGAAAGTATGCACTGGGGGCTGGACTACAATCTTCAGCAGGACAATATAAAACGCAAGTCGACGAGAGCCGCCAGAAACCTCGATACCATACAAAGAATAGTTTACTCGGTGTTCTCAATATGGAAAGGACTTCGCAAGAAACAATCAGATAAGAATAAAGGCATAGCCGAACTGATCAGACATATCTCGATGAGCTTTACCAGACTGATTCGATTTTTAAGTCAAAAGTGAAAAAAATAAGATTTTGATACCAGAATAACTCTTTGATATACAGACATGGAAAAATTACCCGATTCTCAATGAACCGGGTAAGGGAAGATATGCTATTTATTTTAGGTTAAATGAAAGAGCCGTGAATAAAACCCCTTTTTCATAAAAATATACACAATGCCGTACGTGCCGTTAAAAAATCTTTTTCAGGCAATAGAAGGAGACAGCGGCAGTCAGCACTCCCGGCACGAGAGCCCAAAGATGGCCGGCGGTCATCGCCACTATCACGCAGATGGCTATCGCCACAACCTCCAGACACACCGCAAAAACAAGCCGGCGCGGCACCCGCAGGCGGTAGCGACGGCAGTAGACCACGGCGATGATCGCCACATAGAGCAGATACCACAGAGTGTAGCTCACACCCAGGCCGCTGACACCCCACAGCCTGAACGCTACGATGTTCAGGCCGAGCGCGGCCACAGCGCTTATCGACTCGGTGAGGAGGAATGTCGGGCCGTCGCCCTTGGCGAGGATGACATATGACATGCAATAGGAAACCGCCCGCAGCATGACTCCGACCATAGCGATTGTCACAAACGGCACTGCCACATCAAACTCAGCCGAGTAGAGCAGGCGCACCGCCAGTTGGGCCAGCGGCACGAACATGGCCACGAATGCTGTCAGCAGCAGGGTCAGCAGCCTCATTTCATGGGCCACGAAAGTGCGGATTCTGAGCGGCGAGGAGGCCACAGAGGCCAGGCGCGGATAATATTCCATTGCTATTGCGCTCATTATCAGAGCCGGATAGCGGTTCACCATCGTGAAACCTGCCTGATAGAAGCCCACGGAGTTCTCTCCGCCGGTCTGGTTGAGCCACGCAATGAACACATAGTTCAACACTTGGGCTATGACATCGGTGGCAGTCATATAGATGCCGAGCATGATGAAGTGACGGCCTGCCTGCCAGGTTTCGCGCAACCCTGTGCGCAGAGCTTTGCCCGGAAACTTTACGCGCCGGCCCATAAGAGCCAGATTGGTCACAAGCACATAGGCTATGATCGAAGGAACAACGCTTTCAAGACCCAAGAAATAGAACATAGGAACTGAAACGGCCAAACCGCCCACCATTCCCCAGAGCGAAGCCCGCGCCAGTGCGCGCAAGCGGCCTGTGCCCTGCAGCACAGCCTCTTCAGAGGCCGAGACAGCCATGAGGAAGACAGCGATCGCAAGCGCCATATAATATAGGGTGCGATCATATGACCCGAAAGTCGACTTGCTCAGAAACGGGGCGGCGACAAGCATCGCCACGCAGCCTAAAAGGCCGAGCATCAGTCCCCAGCGCCTTACCACGGCCACGATCCCTGCCAGCGAGGCGCTTCCGGAATGAGAGGCGATGTCACGGACGGAACTTGATCTGAATCCAAGCTGCGAGAATGACTTTACCATGTCAACGGCACTGTTGAAAATGCCGAACAGCGCCACTCCCCCCGGACCGAGCCAAAGCGCCACAAGCTTTACCCTGACCACGCTGCACAGAATGCCTACGCCCTGAACCCCTCCGAATAGGCCCATTGCCTTCAGCACCTTGGCACTCAGCCCGTGGGCGCCACGCAGTTTTCCGATGCCCATCAGTCAGCAGCCCTCCTCCCGAAGGGTCTGACACGAAGCGCCATGTAGGCGGCACCGTAAATAAAATTGATGAGAGCCGGAAAAAATTTCATGATTCCGCGCTTCTTCCCGCGCCATGCCGCCAGTACGAAGCGCGGCAGGAAGGTCAGCGGATAGATCAGCGCGGTCACGGCTCCCATGCCTCGGTAGACCCCGCGGTCGGCAACCCGGCGGTTTCCGGTGGTCAGCCCGCGGTGCACACAAAGATCCACAGGAAACAATACTATCTTATGTCCGGCCCGACGCGCTGAAAGAAGAAACAGTTCTTCCTCACCGCATTTCAGCACCGGAGCCCCCAGCCCGAACTCTTCATGAAACCTCAGCGAGCCGGAGCGGCCCTCCCTGCGGATGGCAATCTCCATTGATGTTGTATAGTAATCTTTCGGCAGATGCCCGGCTATGCGTACCGGGCTTTGCGGATAGACCTTCTCATAGCCACCGCAGCCATTGCTGTAGCGGAAGAGACCGATGTCAAGATCCGGATCGGCTTCAAAAGCCGTTCTGACGGCCTCAAGTCCCTGCGGAATATAGTCAAGGTCATCATCGGCAATAAGCAGCACATCGGCTGACGCATGGTCAAGCGCATGGTTGCGGTTGCGGCTCAGCCCTTTGGAAGCGGTACGGATCACCCTGACATCTGATCGCGCCTCAAGCTGCTCAGGCAATAAGGAGTCCTCTCCTACCGTCTGCCAGCTGACAAGATAGCTTACGCCGGCCATCTGCGGCAGCGTCATGGCGGCTACACGCTTTATGCCGTCGCTTCCGAGAGTCGAGATCATGACTTCAAGAGACAGAGGCCGCTTATTCATGGCACGCCCCTCCCCTTCTGCCGTCACAGCAGCCTGCGGCGGCCAGACGGTTCTGCCAGAACTCCAGATTGCGCCGGGCCACCGTCAGATAGTGATTGTGTCTGATGACGAACTCCCGTCCGGCCAGACCGCGCGGACGTATGGCTTCGGGATGCAGTACTGTCTGCTCCAAGGCCCGGACGACGGATTCATAGTCAGGCTCCACATGTATCACCGGCTGCAGTTCCTTCTCTCCGATAAAGTCATAGAACTCCGGCGCTCCGCCTGACACGGTGTTAAGCCCGTAGGCCATAGCCTGCAGGGCGTTTGTGGCGGGCGTGTAGGAGTAGAGCTGGTCAAGGACCACATGAGCCGAGCGCATCAGTCCGAGATATTCCTCATACGGCCTGTTTTCCACTATTATAAGCTCGGCGCGTGAAGGATAGCGGCCGACCACGGCGCGGGCGGCGGCTTCCATCACATCGGTTCCCTTTTCAAGATAGCGCCCGCGGTAACGTCCGAGAAAAAAGCGCACTTTCTCTATCCTGTCAGGCAGGCTGACCAGCTGCAGGTCATCGACATTGATCGGAATGCCGCCATAAGCGATTTTTTCAGGAGGAAGAACACGCCGGAGCGCCACGTCATATTCATAGAGGGCCGAGACGGCACCGTCAGCCGTAGCCCAGATGTGATTTCCGAAATTTTTCAGCGGTTCGGAGAGCCATTCGGACACGAGTGATGGCTGCGCCTTGCACAGCGGCGACTGAGCGCCGAAGAGGCGGAACTCGCTGTAGCGTATTGGACTGGCGGGATCAATACACTCCTCCACATAGTTTGAATCGGTTCCGAGAGCCGTGCAGAACATCGAGCGGTTATTGGCGCGGAGATAGTCATAGATAGCCTGCGCTCTGTGCGGGCGCAGCTCGATGAAACTCTGGGTGGCGATGGAGACCACGTCGAAACCTGTCATTTTCTGCTTCAGCCCCAGGTGCCACCGCAGCCATAGCTCCAGACCTCCGGCCTTGCTTTTCCAGCGCCGCCCGGTGTCGATGTCGCGTCCGGTGTCGAGCCAGTGGCCTCCGTGAGAGGCAACAACGGCCTCATGACCGAGTTTCCGAAGACCCTCGGCCAAGGTGTGGTGAAATGATGATGCGTCACCTACCAGCAGTATTTTCAGGCGGTTGTTGTTTCCCATGACAGATCGGGGTGATTAGGCGCCGGAGCGACGGCGGTTCAGAGCTGCTTGCGGAAGGCACGGCGGCGGCGGTGCTGCCGCCGTTCGAAGTATTCCCACTGCGACTGCACCTGCGAGTTGCTTTCAAGCTCAAGATTGGTCTCAGCATACTTGACTCCGTTCTTGATATAGAGATTCAGCAGGTCATAGAAGAACAGCGCGTTGACTCCCTTAGACTGATATTCGGGAGCCACTGCGATGAGCAGCAGGTCAATAACGTCGTTGTGGCCGCGGATTGCGCGAAGGAGACGGAGCCAGCCAAGAGGAAAGAGACGTCCGCGCGACTTGCGCAGGGCTGCCGAGAGCGACGGGAGCGTGATGCCGACCCCCACAAGCTTGCCTTTGCTGTCAACCACCACACTTACATAGTCAAGGCGCAGAATGCTCAGATACATGTCAACATAGTAATCAATCTGACGCTCCGTGAGCGAACAGTAGCCGTAGAGGTTGGCATATGTCTCATTGATGAGCCGGAAAAGCTCCTGACCGTAGTCGCGCTTTATTTTTTTGCCCGAAGTATATTTGAGAATCCGGAGATCATATTTCTTCATCACAATCTCCGAGATGCGGGTCATCTTTTCCGGCACCTTGTCGGGGATGGTTATGCGGTATTCCACCCAGTCGGTGTCCTTGCGGTAGCCAAGGCGCTCCACATGGGCGGGATAGTAGGGATAGTTGTAGATGGTAGCCATAGTGCCCATCTCATCGAATCCTTCCACAAGCATGCCCTCGCGGTCCATGTCGGTGAAGCCCATCGGGCCTATCATTTCGGTCATGCCATTGTCGCGGGCCCACTGCTCGGCGGCACTGAAGAGAGCGTCGGTCACCTCGCAGTCGTCCACGAAGTCCACGAATCCGAAACGGGCCTCCTTGCGGCCTGTGGTTGAGTTGAGACGGTCATTGATTATAGCCGTGATGCGTCCTGCGGGCTTGCCGTCGCGATAAACCATGAAGGACTGTGCCCGGCAATAGTCAAAGGCCGGGTTCTTGGAGGGGATCAATGTATTGATTTCGTCGAAAATGAGGCTCGGCACAAAACAGTCGTTTCCGTCATAGAGATCTATTCCGAAGTTGACATATTCGCGCAAGGCCTTCTTTACGGGTTCTATTGCCTTTACGGTTACTGACATATCTTTTTTTACTTTGGAGCCACGCATTCCGTTGACTGGGAGCTGTGGAGAGGTTCCGGGCGGTAGGGGGAGTTAAGCCACAGAAGCAGGGCTATCATGGCCACAAGGAAAGCGATTATTGCAAGATAGATATTGTTGGTCTTACGGTCGGCCAGGGCAAGGCGCAGGGCATTGACATCCTGATAGCGTCTGGCCGGATCAGGGTTCATGCACTTCTCGGCCACACGGCGCAGACGCTGGTTGGTGCTGCCGGCGGCATCGAGGGCTGCCATGAGCACCTCGCCGTAGTTCTTTATGTCTTCGCTGACATCCTTTGGAGTGATGTGGGTGTTCTGGTCAAAGCCCACGTCGATAAGCTTCAGATTGCCGATGTTCTCGGTGAAGATTATTCGCGAGGTTGACAGCGGATGGTGTTCGAGATGCTTTGCCTGGATATAGTCAAGGGCATCAAGCAGCTGGTGCTGGATTTTGAAGAGATGGTCTTCGGTCACTTTGCCCTCGCGGATGAGCTTGGCAAGTGAGTCACCGTAGACGTCATCGGTTATGATACACATCCCCAGTCCGGGCACTTCCTCGAAGTCATTGATCATGATGATGTGGGGATGCGCCAGGTTGTAGCGCACCTCAAACTCCTTCTCGATCATGCGGTCGAACTTCTCCTGCCCCTTCAGTTCAGGACGCAGTGTTTTGAGCATTAGCCATTTGCCATGCTTCTTAGCGGTATAGACGTGGTAGAATTCCTCATCCCATTCGGGAAGATGTTCGATCTCGGTCCATTTAGACGAGGAGGCGGAAAGAGTGGTGTTGTCCATGACTGAAACGCGTATTTGTTCAAGATGCAAATTTACAATTTTTTTTGCAATCGGGCTATTTCTGTGGCAAAATGCGCATAAGGAGTGGCAAACTGAAAGACAGCGGGCCGGACGGTCCGGAGCGCTCAGTCATCTGCCAGTGCCGGGTTCATGTAGTAGAGCCGCGAGGTGGCGCGCGAGGTGGCGGTGTAGAGCCAGCGGTAAAATTCGAGTCCCTGCTGGTCAGGAGCGATTCCGCCCATGTCGATGAACACGTTGCGCCACTGCGCTCCCTGGGCTTTGTGGCAGGTGACGGCATAGGCATATTTGACCTGGAGGGCGTTGAAGTATTCATCGGTGCGAAGTCGGCGCAGACGTGTCTCATAGGCTACGTCAGGGGCATTGACTTCAGGATCGGCCATGCGCGCCTGCGCAAGCTGCTCCATGCGCTCGCGCGAGAGCGATGCGCTTTCATCAGTCAGAGTCTCAAGGAAGATGCGGCAGTTCACCTCTACATCGCGGTCGGGCAGGTGGAGGGTGACACTGGCGAAGCGGAAGCCGTATTTCTCCTCCGTGCCGTGCACACGGCTGACCACCGCCACATCGCCGTTGGCTATGAAATCGAGGCCCTTGACTTTCGAGGCCCAGGTATAGTTGTTTTTAGCCACCAGCAGGCGCTCGCCTCTTACCAGTTCCTCCTCGCAGTCGAGGATGCGCGAGCGGATGCCGAGGTTGAAGCCGGTGGCCCGGCGGTTGGAGCGGGTGATTACAGCGGTCTCCCCCGGACCGTCGGAGCGGTAGCAGTCGGCAATAGTGTCGATCACATCATCGCCTTCCACCACCCTGACATCGTCATAGCCTTCGGTGAACAGGCGCGGAGCGGGAAGTGGATCGAGAAGCATGGCCCTGCGCAGCCAGGTGGCATTGCGCAGTATGCCTGAACGGCGCGACTGGCGGACGGTGTCGGTCAGCACAGCGCGACTCACGTGGAGACCGAGCGCCTTGAACGTCGAAGGCTGCATGGCGGGGCTTTCCGCGGAGCCAACCGGCGGCAGCTGGGCCACGTCGCCGAGCAGTATCAGCCGGCAGTTGTCGCCGGTGAACACGTATTCCACAAGGTCTTCGAGCAGGCTCTGCCTGACGAAGCCTGAGGCATCGGCCGCCGAGGGGCTGTCAGAGATCATGGAGGCTTCATCGACAATGAAAACGGCATCGGAGAGACTGTTGCGCTGCATCACTGTCATGCCTCCTGAGAGTTCGCCGGGCGCACCGCGGTAGATCTTGCGGTGTATGGTATAGGCCGGATGCCCGGAGTGGGCGCTGAACACCTTGGCGGCTCTTCCGGTCGGGGCAAGCAGCACCACCGGTCTGCGTACCTCTTCGAGGGCCTTGACGAGCGCGCCGGTAAGCGATGTCTTGCCCGTGCCGGCATATCCGTTGACAATGAAGACCGAATCAGAGGGGGTGGAGGCCGAGCAGAAACGCGCCAGTGCCTCAATGAGCAGGTTCTGCTGCCCATTGGCGTCATAGGGCAGTCTGGCCCTCACAAGATCCGCGAATTCACCTACAGTCATCTGAGTTTTGGATTTTGTTTTCCGGCACCGTCAGGATGGAAGTGCGGCAAGCGTCCACTATCGGTTTTGCATCAACCTCCTTGATACCGGGCGCAAAGATACGTATATTCACTGAAAAAACGAAAGCGTGGCAGCCTGCTTCCGTAGAGCAGAGCCGCCACACTGCGTGGTTTTCACATTATGAACTTACTTAAAGCCTCCTTTCCGGAGACCAAGAGTAAAGGCTATGGGATTATATTGACTTAGAAGTTATATCCGAGCGATACGTTAAAGCAGTCCCAGTGAGATTTGCTGTCTTTGACAACTTCTGTCAGACCCCACTGATACTGAACGCCGAGGTAGAATTTGCGGAATGTATAGCCGGCACCGAGACCGAGGCCCATCTGGAAACGGTCACAGTCTACTTCTTTCTTGAAGGCATCACCTGCAACACCGAAGTCGAAATAGGGGCCGAAATTCACCTGAAGCTGTGAAGCTTCGGCGAAATTCATGCGATAAGATGCGTAGACGGGAAGTTCGATGAAGTCAGCCGAGATGTCTTTGGCGCCTTTGCCTGCATAGAAGAGACCTGAGTTGATAGAGAAGCTCTGCACAAGGTTGAAATCGGCAGACACACCCGCGAGGAAGCTTGTGCGCGATTTGAAATCACCGTAATCGGCACGTGCATTGGCCACGTCAAGACCTGCGCGGATACCGAGAGTCACTTTCTTGTCAGCTGCGTCAGAGTTCCAGAAAGTCTGTGCGGAAGCGCCTAGAGCGCATACTGCTGCAAAGGCAGCAATGAAAAACTTTTTCATGTGTGTAAATGAATTAATGATTGGTTTACTTAAGAGGGTGTTTCATAACAACAGTTAAAATCTGAGCGAAAGATTTGAGATGGATATGGCTCTGAATTGAAGGAGCATAGCGAGCTATGTGACTGAGATGAAGAGCCATATCCGCTCAAAACTTTCGGAGGCGATTGTATTGTCTTTTTGTAAATAGAGTATTCCATTTGTGAAAAATTTTAAGTTACCTGAGCCTTGGTGTCTCTTTTGCTAAATTGTTGAAGCTCGTCAGTCGCATAGCTCGCTATGCTTCTTCCTCCCTTGCAACAATTTATCTAAAAGATACACCACTCAGATTTTGACTCTTGTTATGAAACACCCTCTAAAACTTATTTTATGAAATTGCTTATAGCCGCTGTGTATTGAAAGGTTGCACAAAGTCAGCGTGGAGGTCAGGTCGAGGTCACTTCGCTTCCGAGAAATACCACGTGATCTTCTCGCGGTAGTTATCCCCGTCTTCTTCTTCAGAATATTCCTCCCAGATGGTCATATTCTTGCCGCTGAAGCTTGTGGTGATCAAGCCGGAGTCATCGTCGTCAAAGTCACCGATATCCCAGGAATAGCGGATGATGCCCTTGCTTTCGTTCTCCCAGCGCCATGAAGAGATGTCGAGTGAATTGTTAGAATAATCGTTGAGACCATAGAGGACCATGTAGGTGCCTGATTTGGTGAAGATGACCTGACGGGGAATCTCGTCTTCCTCCCAGCCGTCATCGCCCCACTCTTCCAATAAATCGTTTATCTTGTTGGCAGGTACGGTCCTGTCATACTTCTTTGACCCGTTGATCCAGACCTTGAGGTTGATCTTGTCGAAGTTCCAGGTGCGGCAGAGGGCATTTGTGCGGTCACTGTCTTTGTCAGCCACGGCCTTTGTTGCCGCAAGGGTCTGCGAACCTGACGAAGTGGTCACTGTCAGAGAATAAGCGTTGTCGCCGCCGGTATTGACGGTGATGGTGCCGAAGCCCTGGAGATTGTACTGGTTGTCACCGGTCTTGGTGTAGGTGCCGTAATAGATTCCGTTGAAATAGGCGCGCGACACTCGATCTGCCTCCTTCTTGCGGAACATGCCCGATGCCACTGTCTTGCTTGCCGCGGTCTGCTTTTCAGCTACAGCTGCCGCAGGGGCGTAGGAGTAATCCGAGGCTGAATTTGCGATGATCACATAGTTGCCGCTTGACGTGAATTCGATGGAACGGTAAGGACTGCCGGCCGACATTTCATACTTCGCACTTGAGCTTTCATACTCCGGAGTCGGGAGAGCGGGGATTCCATTGCCGTCATCATCACTGCCGCATGATGTCAACATAAATCCAAAACAAGCCACTACAGGCAACGCAATTGACAATAATCTTTTTTTCATAGCTAAAAAACTTAGTGTGTGAATTTTTATTATGATTGATTTGTGTTTGTTTGCAAAGGTAGACACTATTTAATAAATTACCCCCCCCAATAGTTAATTTTAGTTAATAACAACGTTTTTTACATAAAAAAGCCTCCCTGAGGCATCACTTCACGGATGCTTCAGGGAGGCGTCAGTTTTTATCTCAGAGTGAAAGATTATTTCACTTCGGGAGCGGGTTCAACACCCCACTGCTGCTGAGCGAGGCGACGGTAGTTGTTGTAGCGCCACTGAGCGTTTTCCTTGGCAGCTGCGAAGAGTTCGGCAGCTTCTGCAGGATACTGCTTCATTACGGAAGCGTAGCGCACCTCACCCTTGAGGAAGTCTTCGAACTTATCCCACTGCGGCTCCTTGGAGTCGAGAGAGAAGGGGTTCTTGCCTTCTTCTTCGAGTGCGGGGTTGTAGCGCCAGAGGTGCCAGTAACCGCATTCAACAGCCTTGGCCTGTTCTTCCTGGGCGTGGCCCATACCGGCGCGGATGCCGTGGTTGATACAGGGTGAGTAGGCGATTACCAGTGAGGGACCGTCATAAGCTTCAGCCTCGCGGAGGGCCTTGAGGGTCTGAGCGTTGTCGGCGCCCATAGCCACCTGTGCCACATATACGTAACCATAGGTAGAGGCGATGAGGCCGAGGTCTTTTTTACGGATGCGCTTGCCGGCAGCGGCGAACTTGGCGATAGCACCGATGGGGGTTGCTTTTGAAGACTGACCGCCGGTGTTTGAGTAAACCTCGGTGTCGAGCACGAGGACGTTGACGTTCTTGTTGCTTGCGAGCACGTGGTCGAGACCGCCGAAGCCGATGTCATAAGCGGCGCCGTCACCGGCGATGATCCACTGTGAGCGCTTGGCGATGTGTTCCTTGTTGGCGAGGATGCCTTTGCATACGTCGCAGCCACAGGCTTCGCAGAGAGGAACGATCTTTTCGGCAACTTCCGAAGTAACGGTGAAGTCGGTGCGGTTTTCGAGCCATTTGCCTGCGAGTTCCTTGATTTCGGCGCTGCAAGAGGGGCATTCGAGAGCCTGCTGCATGAGACCTGCGATGCGGGCCTGGAGTTTCTCGTGGGCGAGAGACATACCGAGACCGAATTCAGCGAAGTCTTCGAAGAGTGAGTTGGCCCATGCCACACCCTGACCCTTGGCGTTGGTGGTGTAGGGAGTCGAGGGAACAGAGCCTGAGTAGATTGAAGAACAGCCGGTGGCGTTGGCTACGATTTCGTGGTCGCCGTAGAGCTGAGAGATGAGTTTCACGTAGGGAGTCTCACCGCAGCCTGAGCAAGCGCCGGAGAATTCGAAGAGCGGAGTTGCGAACTGAGAGTTCTTGACGTTGCTCTTGATGTCAACGAGATCCTGCTTGGAAGCTACTTCCTTAACGCAGAAGTCCCATTCGTTCTGAACTTCGAGCTGGGTTTCGAGAGGCTTCATTTCGAGAGCCTTCACGCCCTTCTTGCCGGGGCAGACGAGCACACAGTTGCCGCAGCCGAGACAGTCGAGAACGTCGACGCTCTGGATGAAGCGCATACCGGTGAACTGCTTGCCGATTGCGGGGATGGTGTTGTCGTCGCCGAAGGGAGCTGCTGCCATTTCCTTTTCGTCAAGGACGAATGGACGGATAGCGGCGTGGGGGCAGACGAAAGCACACTTGTTACACTGGATACAGTTTTCTTCGAGCCATTCGGGGACGAAGGCTGCTACGCCACGCTTTTCGTAAGCGGCAGTGCCCTGTTCCCAGGTGCCGTCTTCGCGGCCTACGAAGTCGCTGACCTTGAGGAGGTCGCCGTCCTGGGCGTTGATGGGGCGAACGATCTTGTTGATGAATTCGGGATCGTTGTTTGCAGCGGCTGCTTCTTCAGCGAGGCTGCTCCAGGCCTTGTCGACGGGGAGCTGCTTGTATTCGCCACCGCGGTCAACGGCTGCGTAGTTCTTGTCGACAACGTCCTGACCTTTCTTGCCGTAGCTCTTGACGATGAATTTCTTCATCTGTTCTACAGCGAGATCAACGGGGATCACTTCGGTGATGCGGAAGAATGCGCTCTGGAGTATGGTGTTGGTACGGTTGCCGAGGCCGATTTCCTGAGCGATCTTGGTTGCGTTGATGTAGTAGACAGTGATGTCGTTGTCAGCGAAGTATTTCTTGATCTTGTTGGGGAGGTTCTTGGCAAGTTCCTCGCCTTCCCAGATGGTGTTGAGGAGGAATGTGCCGCCCTTGCGGAGACCGCGGGTAACGTCATACATGTGGAGGTAAGCCTGCACGTGACATGCCACGAAGTTAGGAGTGGTCACCAGGTAGGTAGAACGGATGGGATCGTCGCCGAAACGGAGGTGTGAGCAGGTGAAACCGCCTGACTTCTTTGAGTCATATGCAAAGTATGCCTGGCAGTATTTGTTGGTGTTGTCACCGATGATCTTCACGGAGTTCTTGTTGGCACCTACAGTACCGTCAGCACCGAGGCCGTAGAATTTGGCTTCGAAAGTACCTTCGCCGCCGAGAGCGATCTCTTCCTTCTGGGGAAGTGAAGTGAAGGTAACGTCATCCACGATACCCACTGTGAAGTGGTTCTTGGGAGTGGGGAGGGCGAGGTTTTCAAACACAGCGAGGATCTGTGCGGGAGTGGTGTCCTTTGAAGCGAGACCGTAGCGGCCACCGACGATAACGGGGGCATCGGCCTGGCCGTAGAAGCAGTCCTTGACGTCGAGATAGAGGGGCTCGCCGTTTGCTCCGGGTTCCTTGGTGCGGTCAAGCACGGCGATACGCTTTGCAGTCTTGGGGACAGCTGCGAGGAAGTGCTTTGCAGAGAAGGGACGATAGAGGTGAACGGAAACGAGACCTACCTTTTCGCCGTTTGCACGGAGGTGATCGATGGCTTCCTGAGCGGCCTGGGTAACAGAACCCATAGCGATGATTACGCGTTCGGCTTCGGGATCGCCGTAGTAGTTGAAGAGACCGTATTCACGACCGGTGATACGGGTGATTTCCTTCATGTATTCCTCAACGATTTCAGGAACGCGGTCGTAGTATTCGTTGCAAGCCTCACGGTGCTGGAAGAAAACGTCGCCGTTTTCAGCCATGCCGCGTGCGATGGGCTTTTCGGGGTTGAGGGCGCGTGAACGGAATTCAGCGAGAGCCTGCTGGTCAACCAGAGGAGCGAGATCGTTCTGATCCATCTCTTCGATCTTCTGGATTTCGTGAGAAGTACGGAAACCGTCGAAGAAGTTGATGAAGGGCACGCGGCTCTTGATGGTTGCGAGGTGGGCCACACCTGCGAGATCCATGACCTCCTGAACAGAACCTTCGGCGAGCATTGCGAAGCCTGTCTGACGGCAGGACATCACGTCCTGATGGTCACCGAAAATCGAGAGTGCGTGAGAAGCGAGTGTACGGGCCGAAACATGGAACACGCAGGGAAGAAGTTCACCGGCGATCTTGTACATGTTGGGGATCATCAGGAGAAGGCCCTGAGAGGCAGTGTAGGTTGTGGTGAGGGCACCGGCCTGAAGAGAACCGTGAACGGCTCCGGCGGCACCGCCTTCAGACTGCATTTCCTGTACCAGCACGGTTTCGCCAAAGATGTTTTTGCGACCGGCGGCAGCCCATTCGTCCACGTATTCAGCCATCGTTGACGAGGGAGTGATGGGGTAGATGGCGGCAACTTCCGAGAACATGT
This sequence comes from Duncaniella sp. C9, assembly GCF_004803935.1. Lineage (GTDB taxonomy): Bacteria > Bacteroidota > Bacteroidia > Bacteroidales > Muribaculaceae > Duncaniella > Duncaniella muris. The sequence continues at coordinate 704,036 of NZ_CP039547.1, forward strand.
AGCTCACGTGAGCGGCAGCCTGGTTACCATCACAGGTCAAGAATTTTTTTTCTTTACTCATAGTGGTATGTAATCTATTTAAATAGAGATAATTATAATAAGTTTTGGTATCAGACATTGTCATCCTGAAGCGGAGGAGAGGTGTCATACCGTTTTGCTTATGGATGATTCGTCCGGCAAAAATACAAAAATTTTTCCTCCCTCACAAATAGGAAGGAGGAAAAATATCAGTGAGTTTCAGACAGATGTGTCAAAAAATGTATCAGCCGCGGGGGTGTGCGAGCATGTACTGTGCGATCTGTACGGCGTTGAGCGCTGCGCCTTTCTTGATCTGGTCGCCGACCAGCCAAAAGGTGAGTCCGTTGGGGTTGGCAATGTCTTTGCGCAGACGGCCGGCATAGACGGGATCATGGCCTGCGGCATCAAGAGGCATCGGATATTTCTTGGCTGCTGGTTCGTCGATAACCACCAGACCTTCAGCCTGTTCAAAGGCTTTGCGGGCCTGCTCGACGCTGATGGGCTGCTCGGTCTCTACCCAGACAGCTTCGCTGTGGGCGCGCATCACCGGGACACGGATGCAGGTGGCGCTGACTTCAAGCTCAGGAGCGTGCATGATCTTCTTGGTTTCGTTATACATCTTCATCTCTTCCTTGGTATAGTCGTTGTCAAGGAACACGTCGATGTGGGGAATGAGGTTGTAGGCAAGCTGATAGGCGAATTTCTCGACTGTGGGCTCTTTGCCTTCGGCGAGTTCGGCATACTGCTTTTCGAGCTCTGCCATAGCCACGGCGCCGGCACCGCTTGCTGCCTGATAGGTGGCGACATGGACGCGCTTGATTGGCGAGATGTCATTGAGTGGCTTGAGGGCCACTACCATGATGGCTGTGGTGCAGTTGGGGTTGGCGATGATGCCGCGAGGTGTGTTGAAGGCATCTTCGCCGTTGACTTCGGGTACTACCAGGGGCACGTCGGCGTCCATGCGGAATGCGCTTGAGTTGTCAATCATGATCGCACCGTGCTTGGTGATGGTCTCGGCGAATTCGCGCGAGACACCGGCTCCGGCCGATACGAATGCGAAATCAACACCCTGGAAGTCATCGTTGTGCTGGAGGAGTTTCACAGTGTGTTTCTCGCCACGGAATTCATAGGTGTTACCCGCACTGCGTTCCGATCCGAAGAGCAGAAGCTCGTCAATCGGGAAGTTCTGTTCGTCAAGGACCCTGAGAAACTCCTGACCTACGGCGCCACTGACGCCAACAATTGCTACTTTCATGCTTTAGAAGATTGTATGAAAAAATAATATGTGACTTGTTGATTTATTTTTCAGTTTATTCCGGATTGCTCTGCCGGTCAGTCTTCATACATGCTGTCGATGACTGATGCGTAGAGGCGGTTGACGGCCGCGCGGCGTATTTTCAGAGTGTTGGTCAGCTCGCCTTTCTCCATCGAGAACTCCTTGGGCAAAAGATTGAAGCGCTTGACTTTCTCATATGAGGCAAGGCGCTGCTGAAGGATTTCAAGGCGGTTGGTGTAGAGGCTTCTGACTTTCGGATCGGCCACAAGCTGTTCCATAGAGTCATAAGCTATTTTCTCTTTTGCCGCAAAGTCTTTAAGCACCTCGAAATCAGGAACAATGAGAGCGGAGACGAATTTGCGGCGGTCGCCTATGACTGCCACCTGGTCAATGTAACGGTCTTCACACAGAAGTGTCTCTATGGCCTGGGGCGCGATATATTTGCCGTTAGAGGTCTTGAAGAGGTCTTTAAGACGGTCGGTGAGGAAGAGGGCGCCGTGATCGTCGATATAGCCGGCATCGCCGGTGCGGAACCAGCCGTCGGCGGTGAATGCCTCGGCTGTTTCCTTGGGTTTGTTGTAGTAACCGCGCATGACCATCGGGCTTTTGACAAGGACCTCGTCGTTTTCACCGATGCGCACATTCACCAGAGGTATGGGGGTGCCGACAGAACCTATCTCCCACCCTGTCTGCGGGAAGCAGCACACGGTGGCTGTGGTTTCAGAAAGTCCGTAGCCTACCACTATATTGATGCCGCAGGCGTGAAAGAATTCAACTACTTTTGTCGAGACTGGAGCTCCGGCCGTAGGGAAGATGTTGCCGTGGTCAATGCCGATGGCTTCACGCAGGAGGCGGAACACACGGGCCTCAAAGAAGCGATAGCGTGTTTCGAGCCACCAGGGAGCCTTACGCCCGATACGGGCGTATTTCAGATTGCGCCGACGGCCCACTCTGAGAGCCTGACGGACCACCATGCGCATGAGCGGATTCATTGATGCGATCTTCTCGTGGACGGCGGTGTAGACTTTCTCCCAGAAGCGGGGCACCGAACACATGCAGGTGGGCCGCACCTGCTGGATAGTGGCCTGGATCTCCTGCGGATTACGGTTGACCGATACCTTGATTCCTTTGGTAAGACAGAAGTAGGTCCAGCCTTTTTCGAAAATGTGGCTTAAGGGGAGGAAGGCCATTGAGGTGTCATTTTCGTCAACCATAGTGATGCGCTGCCAATGGGCCTCCATTGCGGCATCGTAGTTGCCGTGGGTGAGGATGGCTCCTTTGGGCTCGCCGGTGGTGCCGGAGGTGTAGACCAGAGTGGCTATGTCATCAGGGACGGCCGCGGCTGCGCGGCTGTCGACTGTGGCCGCTATCTCTTCCGTGGCTGTCTCTCCGAGCTTCATGAAGTCAGTCCAAAGCATCGAGGTGCTGTCATTCTGATCAAGTTCGATGGTTTTGAGCGCCACAATGCGTTTGAGTGACTGACAGAGGGCCTGCGCCTCGCGGGCTATGCGGTATTGGGTCGTGTTGCCGACAAAGAGCAGCTCACAGCGAGCGTCGTTGATTATATAGACGAGCTGTTCGAGCGAACTGGTAGCATAGATCGAGACAGAGACGGCACGGTTGCGGAAACATGCAAAGTCGGTCACCAGATTCTCCGGACGGTTGGCGGAAAAGGTGGCCACATTATCGGACTCGCGGACTCCGAGAGCGGCAAGCGCAAGGGAGGCAGTGCGCACATCGGCGGCATAGCGTCGCCATGAGATGTCACGCCAGCGGTTTTCGTGGTCAGGGGCTGCAAGAGCGGCTTTATCGCCGAAGCGTTCTGCCTGACGTTCAGGCAGATCAGTCAGTATATTTGCTTTCAATACGTCAGATGCGGCAATCTTGGATTTCAAATTCATCAGCGCGGATTTTGGAGGCTGCATACACATATATTTATATGCAGCTATTTATGAGGGGGCAAAGTTAGCCACATTTTTTGCGCCACAGGCCTTTGGGATGCAAAAAAGTTTCTTTTTGTTAACATTTCCTCAGAAATTGCACATGCTGGTTAACATATCTTAATTCATCTTTGGCTAATCTTCACAAAATAAGGCATATAATGGAGCCGAGCCACATCTGCAATGTGCATCGCATCCATTATATGCCTGTTTATCAGCGCTCGATGGGATTGTCGATCTCGCAGGCATCGATTCCTGTCGAGGGGGTATATTTTTCGGGATAATGGCTTGAGTTCTTGCTCATCACACCTGACTGCTGCACATAACTGTTGTCAGAAAGCGAGAATACACGCAGTATTTTCCGGAATTCTTCAGGAGTGGCCTGAGCGAATTTTTCGGGCATCTTTATATAGAGCTTGCTGTCGGGGATGCTGTTGACAAGGCCGTTGAACATCCAGCAGACTTCGCGGTCGGCATCGGCGACTTCAAGCACCACGCCGGGCAGTCCGGTGAATGTCTGTGGTGCTCCCCTGTGTGGCAGATCGGTGGTGAACCATGCGGTCCAACGGCGTCCGCCGCGGTCAAGAGTTGCCTTGCGGCAGTTGTATTCACCGATTTTCTTTTCTTCATCTGTTATCTTCCAGTTGTTCTCGCACCTGGCATCGTCAAGAAGAAATTCTTCGGTGATTATGCGGTAGGTGCGGACCATGCGGCCTGACGAGGGATAGTAGAAATAGAAATTGGGTGTCAGATGATAGGCGAGGCTTCTGTCGCCGCCCTGTCCTTTCGGATTGGCCATGCGCCAGCGGGTCTCCCCTATTCCCTGATAGCTCATGTCAAGAGTCACATCAGGGCTTATGAGCACTACGCGGTCTTCTTCGAAACGGATGTTTTTCTTTTTGTTGCAGAGATAGCGCAGGCGGTAGCGCACGCCGTAGTCGGCTGTATCGGCTCCGGCATAGTAGGCGGCAGCCTCTTCTTTCATTTTGTTGACCATCTCATTGGCCTGCTGCGCTCCGGCATCTGGCTGCTTTTTCTGTTCCTGGGCGTTCACGCCGAGTCCCAGCATGAGGGCGACGGCTATTGCAAGTAGTTCTTTCTTCATTATCGTGCCGGGGATTAATCTGTGAAACATTCTCTGATCAGAAAGACGGGCACAGTCTGCTTGTATGCCATCTGAAAATTGCGATACTGCTGCGGCTGGGCATAGAGGGAGAATGTGGAGCTGACGAGCGCCACGAGGTTTCCGCAGTCATCGAAAATCGGGCCTCCGCTGGCTCCGACACCATAGTCGGAGGTGATTTCAAGGATATACTTGTCACGGCCGGTGCGCTTGTTGGTGCTGCGGGTGCAGTTAGACACCATTCCGTCGGTGAAATGATAGTAGGCTCCGGAGGGGTGCGACAGGCAGTAGACAGTAGTGCCCTGCGGGACATCTGTGCCGATGGAGGCCGGTGTGAGTTTGCGGCCGTTGGTGTCGACTCTGATGATGGCCATATCGTTTATCGGATCGACATGGAGCACCTGACGGAAGGGATAGATGTTGCCTTCATGGTCCATCAGGAAGCGCATCAGGTCGTTTTTGACTTCATGACCGAGGGCTCCGCTCAGCACCAGGTCGGCTACCACATGATAGTTTGTGGCACAGATTCCGTCAGAAGTGAGAGCTACAGCCGAGGCATTGCTGTAGGCCGAGTCAAGAGCATAGGCGTTGTTATGCTCGAAGCGGCAGACCACAAGCGAGCTTGGGCGGCAGAGCTCAAAGACCTCACGGGCCGAAAGCTTGCGCTTACGGGTCGGTGTCAGCACTCGCGATGAGGCCACGCGGCCATCGCTCAGTCCGGCTATGACATTGTGGCGCAAGGAGTCTGATCCCTGGCCGGGATGGGTCTTCATGTATTCACGCGCCAGAGCGGTAGCTGCCTCGACTTTGGCAGGATAGTCCTGGAAAAGTGCGTCATGGTCAGCATAAGCCTGTGGTGCCACACCCAGAAGAGCGAGCACCACAGCTATAAGTGACAAAGGCAGAGTAAACAGTTTCTTGTTCATCTGTTCTGTTTGATATGTTCGGGATTCTATTTTGAATTCATTTTGCGACATAATCGTGGTAGATCATGCTCCGGAAGAAGATCAGTCGCCAGACTCCATGCTGTTGAGCGAGCGGCCTACAACCTGGATGGCTACAGCTCCGAGTTCGCCGACGTGGGCACGGAGGAATTTTGAGAGCTGGAGTTTCATTGTGGCGTCCTTTTCATCGAAGAGACGGGGCACGTTGATAGCCAGAATATCTTTGGAACGAGCGCTCAGACGGCTGAAGTTGGATTCGCAGAAGGCAAGATAGTCGGCATCGTTCATCGAGGCGCGGTTTTCCACAAACTCATAGATGACGTGGTTGTCATTGTCTTTGTCAAATCCGAGATCGGCTATCTCTTTTTTGAGCTGGGCGAACTCTTCGGCCTTGTAGCCGCCTTCACGATACATGTAGCCAGAGAAATATGAACTGAGTTTGCGTCCGTAGAGGCTTGCAAGCACGGTGTTGATCTTGCTGGCTGTCTCACCTGTGAATTTGTTTTTGTGAGAGATCATGAAGCGGGCACGGTCATTGTCAAGATCAATGGTATAGACAGTGAAGATGAATTCATTCTCGGCTTTGAGACGGTCAGCTTCCGAGAGCGATGCGAAGTAGTCGTCAATCACCTTGAAACCTTCGTCTTCCTTGCGCTGTTCCATGAGCTGCATGGCGTAGCTGTTGACAACCTTCGGGGTGCGTTCGCCGGCTTCAAAGCGGGCGCGGATGCGTTCGGGCGACTGTTCGGGGTCAAGGTTGGCTGTGACTTTCTCAATGAATTTGGGACCGTCCATATAGCCTGAGAACTTGGCCACTTCCTTGCCGTCACCGTCCATCACTACGTAAGTGGGATAAGCTTTCACGCCATACTGCTTGGCAAGCGCGGCTCCTTCTTTTTCGGCATCAAGCTTGAGGGGGATGAATTTGGCGTTCATGAAATCGCCTACCTCCTTCTGTGGGAAGACTTTGTTTGACATCATCTTGCAAGGACCGCACCAAGTGGTGAAGAAGTCAACGAACACGAGTTTATTTTCTTTCTTTGCCGCTGCAAGAGCTTCTTCAAAAGAGACATGACGGAACTCTGTCTGAGCGGGAGCCACCAGGGCTGAAGCGCCTATAAGCAGAGAGGCAATGATAAATTTCTTCATAATTGTTGTTAGTGTAGGTGTTAAGGTTAATCTTGTTTTCTGAATATAAGACGGCCGAGTCTGCGGATCGTTACATCAACCGTCAAAAAAAATCTGTATTTCTGGCAGAGCCATTCCGGAGCCGGGGTCCGGAAAGGATATGAAAAGCCGCGTGAGGGCCTGACATCAGGGTCTTGTCCGCACGCGGCTCTATGATTGACTTCAATCGGATACAGAGCCCTTTAGTTAGGCCATTTCCATTCGATATCCTTGACTTTCAGTGTAGTTTCCCACTGCTGACCATCAAGGAAGCTGAAGCCGGCATTGGCGATATCAGGCACTTCCATCTTGTAGATCATGCCCTTGCCGGTGGCGTCATTATAGGTGGCCAAGAAGTACTCCTTGATCGAGCACTTTGACGAATAATCGGATTCAAGATAGGTGATGTCTCCGTCAAACTCATGGCTGATGCATGTGCCGCGGGTGTAGTCATACTGATAGAGGCGGTTGCCAACCGAGTAGAGCAAGACCAGACGGTTTGAGGAGAACATGTAGTGCGATGCCTTGTCTATGTCGACAGCCACAGCCTTATCCACGGCATAGAGCGGTGACTTTGTCGGATAGTAGCGGCGTGTCAGGTAGCTGTAATGGCCTGAGAAATACATAACGTAGTAGTTGTCTGCATCGTTGTCTTTGGCGAGAATATAGACAGGATTATCACCGTTGTAAAGATTCAGGCCGTTTTCACCATAAACCATAGTCCTGTTGTCTTGTCCGATTTCAAGATTCCATGTACCGCCGGGATAGTAATCGGTAATCTTCTCCATATATGTGGAATAAGCGCCCAGCATTCGTGCAAAGCACTGATTGTCGGTGTCATACACCAGCGCATTAAGCAGATTTGAATTGTTAAACGGGATGGTAGGCTGGATAAACGCCTTCGGATAGGGCTTGAAATAGTTATTTGACACGGCGCTGTAACGGTTGATGGCACCTCCATAGCCTCCAGAACTTACGTTACAGAACACTACGGCATCATCAAGTATCAGACCTCTGTAAGTTCTGGCACGGTTCTGCGTGGTTCCGTTGATAGCGTTTTTGGTGCCCTGACGAGGAAAGACATCGCGCACCTGCATCGGAGTCTGATGCGGAATTTCAAGCTCGACCAAGCCGGATTCATTGAATTCATCAATATATGATAGGGTCTCGCCAAATGTAAGTCTGTGGGCATAGTGGTCGGAAAGCAGCCAAAGGAACTGGTCATCTTCATTGGCCGAACCATAACCGCTGAAAACCATCTCTCTGGCACCGACAAGTCCTATCGGGTCCGTGATTACGCTTTCGGCATATGCTGTGTCGCGCTCCTGAGGCATGCAGAGCATGTCAAGACGCACTTGGCCAGTCTCCATATCGTCACCGAGCACAAGGAAACCGCGAAGGAAAGGTGAACCGACATTCAAGGTGGTTCTCTGCTGCTTTTCAAGCCCTGTCGTACGGTCTTTGACGGTGAAATAGAGCGAATAGACTCCGGGCGCTATATCAGCATGCCAGTCAAGATCCTTCTCGTTACTGATCACCACATGTGAAGCATGGGTGTTTATGCAGAAATGCCACTGATATTCGTAGTTGCTCAGATCCGTTCCGGCAAGCGAGCCGGAAAGCACCGGACTGATTTTCACATTGTCCATATAGGCAAGGGGTGCATATGATTCCTCTATGCCCTCGATCTCGATGACGTTGAGATGCTTATAGTTGTAATTGCCCTCGTCTTCTACACAGGCCGTCATCAGTCCGAGCGCCAGAAGGGGAAATATATATTTCTTCATTAATCCGATTTTTCTTTGATTCTACAATGTTTAGATCTCAGTCATATTGTCAGGCATTGTGCCGCTTGCCCATGAACAGCCTAAAACCCACATCATGGATCCGTCTTCGTCAATGACCCAGTGCTCGCGTCCCTTTTTGTATTGCTCAAGCAGATATTTCGAAACATAGTTGGCTATTCGCACAGAGCGGGTAGTCTTCATGACACTATTGGGATCTTTATCAAAATCTGAGACAGTCCATCCGAAGATTTCTTCAGAAATTTCCAGAATAAGCTTGTATTTTGTCTCTGAATATATACCGAACTTGTCATCGTTCCAGCCCTGGGGTTTGCGGAGATTACAATTTATAAAAATGTTGTGGATGGCGGGGTCAGCGTTTGTGCTCATAGGCTGAGTTTCCGTATTTTCATCGCGCAGAGGCATGTTCCCAATACCATTCGAACCAAAAGGCAGAGAGAAGTGCTCGCCGGGTATCAGCCGGAGCTGCAGCTGGATTGTTCCTTCCTCAGATCTGGGTGTGCGGTGTGTCATAAGTGATATATGGGTGCTGTTCTGACCTGCAAGAATAACGGCCTCATTAGAAGCAAGTTCATAATCTTCACCTGCCACAGCCGTTGTGCTGTCAGCCACAACTTCGATTCCGAACGGGCGGTCATAGTCGCGGATATGTCCGGCCACCTCTATCTTGATTCTCAACAGGGAATCTCTCTCGTCCATCACTCCGAAAGGTATGTAAGAGTAATTCTTGTGAGCCTGTCTCAGGGAGTCGTAATACGATACTCCATACTGCTGGTCAAAGAAAATGGCATCGACACCGTCATAAAACGCTATTTCATGCTCCTTACAGCTATAGGCGAGCGGAAGGGACACCAGGGCGCATATAAGATATATGATTTTTTTCATGATTTGTTCTGACTGTTTTTTACTTATTGGTTTCAGTTGCACGTTCGTCAAGCTCTTCCTGTGGGATAGGAACAACATAGTTTGTCTTGATCATTGAAGTAGTACCGTCTGCGCTGGTACCGGAGATTATCTGTTCTTCGCCACGGCGCTTGTAGAAGAAGAAGAGCTGTCCTTCTCCAATCACCTCGCGGGCCATCTCGTAGGTCAGAAGCTTGGCTAAATCTGTACTATTTTCATCTGCTTCCTCACACAGACGGTGGTGACGGATGGTGTTAATCAGACGGAATGCCTCTGAGCGGTCATTAGTACACTCGGCTGCAATCAGATAGACCTCGCTCAGACGCATGAGCGGCATCATGTAGCGATAGGTTTCACTTCCGTCAAGTACAGCGTCTTTTGTAAAGGATTCATATTTTGTCAGAGCCAGGGTGCTTTTGGCTTCTTCTCCATTTGACTCGGCTTCTTCAATTTCCGACTGGAGCGGCTCGACGAGTTTCCACATTTTCACACGGAGGTCATTGTCATCGTCATAGAACGTGCCGACCTTTGATTCATCTCCGGTAAGAGAGTTGCCGAAGAATGTCAGACGGCTTGAAAGAGCGCGAAGAGCAGAGCTGAAATATAAGCTTTGAATTTCAGAACGCTTGGTGTTGTAAAGCGAGAAGATAACTTCGGTCGAGAATAGGCAGTCCGGCTTTCCGGCTGCTTCTACCTGCTCTTTTGTAGCCCAGGGGAAAATCACAAGCTTGTCTGTTGTGACCTTGTCAAGAATTTCTTCAGTGGCGATACGGTAGGCTGTGGCCTTGTCACCCATCCAGAGATATGCGCGGGCCTGCAGAAGTTTGACAGCATAGTAGTTCATGCGCAACTGACGGAAAGAATAGTCATAGGCATAGACACCGTTGTCTTCTGTAACTTCGTTGCGCACACCGTCAGTGATGACCGGGTCATACTGACTCAGGAGTGTCTCGGCCTCGGCAAGATCTGCCAGAATCTTTTCCATGACTTCATTGGCAGGAAGCAAGGGCTGGATTTCACGCGATGATGAATTCTGATAAGGGATAGTCCGCATGGTCGGGTTTTCGGTGTAGATCGGACCGAACAGACGCAGAAGATCAAAGTGGAAGAAGGCACGAAGGGCCAGTGATTCTCCTCGGATTATGCCCAGCTGCGACTCAGTCAGCGGATTAGAGCCAGCGGTGTGCTCGATAACCACGTTGAGATTGGCGAGCAGCGTGTACATGTTGGCCCATATTGTGGCAAATGTTTTTTCAAGTTCCACATCGCTGTAGGCATATGTGGCATAGAGCTTCAGCGAGTGGTTTTTGTTTTCGGTCACATTGTAATATTGGGCCATCACGTCAATCGGGCCAGTCATGAGATTGCGTGAATAGACATCGTTCATGCTGAGATAGACACCGTTGAGAGCCGTCATATAACCACGGTAATCGGAAAACAGGGTGTTCTCCATGACCTTGTCTTCCATCTTCACTTCAAGCCAGTCGGCACATGAGGTGACGCTGACGGCAAGAAGCGAGGCGGCGAGTATTGATTTTACTTTATTTATAGTTTTCATAATAATGTCTGCTTTTTCAAGGGTTTAGAAGCTCAGGCCGAGCGAGATCGAGAATGAGCGCTGGAATGGATAGCTGAGGCCTCGTTCCTGCTTGATATTCGAGAGGCGGAATATGTCGTTCATATAAGCGCGGATGTCAAGTGACGATGCCCCGATAGTGCGGAGGAAAGGCATTGTTGTGGTGCGATAGCCAAAATTTATAGACGCGCAGCTGAGAGTGTGCTCTGTAGCCACGAAACGGCTGCTCTTATAGGTGGTCGATGTATCGTCGATTCGCTTGTATTTTGCGATATCGCCGGGCTTTTTCCAGCGGTCTGTCAGAGCGCGGAGGTCCTGGTTGTATCTGAGAGCCGATTTGGAAATGTTCTCTACTTTCTCCATCAGAGTGCTCAGGAAGATTTCAGCTCCGGAGCGGAAGGAGAATGTGGTTCCGAACGAGAATCCCTTATAGAGGAACGAGGTGCTGAGCGCGCCCGTGAAATCGGGGTTCGTATCTCCGTAAAGAACTTCGTCTTCAGAATTCCATTCGTAAGTATAGGTGCCGTCCTTGCGGATGAAAATTTCGTTACCGGTAGCAGGGTCGATGCCGGCCGAACGGACAATGTAGAGTCCGGATATGCTCGCACCGTCATACATGCGTTCGAGGCTCGAACTTCCTCGTCCTGATTCATTATACTGGTCAAGCTGGTTGCCGATCTTGTAATACTTGGTTGTATTGTGGTTGATGTTACCGTTGAAATACCAGTTGAGGTCAGGAGTACGGAATACATAGAAGGTGGCGTTAAGGCTTATCGAGCGGTTATCTGTGCCACCGATATTCATCGGAGCGGACGATGCACCGGTCGAGTGCGGCAGAGAGATGCGCACCAGTAGCGGATCGGTGATACGAGCCTGGTAAGAGGTGCTGAGCATAAGTTTCTGCTGGAACATATTAGCGCTGAGACCCACGTTATAGGTATTGGTCTTCTGCCATTTCAGACCGTTGTTGCCCCACTGGCTTACAAGTGCTGCCAGGCCGAAGGGGTTGGTGTAGTCATTAAAGTAATCATAGATACTTGACGCGAGCTTGGCATCATAGTTCTGGTTGCCAGGATTACCGTAAGAGGCATTGAGTTTCAGGTAGGAGATATATTTGTTGGGCTTGAACCATTTTTCGTTGTGTACGTTCCAGCCCACACCGATTGACCAGGTGTTGGTGAAGGGATCGTCGATACCGAACTGAGAGGCACCGCTGCGCGAGAGGTTGATGTCCATGAGGTAGCGCATGTCCCAGGCGTAGTTAAGGTTGGCGTAATAGCTGACGTTGCGGCTGTGGGTGTCAGTCGAACTTGGCCTGCCGCCTTCGGGATAGCCTACGGAGAAGTTCGGGTTGGAGAACTGGTCGTTGAGATAACCCTGCACACCATAAGAATGGCCTTTGGTATGGTTGTCGGATATCTGCATACCGGCCACCACGTTCAGGGTGTTGACGCCCCAGTATCCGCCGTAGGTGGCATTGAGGCGGCCGCTATAACGAGTGTTTGTCTGGTTGGTGTTGTTATACGAACCGCGCTTTCTGGGTTCCAGTCCGTCCTGAGAAGTTTCATTGGGCGAAACGTATGTCTCGTTGGTTGTCTTCGAAGTCGAATACTGGAGGTTACCGCGCAGACGCAGCTGACGGGTGGCGCGCCATTCAAACTGGAAGTTGTCAGTGATCGACATTATGTCACCCTTGCGATAGCTTCCCTGACGGAAATCCCAGAGCGGGTTCCAGATAGTCTCCCCACCTACGCTGGTGTCTTTATAGACGTATTTCGGAACCTGCCCGTCTTCTGTATATTTTTCATAGAAGGGGTTCATCTTCGCAAAAGCTGAGAATGCCACTGTTTCCTGGCTTGAGCCTGTATGCGAGATGGTGGTCTGGTTGGTGAAGTTGAAGTTGTCTACACGGTAGGAAAGAGTGATGTTGCCGTTGATCACATCGCGGTCTGAATTCTTCATGACACCCTGAGTCTTGTTGTAGGCCAGACCGGCTCCATAGCGGAATGCCTGGTCACCACCTTCTATATATACGTTATGGCTCTGGGTGTAGGCGGTACGCAGAGGCTCGTTCATCCAGTAGGTGTCATAGCCTTCCTTGACGAGGCGCAGGCGTTCAAGGTAGAGCTCGCGCTGTGGCTCAGCGATAGGAATGCCGTTTTCGTCAAGTCCGACAGTCGGGCCGCTAATTGGGGTATAGTTGTAAACACCTGAGAGACGTTCGAACTCAAGCTTCTGGGCTGCGTTCATGAGGTTGTAGTCGCTAAGGTCGGCCCATGCCACCTGAATAGATCCGTTATAAGTCAGACGCAGGCGGCCGGCGGTCGGCTTCTTGGTTTCGACCACAATCACACCGTTGGCGGCCTTCGAGCCGTAGATGGCTGTAGCGGAGGCATCCTTAAGTACAGATATGCTTTCCACACGGTCCATGTTGAGGTCACTGATTGTCTGAAGAGTTGTTTCGAAACCGTCAAGAATAAATAGAGGCTGGTTGGGGTCAGCTTCATATTCCTGGCTCAGAGCCTGGACATTCATCTTACCGTTGATCGAAATGTCAGCCAGAGCATTGGGGTCTGAGCCGAAATCGACATTCTCGGCAAGAACCACAGAGGGGTCGAGAAGAGCAAGGCTCTTCAGCACTCCCTGGGGAGCTATCTGCTTGAGATCTTCTGAGTTAAAAGTAGAGACCGTACCGGTAAAGCTTTCGATATTACGGGTATAGATACCGTTCACCACAACTTCCTGCATTGTTGCGGCATCTGTTTCAAGTCTCACTGTGACGGATTTGCCAGCCTGAACGCGCACTTCCTGCGGCTTCATGCCGATATAAGTGACGCGGAGTGTACAGGTGGTCTTATCCTTAAGACCGATGGTAAATTCGCCATCAGCATTTGTGGCGGCACCACTGCCCTTTTTGCCTACGACCATTACAGTCACGCCTGGGAGCGGCTCGTCTTCATCGTCGATCACGACGCCTCGGAAGTAGTTAAGTTTTTCACCTGCATCCGGCTTCCTTCCCTGAGCCACTGAGGTTTCCACCCCAAACAACAGGAAAACAAGACACAGAGCAAGAAGCTTGACTCCGTTAATTCTCATACTTTCGATAAGGTTAAATTTACTTGATTGGTTTATTTTTCATGTGTAGGTATGCCCAATAGGACAAACAGCGACATTGCAAATATAGGTAATGAATTTAGATTAAACAAACTTTTGCTTAAAAAAAGCTACCAAATCATACTAAATCTGAATGTCCAGAAGATCTTTATCGACAAAATGACAGCGGTTAACACTCTTTTAACACAAAAGGGTTAAAATTAACATTATCTCAACCATTCCGGCAAGCACAAAGACACCTGGGCTGGTCCGGAATTCGCCGGCTCTCTCCCTGCCGGCATATTAAAGAAATTTTTCATCAATTTATAGCCAAGGGTCGAAATCTTTTCCGTATATTTGCAAAGGATAAACTTCCAACAGCCAATTTTTATCATTCAATTCTATAAATTTCCAAAAATCAATTTCTTATGTCAAAGGTTACAGTTGTAGGCGCCGGTAATGTGGGCGCTACTTGTGCTGACGTGCTCGTAAAGCAGGGCATTGCTGACGAAGTGGTTCTTCTCGACATCAAAGAAGGTGTTGCTGAAGGAAAGGCTATGGACATCATGCAGACCGCCAACATTCTCAACATCAACACCCGCCTGGTAGGTGTCACCAACGATTATGAAATGACTGCCGGTTCTGATGTTGTTGTCATCACCTCCGGTATTCCCCGCAAGCCCGGCATGACCCGCGAAGAACTCATCGGCGTAAACGCAGGCATTGTGAAGTCTGTTACCGATCAGCTCCTCAAGCACTCTCCCAACGCTATCATTGTCTGCATCTCGAACCCGATGGACACCATGACCTACCTCATCCACAAGGTGAGCGGTCTGCCCAAAAACCGCATCATCGGCATGGGCGGTGCTCTTGACAGTGCACGCTTCAAATATTATCTCTCTCTCGGCCTCAACGCCAATCCCAACGAAATCGAAGGCATCGTGATCGGCGGCCACGGCGACACCACAATGATCCCCCTCGTGCGCTATGCCGCTTACCGCGGTGTTCCCGCCACCAACTACCTCCCCGCAGAGCAGCTCGCCAAGATCGCTGCCGACACTATGGTGGGCGGTGCCACTCTCACCAAGCTCCTCGGAACATCTGCATGGTATGCTCCCGGTGCGGCTGGAGCACAGGTTGTCAAGGCCGTTCTCCACAACGAAAAGAAACTCATCAGCTGCTCAGCCCTTCTCGATGGCGAATACGGTGAAAAAGACCTCTGCATCGGTGTTCCATGTATCCTCGGCAAGGACGGCATCGAAAAGATCGTTGAATTCGATCTCAATGATGAAGAAAAAGACCTCTTCCACAAAAGTGCGGAAGCTGTCCACAAGACAAACGCCGCTCTCGCCGGTGCTCTCTGATAGATTTTCCGGATGGTCTGTGGCCGCTTGAGGCCGCATGACCGGTTCAGAATAAACCGACAGCCCGCACTTCTCTGCCCGCAGGAGCCTCAGCTCTCTGCCGAGCCGCTGAAGTGCGGGCTTTTTATAAACAATTCAAAACAAATGCCACCAGGGCAACCAATCAAACTCTATTGACTATGACATTCAGGCGCCTCACTCTCTCCGTCTCTCTCTGCCTTTGCCTCTGCCTTGCAGCCTGCGGGAACAGAGAAAAGTCTTCAGCTTCTCAGTCCGAAGCGACCACCACTGCAGCACCTGCCAAGGATGCTCCGCTTACCGCTATCACTCCCCACGAAACCCTCCCTACCATCATCGACTTCAACGCCGTCTGGTGTGGTCCATGCCAGCGCTTCACACCTATTTTTGAAGAAGTAGCCAAGGAATATCATGGCAAAGCCATATTCATGTCAGTCGATGTCGACAAATCGTCCGAACTCGCCCGCATGTTTGAGGTCAGCTCCATCCCTCAGCTGACCATACTGATGCCTGACGGCACGGTCAAATCGGCTGTCGGGTTCATGGAGAAAAGCCAGTTTATAGACTTCATCACCCCTTACCTGCCGAAATAACAGGAGTTGTCCCATAGCCGGGTAGCTACGCCTGACGCACGCATGCCCGGAGCCTGACCCGGCAACCTCCATACATATATTATTATAATTCCGGCCCACAGACGCAGACCATTTTCTGCGACCTGCGGACCGGAATAATGTTTTGCAGCCAACTGTTCTGTCTGAACTCCCTACAGATCAATCTGCTTATATGCTACACGCTGACGACGCCAGGTGTAGACGCAATGTACCTTCCCGTCACGCTCCTGGATGATGGCCGGATAGGAATACTGGCTGACCGGCGAATTTTCAAGCATCAGTTCATGACGCCATGTCTCACCATCGTCACTAACAGCTATGCACAGCGGAGTCCGTCGGCACCGGGTGCTATTCCGGCAAGATGCTCGAAACACCACGGCAGCAGATCGCCGAGCAGCATCACATGATTGCCGCTGTTCATCGACGGCGCGGCCTTGTCGCCGTTCCAGAGTTCCCAGATGGTAGTCGCCCCGTTTTTAGTCATATATCCCCATGACGGATAGCTTTTATTGGTGGCTATCAGATAAGCCACATCGGCAAACCCGTTGTCAGACAATCCCCTCAGCAGCCATGAGATACCTATCACGCCACATGGCACATGGCCATTGTTGCGGGTGATGACATTTGCCACTACCTGCCTGGCCACTTCACCGCGCAGAGAGTCAGGCACGATGCCGAATGCCATAGGGAGCAGATTGGCGGTAGCAGTGTTGTTGCCATAGTAGACGCTGTCAGGGTAAAGCGGATGGCCGGGCACCGGCGATGTTCCGCGGTGGCATGTCAGGAAGCGGGCGTTAAAGGCATCCACAGACTTTAAACACAGTGCATCCCACTCGGCGGCATCTGCTTCACGCCCCTGGTGAAGGGCAAAATCTTTCGCTCAGATTTTAACTATTGTTATGAAACGCCCTCTTACTGAAAATCCGCGAGATTTTCACACCGCCAGTCAGCAAACAACCATTCTCAGCATGAGAGCACGGAAGGTAACCTGCTTCCGGCTATCCCCCCACCCCACATTCTAATCGCCGAGGAGTTCTTCAAGATAATCATAAAAATCCTCTCCCTCGCCACTGAAAGAGCGCAGAACCACTCCGTCAGGATCAATGACAACCTTGGTAGGATAGGCTTTCACATTATATGCGGCTTCGACAGTGCGGTCATCGCTGATCACCTGTGTCCAGAGCATACGGTTCTTTTTCAAGGCGCTTCGCCAGCCTTCTTCCGTGTCAGAGCAGGCTATGCTGACTATATTGAGACGGTCGGCATAGCGTTCATGACACTTTTTCATTCTCGGAATACCTCGGATGCACCATATGCACCACGATCCCCAGAAGTCAATCACGGTATATTTCCCTATCAGCGAATCTGACGGGAAAGTGCCACCCTCCGGCTTGCGCAGTCTGAACGGCGGCATCTGCCGTCCCTGCGCAAGCAGTGCCGCAGGACGGTTTTTGGCAGCCATCCTCTGAAGTGACATCAGTTGCATCACCTTAAGATCCTGCGCGATCTTGCACCCGAACCGGCCGCCACGGACTTCCGGCTCCAGGTTCTCAATTGCCGCTATGCCCCATCTGTCATCCAGTTGCACAAGACTGTAGGCCGCCTCGCTTTCCGGATGCGACATGACATAAGCCTCGCGCACAGCCCGGTAACGGTCATTGATCTGCTGTTCGGATTTCTGGCGCCCGCGCAAGAGCGCCACTCTGTCACCCCCGGAGGCAAGCCCGTCATTATATTCCATGACGGCAGCCGCGAGCTCCTCCTGAAAAGGACGCACAAATTCCCTGACCTTGGCCAGATCTTCGTAATATTCACTCCCGCCCACTTTCACTTTATAAAGCTCCTGCTCACGGCGAAGATCTCCCCTTAAAACAAGAGTCTCGTCAGGCACAAGAAATATTGAAAATCCTTTGTTGTCCTTCTCTGGCACAGACTTAAGCCTTATCCGGGCAAGCCAGGCATTTTTCAGAGATGCCGAAAACTCAAAATAACCATCCCTGACCGGCACGCGCTTACGCACCATCTTCCTGTCAGGTTCAAAAGAGATGTATTCGATCAGCAACACATCCTTGTCCACTCCATCCAACCGTCCGGACATGACAAAATTATCCTTTCCCCACCCCCTGACAGCTGTCAGCAGCAGAGCGGCGACCACAATTATAATGCGGACCATGCGTCCGGCAGTCAGTGTAAAAACTTTATCCATCGTCAGTCGGTCTTCTGTTAGCTTTCTGCAAAAATAATTATTTCCTGCATCCGGGCCAAATCCCAACGGCCATGCCGATAAGTAACTCTGAAAAATTAATTAGATCATCCATAGGAGCTACTTATGTCCATTATATCGCTTAATTTTGAAGAGTTACTTATAACGGATTGTTTAATACCAAGCTATAAAAAACAGTCACGGCCTGCCGGAACCGGCGGGCCGTGACCTTATCAAGTCATTGCTTTCGCGTGAAAGCAAGAGTTATGGTTTTTAGAGCTGGGGGCCAGCAGCAACGAGAGCCTTGCCTGCTTCGTGGCCTTCGAACTTCTTGAAGTTGTTGATGAACATTTCAGCGAGTTTGTCAGCCTTCTTGGTCCATTCTGCGGGATCGGTGTAGGTGTCGCGCGGATCAAGGATCTTGGGATCAACACCGGGGAGTTCGGTAGGAATGGTGAAGTCGAAGATGGGGAGCTGCTTGGTGGGAGCCTTGAGGATAGAACCGTCGAGGATAGCGTCGATGATACCACGGGTGTCGCGGATAGAGATACGCTTGCCAGTACCGTTCCAGCCGGTGTTCACGAGATATGCCTTTGCGCCGCTCTGTTCCATACGCTTAACGAGTTCTTCAGCGTATTTGGTGGGGTGGAGCGAAAGGAAGGCTGCGCCGAAGCATGCAGAGAAAGTGGGAGTAGGCTCAGTGATGCCACGTTCTGTACCGGCGAGCTTGCTGGTGAAGCCTGAGAGGAAGTAGTACTTGGTCTGTTCCGGAGTCAGGATAGAAACGGGAGGAAGCACACCGAATGCGTCAGCCGACAGGAAGATGACGTTCTTTGCGGCAGGACCGCGAGAAGGAACGATGATGTTCTTGATGTGGTTGATGGGGTAGCTTACGCGGGTGTTCTCGGTAACGCTCTTGTCAGTGAAGTCGATCTTGCCGTTAGCGTCAACAGTAACGTTTTCGAGAAGAGCGTCGCGAGTGATAGCGTTGTAGATATCGGGTTCGCTTTCTTTGTCGAGGTTGATGACCTTGGCGTAGCAGCCGCCTTCGTAGTTGAAGACACCGTTGTCGTCCCAGCCGTGTTCGTCGTCACCGATGAGCAGACGCTTCGGATCGGTTGAAAGGGTGGTCTTGCCTGTGCCTGAGAGGCCGAAGAAGATAGCGGTGTTTTCGCCCTGCTTGTCGGTGTTGGCCGAGCAGTGCATTGAAGCGATGCCGCGGAGAGGGTTGTAGTAGTTCATGAGTGAGAACATACCCTTCTTCATCTCGCCGCCATACCAGGTGTTGATGATGAGCTGCATGCGTTCGGTGAGGTTGAAGGCAACGCAGGTTTCAGAGTTGATTCCGAGTTCTTTCCAGTTCTCAACCTTAGCCTTTGAAGCGTTGAGAACAACGAAGTCGGGCTTGAAGTTCTTGAGTTCTTCTTCGGTGGGACGGATGAACATGTTGGTCACGAAGTGAGCCTGCCATGCCACTTCCATTACGAAGCGTACAGAAAGACGAGTGTCGGGGTTGGTTCCGCAGAATGCGTCTACAACATAGAGAGGCTTGTCTGAAAGTTCCTTGTCGGCGATTGCCTTGAGGGCTTTCCAGGCTTCGGGAGTGATGGGCTTGTTGTCATTCTTATACTCTTCAGAAGTCCACCAGATAGAGTTTGCGCTGGTTTCGTCCTTCACGAAGAATTTGTCCTTGGGCGAACGGCCGGTGTAGATACCTGTCATCACGTTGACAGCACCGAGTTCAGTTTCCTGACCTTTTTCGTAGCCGGTGAGCTCAGGGTTGGTTTCGTCGATGAAAAGCTGATCGTAGCTGGGGTTGTGGATCACCTTCGCACCGGTGATGCCATACTGGGATAAATCAATTGTACTCATTGTCGTTAAAGTAGAGTGTTTGATATGAAATTGATAATTATTGTTCCTAAAATTGATAATCTTTTAACCTTGAGGAAGGTCCTTTTTATCCGCTTGCAAAGTTACTTACTTTTTTCGGTATAGAGCCGGCAAATTAAAGAAATTTTTCTCTATTAATAATTTTTAATTAAATTGCTGCTTTCAAGGTCTGACAGATAGTCGTTACGCTCTTGCACGCTGTCCATAAGACACAACCTGCGACACCTATGATTGGTTCAGTTATGCACTGGCCCACAAAGCCTTTTTGTTGTTTTTTAACAATTCGCAACCCCTTCTTTTTCCACGGCTCCCTCCTTACCGCTGAGCATACCGCATGCAGCCTCGATGTCCTCGCCGCGCGATGTGCGGATGGTGGCGGTCACGCCGAGCTCATTGAGACGGTCACGGAAACGCTCCATTGTTTCCGTGTCTGCCGTGACATGGTCGAAACCCGGAATAGCATGGAAGCGGATCAGGTTGACACGGCAGTCCACCCCTTTGAGCAGACGCGCCAGCGCATCAGCATGGCGAAGATCGTCGTTCACCCCCCGCCACATTATATATTCGGCCGAAAGCCTGCGCTGATGGGCAAAGTCGTAATTCTTCATCACACCCATCACTCCCGCCACCGGGAAAGCCTTCTCAACCGGCATCAGATCTTCGCGTTCCTGCTTGAACGGCGAGTGGACACTGATGGCCACATGCACCTTGGTCTCGTCAAGCAGCCGGCGCAGACCGTCAAGCTTTCCGATGCTCGACACTGTGATGCGCTTCGGACTCCAGGCCAATCCCCAAGGCGCGGTAAGCACCTCCACCGCTTTCAGAACCTCTTCTATATTGTCCATAGGCTCCCCCATCCCCATGAACACTATGTTTGTAAGCGTCCGGCTCTCCGGAATAGCCATCACCTGATTGATGATGCCTGCCGCCGTGAGATTGCCGTGAAAACCCTGGCGCCCCGTCATGCAGAAGCGGCAGCCCATACGACACCCGGCCTGCGATGACACACACAGAGTGGCTCTCTCGCGGTCGGGAATATAGACTGCCTCAACATCGCGCCCACCGGCACCCCCGTCAAGAAAATCAAAGCCCTCCCCGCGTGTAGCGAAAAGATACTTCACTGTACCGTCGGTCGACCGAGCCTCGGCTATCGGTGCCTGCAGCCCCACACAATAATGCTCTTCAAGCCACTCACGCGAAGCCTTAGGCAGTTCGGTCATCTCGGAAACAGACTGCGAGCGGTTCACATAAAGCCTCCGCGCAATCTGCTTTGCGGCAAAACGGCGGAGTCCGGCCTCAGCGGCCACAGATTCAAGTTCACCAAGAGTCATGCCGATCAACGGCTTGCGGACCATATTCTGCTTTTCCATAAATTCAGAGCATATAAGCAACTCTTTCGAGTTAAAAATTAAACGATAAAAACGTGTTTCCTTCTTGAAAAAACGAGCCGCCTCATCCGGGAAGCGTCATGGAGTTGCGCTCAGACACACCTTTCCGAGCATTCGAAGCAAGCAGAGACAGCCATTTCAAGGTTGCTTAAGAAGCATTTCGATGCAAAATTACAAAAAAATCCGCCAAAATTTTGCTAAACTCAAAAATACTCCCTATCTTTGCTCCCGCAAAAGTGAAAGGGGTATTAGCTCATCTGGCTAGAGCGCGACACTGGCAGTGTCGAGGTGAGCGGTTCGAGTCCGCTATACTCCACCAAAGCGAATCGAGAATATCGGTTCGCTTTTTTGTTATATCATTATAAATGATTATATTTGACTTTGAATTGAAGGAGCATAGCGAGCTATGTGACTGAAATTAAGAGCCATAGCCGCTTAAAACTTTCGGAGGCGATTGTATTGTCTTTTTGGAAATAGGATATTCCATTTGTAAAAAATTTTATGTTACCTGAGCCTTGGTGTCTCTTTTGCTAAATTGTTGAAGCTCGTCAGTCGCATAGCTCGCTATGCTTCTTCCTCCCTTCCAACAATTTATCTAAAAGATACACCACTCAGATTTTAACTCTTGTTATGAAACACCCTCTAAAAAATCAAATAGCGTCAATTTTGCAAAATTGACGCTATTTGATGCTATCCGGTTAAAATGTTCTTGCCCCTGCAGATGGAGAGACTGGCTGTGATCAGATGCTGATGCAGGCGCGAGAATTCTGCATCAGAAGCAGCTGCTGCCGTCGAAGCAGTGGGTGCAGAGCTGACACTTGGGCAATCCGATGGATTTGACAAGGGTTTCGATCGGGTTGAATTTCAGTGATGTCAGTCCGAAACGGTCGCGGATGATGGAGACCATCTTCTCATATTCCGGAGAGCCGGTAGTGGCATATTTGTCAAGATTTGCGTCAGGATCTCCTTCGAGTTCCTGGATCACGCGGCGTGTGATCAGCTCAAGGTCACTCTTTGACGCCGAGAAGCCTACGAAAGGACAGCTGTAGACCAGCGGCGGGCAGGCGATTCGGATGTGTACTTCTTTCGCTCCGTAGTCATAGAGGATCTTGACGTTGTCGCGCAGCTGAGTACCGCGCACAATTGAATCATCGCAAAGCAACACCCGCTTGCCTTCGAGCATGGCACGGTTGGGGATGAGTTTCATTTTGGCTACAAGATCGCGCAGTTCCTGACGGCTGGGGGTGAAACTGCGGGGCCAGGTGGGAGTATATTTGGATATTGCGCGTTTGTAGGGCACTCCCTTTCCGTCAGCATAACCGAGAGCCATTCCGACACCGGAATCGGGGATTCCGCATGCGCAGTCAACCTCAGAGTCATCGGTCTGTCCCATTTCATAGCCCGACTGATAGCGCATGTCTTCGACGTTGCGGCCCTCGTAGCTTGATGTCGGGAAGCCATAGTAGACCCACAGGAAAGAGCATATCTGCATGCGCTCGTTGGGCTTGCGCATCTGCTCAACACCGTCGGCGGTCAGGCGCACGATCTCACCGGGACCGAGATAGCGGTCAATCTCGAAGTCGAGATTCGGAAAACTGCTCGACTCGCTGGTAGCGGCAAATGCGCCATCTTTACGGCCGATGACGATCGGAGTGCGGCCCCACTTGTCGCGGGCAGCGATGATGGCTCCGTCATCAGTCAGGAGAAGCATCGAGCATGAGCCCTTGATCTTGTTGAAAACGTTTTCAATACCTTCGGTAAAGTTCCTGCCCTGAATGATAAGCAGGGCTATCAGCTCGGTCTGGTTCGTATTGCCGGAGCTGAGTTCGCCGAAATGCATGTTGCCTTCAAGCATTTCTTTTTCAAGTTCCTTGATATTGGCGATCTTGGCGACTGTCACTATCGCAAACTTGCCGAGATGTGAATTGATCACTATCGGCTGCGGGTCGGTATCGCTTATGACCCCGATGCCTGCGTTGCCACGGAATTTTCCGAGATCAGATTCGAACTTGGTCCGGAAATAGGTATTTTCCAGATTGTGAATTGACCGGCAGAACTGCCCGTCGGCAGCATCGAAAGTAGCCATACCGGCACGGCGTGTACCCAGATGCGAATTATAGTCCGTACCGTAGAAAAGATCGGTCACGCAGCTTTGTCTGCCTACCGTTCCAAAGAAACCACTCATGGTGTTACAGAGTTTGGCTAAAAATTAAGAACTGTGATAATTATTCTAGCGCAAAGGTACGCATTTTTTCTCAGAGAAACATTATATTTGCATAGTTCAAATCCGGATTCTCATTCCGGCTATGTCAAAGATATTTCACAAACATCTCATGGTATCTCCCCTGTGAGTCATCTCTGGCCGGATATGCCTTTTACCACATGGCTGATCTCAAATTATACGACATCATTGACCTGGAACCGCTGCGCCGTTACATACTGACCAACGGCGAACGCCGCAGCTACCGCCGGCGGCAACACTTCTGCACCCTCAGCCGGCCAGCGCAGGAAATAGGTCTGGTAATTTCCGGCGGATTCGCATTCTCGCGCCCTGACTACAAAGGAGACCGCCAGATACTCTCGCTTGCTTTCACAGATGAAATAATCGGAGCCTACATAACTCCTGATTTTTCACGCCGCTCAGGCTTTGACATCACCGCCATGTGCGATTCTGAAGCAGCGGTGGTCAGCCTTGATGCCATGACTGACTATATCGACCGCGAGCTTCCGGGCTTCCGCCTGCAGTTCACCACAGCCATAGCCACGAGTTTCATGCTGCGCGGCATAGCCTACCGCTGCGAATCTCCCGAATCGCGCTACCTTGAACTGCTCAGACGCCTGCCTCATATCAACGGACAGATGTCAAATACCGCCATCGCATCCTATCTCGGGATAGCCCGCGAGACATTTGTGAGAATGCGCTCCAGACTGAATGACCAAATAAGAGATTCTGACCAAAACGGTGACACAGATCAGAGTTTCTGATCAATTATTCTTCTGCAGGTGTGATTTAAGTCACACTTTTTTTACTTTCTGATGGCTAACTTTGCAGTAGACATCTTCCAGACTTTCTGCAAATAACCAATCAGAGACTCTCCGCTATGCTGAAAAAACTGCTTCCCATCGCCTTACTGCTGACATGCCACACCTTTGCGACACATGCAGCCAAACCCGACGAGAATGTGGTCATTACCTCCGGCATCGAGGAATACCGCTTCGTGCAGGGCAAAAACGGACCTGAGATAAAACACTCCACAACCCTGGAATATCAGGCCACACGACGCTCCGAGCGCATCAGGCCTCACATATTCCACAGCAACATCATCTCCCTCGACAAAGCTTCCGGAGGAAAAGCGCAATACCGCAACGCCAACTCTCCGACCGTATTTCATGATGACAGCAAAGTCTGCTATTTCGACATTCTGCTGGACCGCAAGGACCGCAAGGCCAAAGTGCAGTTCCGGCGCACATTCGCTGACGGCGCCCACTTCACCGGAGTGTTTCCCTCCGAGGAATATCCGGTGCGCTCGAAGCAGATCGTTTTCCATATACCTGCATCGCTGCCTGCCATAGAACTCGTCGACCGTCACTTCCCGGCATCAGGAATCACACGCGATGACCGGACCGCACCGGACGGATCACGGACAATCACCTATAACGTCAGCTCTCTCCCCGAAATACCTGATGACACACACCAGCCCTCCGCCCTGTCTGCACTGCCCCACATAATGGTCAGAGGCTACTTCCCTGACTGCGACTCGCTCTACCGCTACCACCGCCCCATGCTCGATGTCGACACCGTGATAGCCGGAGCCAGCGCGACAGTAGCCGGTCTGACAGACGGAGCCAAAGACCGCCTAGAAGCCATAGGCCGGATCTACCGCCATGTGCAGCAAAACATCCGCTATGTGGCATTCGAAGCCGGAGAGGCCGCCTATCGGCCGGACACCCCCGCCGAAGTGATGCGCAAGCGCTACGGCGACTGCAAAGGCATGTCGCTGCTGCTCGCCACCCTTCTCAACCGCGCAGGCATCGAGGCCCGCATAGCCGCCGTGGGCACCGATGTCATACCCTTCCGTATAGCCGAAGCGCCCTCGCTTGCAGCCACAAACCACATGATCTGCATTGTCCCCGACGGCGATTCATGGCTCTTCCTCGACCCGACCCACGAACAGATCTCGGCCCGCCACATCCCGGAATGGATTCGCGGCAAAGACGCCATGATGTTTACTTCTGAGGGCTACCGCATGATAGAAATCCCCTCGACATCACCCGTAGCATCTGCCGATATACTGAATTACAACTACAGGCTGACCCCCGACGGGCTCTCAGGCATAGCCTACAGACACTACTCCGAGGACATGGCCGAACACTTCATCAAGAGCTATGCCGAAGTCCCCGGACAGCACCTCAACGAACTGCTTGCCAAAGCCCTTGTCCCCACACAGAGAGCAGCAGTGCCGGCAGACAGCATCACATATAAAAAGGATACTCCGGGCGAAATCACCTTCTGGGCACCGATACTCAACACTGCGGCGCTCACAGAGGCCGACAACACAATCTATATCGACATGAACACCTCCGGCGATCCTCTGACATCACGCATCGACACCGACGAGCGCCGCAGCGACTACCAGTTTCCCATGACAGGACTGATCAAAAGGCGCACCACAGTCATGATCCCTGAGAATGTCGATGTCACACTCCCCGACAACTACCGCCACGAAGGTCCAATTGCCGACTTCAGCTGCATTTTCAGCCGCGAAGGGCAGAAAATAAACATGACCAAGACCCTCCTGCTGCACACCGCCCGCCTCCCGCTTCAGGAGATCCCGGACTGGAACAAGGCTGTCAGCACCTGGAACGAAGCCTGCAACCAGCAGATCGAGATAAGACTCAGAAACTGATCACCACTGACCGACATATATCATCACATTGCCAATCCGAACCGATATGAAAAAAGTAATTCTCACCACAGTCGCTCTGATAAGCGCCCTACTCTCCTACGCAGACAGCAAGGAGGATTACCGCCGGTTTACCGACACGATCCGCGCGGAAGTCTATGCAATGAAACTCCCGGCTTTCAACGTAAAGGAAATACCTGACAAATACCGCAACGAATCGGCCGTAATCAAAGCCATCTATGAAGATGTCGATGCCAAGAAGAAGACCGGCTTCGGCCGAATGAGCGGCACTCTGCGCTTCTCACGCAAAGCCCAGGTGCAGGGGTCGCATCTGACACGCATGCTCATACACGTAAATGACAAAGCCGCCCTTGAAAAGTATTCGGAATTCGATTTCAGCACCGACAAGAAGACTCGAAACTGGGACGGATACGCGAAAAACCGCCGCGCTATGGGCGTGCGCCTCATCAAGCCCGACGGCCGCACCGTTGACATCGACACCTCTGAATTCATCGAGGTGGAAGAGGGAAAGAAAGGAGAAAAAAAGAGCCGAAAACTCGCCATCCCCGGACTTGAGACCGGCGATGACATCGACGTGTTCTTCTACACCGAATCGAAACTCCAGAACGTCCACCCCGATCCGATGGTCTTCACCCTTCGCGATGAAGCTCCGATCATGAACTATCAGATCCACTGTGTGGTCGATGACAATCTCACCACACAATACCGCACCCTCAACGGAGCTCCTGATTTCACCGTCAGCCGCGACGAAGACAAGAACTATGTGCTCGACCTCGAAATGACCGACATCCCCAAGGAACCCCGCCTGTGGTACAACTCCGACCAGCAGTCGCCTATGGTCAAAATCCACATATTCAACCGCCGTAACAGCGATGACTTCACTCCGAGAAGCGCCCGCAAAGACGGACTTCACGCCAACCCTGACGCCACACTCATCCAGGAAGACGTCTGGGATGCCAGAAGCTGGTGGATGCAACCGGGATCTGTCAGCGGCTCCATGCCCCAGGAATATATCCGCGACGGCAAGAAGATCGGCAAGACCTTGCAGAAACTCATGAAAGATGGGAAAATTACGGCGCAGCAGGCCGCTGACTACACCTACAATATATTATGTTATATCTACATCGCCAAACGTGGCGCACTCAACAATTTATCATTCTCAAAGCAGTTCAATTACGACCTTTGCTCCTTCAAAATCCCGCAAGACCCCGGAATCTCTACCCGTGATTCCTATGAACCGCTTGACCAGCTCATCAATCTTAACCACACCTTGGTTTTTGCCAGAGTCAGCGGAGATCAGCCTCGCTACTACTTCCCGCCCGTAGGTGGCATTCTGGCGCCATCTGACCTGCCGCCGTCGCTCCAGGGCCGCAAGGTGCTGATGTGGCGAAAATACAAAGAACGCAAAAAGAAACCGACCACGGATGCCGACTACATAACTCTGCCTATGACAAGCGCGGCCGACAACCGCAACGTCACCTCCGTCGAAGCAACAATTGACGGCACCACACTCAGCATCAGGCGTGAGGAAGCATACACCGGAGCCACTAAATCCGGCGGCTTCAGAGTGCTCAGCGAAGAAGATATCAACGAGGGCTATAAAGCCTGGCTGAACCGCTACGGTCTGACCGTGGACATCAAAGAAAACAAAAAAGAGGCCGCCGACCGCCAGGAGCGCTATGCCGACGGACGCAACGAGCAAAAAAACGATTTCAAGGAGGAAATCAAAGCATATCACGGAACTGACGCCTCGGAATTCTCATCCGGAAGCGTCACCTCAATCGGCATCGACCCCTCAGATCCGGAACTCAGATACAACATCAGCTATACTATGGACAACCTCGTGAAGCGCGCAGGCAAAAACCTGATCCTCTCAGCCGGAAAACTTATGAGCGGACAGATCGAAGCCCTGCCGTCGGATCGCGGGCGCACAGACGACGTCTATCTCCGCACTCCGCGCGAATACGTCACCCGCATCAGCCTGAAACTTCCTGCCGGCTATAGCGTCAACGCCCGTTCACTCGCAGCTCTTGACACTTCGGTCAGCAACGAGACCGGAAGTTTCACGGTCAGCGCTTCAGCACCTTCGGCCGATCTCGTCAACATCGAGATCACCAAGCGTTACAATGCGCATCTCCTCTCTGCCTCTGACTGGAGCGACCTGCTCAAAGTCCTGGACGCCGCCAACACATGGCAAGGCTCCACTCTGATTCTCGATAAGAAGTAAGGTGCCGGTCACCCGCCGCTTCTTCGGGCATCCAAAGCTCCTCTGACGGTCCTCTGCCCCGCCACAACGCTCTTCAAGCGCGCTCCGGGTCAGAGGGCCGTTGCTTTTACCCAGACAAAACGCCATGACTGAGGCCGCTACATATGTGGCTCACTGCCGTGGCGGGCTATGGCAACGGTTTCAGCCTCCTCCACCTCCTGCTCGGTAGGCTCATAGCCCGGAACCCACTTCGACACCTGATCAGGCTTGCGGCCCTCTATCTGCCAGTCAAAAGGATAGAAATGAGCATCAGGATTACGCCATGACGGCTTACGTCTGGCATAGACCACAAGAGGAATGGCGAGGAAAACAGCCACACCTATAATGATTATACCCACGTAGACCACCGGCGAACCGGTAGAGATCTGTGACGGAGGCAGGAAACTCAGCACCAGCGCAAGCAAGGCTCCGAGAATGCCGAGCCCGCAGACAATCACCTCACCGACTTTTCCACCCGGAACTCTGAATCCGCGCTTGCGACCCGGAGCCACACGGCGCAGACGGATAAAAGCCCCATAGATCAGCAGCACCATGATCAGATATATTATGGTGGCCATCTGCGACATGATCTGATAGGCCGACTCCACGGTAGGCAGCACAATCAGCACCAGGCAAAGCAGCGACACAAACACACCCTCGATCAAGAGGATCGGCTTGTTGACACCATTTTTGTTCACTGTCTGAAGTGACCGCGGAAGATATCCCGACTGCGCTACGGCCATCAGGCCTGTTGCCGGACCGGTGACAAGAGCACTGATCTGCCCTATCACACCTATCATAATAAGCAGAGCCATCACATTGCCGAGCCAGCTCAGTCCGAACGAAGCCCACAGAGACTTATAAGCCACAAGCAGCGACTGCAGCAGATCGATATTGTCAGACGGTATGATGATGCCTATGGCAAGAGTGCCGAGCGCATAGACAGCCACAATCACTATTATAGCGAGAAAAACCGACTTCGGGAAATCTCTCGCCGGATTGCTCATGTCATTGATATGGACAGCCTGAAGCTCCATGCCCGCATAGAACAGAAATATCGAGGCGGCAAGGACTATTGTTCCGGCATTGCCGAAATCAGGGAAAAACGAAACGTCGGTGAGATTGACCTGCTTGCCGAGGCAGACATAGAGAACGGCAAGCACAATCAGCACTGCGCCGGGAATGATGGTGCCCACCAGGCCGCCGCAGGTACTCAGCAGGTTCGCCGAACGCTGTCCGCGGAAGGCGTTGAATGTGGCAAGCCAATACATCAGCATCGCTATCACAATAGTGTAGACCTTGTTCGAAGCCAGGGCAGCATCGAAACTTTCAGGCCAGAATATATAGGCTAATGAAGCCGCACCGAACATAAGCACGGTAGGGAACCATATCACTATTGTCTGCCACTCCAGATACATGGCCGTCCAACCCCATCGTGGACCGAAAGCCTCCGACACCCAACGGTAGAGACCTCCGCTCTTGGTATAGGTGGAAGCCAGCTCGGCACACACCAGCGAAAACGGCAGCAGAAACACCAAAGCCGCAAAAAGATAGTAGAATATCGACTGGACACAATATTTCGCCTCCGACGGCAACCCGCGAAGACTCAGAATCGACGTAACGATCAGGACAGCCATAGCCGCCATAGTGACTGATCCTTTGGCCGTCGATACGATTTTCTTACGTCCTGACGCCGTTACAGGCGATTCATCAGGCGTAGTGACAGATTTCTTGTTCATATTCATAAGCCTATTTTTGTATATTCATACCCAGACTTATTTTCAACGCACCCGCCTTGGCAAAGGTTTGCATAAGGCCAATGAATCAGCCATCTCACCTATATAAAAAAGCGCAGGCCTCGGATCTTGCGATCTGAAGCCTGCGGCTGAAATGTTCGTCGGGGTGGCGGGATTCGAACTCGCGACCCCCTGCTCCCAAAGCAGGTGCGCTAACCGGACTGCGCTACGCCCCGGAACTATGGCGCAAAGTTAGACATTATTTTTCAATTATGCAACCCCTGACACATGTGAACACCAAAAATCAGTGAAGAATCCGACAGACAGCGGTCAAAAATCAGGCTAAAAATTTCATTTATTGGAGAATATGTATTAATTTTGCACTTTGGAACGCGACAACGAGCTAAAAACAAGGCTTTTAGTCGCACCGGAATCTGAATAAATCAAAAACGAATCACATAACAATGGCAAATAACAAGCCCAACAACGAACAGATCCACACCTCTATCGACGAGGTAAACGACACTCTCACCGGCCTCGGCGAAAAGGTGCAGAGCAACCCTAAAATCATCGTATGGTCGTGCATCGCAGTGGCCGCAGTCGTAGCAGCTGTCCTGATCTACGTCTATGCCATCCGCCAGCCCGGACAAAACGCCGCCAACAATGCCCTCGGCCAGGCCGACATGGAGCTTCTGATGGGCAACGACTCGATAGCCCTCGCCAAATACCAGCAGGTGGCAGCCGACCACGGCTACTCTGCCGGCAACCTTGCCAACCTCAACGCCGCTATCCTTCTCTACAAGCAGGGCAAATATGAGGACGCACTCAATCACCTTAAAAATTATGATGCCACAGAATCAATCATCGGCGCCGCTGCAAAATCACTTGAAGGTGACTGCTATGTAAACCTCAAGCAGTATCCCCAGGCCATCGAATGCTACAAGAGCGCAGTGAAGATCTCTGACAACAATCCCCACTACACACCCGCGTTCCTTCTCAAGGAAGCCACAGTGCTCCGCGAACAGAAAGACTACAAGGCTGAAGCCACCGTCTACGAGCAGATCGTAAAGGAATATCCCAACTACGGAGCCGAGATCGGTGTGGACATGCAGAAATATCTCGAACGCGCCAAAGACGCCGCTGCAAAATAAAGCACATCCAGCGCATTCAATTTCAAACAACAATACAGACGCTTGCCCTGCCGACCGGCTAAACACGGTCCTGGGCAAGTGTTTTTTTCAACAGACATCAGGCAATTTATTTAATTATACATCAGACACCAATTATAATCCGACACCCTTAATTATCTTTCATATGCCTTCCAAATCATTACACATGAAACAAATTTACCGCTATTTAATGGCGGGAGCACTCCTGGCCTCCGGCCTGCAATGCCTACCGCTGCCGGCAAGTGCTGCCGTCTCAGATCCGGATGGAGCGGTTGAAAAGTGGAGCAACGCTTCAACATCACCCAAAATCATTGACATAAACTTTTCAGACACATCATGGCCCGACACATGGCCTAAGGACCCCTCCAAACCGGACAAATGGACCGGAAGAGCGTGTCCGGAATGGGCTGATGACACCTATGTCAACGCCATAATAAACGTGCCGGTCATCGGGACAGAAGGAGTGACCTATCCGGTGCTGTTCCACAACTGCACCTTTGCCACCAAAGCATCAAACGGAGGTTCTGCGGCCGCTACTGCCGCATTCAGCCGCCAGTTCTACCACAATGAATCGGCCCCTGGCAGACCCGACTATGGGTACAACGACTGGAAAAGTCCGGGCCACACGGTGATGCTCGAAGACAATGTGGTTTATGAAAACGGCCGTCCGGTCAAAGGCGAAGCAGGCTTCGTGCAGATGTGTCGTGGAGCCTCTCTTGACAAGACCTCCTCTCTCCACGGATGGATGGAGATAGACCACATACCTTATGTGGAACGCATCCAGTGGTCATGGTCATCCACTTCATGGGGCAGAGGCATAAAGTGCGACATCAAAATCGGTGACGGAGAGTGGAAGCCGCTCGTCTGGGCCGGTTCCGAAAAGCAGAAACAAGGCTGGACCGTATTCTCCGACCAAGGTTACTTCATGGAAAATATCATTGACCGTCATGACGTGTCACTGCGCTGGCGCGTGTGGGACGGCGACGGCAAGGCTAATGCCGATGACCAGGTGCAGAAAGCGCCGTTTGACTGGCAGGCCATAGACCCGCTGGCAACGAAGCAGGCACCGAGAGTTCACAAGCTCCAGATATTCGGCGACCGCATAAGCGCCGAGCAGGCCGACTATGCCAAAGCTAATCCGGTAGGAGATGTGGGCGAACTCAGCGACCTCAGCAAATTCGGATTCACCCAGGAAGGCAACCAGAAGCCTGCGCCTGATGAAAACGCGCCCGTCACCCTGCTCTATGTCAATCCCGACGGTTCAGGCGACTACAGCACTATACAGGCCGCCATCAACGCCGTTCCTGACGGAACGAGAGGCATAATATACATAGCTTCAGGCATCTATGACGAAAACATCTACGCCGGCACCAAGGAGAATCACAATAAATTCATCTCCCTCATCGGCGCCGATGCCGCAACGACTATTCTGACATCATCAGTCAACCGCGGAGGCTCAAGCGGCAACAGTTACACCGACTGCGCGGCCCTCAACGTGTTCACCGAACGCTTCTACGCCGAAAACCTCACCATCCGCAACACCTCAGGCAATGTCGGACAGGCCGAAGCACTCTACACCGCAGCGGACGCCCATCTGTTCAAAAACTGCATCCTCGAAGGCTTCCAGGACACATATAAAGCCAACACCGGTGCCCGCGGTTACTTCACCGGCTGCAAGATCAGCGGCTCAACTGACTTCATCTATGACGGAGGCCTGGAATGGTTCGAAGGCTGCGACATCATCTGCCTCTACAACCCCAATGGCGGCTACATCACCGCTCCTGCTGAAGCCGGACTGACCCTCAACCGCACATTCTATCCCGAACTCTCTGCACAGGCATTCCGCGCAGGGCTCTTCTTCAACAGCTGCAACATTATGGCCGGCGAAGGCACAGGAGCCTCAACCTATTACCTCGGCCGTCCCTGGAAGGTGAATTCCGGAAGCATGTTCCTGAACTGCCGCCTCGGCAATCACATAAAGGCTGAAGGCTGGAAAGACTGGAACGGATCGGAAAACTCAGCGTCGCTTTACGAATACAAAAACCTCAACGCCGACGGCTCTCCGGCCGACATTTCGCGCCGCGCCGCCTTCTCCAGCCAGGCTTCAGACGCGGAAGTCGCCGCCTACATCAGTCCTGAGTTCCTGTTCAAAAAAGCATCAGAGATACCCTTTGACTTCAAAGCAATACTAAGCGGCACCGCCGAACCCTGCAACTTCACCGTAAGCCCTTCGTCATTCTCCTGGGAGAGCGGAGAAGATGCAGCGGGTTACATCATATACCGCAACGGCAAAATGGAATGTCTGAGCGTGGAGACAAGCTATACGCTCCCCGCCGGAGCAGAAGCCTCTGAATTCAGCGTGGCATCCATTTCACGCCACGGCGTCACCACGAAAGCCGTCAGCGCAAGCGAAGCAGCCCGTCTCATGGCCTTCCCGACAGCCGAAGGATTCGGAAAATATGCCACCGGCGGACGTGGCGGCAAGGTGGTCAAAGTCACCTCGACTGCCGACGACGGCACAGCCGGAACACTCCGCTGGGCATTCGACCAGCACAAAGGCGAGCCACTGACAATCATCTTCGAAGTCAGCGGAGACATAGCTCTGGCAAGCCCCCTGAATGTGAAAAGAGCCAACTGGACCCTGGCCGGACAGACCGCTCCCGGCGAAGGAATCGTCATCACCCGTAACAAACTCAACGTTGGCGGATCACAGAACTTCATTGTCCGCAACATGCGTTTCCGCATCGGGCAGAAAGACATGTCAGGCCAGATCATAGCCAACAACGCCCTCGGAGCCGAAAACTGCTCGAA
This sequence comes from Duncaniella sp. C9, assembly GCF_004803935.1. Taxonomy (GTDB): domain Bacteria; phylum Bacteroidota; class Bacteroidia; order Bacteroidales; family Muribaculaceae; genus Duncaniella; species Duncaniella muris. The sequence goes on from NZ_CP039547.1 coordinate 738,241, forward strand.
CTTTATTTTCGACCACTGCTCCTTCGGATGGTCGACAGAGGAAAACATGAACACCGCCGACTCACACTTCCTGACCGTGCAGTATTCCATGCTACACGAAGGCCTCTATAACGCCGGCCACGTCAAAGACGAGCGCGGCTATGCCTGCCAGTGGGGCGGATCGCCTGCCACCTACCACCACAATCTTCTTGCCCACAACAATTCCCGTTCGCCACGTTTCAACGGAGCCCGCGGCGAGGACCACGTGGTGTTCATGGAATATGTCAACAACGTCAACTACAACTATGGCAAACGCGGAGGCTGCTATGGTGGCGAAAACACAGCTCCGGTGTCAAACTACACCGGACTGAACTCAGTCCATGAATGCAACTTCATAAACAACTATTACAAGCCCGGACCATGGTCAGACAAGACCCGCATCGAATTCGTAAACTCAAGCTATGCCCGCAGCGGAGCCACTTCATGGGGCCCGGCCAAATGGTATATCAACGGCAATATAGCCGAAGGATTCCCCTCGGCCAACGCCGACAACTGGACTGCCATAGCCGTTGAGGGAAGCTACACGCTTGCCGACATCCGCGCCGACCAGCGCATTGTCACCGCAACCCCCTGGTATCAGCACTCCGCCCTCGGTCCGACCGGCAGATATATACCGGAAAACTATATGCTTTATGACATACAGAGCGCCGAAGAAGCCTTCAAGACCGTAGTCGAGAAAGCAGGCACCATCAACCGCGACAAAGTAGAACGCCGTGTGGCTGACGATGTGAAAAACGGCAAGGTCACATTCAGCGGTGACTTCGCAGGCGCCGGGATGGGCATGATCGACACCGAAGCCGATGCCGAAGGCTTCTTCCCCTACCGCAGCGACTACACAGTTCCGGCCGACACCGATGGTGACGGAATGCCCGATGAATGGGAAAAGGCCAACAACCTCGACCCGACCACACCTGACAACAACCTGGTCAACGCTGAGGGCTACACCGCGCTTGAAGTGTGGCTCAACTCGCTGATGGGCGAACTCTCCGACAATGACTTCCGCGAAAGCTCGATCGGCAATATCAGTGTCGACAACCGAATAGACTATGATAGTGCGAACCGCAGCCTCCGCGTGGGCGAAACCAGCATAGGCGCTCTGCTTGAGGTCTACGGTATCGACGGTCGCCGCATAGCCATGCAGACCATCTCTTCAGCCGAGACAAGCCTCGCCCATCTGCCAGAAGGAATCCTGCTGCTGCGCGTCTCGTCACGCTCCATCACTCCCGTCACACTGAAGATCAAACTCTGAGAAGCTGTCTGACAGCAATCTATCGAAAATCATAAAACCTGCCGTCAACACGGAATCATGCGATGCTCACGCCTCTTTACAGAGCGGCCTGAAAAATCATCATGTTTATTCCGGTGGCGGCAGGTTTTTTACCGCAATTTTTTGTAAATTTGCAGCAATCAACAAACACAACCATTCATTTTCCCAATCTCTATGGCTACAACTCTGGTCAACACCGATTTCAACTTTCCGGGACAGACCGCTGTCTACCACGGCAAAGTACGCGACGTCTACACCATCAATGACGATCTGCTTGTCATGGTCGCAACCGACCGCATCTCGGCTTTCGACGTAATTCTACCCAAAGGAATACCCTACAAGGGGCAGGCACTCAATCAGATCGCAGCTTCGTTTCTCGACGCTACCGCTGATATCGTTCCCAACTGGAAGATTGCGGTTCCCGACCCGATGGTGACCGTGGGCTACCGCTGCGAAGGCCTGCGTCTGGAAATGATTATCCGCGGCTATCTCGCAGGAAGCGCCTGGCGTGAATACAAAAACGGCATGCGTGAACTCTGCGGCGTCAAGCTCCCCGAAGGAATGGTGGAAAACCAGCGTTTCCCCGAACCGATCATCACCCCGACCACCAAAGCCGATGCCGGACACGACGAAAACATCTCGCGCGAGGAAGCCATCGCTCAGGGCATCGTGACCGAGGAACAGTTCGACACTATGGCCGCCTACACCCGCGCCCTCTTCAAACGCGGCTCGGAAATGGCTGCTGAAAAAGGTCTGATCCTCGTCGACACCAAATATGAATTCGGCCTGCGTGACGGAAAAGTCATCCTCATCGACGAGATCCACACCCCCGACTCCTCACGCTATTTCTATGCCGAAGGCTATGAGGAACGCCTCGCCAAGGGCGAACCCCAGCGCCAGCTCTCCAAAGAATTCGTACGCGAGTGGCTTATGGACCACGGCTTCATGGGCAAGGAAGGCCAGCAGGTGCCTGAAATGACCGATGAATTCTGCAATGAAGTCTCTGAACGCTATATCGAGCTTTACGAACACATCACCGGCGAGAAATTCGTTCCCGCTCCCGAAGAGCATCTTGACGACCGCATCGCACGCAACGTGCTCGACAGCCTCAACACTCTGAATCCTTGAAAGTAGAAGAGATCACACCTTACAACTCCGACTCCCGCCACAAAGCTGATCAGGTGCGCGAGATGTTCGACTCCATCGCCCCGGCTTATGACTTCATGAACCGGGCGATGACCTTTGGCATTGACCGCATCTGGCGGCGCAAGGCCGTTGACCTCCTGCGCCATGAACCCCACGGAGAGATCCTTGACATAGCCACCGGCACAGGCGATCTGGCCATATTGATGGCCCGCCGCCTGAACCCGTGCAGGGTCACAGGCGTTGACCTCTCGGAAGGAATGGTCGAGATAGGCCTCCGCAAAGTAGCTGAGCAGGGGCTGGAACAATGCGTAAGCCTCGGCATAGCCGACTGCCTGGCGCTACCCTTCGCCGACGGCTCGTTTGACTCAGTCACCTGCGCCTACGGTGTCCGTAACTTTCAGGACCTCGGCGCAGGCTACCGCGAGATGCTGCGCGTCTTACGTCCCGGAGGACGGATAGTGATCCTTGAGCTTTCCACCCCCGCATCCGCGTTTGTCAGACCGTTCTACAGGCTCTACACCCGCGGAATCATTCCCGCTGTAGGGCGGCTTGTATCCAAAGATGTCCGCGCCTACAGCTATCTGCCCGAATCAATAGCCGCAGTGCCGCAGCGCGAGCGCATGTGCGCCCTTATGGCAGAAGCAGGCTTTACCGGAGCCCGCTTCATACCGATGACCTTCGGGACATGCTGTATCTACACGGCAACCAAGCCCGTAACATAGCATCCGATCTATCTTATCTTATAAACTTATACCTCAAAAAAATTAAAACGACAATGGCAAACAACAATCCCAACGAAATAAAGATCGAACTTTCACCCGAAGTAGCCAAAGGCATCTACTCGAATCTCGCAGTGATTTCACACGGTGCCAATGAATTCTTCCTCGACTTCATCACAATGGCACCCAACATGCCCCAGGCTAAAGTGCAGTCACGTGTGATCATGACTCCTGAAAACGCCAAGAATCTGCTCGGCGCACTCATGGAAAATGTGAAGAAATACGAAGCTACTTTCGGCGAAATCCGCCCCAAACGCCCGGTAAACGGCGGCGGCAACCCCGGCGGCGAGATCCCCAACCCCTTCATCATGGGCGGAAAAGCCTGATCCCCCCTATCACGCAAGCGACTTATGAATCTGATTGAAAACAATTTTTCCATCTATAACACCCTGACGCGCACCAAGCAGCTTTTCAAACCGCTGCATGAAGGCAAAGTCGGCATGTATGTCTGCGGTCCGACAGTCTACGGCGACGGCCATCTCGGCCACGCCCGCCCGGCAATCACCTTTGACGTACTCTTCCGCTATCTGCGCCATCTGGGCTACAAAGTGCGCTACGTCCGCAACATCACCGACGTGGGCCATCTCGAACACGATGCCGACGACGGCGAGGACAAGATAGCCAAGAAAGCCCGCCTCGAACAGCTCGAACCGATGGAAGTGGTGCAGCACTATCTGACCCGCTACCATAAGGCTATGGAGGCTCTTAACGTGCTTCCGCCCTCAATCGAGCCTCACGCGTCAGGCCACATCATCGAACAGATCGAATACATCAAAAAGATCCTTGAAAGCGGCTATGCCTATATCTCGGACGGATCCGTCTATTTCGATGTGCCAAAATTCAACCGAGACCATCCCTACGGCAAACTGTCGGGCCGCAACGTTGACGAGCTTCTGAGCAACACCCGCGAGCTCGACGGCCAGGATCAGAAACACCATCCCGCCGACTTCGCCCTCTGGAAGAAGGCCGCGCCCGAACATATCATGCACTGGCCATCGCCCTGGAGCGAAGGCTTCCCCGGATGGCATCTTGAATGCTCTACAATGGGCGAGAAATATCTCGGTGAGAGCTTCGACATCCACGGCGGAGGCATGGACCTCATGTTCCCACATCATGAATGCGAGATAGCCCAGTCTGTGGCTCACAACGGTCATGACACAGTGCGCTACTGGATGCACAACAACATGATCACCATCAACGGCAAGAAAATGGGCAAGTCGCTGGGCAATTTCATAACCCTCGACGAGTTCTTCAACGGCACTCATCCGCTGCTCGAACAGCCCTACTCGCCGATGACCATACGCTTCTTCATACTCCAGGCCCACTATCGCGGAACAGTCGACTTCTCAAACGAGGCCCTCAAAGCCTCTGAGAAAGCCCTCGGACGCATGCTTGAAGGCTATCGCCGCCTGCAGGAGCTGACGCCGTCAGAAAGCTCTACAATCGACGTGAGCGACATCCGCCGCAAATGCTATGAGGCGATGGACGATGACATGAACACCCCGATGGTCATTGCCAATCTGTTCGATGCCCTGCGCCTGGTCAACCAGGTGAAAGACGGACATGCCACCGCCACTCAGGCCGATATCGACGAACTGAAGACCGTGTTTGACACCTTCCTTGTCGACATCCTCGGTGTCCGCACCGAAATGGCAGGCGACTCAGCCGAAGCCCTCAAGCCCTTCGAGGGAGCCGTAGAGCTGCTTCTTGATGTAAGAGCCAAGGCCAAAGCATCGAAAGACTGGGCCACGTCAGATCTTATCCGTGACCGTCTCGCCGCTCTCGGCTTCACGGTCAAAGACACTAAAGACGGTGCCGAATGGAGCCTGAGCTGACAGCCGGGTTCCTTAAATGGACCTCCGAAACACTGCACGGGTGGGGAGTGGGCGACAGCCTGCTCCGCGCCTGTGCCACTTTACTGACAGCCGGGACGATACTCATATGCGCCTGGCTGCTGTTCTATGCGCTCACCCGCTACGTGATTCCGGCTATCGACCGGCTGATCAGCCACACGGAAGCCAAGTGGGACGATGTGCTCTTCAACCCGCGTCTGCTGCGCGTGGTAGCCGAACTGGCCTGTGTGCTCCTGCTCCAGACCTTCCTGCCGCCGTCACTCGCACTTTATCCGACGCTACTGACCATTACGTCGCTCACGTTCCGCATACTGATTGTATGCGTCATAGTCCATCTGGTCAACCGCTTCCTTCTGGCTCTCTACGAGCTGATAGAAAGCTCCTCGTCAGGGCGCGCCTCTTCGCTCAAAGGCATCAGGCAGATGCTCCAGGTGATCTCCGTCTCGGTGGGTGTGATCATCATTATTTCCATCCTTGCCGACAAGAATCCGCTTACGGTTATAACCGGCCTCGGTGCCGCAGCCACGGTGCTCATGCTGGTGTTCAAGGACTCGATAATGGGAGTGGTGGCCGGTGTGCAGCTCACGCTCAACGACATGCTACGCCCCGGCGACTGGATCACGGTGCCCGCGCGCAATATCAACGGCACTGTGCTTGAAGTAGGCCTCACCACCGTGAAAGTACAGAATTTCGACATGACCATAGTCACCGTGCCTCCCTACTCTCTGGTGAGCGAATCGTTCCAGAACTGGCGCGGCATGTCTGACTCGCGCGGACGCCGCATAAACCGCTCGGTCACCATTGACGTTGACAGCGTCAGCTTCTGCGACCGCCGGACCATCGACAGACTCAAAGAAGAAGAATGGTGGGGCGATCTCGACCCCGAAGCGCAGCATGTCAACCTGACTCTGTTCCGCCGCTATCTTGAACACTACATCTCACGCCTGCCTGAACTGAAGACCAACGACAACATGATCTACATGGTGCGTGAGCTTGCCCCCACGCCGCAGGGCATTCCGCTGGAGCTATACTTCTTCACCTCGCTTACATCGTGGAAGCCCTACGAGCTGTTTACAGCCTCTGTCACGGACCATGTGCTGGCAGCAGTCCACCGCTTCGGCCTGCGCGTCTATCAGGCTCCCTCAGGCCGCGATATAGCCATGCTTGCCGAGGGTTTACGGCAAAGCTGAACAGACACGGAAGGAAATCACAAAACGTATATAAACGAAGAAGGCTGTCATCCCGACAGCCTTTATTCGTTTAATAAACCAATCATTATCACATTTCTTGCAATGGAAAAAGTAATTTTTGCTATGTACTTATTAAACATATCGTCCGGAAAATAGTTCACCGCAAAGGCGAATTTTATTCGGACGGCAATATTTTTTACTCTCAGGTGGCGTAATGACATGAAAAAAGCTGTCTCCCGACAGCTTTAATTCTTTTATAAACCAATCATTATCACATTTCTTGCAATGGAAAAAGTAATTTTGCTATGTACTTATTAAACACCTATAATCGGCAAAACGAAAAGTGCAATTTAGCAAAATCAAAAGTACCGCTTTAGTACCGCTAAAAAAATCGCCTAATCGTTTGATATAGTTTACATTGCGACCAATTTTCCGAAATTCCGTTAAAAAAATTAGCGGTACAACTCTAAAAAGTTAGTACCGCAAAACAAGTATTGATTTTCAGACACTTACAAAAGCGGTACAAACCCCCAAAAAACGAAAAGTACATTTTTTGAGTTGGAGTGCGAAACGGACTAAAAATGCCGTTTTATGTGGTTAAGCCTTGTTTAATCAGCGTTTTAGAAATAGTCCCCTCCTCGGTTTTGCTATTCAGGCAATAATTGCGCTGCTAAATTGTTCCACGGCCAAATTTGCCCGGTTTCGGGACTGAAAAAGCGCGGCGGCATCGGTTGAGATTGCCGCCGCGCTCCGCTGTGGTTGCCGCGTTTGTTGTAGGTATGTGGTTGGCGTCCTATTCGGTTTTAAGATAGCTCAGATAGGTTCTGTAACCTATGCCGTAGACCGGGAGAATGAACCTGCGCCAAACGCTTTTGTGGCACTTGGCGAGATTGCCCTCCTCGTAATGCTTTGCGGCCAGTTTCTTGACCGCCTGTATTCTGCGTTTGGTGTTCTCGTGCATTGTGTCTGTATTTTATTCGGTTAATGCGCTTACGATTGCGCCAATACCCTTGCCACGGATAGGCAGCGCGACAAAACGCTTGTCAAAGCCCACGATTGTGGCGCGTTCGCCTGGGTCATCCTCTTTGGAATACATATAGATTTCGCCGTCCGCTTTCATCACCTCCCCGGCATAGAACGCCACGGACGCGAACTGCGCGTTTGCAGGCTTTACGGCGTTGAACGCCACTTTTGTAAGTGCGCCGTCCTTGACAGAATATACGGGCATCTGCGCGAATGAATAAAAACCGAATCCGGCGAACTGAAACGGTTTGCCGTCCTTGATGTTGGTGAGGTTCTTGAACAGTTCCGTGTCCTGCAAAAGCAGGTCGGTGACATGTTTCGGGTGCAACACAATGTAGCGGTCGGTCAGCGGTATGTCTGCGTCATCGAAACGCTCTTTAAGGGCGAGAATGTCGGCGAATGTCAGACGCTTGCGCCCGGCGGTGGCGAGTCCGCTTGTATGAATTACCGGAGTGTCGGTCGTGTCGGCGGTTGGCGCATAAGCGTGTATCGCTTTCATCGCCACGCTTTTGCGGAGTGTGGCGCGGTGCTGACTGATTACGCTTTCGAGCTTGTCATAGCTGTACTCGATAGCCTCGGGGCGGCGCACAAGCGTGTTTTCGGTCTCGAACTTGTCAAGCACGATTTCATTGTCATCGTCCTCGCGCTCGACCGTCTTAATAGGATATGTCGTGTTGTTAATCAACACTTTGGGGTCTATTCCCGCGCTTGCAATGTGCAGACGGTCATTTTCCACAAAGCCGGAAAAATCCTTTGCTTTCTGCAAAAAGCTGTCATCGGGGTAAAAACCCTCCATTATCTGGTTAATCCAGACTTCTTTGTTTAATGCCATTCAGCGTTTTGGGGGTTGGTGGTTTTTATTGGTTTCTTTTTCTCTGTTCTCGCTCTTTTTCAAGTAGTTCCCGATATATTTCGGGGTGCTCTTTGAGATATTCGGGATTGTTGCGCCGATACCATTCAAGCGAATGAGGCTCGACACTGCGCCCCGTCTCCTCCTTGACTAACCGGGCGTATAAATCGGGGTTGTCCTGCAACTCTTTAGGGGCAAACTTGCGGTATTCGCGCAATCCCCAGCCCTCGCGCCCGTTCCCTCGGTTGATAAAGTCAAGCGGTTTTGTCGGGCCGGGCAGCGTATCAAGCAGTTCGCGGAGCGTACGCGCCCCCATCGCCTCACCGATACGGCGGTAAAGGTCGGTTTCGTAACTCAATATCCTTGACGTTCCGGCGGCGGTTCTGAGCATTGTTTCTATCTCTTTCGCCTCGGTATTTCGTTGGGTGTCTATGTACGCCATGAGGGCGCGGCGGTTGCCGTTCGCCATCGCCCGGAAGTTCTCGCGTTGCGCCGGGTCGATATATCCGCGTGCTACGGCGTTGTTTAGCAGTTCCTCGGCGTTTTCCGTGCCGTTTACGGCCTTTTCTATCGCCCGGAGTATCTCGGTATCACTCGCGCCCGGTTCAAGCCCTAACGCGGCAATTACGGCGGTTCTGAACGCATCGGAGGCGTTGTCGTTGAGATCGGAGAGCCGATAGGTGAACGACCCGGAGCGGCGAAAGAGTTTCACGGCGTTGGCGTTGCTCGGTATATCCACAATCGAAGCCTCGATTAAACGGCATTTGACAACCGTCTGAACGTTGTTCAAATCCTCCTGCGTCACATTGTCGATACCGATTGACACGCAACGCAAAAAACCGTTGTCAACCTGCTTTTTAATCTTTGCGCCCAACTCGGTGCTTTCATCAAAAACCGCGTCTGCGATTAGCTTGGTGCCATCCTTGCGGATATTCTCCCAGCGGCCAACAACGCCGCTTTCGCGGTCGTGCATGTAGAGCATAACCGGGTTACGTTCAAACTGAGCCGTGTCGATTCCGGCTGTCTGAACCACAAAGCCGTAAGAGTTCAGTGACTCGTCCGAAAGTATGAAAGTTGTTGTTTTTGTGTCGTTTGCCATTGTCGTAATGTTTGGCGCAAAATTGGCCGTTAATGCCATAACGGCAAAACGGAGTGTAAAAACTTTACACTCTTTTTGCGTAAAATTTCTACACTTCCCAATTTTGTACCCGAAATATTTTGTCAAACCGAATTTTAGGGCTAAATTTGCGCATCCTAAAAAACTTGAGTAATGATTCATTTCAACAACACCCCAAAGATATTTAGCGGCCTATGGTGCGGAGCGCGGAAACGCCCCGGCGCTTTTACTCAAGTAAGCGTAGGACACCTAAGGGTCGCTTTTTTATTTAACTTCCTTAAATACTTGAGTTATGAACAAGCAGACGCAAACAGCTGACGCGCAGACTATCGCTTTTTACAAGCGATGCACCAAAGAACTATTGGAACGCCTCGCGGAGGCGCATGAGCAAATCGGAGGTCTCCAATACTATTTGGAGAAAAACGGCATTGATTTACCCCGACATCTCGCCGAGAAAAAAAGCCACAATACCGCAATGGCCGTGGCTCTCGCAAAGGTAAACCCTAAAATCCTGCTTGGCGGTTTTTCGCTGAACTGATACACAACACGGCGGCGGTTGCTTTCGGGCGACTGCCGCCGCTTAACGCTCAAATATAACATATTATGCTGAATGTCAAATAAATCCAAATCAAAGAAACAAAGCATTATTGAGTTGATTTCGTGTGGCTTCACTGACAGCGAGATTGCCGACACGTTGCATATAAGCGCACAAAGCGGTTATATCCGAAAATTGCGCCGCTCGCTTGCTGAGTCCTCACCCGAAGAATCCACGCAGGAGCAGGACAAACCGAAACTGACCCCGGAACGCTATTACAACGCTGTGATGAAGCACAACGGCACAAAAGATGATTTGGCCGCCATATTAGGAGTTTGCCGAAAGACACTTTACACATTTGAGCATAGCGCACAAATGAAAAACAGATTGGCTCGTTACATGAGGGTGCGCGGAATGAGCCTTGAAGTGATTGCCGGGCAAATCGGTACTAAGGTTTCTACACTTGAAAAAATGGGTTTGGATAAACTACCCACACTTGACGGCATAAAGATACAAATGGAAATTGCACTTGAACCTCTCGCCGATATAGCCCAATGGGACAATGAAGCCGCCTCGCTGTTTTACCGATTGCAGGACGCTTTGAAACGCCTAAAATAGATTGTTCCACGCACTTTGTTGGATGGCAAATGTAACCCCAACACTATATCCATTACACAATCTCGGCGCAAAACGAAAAGTACATTTTATAAAGTATTGTTATATTGCGTTTTATCACATTTGAGCCATTACACATTCAATCTTTATACAAGAGTGCCGTTTTACACAATCTCCCGGAGTCGCGCAAAATAGAGGTCAATCTTACGCTAACTGACACCTCGCGCCGCAAATAAGACAACGCACAAGACGCACAATAACCACCGCATCACCCTGCTAATACAGCTAAAATCCAAGATAACAAAGCCTTAATCCAAGTAAAAATCACACTTTCAGCCGCGAAAATCCAAGCAAAATCCAAGCAAATCCAACTAAAATCACGTTTTCAGAGTGCCAAAAATCGCCCTCAAAACGCCCTGCAACCCACTGAAAATAACACCGTTTACCATTACACAACGTTTTGCACTTTTCGTTTTTCCGCCCATACACCACGTCCGCAGAATGGTTCACTGCAAATCAAAAAAATTTTTATTTATTTCTAATTTTTTTGACAACCTCCCTAAAAATCGCTAATTTAGCAATCTGAAAAATTTTGCCGGACCGCATATTATTAACTCATTTTAGCACACCTGTGCACCGATAAGGCACACCACCGGCCTTAACTTTGCATCATAAACAATTAGACCATAGAAATAAAAAGACATGGAAAAGAAAAAGACCACCATCAAGGCCCCGAAGGACAAAGAGCTTGACCCGATGAAAGCAAAGCTCAACGCCCTCAACCAGGCACTTGGAAATATAGAGAAAAACTACGGTCGCGGGGCCATCATGAAACTCGGCGATGAAAATATTGAAGACGTGGAAGTGATTCCCACCGGATCCATAGGCCTGAACTACGCTCTCGGCGTAGGAGGCTACCCCCGAGGACGAATCATCGAAATCTTCGGCCCGGAATCATCCGGTAAGACAACCCTTGCCATCCACGCCATAGCTGAAGCACAGAAAGCAGGAGGCATAGCCGCGATAATCGATGCCGAACACGCCTTTGACCGTTTCTACGCCGAAAAACTCGGAGTGGACGTCAACAACCTCTTCATGGCTCAGCCCGACAACGGCGAGCAGGCCCTCGAAATAGCCGAGCAGCTGATCCGCTCTTCGGCAATTGACATCCTCGTGATCGACTCTGTGGCCGCGCTGACCCCCAAAAGCGAAATCGACGGCGACATGGGCGACAAGAACGTGGGCGTACAGGCCCGCCTCATGTCACAGGCCATGAGAAAGCTGACCGGCACAATCTCCCGCACCAACACCACCTGCATCTTCATCAACCAGCTGCGCGAGAAGATCGGCGTGATGTTCGGTCCGTCAGAGACAACCACCGGCGGCAACGCCCTCAAATTTTACGCCTCTGTCCGAATCGACATCCGTCCGAGCACAGCTATCAAAGACGGTGACGATGTGCTCGGCAAACTCACCAAGGTCAAGGTTGTAAAAAACAAGGTTGCGCCTCCTTTCAAGCGCGCTGAATTCGACATCATGTTCGGCGAAGGCATCTCGCGCAGCGGCGAGATCATCGACCTCGGCGTAGAGCTCGGCATCATCAAGAAAAGCGGCTCCTGGTTCTCTTACAATGACACCAAGATAGCCCAGGGACGCGATGCAGCCAAGCGAGTGATCCGCGACAATCCCGAACTCGCCGATGAACTTGAAAACCTCATCATGGAAGCCCTCAAAGAAAAGGGCGGAGCCACTTCCGGCAAAAAGAGCCCGAAGCCTGCCGAAAAGAAAGCAGCCTCAAAAGCCTCGGATGATGAAGACGAGCCCAGCGCCGATGACATCAACTCAATAGCCGACGGCCTCTTTGACGACGAAGATCTGCCCGACGACTTCTCAATCGAAGAAGACATCTAAGAGAAACACACACATACCGACTTGAAAAAGCGCGGATGCTTTCCAAAAATAGAGAGCATCCGCGCTTTTTTATGTCCCGCCACCCCCTGAAAGAAGAGCCGGGAAATAGGATCTGTCAATAAATCTCTTTGGCTATGCGGCGAACCGATTCGGAAGCCATCAGAGTGTAGAAATGGATACTGGGCACACCGTGGGCTATAAGATCGCGGCACTGGCCGATACACCACTCTATGCCTACTTCTCTGACTTCGGCATCATCCTTGCACTTGCGCAGCTCTGAGGCAAAGGCCTCAGGGATATCCGAGCGGAACACACGTGGCAACACATTGAGCTGGTTGGCGAAAACCACAGGCTTGATGCCGGGCACGATGGGCACCGTGATACCGGCCTTGCGGCAGCGCTCCACGAAGTCAAAATACTTGCTGTTGTCAAAAAACATCTGTGTCACCAGATAGTCCGCACCGCCATCCACCTTCTGCTTGGCATAGTAGAGATCCGAGTCCATGTTAGGGGCCTCCTCATGCTTCTCCGGATAGCAGGCCATGCCATAGCTGAACGGAGTGGCATTCGGCTCGAAGGTCTCCCCGTCGGCGTAGATTCCACGGTTGAAATCATTGACCTGAGCCTGCAGGTCTGTGGCGTGACGGTTGATTTTTGTCGGATCATCAGACTTCTCAGGGCCCTTTATGTCGCCGCGGAGCAGCAGAAGATCGTGAACACCGAGGAAATTAAGGTCGATAAGCGCATATTCTGTCTCATCGCGGGTGAAACCCTTGCAGATGATATGCGGCACGGCAGTGATGCCATACTTGTTCTGTATAGCCGATGCGATAGCCACCGATCCAGGGCGCTTGCGCATCTTCTGGGGGCGGAAACTTCCGTCAGGCATCTCCTTGAAAATCATCTCACTGTGGTGCGATGTTATATTGATATACTTCGGATCGAAATCGCGGAGTTTGTCTATGATATTGTAGACCTTCTCGATACTGTTGCCCTTCAGCGGAGGCAATATCTCAAACGAGAAAGCCGTACGGCCCGGATTGGCCTGAAGATGATCTATTACTCTCATACTTTTTCTGATATACTTGATCTTTTTTATTGTACTATACTCATATATCTGTGCGCGTTCCTCTGACGTCTGATCTTTTACCGGCCTCCTACCGCCGCGCCCATTTTCCAAGCCCGAACAGACCGCGGCGGAAACGGGCTTTGTTGGCCTTTGCCTTCTCCAGACCGAAGTCTATAGCCCGGTCGAAATAATCTATCGCAAGCTTTATATTCTCATCCGTGCCGCGCCCGAAGCCATAAGCCACGCCCAGCGCGTTGAGCACCATAGCGTCAAGCGGCTCCCAGACATCAGCAAGATATCTCTCGGCCTCAGCCAGATAGCGATAGGCCTGACAATCGTCCTGCGAGGTTCCGAGACCATCCTGAAGCAGTATGCCGAGCTCTGCCGCAGCCTGCCATGAAGTCCGCTCGTCACAGTCGGCGTTTTCATGCGCCATTGACAGCCAGCGGTAGGCCTGCGAATAATCACACGGCAGGCTCCCGCGCCCCTCGAAATAAAAATTACCTATCTGGAACTGGGCCATCGGATGGCCGTCGCGGGCGGCTATGAGATAATATTCGAAAGCCTTGTCAGTATCCTCGTCCACACCATATCCGCGTCCGTAGCAAGTGCCCACATTGTAGGCCGACTTCTGATCGCCGAGTTCCACCGCCTTGCGGTAATATTCGAAAGCATGCGGAGCATCGTCATACTCGTCTTCAAGCCACTTGCCGTAGTCGTTACACACCAGCGCATCGCCCGTCTCGGCAAGCATCTCCATGTGCTCCTCGAAGACTTCTGTCTCCATTCCGGCAAGCCCAGACTCATAGATGGTACGGTAATTTCCGAACCCCGACCCCAAACCGGCTTCGAACGACTGCTGATAGTAATCGGCCGCTATCGGATAGGCATAGCGCTTATACTCCTCCGCCGAAGCAAATTTTTCGGCCTCTTCGGGGCAGATAAGCATATAATCGCCCCAGAACATCACATTGCCTATCATATAGAGACAGAACGCATCGCCGGCCTCGGCCTGTGAAAGTATCTCCTCATAGGCCTCAAAGAGCGAACCGAAAGGCATCTCCCCGGCCACATCCTGAGAAAGTTTGCCATTGCGCAGCGCACACAGCACCGCAGAGGCGCTGCCGAGCCTGACAGCCTTTTTCAGCAGATCAGAAGCCAGATCCTCGTCAACCGGGAAACCCGCTCCGCTCCACACATAGCTCTCGCCCAAATGGCAGCGTGCAAAGTAGCACATAGCGTCAGCATCTCCGGCCTCGGATGCCTTGCGCAGCATCTCGAAACCCTCGCGCATCTGCCGCGGGCTATGGCTGAGCCAGATCTTCTGGATAGCCCTCGCTACTTCGGTTGAATATCGTCCGTTCATTGGAGTATATGATTGTCAGTCTATAATATTTGCACTTCAGTAAAGGTATTCTATAATGAATGTAGTCGCTTTTGAAAAGCTGCATCTCGACAAAATTACGAAATTCCCTCCGAAACCACAGCATCCACACCCCGATCATGCCTGATTGTAACCGAATTTTCACAGCTGTAACCACATTGAAACATCGCCACGCCTCGGAATATTTCTTGCCATCCTGAACCGGAGATTCAGATAAGCCGCTTGGCAAGGGAGAAGAGACGCAGGCGTATGAGAGTTTTGACAAGCCATTCTCCTGCCGAAGAACTGCGGTGGGCCGCGAAACTCCTGCGCACCATCTCGCGCCGTAGAGCGCCACGCGCCTTGCCCGTGTCGGAACTACGCAGAAAGCGCAGTATCAGCGCCATATACTGCGGATAGACAAAGCGGTCCACATCGCGGCCAAGGGCCGCATCAAAGCGTGAGAGGAGATACCGGTGGAAACTTTCGTAATTGTCCACAGCCTCCATATCGGCCCGTGATGTCTCCGAGCCCTGACGATGGACATAATGATAGGCAGCCTTGTCAGCCATCCTCACCGACCGGCATCCTTCAAGATAGCGGAAATTGAAGCTGACATCCTCCAGCAGCCTGATCTCAGGGAAACGCAGTCGCGCCTCTCTGATAAGCTTCATGGAATATAGTTTACCGACCGGGGGATTGAATGCGCCGCCGGCAAGAGCCTGAAGAAACTCTCGGTTGTCACTGAATGAAGTGAACTCCGTGTCACACAGCCGCTGAGTCTCCATCCGGCCGTCAGGATAGTGATGGACAAGCGCTGTCACTGCAAGATCTCCGCCGACCGCAAGCAGGCTGCCGAGATAATCGCGGTCAACATAATCGTCGGAATCCACAAAGCACACCAGTTCCGACTCCGGCGAGCAATGGTCAAGGCCGAAATTGCGGGCCGATGCCGGGCCGCCGTTCTCCTTGGCAAGAAGTCTGATTCGCCGGTCGAAAAAGCGGCGCAATGTGGAGACGGAACCGTCCTTGGAACCATCGTCAACCAGCAGCAGTTCGAAATTCTCATAGTCCTGCCTCAGCAGGCTGTCCACACAGCGTCCGAGCGTCGCCGCACAGTTATAGACCGGGACAATTACTGATATCAGAGGAGAGGCCGTCATAGAGATGCAGGTTTAGATGTTGTTTAAAAACAACATCTAAAGGTAAATCAGTTTATACAGACGCTCGTAGAGCCGCCACCAGTGGAAACGACCGCAAAAATCAAAGAAAAAAGGGACATACGGCCTATAGGACGAAGGCAGAAGCCGCTGCCGTATCTTATCATAGCAGCCATATCTGTCATCAGCCGAAAGTGACGGCTGCGCCGACAGCCGGTCAGCCGTGATCGCCGCCAGCAGGCCGTCAAGACAGTAGACCTCCATCTTTTTTCTCACTGACAGGTTCTCAAATCCTTTCGACATAATTATTTCCCAGAAACGCTCAAGACCTGCAAGACGGACTGAAGCCGGGGCCGACATGGCCAATGAGGAATTGTCGGCGCTGCGGACATAGAAATAACCGGGATTCAGGCTGACATGACAATTTCTGACATGACGGAGATAGGAAAAGCAAAAAATTCCATCCTCTCCGAAAGTGATGTCACTTTCAAAACGCAGACAGTCCGAGTCGAGACTTTCACGGCGAAAAAGTTTGCCCCACACAAAGCCTAAGGCATCGGCTCTGAAAGCCGCCATAAGAGCCGGTAGGGCGCAATTGCCATTCCGGTCGGTCAGAAGTTCTCCGGCCAGCACATTGACAGCCCTCGGACTTTCACCCGGATTTACCACGGAATAGGCCGAAATGGCAAAGTCAGTGTCTTCACACCCGCTGATCAGTCTCTCCAGATAGTCAGGTGCCACATAATCATCGGAATCCACAAAGGTAAGCCACGTGCCGCGGGCGGTATCTATCCCGCAGTTGCGGGCAGCGGAAACTCCGCCATGTCCCGGAGTAAGCAGCCTGACCCTATTGTCATCGGCAGCATAGGCACTGACAATCCCGGCCGATCGGTCAGAACTGCCGTCATCCACGGCTATCAGCTCGAAATCGCCGAAGCTCTGGGCGAGCAGACTGTCAATGCAGCGCCGCAGAGAGGCTTCTGCATTATATACAGGTATAATTATGGATATTGCAGGTGATTGTGGCATCAGAAATCAGGTAAGAGAGATGTTCAGAGCCTGTCAAGATAGATGACGGCTTCAGGACCAAGATTGAAAATCAGATCGAGCACCGAAAGTCCGGAGATAAAACCCAGCTTGTCGGCACGGATCTGCCAGTACTGCGGCAGCACGATCTCACGGTCGGCGGGACCGGCCTCACAGACTGTCAGCGGAGCAGATTCCGCATCTGTGGCGGCAGGAAGTTCAAGAGTTTTTCTTATCCATGAATCCCAGGCGCCGGCAAGATCCCTGAGCAGGGGATAGCGCCCGCAGACTCCGTCGGTAAGCATAGGGAGCAGACGGTCTATATAGAATTCAAAATACGGAGTGCGCCCATAGGCGCTTTCTAGCGCCACACGGTGCACGTCCCACCACTGGCCATGATCCGAAATGCGGATCTCATCCCAGCGGCAATGCGAAGACTGAGGCTTGGCTATCGGAACCGTCAGTTCCAGACGTCCGCGGGTATCGGCTATGGCAAAACGGTGACTGTCCTTGAACCGCTTGTCGAATCGGCGGCTCCAGTCAAAACGCGCCTCCCCGCCCAACGCCGCGATGCGGGCATAGACCTCCGCCGGAGCACACAGCATCGGCGGAAGCAACAGCACGGTGACAGCTCTTCCGGCCTCACTCATATTTCGGTTTGTCAGGGTTGGCGTTCATGAAAATGCGGTCCCAACGGATGCCGCCGTTGAAGAGCGAGCGGTCTTTGTCAAAGGAGATCAGCACTCGCTCCGGCCGGCCTACTATATGGTCCTCAGGCACCAGCCCCCAGAAACGCGAGTCGAGCGAATTGTCGCGGTTATCGCCCATCATGAAATAATAGTCCATCTTGAACGTATAGCTGTCTTGCGGCTCACCGCCTATATAGAGCTTGCCGTCACGGAACTCGGCATCAGAATTGCCCTCATAGACACGGATCACACGCCCGTAGATGTCCCAGGCCCGCGGACCCATCTTGAGAGCAGCACCCTTGCGCGGAATCCAGATCTCGCCATAGTCGGCCGGAGTCCAGCCCTGGCTCACAGCCTCAGGGAAAAGAGGTTCGGGGGAGAATGAAGGCACCTTCATCACCTTGGCCACAGCCGGATCTAATTCAAGAGTCTTGACCATAGCGGGTGTCAGAGGAGAGATGTAGACCGGAGGCACAGTGCCGTCAGGGTTGACAGTGAATCCAAGTATCTGAAGACCTGAGATATCGTCAGGAGTAATATTGACCGAGTGACGGTCATCGGAGGCAATGCCGAGTTCATCCCACTTCGCCTCTGTCATAGCACCCTGGCGGAGCTGGAAGTAATGGTTGAACTGAACGTTTTCAGGCTGCTCGACAGGCTCTCCGTTGATATGGATCACGCCGTCTACAATCTTAAGCCACTCACCGGGCAGGCCTACAGCGCGCTTCACATAATTCTCACGGCGGTCAACCGGACGATAGACAACCTCGCCGAAAGTCTGTGGATTACGGAGAATGTTCTCACGTCCGTAAGCCCGCACCAGCGAATAATAGTCGGGATTGGTGACTTTAGTGGCCACTGTGTCACCGGCAGGGAAGTTGAACACCACAATGTCGCCCCGCTCCACCTGTCCGAGCCCTTTGAGGCGGTGGTAGGTCCACTGCGGAGTCTCCAGATAAGACTTGGTGTTGATGATCGGAAACGTGTTCTGCACCAGCGGGAAGTGGACCGGAGTCATCGGCACCCTTGGTCCGTAGGCCATCTTGTTGACCCACAGATAATCGCCTACAAGCAACGATTTTTCAAGCGATGACGAGGGTATCTGATAATTCTGCCCTATGAAGGTGAATACAAAGTAGACAAGAATAAGTGCGTAGACAATGGCATCCACCCAACTCATCACAGCCCTCACGGCAGCGCTTTTCGATTTCTTCCACCAGGTCAGAGGTATATATCCTGTTATGTAGATGTCAAAAAGAAGAAACCAGAACAGAGCCACCCACCAGTTGCCGAGCCATGCCACCCAAAGGAAAAAGATCAGCGAGACGATGGCAAAGCGCACCCAGCGTGAAGTGCGGTTGTCGGCCACACGGCGCCGGAAATCCTCAGCGAAACTTCCGCTTCCGGCAGTCTTGTCGTTATTTGTTGTCATATATTCAGTTTTAAGGAGAGATTCTTATTAAAGGAGATCCTGCATCATTTCATCAATCGAGAAAATGCCCTTCTTTCCCGCAATCCATTCGGCGGCCATCACGGCTCCAAGGGCGAATCCGTCGCGGCTCTTGGCGCGGTGCGTGATCTCGATAGTGTCAACCGGCGAGTCCCACTCGATGATGTGGGTGCCGGGCACCTCGCCTTCACGCAGACTCAGCACCGGAAGAGCACCATCTGCTATCATGGGCTTCGGTTCAAGACCGGCGGCGATCTGCGCCGGAGTCAGAGAAGCGTTCGAGCTGTCTACGCTGACCATTCCCTCGTCGGCCCAGGAACTGACGCGGTCATTCTCGGCTATGATACCCTCGGCGAGAGTGATGGCCGTGCCTGACGGATGGTCGAGTTTATGGACATGATGAGTCTCATACATATGAGGCTTATATTGTGGAAGATGGCTCATCAGACGGGCCAATTTGCGGTTGACAATATTAAATACATTGACCCCGATGCTGAAATTGCTTGAAGCCAGGAGAGCGCCACCTACTTCGCTTACGCGCTTCTCAACCTCATCGCGGCGGGCGGCCCAGCCGGTTGATCCGCAGACCACCGGCACTCCGGCTGCGGCAGCGCGCATCACATTGTCAGGCGCGGTCGAAGGGGTTGTGAACTCGATGGCAGCCTCAGCCGAAGCAAAGGCCTCGCCGTCAATATCTGCATTATTATCAACGTCAATTATTGCGACAATCTCATGGCCGCGTTCACGGGCGATGCGCTCGATGGCGTGACCCATCTTCCCGTAACCTATAAGGGCTATTTTCATAAATCTGTAATTCTTCTGAAGCGTGGAATCAGTGGCCCGCTGCGGGCCATAGATGTTGCAAATTTACACAAATTCTCCAATTTCAGCAATTTTCTTTCCAGGTCGGCATACAAAAACCGCTCAGAGCCATCCACAGCGGAAAACCCAGACTCGGATGACCCCGTCGGCCAATCTCTTTAGGGGTCAAAAATAAAATATTTTCAGGGGTCAAACCGACCTTGGCTCAGGGCGTCATCCGAGTCTGGGTTTTTCAACATAGGCCGCGACCGCCACGGCAAGACCGCCACCGTGACCGTAGAAAAGATCCGCGATTTCCTCTTCGCCATACTCCACGGAAAGACAGAAGTCTGCACCATGTCAGGCTCATTCAACATCTCAGACATCACCGGCAGATAATCCCACCGCCACACACATATATATAAGACAGATAGACCAAAGAGAGACAGAAGCGCCCCACAAAGCATCTGTCTCTCTTGATTTTATACCTGTTCCCGCATCATTAGGGCTCTATCAATGTACCCATTCATCATAAGCACCCATGAGAAATTTTTTGCGCCACTTTTTCCACTCCCGTCTATATGTTTTCCATTCAGCCTCATCTTCCCACATCCATTTGGCATCTTTCACCCCAAGAAAACGCTCATTCATAAATATGGATGCAGGAACAAAACGAAAAAACCGATCCCCGCAAAATTTTTCTCTTATCTCATCTTGGAGGCAACAACTGTCAGGACTGATTTCCATTAGAAAGAGTCCGTCATCAATTATTTTATACTTCTTTTTTTCCATTGTCCAATAGTCATGCCACCACGAATTATCATCTTTAAAATAACGGTCAATTATTAATGTATCACCCTCTACTTTGTAGATTCCGCCCATTGAATAACCATAGTTTCCGTCCTTAAATAAAACACCTCCAGTTTCAATGACCGCATCCATAAACTCACCGGACAGCAACTCTTCAGATACGCCTCTCAACCAGAAATAAATATTCGAAACAGCTCCGTCATCCCAAAGTCTGAAACCGTCTCCCTCCAGATAATTTGCACAATCTACATCAAAAAGGAGATAATAGCCGGATGTTTTCAAAAGTCCTGTCTCATTTGGCTTAAATCCTGAACTGAATAAGGCTCCCTGTCGGCTCCTGTCAAATTTGATCTCAGGCCCTTTAACTATCACACAGGCCGAACAGATAAACAACAGTAATATATTGACGATTAATTTATAACGTTTCATAGCCATCCCTATTTATTTCTAATTTCTTCTGATTTTTTATATATCTTCCACTCCGATCCTGATTCCCACATCCACTTTTTATTCTTGATGCTTTGTTTCGATGGAAAAGACAAAGACGAGAACATCGCTATGCGCCGATAGAGCTTACGGACTTTACAAATACGGTTAATTTCATTTTCAGTCGGCAAAGTCTCCACTGTATTCTCATCAATAATGATATATTCTTCTTTGCTCAGTTCCCATATTTTATACATCGGATTGTAGTAAATGTCTGTAAGCAGCTTTTCTCCTTTCACAAAGTAAATACCCTCACTGCCGAATGTCAGAAAATGTGCATCAATCAATTTCTCCATATTTTCCGAAGTCGCATCTTTAAGACATAAAAAATCCAAACTCAAAAAAGCCGATTCAATACATCCATCCTCAAAGAGTATAAAACCTCCACCTTTCAAAAATTTTGAACAGGATTCATCATATAATAAATAAAGGCCGGTGTTAAGAGTCCCGTCCGGATCAGCAGCATAGTGCGTAGTGAATAATGCTCTCTGATCCGCCTTTTTAAACTCTTTGTGAGGAAACAACATCACACATCCGGGAACAGATATCCCAATCAAGATAAATATCAAAAATCTAATGCTTTTCATGTCTTACTTTATTTATTACCATAAGCTATAAGGAGAATCCAGAGTAAACATAGAGTGCTGAAATGTTAAGTTCCTACAAAACTAAGTCATTTTATTTTAATTTCAAAACAAACAGTCGCAAAATGTTTATAATCATAACATTTACAACTTAGACAAATAAAATATTTAATTAACCGTCTTCTGTCCTTAAGTCTATTAATAAAGGAGATAATTATTTCTTGGGAATGGTGGTGCGAAAAGTCATGATTTTTGCTTAATTTTGCCGTGAGGTTGAAGAGTCTGCCGAGTGAACTTACTCGGTTTACAGACGTTACTCTTCTGACGGACCACGCCAAAGGCTTGTCCGCTCCTCTTTGACAACAGAATCATCAATTTATGAAAAAGGCAATCTATATCGGAGAGCTGTCGCTCAACGTGGCTCTGAGCCCGGATGGCTCAGCTCAGACAGGAGTGGGCGACTGGGCCGTGAACGCGGCGATGCTTGACGGACGCATGGAGCTCCCGACTCTCTGCGTCGGAGAGGCCGCTGCCGGAACTGTCGGCGACCATATAGTCAGAACGCTTGAAGAAGCCCGTGTCGACGTGACATCCGTTGACCGCTTCACCGAAGGTGTAAGCCCGGTCAGAATATTCTCCGATGGTGCCGACAGCCGGAAAGTGGACCACAGCCGCTTCCCCGCAGAACCGGTCAATGCCGTCTGGCCGAGAATAGATGAAGGCGACATAGTGGTCTACGGATCATACATGGCCCTCGAAGACCGCAACCATGCCCGGCTGCTCGAACTCCTGCGCCATGCCAAGGCCCGCAAAGCCTTCCTTATATATCTGCCATATTTCGAAGCCCATCAGGTGCCGAGAATCACACGGGTGATGCCGTCGGTGTTCGACTGCCTTGAACTGGCCGACCTCATAGTGGCCCGCGATGCCGACATCCGCGCAATCTTCGAAGGCAAAGAAACCGAAGCCATCTTCAAGGACCACATACTTTTCTACTGCCCGCGTTTCCTCCACATGGACCCCGTGGCAAAGAAACTCCGCTTCTTTGACGGCAACCGCTCATGGAGCCTGCTCTGCCACCCGACTGACAACACAGAACTGCAGTGGACCGCAGGAGCTCTCGCAGGCACCGTCAGAGCGCTCACAGAAGGCATGCGCGATCCTGACGAGATAATGAACCTCGCCAACGAGACAGCCCACAGCGAACTCGCTTCAGAGATCAACCATCCATGCTCACGCTGACCGAAACCACTCAAAACATCATCAACCATCCCCACACCCACCAAAGAGCCGACAGATGAAAGCCATATCCTTAGAGCCGGTATTCGCACAGACTACCACCGATATAGCCTCTCTCAGAAATTTGCTGAGACGCAACCGCTCAATGTCGGAAGTCCGCCATGCGATCGGCGACGCAGACTTCAACACAGCCTATGACTTTCTGCGCTCCACAGCTATGGAGATGGTTGAGAAAGGGGAGATCGACCGTGCCATCCACGGAGTCTGCGAAATTGACGAGCTGATCAGCCGCAACGGTGAGGAAGAACGCAATCTGCTCAACATCCACGCCGCCCTGATGCAGATTCTCACCGCTCTCTATATCGAGAAAGCCGACAGCGAGGCCGCCATGACCACCGCCGCATCGGCCCTCTCGCTTCTGGCCCAGGAACCGAAGCGCAAAGACGAGCCATTTCTAGCCATACTCGGCGCGCTGCTCTATGACATAGCCTATCTCCACACCGAACGCAAGGAGTACAAGCAGGCCGAGCGCGAACTGGCCAAATCGCTCAAAATCTTCGAGCGCCTGGCCAAGAACGATCCGGCCCGTTATGCCTCGCCTCACGTAATGGCCCTCAACGCCGCTACAGCCACCTACCGCAACCGCGTCAGCCAGGCCGAACTCCTGGCCCACTACCAGGCCGTAACCTCTACCTATCTGCAAATGGTCAGTGCCGGAGTGGAAGTGGAGGAAGCCACAAGCCGCCTGATCGACTCGATAACAGCCGAGGGCGACACACTCGTGCAGATGGGACGCCACCGCGAAGCCGTGCAGTACTACACCCGCGCGCTGAAATATCTGACCAAGATCGAACCTCAGTTCACCCTGCGGCACCTGCGCCTGTCAATAGCCCTCGGTGAATCCATGCTCCGCATAAGCGCCATGAAGGACAAGGGCATCCACCTGCTCAACACCATGCTCCATAAAGCCACAAAGATCAACGCCACCGACGAGCACCGCCGCATTGTCGACAGACTCTACAATGCCAAAAGCTCATCGCTCGACATACTCGGCCTCTGGCACAAGGTTTTCCCGAAATAAAAAGCCCGGAGACTGAAATTAAAACCAATCAAAACAAGGAACTTCACAATGTCACAGCACACCCCTACCAGCTCACTCCCCCGAATCAAAGACTTCAGAATAGCGATAGCAGTAGCCGAATGGAACGGCCACATCACCGGAGCCCTCCGCGACGGCGCTCTTGACACTCTGCGCAGCTACGGAATGCCCGAAAAAGACGTGACAGTGGTCAGCGTACCCGGAGCCGTAGAACTGACATTCGCAGCCTCTAAGCTCATCGAAACCGGATCATATGACGCCATCATAATCATTGGATGCGTGATAAAGGGCGACACTCCCCACTTCGACTACGTATGCCAGAGCGTGACCCAGGGCATGACCTCGCTCAACGCCGACTGTGACATCCCGGTGATTTTCGGAGTGCTCACCGTCAACGAAGAGCAGCAGGCTCTTGACCGCGCAGGCGGCTCGCTCGGCAACAAGGGTGCCGAAGCAGCCGAGACAGCAATCAAGATGGTAGCTCTCAACCGCCATATCGACGAGCTTTAAGCCCTCCGCCCTCCCGTTGGCTCAACGCCACCTCCTCATTCCTATATTCTCTCACCTCCCCGCCTCTCCACCGCAAACCCCTGAATGGAACGCCTGATGCAATACGTGTGGCAGCACCGTCTGTTGGAAACAACGGACATGGTCACTGTGGACGGGCGTAAAGTCACAGTCATAGACCCCGGTCGGCTCAACACCGATGCGGGGCCTGACTTTTTCAATGCCAAAATAAAACTTGGCGAAGCCATGTGGGCCGGTGACATCGAGATCCATGTCAGAGCAAGTGACTGGCACCGCCACCGCCACGACGGCGACCGCGCATATGACTCCGTGGTGCTCCATGTGGTCGACCGTGACGACACCGCCGTCAGACGCCACAACGGAGAGATAATTCCGCAGATGGTGATGAAATGCGAGCCGGAATTCCATATCCGCTATCATGAGCTGGTTGACCGCGCCGACATAGACCTGCCCTGTGCCGAGGAAATAAAGACCCTCGACTCGCTCCGCCTCACAGACTGGCTGACATCACTTGCCTATGAGCGCATATATTCCAAGGCCGCACACATTGAGGAACTCCTCGCCCGTTACACCGGTGACTGGGAACAGACCTGCTACGTGATCCTCGCCCGCGCCCTCGGATTCAGCACCAATTCCGAACCGATGGAGCGGCTGGCAATGTCACTGCCTCTGCATTTCCTGCGCAAGCACAGCGACTCGCAGCTGACTATGGAAGCCCTGTTTTTCGGCCAGGGAGGCTTCCTCGACAACGCTCCAAAAACCGATCCATATGTAGAAGAACTGATCAGGGAGCACAAATTCTTCGCCCATAAATTCTCTCTGCGCCCCCTTCAGCCTTTAGGCTGGAAAATGGCCCGTATGCGCCCCC
Organism: Duncaniella sp. C9; assembly: GCF_004803935.1. GTDB lineage: Bacteria > Bacteroidota > Bacteroidia > Bacteroidales > Muribaculaceae > Duncaniella > Duncaniella muris. The sequence continues at coordinate 763,738 of NZ_CP039547.1, forward strand.
ACAATTTCCCCCACCGCCGCATAGCCCTTCTTGCGCAGCTCGTAGCCTCCGATTTCAGGCTCGTCAGAAAAATAACCAGTACCGAAAGTATCGACTCCCTGCGCGAACTCTTCCGCCAGCCGCTCACAGGCTACTGGGCCTGCCATTTCACTTTCGGGCCAGGCAGCGAACGCAACTTCGACACCCTCAGCCGGAACTCGGCCGACATTCTTATTATCAACGTGGCCATCCCGCTCCTGATGGCCTATGGCAACATGCACGGCGATGAAGAGATGACCCGTCGGGCAGTTGAATGGCTTCAGGAACTTCCGCCGGAAAGCAATTCGATTGTGACTCTTTTCTCAAACGCAGGCATCGGCTGCAAGGATGCCTTCACATCTCAGGCTCTCATCCAGCTGCGCCGCCGCTACTGCGAAGAGCGCAAATGTCTTTACTGCCGTCTCGGCCACAGTCTGCTTGCCAGACACGCCCGCCGCCGCTGAAAGACCTTCTCCGGCCCCGCGATTTGTTTCGCAGAAAATATCGCAAAGAAAAAGCCACGGAAACACCCCTAAAATCGACGCAAAGGCAGATAACGGAAGATTGCGTAGATCGCGGCCACAAGAGCGATAGAACCGCCCACAAAACCGATGTCGGCCATCATTCCGTGGTCACAGACAATGCCGCCTACAAAAGCGCCTCCGCCAATGCCGAGATTGAAGATTCCGGAGTAGAGACTCATGGCCACTGCCGAGTTGTGGGGCGCAAGCACTATGATCTCGTTCTGGAAAGCGATATTGTAGATCGTCATGGCAAGTCCCCACAGAATGCAGAGCAGCGCGAGCAGGCTCACCGACAGCGAGGCTACCGGGAGCAGAAGCAGAAGCATCACCGGAAGACCGATGCAGGCCATGCTGATGATCCGGCGCGGATAGCGGAAAAAATAACGGGTCATGACAGCGCTGCCGAGCAGACCGGCTATGCCGAAAAGAGCAAGTGTAAGAGTGATGGCCCTGGCTTGCATGTGGACAATACGGTCCATGAACGGCTCGACGTAGCTGTAGCCCGTGTAGTGTCCGGTCACAATCACGGCCGTGATGAAATAGACCATCAGCAGCGGGCGACTGGTGATCACATCGCGGAGCATGTCGCGCCGCGATTCGCCCTCTCCGCTGCGGGGCAGTGTGGGGAAGAAACGGAAAAGCCCTATAAGGATCAGTCCCGCCAGAAGACCGAGTGCGCCGAACGTGACACGCCATCCGGCAAGAAGACCGAGCATACGGCCGAGGGGCAGACCGGCTATAAGAGCGATGCCGCCGCCGGCTACAAGCGCACTCAAGGCTGTAGACCGCTTGCCGTCGGGGGTGACCGCAACTGCCATCGGCGGAGCTATGGACCAGAAAAGCGAATGGGCGCAGGCCACTCCGATACGCGATGCGAGGAGTGTCCAGTAACCCGTGGCGAGTACCGATCCGATGTGGCTGACAAAAAAGACTCCGACTATTATCAGCAGCAGTTTACGGAAATCCATGCGCGCACACCAGAGCATCAGCGGCAGAGAAAGCAGGGCTACAACCCAGGCATAGATAGAAATCAGCAGGCCGGCACGGGCTTCGCTGACTCCGAAGTCAGCGGCTATGTCGCTGAGAAGTCCGATAGGGGTTATCTCGGAGGTGTTGAATGTGAATCCCGCAACCGTGAGCAGGATCAAGGGCATCCATTTCATAAAACAATCTTTAAACTATTGAGAACCAATATAATGCACCATTTCACTGACATTTTGGCCTGCAAAATTAGCTAAAATCCCTTAGCTGACAAATTTTTATTGCTACTTTTGCAGACCCAACGCAGTTAACAGAAATCTGCATGACAGTAATTTATTTCACCGCCACCGGCAATTCGCTTGCCGTGGCCAGGCATATTGGCGGACGCTGCATAAGCGCCGTGACACTCCTGCGGCAAGCCGGCTCCGTCGAGCTCAGCGACCCTGAAGGGATAGGTCTTGTGATGCCTGTCTATTTCGGGCAGATACCCGCTGTGGTCACTCAGCTGATGCGCCGCCTCAGCCTACGGGCGCCATATCTCTTCGCCGTTCTGACCTACGGTGAGCTTGCCGGACGCGCGGCCACTCACATGTGCCGCTTAGGGAAGGAGACAGGCATCATATTCGACTACATCCGCACTATAAAGATGGTCGACAACAATTTCATAATCGTCAGTGTCAGCCGTCAGGTCAGAGACTGCGGACGCAAAAAAATCTCCGTCTGCATGGATGCGATAGCAGGGGAGATCAGGGAGCGGAAATGCTTTGTTGAGAAACCCGGAGTGGTTAGCAGGCTGATCGGAATTATTGAAGAACGGATGCCGCAGGGCCCGAAATTCGACAGCGGATTCAGCGTCGAGGCTGACAAGTGTAACGGCTGCGGAACCTGCGTCAAGGTTTGTCCGAATGCCAACGTGCAACTCGCCGGCGGCCATCCGCAATGGCAGGGCGACTGCCTGAAATGCACCGCCTGTTACCACAACTGTCCGCAGGGTGCCGTCAGATACCGCAATGAGCGCAGCCGCTACTGCTTCAGGAATCCGGCCGTCACGCTGCAGGATATAATCCATGCCAACAACCGGACCCGCTGAAACGGATCGGCACAGAACTTGTTAAATCACCCTCTGAAAAGAGGGATCAGTATCTAAAAAATTTAGTCTGCTCAGTATGGCTTATGCGGCCATGCAGATCAGACTAATTTTTTAGTTTCGGAATAATGACAATGAGGAGACGGTTCAAACGGAAGCAGCCAGGATTGCTACAGGAGCGCTACAGGATCGCTCCGGAATCACGACCAAGACCGCTATTTCAGACGGCTTAGAAATCCGGCCGGAATGCGGGAAAGAATATCGGAAAGCAGCCCTGCGGCACGGCGCAGATCGCCCTTGTCTTCCGACTTCTCGCAGATGCTTTTGACTTCGATCAGCGCCAGTGACAAAGCCCCGAATGTGGTCAGAAAAGGAAACTCAGGTATGGCCACAGAGCCGGAGTCACGGAGCAGGATAAAGGCGGCGATGGCCATGAAATCGACAAGCGAGAGAGCCATCAGAGCGAGATAGTAGCGCAGCAGTTTGTCGACGGAGCGGCGCAGCCCCCAGGAAGTACATTTCTCTCCTCTGGAGCGAGATTTCCGAAGGCCGCTGACAAGGTCGGCAATGACGGCGATGAAGACCCCAGAGTATTCCACACTCAGCAGAAGAAGGATCGGAAAGATACGTGTGAGATTCATGTCTGTTTCTTTGCAATTGGTTCTTGATAATGAAAATTTCATTGCAAAGATAAGGCCCCGCCACGGCCTTTAAGTGCGATGATGCGGGAAGGGCTGACAATAACTCACTCCTCGGCATGGAGGGCTCCGAAAACAATCGAAGCCTTGGCCGGACCGACCACTTCGGCAATGGCATCGAGGTCGGCTTCGCGCAGACGTCTGACGCTCTTGAAATGGGTCAGCAGTGCCGTGCGGGTTTTCTCTCCGACTCCCTTTATTCCGTCAAGTTCCGAGACAGCCTGCGACTTGCTGCGGCGGTCGCGGTGGTGGGTTATTCCGAAGCGGTGGGCCTCGTCGCGCAGGTGCTGTACCACCCGCAGAGTCTCGCTGTTTTTGTCGATATAGAGCGGAATGCTGTCACCCGGAAAATAGATTTCCTCAAGGCGCTTCGCAATGCCGACCACAGCTATTTTGCCCCTCAGCCCCATCTCGTCAAGAGCCTCCACAGCTGCCGACAGCTGACCTTTGCCACCGTCAACCACGATGAGCTGCGGCAACTCCCGTCCCTCGTTGACAAGGCGTGTGTAGCGCCTGGTCAGCACCTCTTTCATGGAGGCGAAATCGTCAGGTCCGACCACCGTCTTTATGTTGAAATGACGATAGTCCTTTTTGCTCGGACGCGCATCTTTGAAGACCACACATGAGGCCACGGGATTCGTGCCCTGGATGTTCGAATTGTCAAAACACTCTATGTGGCGCGGCAGTTCCGAGAGATGAAAATCAGACTGCATCCGCTTCAGAATCCTGTCGGCTCTCGTCTCCGGATTCCGTTTCTCCATTGTCTTGATCTTGTCCACCCGATGCTGGCGCGCGTTCTTCTGCGAGACCTCCAGCAGTTTGGCTTTGTCGCCGCGCTGAGGCATTATGAAGCGTACATCGGGCATCTCCACATCCGGCATTTCCGCCACTATCACATCGTCGAATTTCACTCCGAGACTCTCTGAAATTTCAGACATGGCATAGCCCAGAAGCTGCGCTTTCGACTCGTCAAGACGGCGCTTGAATTCGAGCGTGACCGACTTGACAACGGCACCGTGGCGCACGTGCATATAGTTAATGTAGACATCGCTGTCTTCATCGTCTATACCAAACACGTCAATGTCCTCGATGGTCTGCGAGACTATGACACTCTTGGCCTGATAGCGTCTGATCAGATCATACTGTTCCTTGAGTTCCTGAGCTTCTTCAAAACGCATTTCAAGCGAGAGTTTCTCCATTTCTCCCCGCAGATACGTCAGGAGTTCCCCGATGTCGCCACGCAGAATAGTGCGCACCTTTTCAATATCACGGCCATATTCCTCGGCCGACACAAGCCCCGTGCAGCACCCCTTGCAACGCTTGAGATGATAGTCGAGACAGAGACGGCCCTTGCCGGCCCGAACCCAGTCGAGAGTCATCGGCTGACGGCACGAACGGATGGAATAGAGCTTTCTGAGAAGATCAAGAGTGGCGCGCGCGCTGCCCGTGTCGGTATATGGGCCGTAGTATTTCGACCCGTCCTTTATGCGCTGGCGCGTCATGAAAACCCTCGGATAAGGCTCGTTTGTCACCACTATCCAGGGATAGGATTTGTCATCCTTCAGCAACACATTGTAGCGCGGCTGATACTCCTTGATCATCGAGGCTTCAAGGTTGAGCGCATCCTGCTCCGTAGGCACAACTATATAGCTCATGTCAGTGATGGCGCGCACCAGCAGATTGGTGCGGAGACTGTCATGCGTACGGTTGAAGTAAGAGCTTACACGCCGTTTGAGGTTTTTAGCCTTACCTACATAAATCACCGTACCCTCGGCGTCATAATACATATAGACGCCGGGGGTATCGGGAAGAATTGATATTTTTTCGGTCAGAGAGGCCGATTTCTTATGTTTGGCCAATGATATCGAAGGTATTTATCAAAGGTTGTTTAATATGTGATCAGCGAAGTCACTTCAGCATCGGCCGGAAGCACCGCACGTCCGTTGAGCGCCGAAAGCTCGATGATGAAGTTAATGTAAATCTTCTTAGGATTCATAGATTTTACAAGCTCGTAGGCGGCAGCCATTGTTCCGCCGGTGGCAAGCACATCGTCATGAAGCACCACGATGTCATCAGGAGTGATCGCATCGCGGTGGATCTCGATCACATCCTTTCCATACTCCTTGTCATATGAAGCCTGGATTGTATCGGCAGGAAGTTTGCCGGGCTTGCGGACGGGCACAAAGCCTGCTCCGAGTTCGAATGCGAGGATCGAACCGCCGATGAAGCCGCGTGACTCGATGCCTACAACTTTAGTAACACCTTTGTCGCGGTAAAGTTGGGAAAGGTCCCAGCCGATGATATGCAGACCGCGTGGATCTTTGAAAAGTGTGGTGAGATCCTTAAAAACTATACCCTTCTTAGGGAAGTCATAGACGTCGCGGATGCGCTGTTTCAGATATTCCATGATGTATTTGAATTTAGATTTATGATTCTTTTTAGTAAAATTGTTCCACGTGAAACAATGATTTTTCATCGTCCCATGAGCAACAGCAGTATGTTTATATCAGCCGGAGAGATGCCAGGAATGCGTGATGCCTGGGCTATGGTTTCGGGGTTGATGCGTTCGAGTTTCTGCCTGGCTTCAGTAGAGAGTGCGGTGAGCGACGCATAGTCGATCTTGCCGCGGATAGTCAGGTTCTCCAGCCGGCGGAGCTTGTCGGCTATCTGCTGCTCGCGCTGTATGTAGCCCTGATATTTCATCAGAATTTCGGCTGCCTCTATGATCTCCTGACGTCGCGCTTCTTCTATATTTTCTTTTATGAATTCGGCAAACGGCCCGATGCCTTTGGCAAGAATTTCAACCGTCAGGCCGGGGCGCAGAATCAGGTCATGGAGTTTCACGCCCTGCTTCAACGGCTGCTCTCCGATGCTTTCAAGATAGGGATTGATCAGCGATGCTTTCACTGAAAATTCACGGCAGAATTCAATGAGCGAGTCGCGCTGACGGCGTTTGCTTTCCATTTCATTGAAGCGGTAGTCGGTGGCGAGTCCTATGGCATGACCGCGCGGTGTGAGACGCATGTCGGCATCGTCCTGACGCAGAAGTATGCGGTATTCAGCGCGCGAGGTAAACATGCGGTAAGGCTCATCGACGCCCTTGGTGACGAGATCATCGATCAGCACTCCTATATAAGCTTCATCGCGCGCGAGGGTAAACGGCTCGGCTCCTTTGACCTTGAGAGCGGCATTGATTCCCGCTATCAGCCCCTGTCCGGCGGCTTCCTCATAACCGGTGGTACCGTTGACCTGACCGGCGAAATAGAGGCCGCTGACGAGCTTCGTCTCAAGTGTGTGATAGAGCTGCGTAGGGTCAAAAAAGTCATATTCGATAGCATAGCCGGGGCGGAAAATATGCACGTTGCGCAGAGCCGGAACTGTTTCCAGCGCCCGGATCTGGACATCGATCGGCAGCGATGACGAGAAGCCGTTAAGGTAATATTCGTTGGTCACCTCGCCTTCAGGTTCAAGGAAAAGCTGATGTTCGTCTTTGTCGGCAAAGGTTACGATTTTGGTTTCTATACTGGGGCAGTAACGCGGTCCGATGCTCTGGATCTGTCCGTTGTAGAGGGGAGAGAACGGCAGTCCTTCCCGAAGAATTCTGTGGGTTTCGGTATTGGTGTAGACCGTGTGGCATGGACGCTGACGTAGCTTGCGGTGAATGTTCGGCAGATAGCTGAACTTGTGGAAATCATTGTCACCGTCCTGGAGATTGGTCTGACTCCAGTCAACCGACCGGCCGTCGATACGCACTGGAGTTCCGGTCTTCATGCGGTCAGTAGTGAAGCCCAGTTCGCGCAATTGCTCGGTAAGACCATGCGAAGCCGGCTCTGAAACACGTCCTCCCGGCAGTTTCACCGGCCCGGTGTGCATCAGTCCATTCAGGAATGTGCCTGCGGTCAGCACCACGCATCTGGCCTTGAAAGTCACGCCGAGGCAGGTTGTCACGCCCGTCACACGTCCGTCCTCAATCAGCAGGCCGTTGGCCGAATCCTGCCAGATAGAGAGATTCGAGGTATTTTCAAGGATATTTCTCCACAGGCGCGAAAATTCCATACGGTCGCTCTGTGAGCGCGGGCTCCATACGGCCGGACCTTTGGAGCGGTTGAGCATACGAAACTGTATGGCACTCTCGTCGGTGACAACACCCATCATGCCTCCGAGAGCGTCTATTTCCCTAACTATCTGCCCCTTGGCAATTCCACCTACAGCAGGATTGCAGCTCATCTGGGCAATTTTGTTCATGTCAATAGTCATCAGCAGAGTCGACACACCAAGACGCGCGGCCGCATGAGCAGCCTCGCATCCGGCATGACCGGCGCCGATGACAATGACGTCATAGTCGAAGTTCATTTATGATTTTATTTCGTCAAGCAATACAAGTGCTTGGTTTTCAAAATTTTCCATTATCTCACGCTCACCCGGTCCCTTGTCGTTGATGCCACAGAGATGCAAGACTCCGTGGATGATTACTCTCAGAAGCTCACGCTGATAAGTGGCTCCCACGAGTTCGGAGTTCGAAAGCACCGTATCAAGGGAAATAAACATGTCGCCTGACACCATTCGCCCGCGCGAATAGTCAAAGGTGATGATATCGGTAAAATAGTCGTGATTCAGAAACCGGCGGTTGACCTCTATGATCTTCTGGTCATCGCAGAATATATAGGTGAGAGGCCCGACGATACGGTTGTGTGTTTTGGCCACCGCCGCTATCCACTTTTCCAAAAGCGGGGCGTCGATGTCAGGCATAAGGGTCACGCCGTCGGTCAGCCACTCAATTTTGTTCATGTTACAAAGTTAAGTATTTTTTCTATCTCGGTCAAATTTTATTTGACTCAATCGTCGAAAAGCCAAAATCGGACTTAATTCACTAAATCAAAACAGATTACCCGAATTTTAAGGCTCTGAGAATTAAAAATTCATTTTGGTCTGCACGGGTGGGCGTGAATTTTCAAAGGATTTTGCCTGAAACAGACCGGCCGCAGCACTGATGCCGATGCCGGAGCCTGAGCTGACGGAACAGTCCTCCTCTCCCCTACCCTATCGGTGTGATGACAGCTGAATTTCGTGTCACCTCAAGTCTGACAAGCGATGAACAGACGAGCGGCACATTGTGGTCCACGTGGCCCACCGGAATTCCATAGGCCACTGGATAAGAATAGTCAGCCACAATGCGGCTGATCATCTCCTCCATCGACGCCGACCCGCGGTCTGGAGCATAATCCGTAAAACGGCCCACCACCAGTCCGGCCAGATGACCGAGCACTCCGCTCAGGCGCAAAGTGTAGAGAATCCGCTCCACCTTATATATAGGTTCGGCAATGTCTTCGATGAAGAGAATGCGTCCGGGCCTTATGACATCAAACGGAGTGCTGAGCAGTCCGGCTATCACAGCGAGATTGCCACCCACCAGAAGACCTTCGGCTTCGCCGGGCCGGTTGAGCGGATGGCCGCCCGCACGCAGATCAGGCATGGCGCCTGAAAGAATTTCGAAAAGCCGGCGGGAATCCGTGTCGCGTCCGCGGTTCTCCGAAATGTGTTTCGTCATCGGAGCGTGGACTGACTTTATGCCGTGGCGGGTCATCAGGGCATGAAGAGCCGAGATGTCACTGTAGCCCACTATCCATTTCGGATCATCGCGCAGCGGCAGGCGGTCGAGCCGGTCGAGAAGATGGACCACGCCGTAGCCTCCGCGCGAGCAGATGATGGCGCGGGTGTCAGGATCGAGCAAAGCCGCTTCAAGGTCGGCATAACGCTCGTCATCCGTTCCGGCAAAAGTGCCGAAGCGGCCGAAAGTATTTTTGCCTACATAGGGCACCCACCCGCAGTCGGCAAGCACCGGAAGAGAATTGTAGACCACCTGCGGCTTGATGATTCCGGCGGGCGAGACTATTGCCACACGGTCGCCGTGGCGCAGCGGTCGCGGAGTCAGTATCGGGCGTTCCTCTGTCATGCTACCTGTACTTTTATGTCTGTGGCCAGGCTTATGCGCCGGGCAATTTCTTCAAGTTCCTCGCGCGACACCTTCTCAAGTCCCTGGGCCGGAGTCTGACGGTCGATCGAATAGATCATTATCTCGCGGGGCTGAATTCGCCGATAAGCCTCGATGAGCGCATCGACCTCTTCCGGAGTGGTATTGTCAATCCTGACACCCTCGTATTCGCCACGCAGAAACATGGTCTGGACTATGCACTGCCCTTTGAAACGGCAGAGCAGGTCGATGGCCTTTTCCGAGGTAAACGACGGCTGTGTAGGGCGGTCAATGGCGCGCATTGTCGCCGTAAGGGCCGAATCGAGTTTCAGAATATTGTTGTCGACTTTGCGCAGAGCCTCCTCCACATCGTGGCGGTCAAGGCGCGTGGAGTTGCTCAGTACACTGACTCTGGCCGACGGATAATAGCGGTCGCGCAGGCGCAGAGTGTCATCAATCACCCCTCCGAAATCAGGGTGGAGAGTAGGCTCGCCGTTGCCTGAGAAAGTGATCACATCAAGCGGTTCGCCGGCTTCGCTCATGTTTCTGAGGCGCGATTCGAGCAGGCGTGCCACCCGTTCGCGTGGCGCGAAACCGGTGGTTCCGGGGCCCTGGGCATTGAAACCGGCCTCGCAGTAGAGGCAGTCGAATGTGCATATCTTTCCATCGTCAGGAGTCAGATTGACCCCCAACGAAACGCCGAGCCGCCGCGATCTGATAGGCCCGAAAATAGTAGAGTGAAAGAGTACGGTCTGCATATCTTTTCTTAGAGATTATTCAGAAACTGAAATCATATTGACTTCATGTTTCTTTAAAACAAAATTAAGCAATTTTCGTCTCCTATCCGAAGAATTCAGCCTAAAAATCGCCATGCACCCCTGCAAAATGCAACAGAGAAGGCACGCCATCCGGAGCGGTAAATCGGCAGCTGACCCTGGAAAAACCAGCCCTGTCATCAAAAAACAAGCCGGCAGAGAATCTCCACCGGCTCTTTTATCGAGAAAAACTCCGTCAGATCAGACGGTCAGAATTTCTTTTTCCTTAGCAGCAAAAAGATCGTCAATCTTTTTGAGATACTTGTCATGAAGCTTCTGCACATCATTTTCAGCATCCTTCTCGACATCCTCGCTCATGCCCTGCTTCACGGCCTTTTTCAGACCTTCTATAGCATCGCGGCGGGCGTTGCGCACGCTCACTTTGGCATTCTCAGCCTCGCCTTTCGACTGCTTCACCAGCGCACGGCGGCGTTCTTCAGTCAGCGGTGGGATGGAAAGACGGATGACTTCTCCGTTGTTTTCAGGCATGATGCCGATCTCAGAGTTGATGATAGCTTTCTCAATCTCCTTGAACATGGCCTTTTCCCAGGGAGTGATGGTGATTGTACGGGCGTCAGGAACAGCCACGTTTGCAACCTGCGACACGGGCACATTGCTGCCGTAGTAGCTCACACGCACTGCGTCAAGAATCTTCGGATTGGCTTTGCCGGCACGGATATGGGCCAGCGATTCGTCAAGATAAGCCACGGCCATCTCCATTTTTTCTTCGGCCGGATTAAGGTAATCAGAGGGTTCCATAAAAGGGATGTATTTATTGGTTATTTCTGTTTCTAAAAACAATCGGTTTCACGGGGCCGGTCAGCTCTCATAAGGCAGACTCAGACCATCACAGGCGCGGGTCAGTAGACAAGAGTGCCGATGTTCTCGCCGCTGATGACCTTGAGAAGATTGCCCGGAGTGTCCATGTCGAACACAACGATGGGCAGATGGTTCTCCTTGCAGAGAGCGGTTGCCGTGAGGTCCATGACCTTGAGACCGCGGTTATAGACCTCGTCATAGGAAATCTTGTCAAACTTGACGGCAGCAGGATCTTTTTCGGGATCGGCCGTATAGATTCCGTCCACGCGGGTGCCTTTGAGCATCACGTCGGCCTCAACCTCGATGCCGCGCAGGGCGCTTCCGGTGTCAGTGGTGAAAAACGGATTGCCTGTGCCGCCGGCTATGATGGCCACTTCGCCGCGCTGAAGAGCCTCGATGGCCACACGATTTGAATAGTAGTCGCCGATAGGATACATGTTAAGGGCTGTAAGCACTTTTGCAGGCTGTCCGATAGATTCAAGAGCCGATGAAAGTGCCAGCGAATTGATCACCGTGGCGAGCATTCCCATCTGGTCGCCCTTGACACGGTTGAAACCTTTGGCAGCTCCTGAAAGACCGCGGAAAATATTGCCACCGCCTATGACGATGGCCACCTGAACACCCATAGAGCAGATCTCCATGATCTGTGACGCATATTCCGAAAGACGCTCGGTGTCTATCCCGTAGCCCTGCTTTCCCATGAGCGACTCGCCGCTGAGTTTAAGCAGCACTCTTTTGTATTTTGCTTCCATTTCCTTGTGCTTATATATAATATATGTGTCTGATGATCTTGTTTCAACAAAGGTAAGGATTATTCCTTTAAAAAATGACAATTCCATTTCAAAAGTCACACAATTCTGTTACAAATTTCTCAAATTTTGCAAAATCTCAGTATATTTGCTCCCGGATTTCATATCACTATCCTTCTCTCCGCATAACTATTTTGCAATCGTAAACACAACAGAAACAAAGAGTGACCCCTTCTATATTAATTGTGGACAATGACAGCGGCATCACCTCTCTGCTGATGGAAAATCTTCAGAGCGAGGGTTATGATGTCACGGCCGTAGGGCAGGCAGAAGATGCTTTGACTCTTCCGCTTGACACCTTTCAGCTTGTCATTTCAGAAGTGGTGCTTCCGGGAGAAATAGACGGTCTTGAACTGCTCGAACGCATGAAAGAAGACCGTATGACCCAACACGTTCCACTGATGTTCTGCACCGTCCGCGATGGCGAGCGCGACATCATAGCAGGGCTCAACGCCGGTGCCGACGATTACATCATCAAACCCTTCTCGCTGCGCGAGTTCATGGCCAGAATCCGCTCAGTGCTCCGCCGCCACCGCAATTTCGCACCCGCCGCCACCCAGCGCACCATTGAATACCGCACCCTGATCCTCAACATCGACTCGCGCACACTGATAATCGACGGCGAAACCCTGGCCCTCTCACCTACCGAATTTTCCATTCTGACACTGCTCATGCGCTCGCGCAACAAGCTCTTCCCGCGCGAAGACATCTTCTCATCCACTTGGCCCGGCGAAGAGATGACCAACCCGCGCCTTGTCGATGTCAACATCTCACGCCTGCGCAAAAAACTCGGATCCTACGGACAGCACATAGTCAACCGTTCGGGTCTCGGCTACGGTTTCATGGATTCGATATGAAAAAACTTTCATCACCACTGCCCTCCTCCACCACTCCGTTCATTCTCGAAGCAGGCTGCGATGAAGCCGGGCGCGGATGCCTGGCCGGACCCGTTTTCGCAGCTGCCGTAATTCTTCCCGACGGATATTCAAACCCGCTGCTCAACGATTCGAAAAAACTCACCGAAAAGCAGCGCGAGGAACTGCGTCCCATCATAGAACGTGATGCCATAGCCTGGGCCGTTGCCTCGGTTGACCATGAGGAAATAGACCGCATCAACATTCTCAACGCCTCGATCCTCGCCATGCACCGCGCCCTGGATTCGCTTGAGGTTACGCCGGGCGGAATCGCCGTTGACGGCAACCGTTTCAAACCATACCGCGACATAGCCCACGTGACCGTGGTCAAAGGCGATGCGAAATACGGCAACATAGCCGCGGCCTCGATCCTCGCCAAGACCCACCGCGACGAATTCATGCGTGATGCCGCCGCCTGCTATCCGGGCTATAACTGGGAAATCAACAAAGGTTATCCGACACGTGACCATCGCGAGGCCATCGCCGCCATTGGCCCGTCGCCCATCCACCGCATGACCTTCCGCCTGCTCCCCGACTCTGAGGAAAAGCCTACGAAGTCACCGAAAGCCGTCAGAGCGAAAAAATCAGGAAAGGCCTGACACAATAGCCGATCTTCAGAGATAGAGTTCCACTCCTAAAGGTGGTTTAAAAACAACCTCTTATAAAACACAAAAGCCATCCTTCAGCAGGATGACTTTTTTATTTTTCTTGCAGCCGTGTAGGCAAGCAGTTCAGCTCTGTATGACTGGCGGGATATCTCTCTCCCGACTTTTCCTTCAAAAATACCTCCGCAGTTCACAAACGTTTTCAAGAAAGCCTTCATCCCGTGAAGAAACGGAGAGAGAAACCCGATTTCCTCATCTTTGGCAGCAAGCACCTTGGCCTTCATCTTGGCATGGGAATTTATGACGGCCTCATACTGCTGCGGGGTGTCGCAGCGATAATGGAGAATATCTCCGTCAAGGAGCGCCGGACGCACCGAATCGCGGAAAATCACCACCTCTGAAACGTCGCGCAGGTTCCAGTTTGCATAACGCTTGTCAAACAAACGTATCTGCCTGTCGGGATACCAGCCGCAGTGTCTTACCGGAAAACCGCAGTAGAAATTCAGGCGCGCCACACTGTAGACCCTATGGCTGAAGCCTTCTTCTTTCAGACGCAGAATCGACTCCTGGAGGGCAGGCGAGAGCACCTCATCGGCATCAATCGAAAGCACATACTGGTGAGTGGTCAGCGATGTGGCATACTGGCGCTGCGCACCGAAACCGTCAAATTTCCTGACACTGATCCGGCATCCGTAGCGGCTGCATATGTCGACCGTGCGGTCTGTCGAGCCTGAATCCACCACTATTATCTCATCAGCTATCCCGCGCAGCGATTCCAGACAAGCACCTATGCGCTTCTCTTCATTAAAGGCAAGAATAGTAGCTGAAATTTTTTTCATTGTGTATAATAATATGACAATGTCTGACGTTTGCTAATACTGAGACAGCAAAAGTCTTGACACACGACGTTACAAATGTAGAACAAATAATTTATTTATTCAAAACTCTTTTTTTCAACTTGGTTCAAAGAATCTGAAAAAGGAGCAAAAAGTTACCCAAAACGCCCTATTAACAATAATTAACTATCGGGGGGGTAGTTTTAATAGATTATTTGTAATTTTGTTACTACTATAACGTCAGAAGGCTTATAGCTACTATCAAAGCAACGCATAACACAAAGTCAACTAAAAAAGTTAGGTTAAGGGAATAGAGAGACCGTGAGGTTTCTCTATTTTCTTTATATCCCTGCATGAGGCTTATTGCAATTTTGGAAAATTTGCCCGCGATTTTTCGGAAATCTCAGGTCACCCCGGCAAGCATACGGCCTGTAAAAATACTAAAGAAGAAAAATAAAATAATTCTCCGCATACCGTGTATAATTGATCCCGAAGCAAAAGATCGTGATGGTAAACCGGTGTCCTCAACCGGACACCACATTTGTTTGAATGTCTTTTTCCCCCCGACGCCTGCGCGCTTTGCGCTGCGGTGTCGGGGGCTACGAATAAATCAGTGTCCTGCCGGACACCCGCCGACTGCAGGCCACCCGGAGCCTCGACATATCAGTCCTCACACATCTATGGTGACCCTCCGGAACGCGCCTTGCGGACACCCGCAGACCTGCGGATCTGTCCGGGTCACGCAGTGCGTACTGAAACCGGATGGTGATGTCAAGTACCCTTTAAAAAGAAGAACCGGATAATCAATTTTTCGGCCGGCCGGACTGGAATCAGACTCCGCTGAAGGCTTGGTCAGGGGAAGTAAAAGAGGGATATAAAAGAAGACTGAAAAAGGAGGCTTCACGGAGTTATTAACAATGTTCAAAACTATGTTGAAAACTGTAAATAACATTTCAATGACTTTTTAAAGAATAGGCTTGCATATCTGAAAGCATGGACGATATAATACTTCCGGCTCACATTCAAAATAAGTTATCATAAATCTATCAAGCGGTTTTCAAGCCCCTTTTCAACAAAAAACCATTGTAAATCCCATGAAAAGTTTTTAACTTTGCACATTATTAACACGATGTTAATAACTAAATTAAACCACTGATTTATCGAGGTTTTATATGTTGATAACATTGTAACTAATGTAAATAGGACTTCAATAACCCATATATGCAAGAAATAGGCTGAAAAGTTATTCTACTTTTTAACATCCATCATATTTCTTCTTAATGAGTTTTTGGGAAAATTTTTTTCTTCAAAATAAAAAACCAATAAATAAATGAATGTTGAAAAAGGGTTCGTGGATGCTCCGGTTGATCCTTCAGTCGATCTCGTAGCCGAGATAAAAAGACTCAAGAAAGAAAAGAACGCCGTGGTCCTCGCGCACTATTATACTATCGGAGAAATTCAGGACCTCGCTGATTTCATAGGCGACTCTCTGGCTCTCGCACGGATCGCCGAAAAACTCGACAATGACATCATCGTCATGTGTGGCGTTCACTTCATGGGCGAGACTGTCAAGATACTCTGCCCTGACAAAAAAGTATTGGTACCCGATCTCAACGCCGGCTGCTCGCTCGCCGACAGCTGCCCTGCTCCTGAACTGGAAAAATTCATCGAAGAGCATCCCGGCCACACCGTGATCAGCTACGTCAACACTTCGGCTGCCGTGAAGGCTCTGACTGATATCGTGGTCACTTCCGGCAACGCGATGGATATTGTCAATTCCCTCCCCGCCGACGAGAAGATCATCTTCGGGCCGGACCGCAATCTCGGAAACTACATAAATTCGCAGACCGGACGCGAGATGATTCTCTGGGACGGTGCCTGCCACGTCCATGAACAGTTCTCGCTTGAAAAGATTCTCGAACTCAAAAAGCAGCATCCCGAAGCGAAAGTACTCGTGCATCCCGAATGTCCGAAACCGATCCGCCTTGTGGCTGACAAGGTAGGTTCGACCGCTGTCCTGCTCAAGTGGGCCGAGGAATGCGAATTCGACAGCTTTATCGTGGCCACCGAAAGCGGCATCCTACATGAGATGCGCCGCCGCTGTCCGCAGAAGACCTTCATCCCCGCTCCTCCCGCCGACTCTACCTGCGCCTGCAACGACTGCTCGTTCATGAAGCTCAACACTCTTCAGAAACTCTATAACACTCTGCGCTATGAACTGCCTGAAGTGACAGTCGACCCGGCCATCATCGACCGTGCACGCCGTCCGATCACACGGATGCTTGAAATAAAATAATTCCCCACCAACCGAATCATGGAATACAATCATAAAGATATTGAATCACGCTGGCAGAACTACTGGCGTGAAAACAAGGTCTACAAGACTGAGATCGACAAATCGCGTCCGAAATACTATGTGCTTGACATGTTTCCCTATCCGTCGGGGGCCGGTCTGCACGTTGGACATCCCTTGGGCTACATCGCCTCTGACATCTACTCGCGCTACAAGCGCCTGCAGGGCTTCAATGTGCTCCATCCTATGGGATACGATGCCTACGGTCTCCCCGCAGAGCAGTATGCCATCCAGACCGGACAGCACCCTGAGAAAACCACTACCGATAACATTGCCCGCTACCGTCAGCAGCTCGACCGCATAGGATTCTGCTATGACTGGGACCGCGAGGTGCGCACCTGCGACCCGAAATTCTACAAGTGGACCCAGTGGGCTTTCATGAAGATGGTGGAAAGCTACTATGACACCAAGCTTGACAAAGCGCAGCCCATTTCGAAACTCGTGGCCCATTTCGAGGAAAAAGGCTCCGAAGGCATCCATGCCGCATGTTCGGAAGAACTCCGTTTCACTGCCGACCGGTGGAAAGCGATGAGCGAGAAAGAGAAGAGCGACACCCTCATGAACTACCGCATTGCCTATCTCGGCAACACGATGGTCAACTGGTGTCCGCAACTCGGCACCGTACTCGCCAATGACGAGGTCAGCGAAGGTCTTTCGATCCGCGGCGGTTATCCGGTGGAACAGAAACTGATGTATCAGTGGTGTCTGCGCGTATCAGCCTACGCCCAGCGCCTCCTCGACGACCTCGACGGTCTCGACTGGACTGATTCGCTGAAAGAGACCCAGCGCAACTGGATAGGCCGTTCGGAAGGTGCCGAAATGCGTTTCAAAGTGGCCGGTTCGGATCTCGAACTTGAAATCTTCACTACCCGCGCCGACACTGTGTTCGGAGTTACCTTCATGGTGCTTGCGCCTGAAAGCGATTATGTAGACATGGTCACCACCGCCGAACAGCGCAAGGCCGTCGACGAATATCTCGACAGCACCAAGCACAAGACCGAGCGCGAACGCATGATCGACAAGAAAGTCTCTGGTGTCTTCTCAGGCTCATATGCCGTGAATCCTCTGACCGGAAAGGAAATTCCTATCTATATAAGCGACTACGTGCTTGCAGGCTACGGCACAGGTGCCATCATGGCCGTACCGGCCCATGACAGCCGCGACTACGCCTTTGCACGTCATTTTGATCTGCCCGTCATACCTCTGATAGAGGGCTGTGACGTTTCCGAGCAGAGCTTCGAGGCCAAGAGCGGCAAGATGATGAACAGCTCAAACGGCGAATTCTCGCTTGACGGTCTTGAAGTGCCTGAAGCCATCGCCGCCACCAAGCGCTACATAGCCGAGAAAGGCCTTGGCCGCGTCAAGGTCAACTATCGTCTGCGCGACGCCATTTTCAGCCGTCAGCGCTACTGGGGCGAACCATTCCCCGTATACTATAAAGATGGAATACCCCACCTGATGCCTGAATCGGCCCTGCCGCTGCTGCTGCCGGAGGTTGACAAGTATCTCCCCACCGAGACCGGCGAGCCGCCGCTGGGTCGCGCCAAGAACTGGGTAACCTCCGAAGGCTATCCCATCGAGCTTAACACCATGCCCGGTTTCGCAGGTTCTTCGGCCTACTATCTGCGCTATATGGACCCGGACAATAACGAAGCACTCGTGAGCCGCGAGGCCGATGAATACTGGCGCAATGTAGACCTCTACATCGGCGGTACCGAACACGCCACCGGTCACCTCATCTATTCGCGTTTCTGGAACAAGTTCCTCTATGACCTCGGTCATGTTGTAGAGCCCGAACCGTTCAAAAAGCTCATCAACCAGGGCATGATCCAGGGCCGCACAAGCTTTGTCTACCGCATCAAAGACACCAATACATTTGTGTCTCTCGGCCTTAAGGACCAGTATGACACCACCGCGATCCGCGTGGATGTCAACCGCGTCAGCAACGATGTGCTCGATATCGAAGCCTTCCGCGCATGGCGTCCGGAGTTCAAGGATGCTGAATTCATACTTGAAGACGGAAAATACATCTGCGGCTGGGCTGTAGAGAAGATGTCGAAATCAATGTTCAATGTGGTCAATCCCGATGACATTGTGGAGCGCTACGGAGCAGACACGCTGCGTCTATATGAAATGTTCCTCGGCCCGATCGAGCAGAGCAAGCCCTGGGACACCAACGGCATTGACGGCGTCAACCGTTTCATCAAGAAACTCTGGGCTCTCTACTTCAAGGGCGACAACTGCCTTGTGGATGACAGCAAGCCCTCGGCAGAAGCTCTCAAGGCCGTCCACAAGCTCATCAAGAAGGTGACAGCTGACATAGAGAACTTCTCTTACAATACATCAGTGGCCGCATTCATGATCTGTGTCAACGAGCTTTCGGCCTGCAAGTGTCACAGCCGCGAGGTGCTCGAACCTCTGGCAGTAGTGCTCGCACCCTTCGCTCCCCACGTGGCCGAAGAACTCTGGCACAGCGCCCTCGGCCATGACACCACCGTCAACGATGCCCGCTGGCCTGAATGGAACGAGGAATATCTCAAGGAAAACACCGCAAATTATGCCGTTTCCTTCAACGGTAAGGCGCGTTTCACCATCCAGGTACCTGCTGACCTTCCAAAGGACGAAGTCGAGAAACTGGCCCTTGAAAATGAATCCTCGGCCAAGTGGCTCGAAGGGAAGACTGTCAAGAAGATCATCGTAGTCCCCAACAAGATCGTCAACATCGTCATCGGCTGATAAAGCCTGACAAAATTTACTAATAAAAAGCGACAGATGGAATCCCGTATCGGAAACGGTGTTCCATCTGTCGCTTTTTATTTCTCCTGTTCTGATTTATTCCATTCCTTTGAGGAGATCTGGGCGGAGGAGACGGGTGCGGGCGAGGGCCTGCTCGTGTTTCCAGTCGTCGATCTTTGCAGCATGGCCTGAGAGAAGTATGTCAGGCACACGCCAGCCCTTGTATTCTGCCGGGCGGGTGTAGACGGGAGGAGCGAGAAGATTGTCCTGATACGAATCGCTCAGGGCGCTTTGTTCATCGCCAATGGCACCGGGGATCAGACGGATTATGGCATCGGCTATGACCACTGCCGGAATCTCGCCTCCGGTCAGCACATAGTCGCCTATCGAGATTTCTTTCGTGATGAGATGTTCGCGGATACGGTAGTCTATACCTTTGTAGTGGCCGCAGAGAATGATGAGGTTCTGCGACAGCGAGAGGGTGTTGGCCATCGGCTGGTCAAACTGTTCGCCGTCAGGCGATGTGAATATAACCTCGTCATAGTCACGCTGCGATTTCAGGTGGGCTATGGCGCGGTCTACCGGTTCGATCTGCATTACCATTCCTGCTTCGCCTCCGAAGGGGTAGTCATCGACCTTGCGGTGCTTGTTTGTGGTGTATTCACGCAGATTGTGGACCACTATTTCGCACAGTCCTTTGTCTTGCGCGCGTTTTAGAATCGAGCAGTTGAGAGGCGATTCGATCATTTCGGGGAGAACGGTGAGTATGTCTATTCTCATTTTCAGTTACAATTTGCTTTTTATGCGCCAGGGGGCGGGATAGAGGTTATTGGAGCGGCGTCCGAGGTTTTTGACAAAACCGAGCGGACGGCCTGAATATCTGAGCAGCACGAAGCCGCAGGGAGTGTCGTCAGGCAGCGTCACGGCATCGCCGCTGAGGTATGCCAGGGCCTCGTCACGGTTGATATCGGCTGTAGGAAATGCCGACTGCGAGAGAAGCGGGGAGAGTGCAAGCGGCTGGGAGGGTATCAGGTCGCGGCCTTTTACGGTGGCAAGCGGAATGCCTTCGTGGATCACGTCGATCTCTCCTTTGAGCTTACCGAGCAAATCCATATGGGCGGCAGGGAAGGCGCTTATGCGGTCGTTCTCAGCATAGAGTGTGACTTTCTCAGCCCATAGGCTGTCAATCCATCCGGAGGCTTCTTTTGGTATCTGTGTACGGCCGGATTTTCCTTTGCCTTTGGCTTTCTGATGTCTGGCCGGAGTGTCGGGGGAGAATGGTTTCCACTCCCCTTCCTTGCGGACCACAGCTACAAAGAGTCCCTCGCCTTTGAGTCTGTCGGGCATGAAGCGGTAGCAGTGGTGAGGTGTGGAGATGCCTGGAGCTATACCCCACTCCGGATCGACGTCTACGGCCACGCTTTCAGCACCGAGTTCTTCGATTATGCGTGAGACCATCTCCTCGTTTTCGAGACGGTTGAAAGTACAGGTGCTGTAGATTAGAAAACCGCCGGGTTTCAGTGAGGGCCAGAGGTTGGATATGATCATCCACTGGCGTTCGGCACATTCGCTGACAAGACCTTCCGACCATTGGGCTATGGCTTCGGGATCTTTCCGCATCATGCCTTCGCCTGAGCAGGGCACATCGGCTATGATCATGTCAAAACTGTTTTTGAGCCTGCGGAAGGCTGCTGTGTCGCCGCGGGTCACAACGGTGAATGGCGACGACCATTTGATGAGGTTCTCGCGCAGCACAGCCGCACGTGAGGGCACATACTCGTTGGCCACCGTCAGCGAACCTTCCGGCAGAGAGTCTATCGCGGCTGTGGTTTTGCCTCCTGGGGCGGCGCAGGAGTCGAGCACCCGCAGCGGCAGTCCGGAATCTTTGCAAAGTTGGCTGACCACATGGCTGTGGAACATCGAGGAGGCCTCCTGCACATAGTATCCGCCCTGATGAAGCAGCGGGTCGAAGGTGAAACGCGGACGCCGGTCAAGATAGAAGCCGTTGCGGCACCAGGGCACTTCAGCGCAGATCTCAGGCACTTCAGCGGCGCTTACATTTTTAGAGGCGTTGAGTCTGACTGACACGCAGGGCTCGCCCTCGGCGAGAGCATCGCCAAGCTGCGTCAGATTCATTTCTTTAAGTTTTTCGAGGAATATCTCAGGCAGAATGCGTCGGTCCATCGGAAGGCAGGTTAAGAGGGTGTGGCGCGCCGGAGTGGTCGGCCCTCATAGCGTTCGAATTTCTCGATCCACTCTTCGGAGATAGGTACCGAGGTGTTGGTGCGGATGTCGAAGCCCGACATTATGGTGCGGCAGGTGCATTTGACCTGACCGGTTTTGACAGCGCGTACACGCTGTTCGATCATCAGACTCTTTTCGCCAATCGAAACCACTCCGGTCTCCACCTCGATCTCTTCGTGGAAGAAGGTCGGGGCACAGAAGTTGGCGTTGATATTAACGATCACCACCCCCATTTTCCTGATGTCTACCTCACCGCCGTTGACCGCCTCGAAATAGCGTGCTTTGGCGAGATCCATGAAGGTAAGATAGACACTGTTGTTGAGATGTCCGAGCATGTCGATGTCATTGAATCGCATCTGCAGGGGCATCCGGTGGCGATAATTTTCTATGACAGATTCACAATAGTTTGAGCTCATTTGTCAGATAGTTTTTTTAATGAAACTGCACATCGCTGATTACCTCTGCGCCGACCACTCGGTTTATGGCTGAGATGAGCCTGTCGCGGTTGAACGAAAGCTCGTTTTTGAGCGGTGCGGAGGTAAGATAGACGTGCAGCACACCATCGCTGACATAGCGCCGGGTGGTGTAGCGGTTGATGGCAGGCCCTACCACGTCGATCCAAGCTGCGGCGGCTTTCTGGGCGTTGAGGCTTTCAGTCAGACCTGCCCGCTCCATCGCTTCGTCGATTATGCATGCTATATGTTTGGGATATGTACGTTTCATGAGTGCATCGGACTAAAGATACCGTTTTCCACCATCCACATCCGGTAGTCGCCGCCCGTGCGGCTCATTATCTCGTCGAGGTGTGTGCGGTTGGTGTCGGTGATGAAGATCTGTCCGAAGGAATCGGAGATGACAAGTTCCATGATGCGTTCCACTCTCGAAGCATCGAGTTTGTCGAAGATATCGTCAAGGAGCAGCAGCGGTCTTATTCCGGTGGCGCGGTGGAGGAAGTCATACTGGGCCAGGCGCAGGGCTATGGTGAAGGTCTTGCACTGTCCCTGCGAGCCGGTGCGGCGCATAGGCATGCCGTCAAGATCCATGCCGATGTCGTCGCGGTGGATACCTACGGAGGTATGTTTCACTATCTCGTCATGGCGGCGAGCCTCGTCGAGAAGAGTCTGCAGGGTGATGTCCGGACGGTTCAGACCGCTCTGATAGCTGAGGCTGACGTGTTCGCTGCTGCCGGCTATCGAGGAGTAGTAGCGGTCAAAAATTACTGTCAGTTCGGCAATGCGGGCGGCGCGGACAGAGTGGATGTAGTCAGCGGCCATCTCCATCACGATCTCTACGGCGGCATATAGATTCGGGTCGACCGAACCTTCGCGCAGCAGCTTGTTGCGTTGTTCGAGAGCACGGTTGTAGCGGATGAGGCTGTCGAGATACAGGGGGTCGCTCTGCGAGATCACCATATCCATCCAGTGGCGGCGTTCCTCTCCGCTCTCGCGTATGAGATCAATGTCTTGGGGGGCCACCATGACCAGCGGAAAGCTGCCTATGTGTGAGCTTAGCCGGTCATATTCCTTTCCGCCGCGTCTGAGACTTTTGCGCCGTCCGGCAGTGAGGCCGAGAGTGAGCTCCTCGTCGGTATCCTTGCGGACATATTTTCCGCGGGCCATCGCGAAGTCTTCGCCACGGCGGATAACCATTTTGTCAGGCACCCGTGAGAAACTCTTGCAGAAGCTCAGGAAGTATATGGCATCCAGCATGTTGCTTTTGCCCATGCCGTTGTTGCCGAGAAAACAGTTCACCTTTCCCGAAAACTCCAGACGGGCTTCCGGGATGTTCTTGAAATTGGTCAGTGACAGTTCTTCTAATCTCACAGAGTGCAAAATTACTCAAAAAATCACTTACCTTCCACTATATCGAGGATGATTTTCGGGATGTCGGTATTGTCGTTGAACGAAGCGAATTTCTCAGCGCCGACGCCGATGGCATAGACCGGCACCAGACCGCCGCTGTGGCCGTTGGTGGTCCAGCCGAGACCTGTGGCTTTGTCCATGATGTCAAAAACTGTCTGTGAGAACTCATCGAAGTTGTCATAGAGTGTTTTCTTGTCCTTGCCGTTGCGGAGCACCAGGCAGCGTTCGAAATCCTCTTTCAGCTTGGCGGTCTGCTCTTGGGTCACAGGCACAAATTTCCAGAAACCGAAATTGTCGGTCAGATATTCCTCCATATCTTCCCAGCGGTAGACGCGGCGGTCTCTCATGAGACTTTTGCAGTATCTGGAGAAGGCTGATTTCGACATTTTCTGATAGTCGATGTATTTGAGGCGCAGATTGTAGCCCACGGTGTTGTTGCCAAGGCCCATTCCGCCTGTCTCATGGTCTGCAGTGACCACGATGAGGGTTTCGTCAGGGTGGGCGAGATAGAAGTCATAGGCTACCTTGAGAGCTTCCTGGAAATTGAGGGTTTCCTTGATGACAGTGGCTCCGTCATTGGCATGGCTGGCATGGTCTATGTTGCCGCCTTCAACCATCATGAAAAAGCGGTCGCGGCCGTTTTTCTGAAGATGTCTGAGGCAGGCTTCGGTCATGACGGGGAGAGTGAGTACACCGGGAATGGAGTCGATCGTATAGCCGATGTTGCCGGTGTTGATCGAGTCGGTGTTGAGAAGCACCACACGGCGTGAGTCAATGGTTTCAAGAGCGTCTGTTCCGCGGACCACGGCCACGTTGTTCTCAACGAAATATTTCATCAGGTCTGTCGGGTTACCTTTTTTGTCCTTGATACCTCGCAGGTTTGAGCCGGCTATGAAGTCATAGCCGCAGGCGGCAGCATCTTTGCCTATCTCGTAATACATCGAGCGTTTGGGCACGTGGGTGTAGAAAGCGCCCGGAGTGGCATCGTCAGGAGCCACTGAGGTGACCAGCCCCACACCGAAGCCGTCATCAAAGAGGGTCTTTGCAACTGAGACAACCTCGGCCGAATCAGGAGTCATGCCGAGCATACCGTTGTTTGTCTTGTAGCCTGTCGAGAGGGCCGTTCCGGCGGCTGCCGAGTCGGTTACCGGGCTGGAAGCGGAGTAGGTGGTCAGAGTAGAGGCTACCGGAAACTGCATCATGAGCAGATGGTCATCATTGCCGAGCACCGTACGGTTATAGGCTTCGGCAGCCATGACCTGGCCCATTCCCATTCCATCGCCGATATAGTAGAAAATATATTTCGGAGTGCCGGCCATGATGGCTCCGGCAGCCGTCAGCATTGTCAGAAATGAAAATAATCTGGTTCTCATGAAAAGAAGTGTTTGTTTTGTATAGTTTGGATTATCAGTTGTATTTAAGAATTTCGTCAATCGGATGGCGTGAGTTTGACAGACGCGGCACTTTGCGCTGTCCGCCGAGTTTTCCTGTAGCCGCAAGCCATTTGTCGAATACACCTTTCCGGCCTTTGACTATGGTCAGCCGGTCGAGAAAAATTCCGTGGTTGCGCTTTGCCTCGTAGTCACTGTTTTCCTGCTGGAGCGCAAGGTCGAGCTGCCGGGCGAATTCATCGATTGATTCCGGCTCTCGGTTGAACTCTATCAGCCATTCGTGGCGTCCGCGTGAGTGGTCCGAGGCATAGACGGGTGCAGCCGTATAGTTTGATATCTCGCAGTCAAGAGTCTTGCAAACTTTTGTCAGCGCGGCCTCGGCGTTCTGGACCATCAGTTCCTCGCCGAATGCGTTGATGTAGCTTTTGGTGCGTCCGGCAATGGTGATCTTCAGCGGCTCCACCGATTCGATGCGCACCGTATCGCCCAGCGGATAGCGCCATAGGCCGTTACATGATGTGATCACAAGCTCGTAGATCTCCCCTTCCTCCACCTTCCATGCCGGAATGATCTCCGGGCGGTCTGAATCGGCTTCCTCCGTGCGGATGAATTCGAAGAAGGTTCCGCAGTCGAGCAGAAGCAGCATGGCCTGGTCGTCAATGGCGTTCTGGACAGCGAAGAATCCTTCAGAGGCATTGTAGCATTCCAGATAGCGCATTTTCGGATCTGTGATGTGGCTGTATTGCTCGCGGTAGGGGGCCATCGAGATGCCCCCGTGGAAGAAGACTTCGAGGTTGGGCCAGACATCGTGGATTGTCTGCGCGCCTTTTGCCTTGATGATCTGTTTGAGGACGGTGAGAAACCAGGAGGGGACGCCTGATATGTTGGTGATGTCATGGTCAGCCGCGGCGCTGACCAAAGCCGGGAGTTTTACCGCCCAGTCTTCAAGCAGAGCTATTCGTTTTGATGGAACGCGGGTCAGATTGACCAGCGGATTGATGTTTTCTATGAGGTTGGCCGAGAGATCGCCTACTCTGACTCCGGGAGGCAGAGTCAGTTCATTGGCGAAGCTGCCTCCGAGTATGAAGCTCTTGCCTGCGAAGATGCGGCTGTCGGGGTAGAGGCTGAGGTAGTGGCTGATCACAGAACTGCCCCCTTTATAGTGCGATCGGCTGAACGAGGCGGGGGTGACTGGTATGTATTTGCTCTTGCCGTCAGAGGTTCCTGACGACTGGGCGAAATTGCGGGTGAGGCCGGGCCACAGCACGTCTTTCTCTCCCGCTATCATTCTCATGACATAAGGGCGCAGCCCGGCATAGGCCGAGACAGACGGGAGCAGACGGCGGAAATCATCATATGACCGGACCTTGCTCAGGCCTTTTTCCGCGCCCCATTTTGTCTGTCGCAGATTGCGTAGCAGAAAGTCGAGCTGACCGAGTTGTATTTCCTGTGTGCGGCCGGTCCAGGAAAGCGCTTCTTTAACTCTCCTGCCGAGCAGGAAACGGGCAAGGGGTGTGAAATTCATTTTTGGCAGTCAGTGTTGATGATTATCAGAGTCAATGGCCGTGAAGGCTGTGTTTTCAACAACATTACGGCTGATGCGGTTCAGAGTTCGTCGGGATGCTTGCGGTAATATTCCTGAAGCAGAGGTCCGATATTGAAATAGAAGCCTCCGCGCTGCTTGCCTGATGAATCCTTGACGGTGATGTATTCGTATGAGGGATCGTAGAACACGTGGTCGGCCACGGAGTAGTCCATCATATTAAGAAGCACATATTCATGCTGCGGTTCTATGACATACCATGCGTTTTCCTCATCTTCGCCGGTTCCGGTCGAGACGATGGCCATGAGCAGATAGTTGAGCTTATACTGCCAGATGTTGGCCAGATTGTTTTTGCCTTTCTCCCGGAGGGCTTTTATGAGCATCACCATCTCTCCGAGATTGAAGGGATTGTCGGCAAGGGCTTTTTCGGCATACATTATCACCGAGTCACACTCCTGACGGGTCAGTTTGCGCGAGCGGTCAAGCACGTTGTACTGGATGTCGCGCTGCGAGGAGCGGTAGGGGTTATAGTCTTCCTGAAACATGTAGCCGAGGTAGAGATGGCGGTACTTGTCTATTTTCATCAGTGTGTCGTTGCGCTGGAACTCTTTCATGAGCCGCGGGTAATAGTAGGGCGACTTGCTGTCAAGAGTCTCAAGGCGTATTTTTTCCAGGTCGGGTTTCTCGCGTTTGAGCTGTTTTCCTGCCGACTGTGCTGCGGCACCGGCTGAAACGATTACTGAGAGTATGATGGATAGGAGGATGCGCATATTTCAGATTTTAAAGATGAGCCATAAAAGGGCGGTTCCGGCCATGCAGACGGCTATGACTGCGGGGAGTCCCTTGGCACAAAGATAGTTCAAAAATTTGGAAGATGGAAATCCGAGAGCTTTTCCGGCTGGAGTCTTGCTGTAGGCTATTCCTCCGAGAATGGCTCCCACCACACCTCCTATGATCATCCATGCGTGGGAGATTACGAGGCCTGTCATGGCTCCTGCAAGAGCAGCACCTGCTATGTAGCCAAGTCCGCGCCGCGATCCGGAGATGCTTTTTGGCAGCATGAACGAGAGGACCACCACGATGATGGTGGCTATCCCCCAGAAAATCAAAGTGGAGACTGTGGGAAGCGAGGCTTTGACTGCGGCCACACACAGGCCTGCATAGACGGCGATGATTCCGTAGCGGTTCGAAGCGAAGACAAGACCAAGTCCTGCGAGCAGAAGGATGACGGTGATCAGTATCAGCATGGCTAATTATTGAATAGTTGAAGTGAGCTTTCGGTTGATGGTTTCTGGCGGTGTTTTCTAATTTAACGTAAATTATCGGCCCAATGTTGCTGCAGAGTGTTAAAAGTCGTACTTTTGCATTAATAAAAGCACGTTAAAAGCACGTTCAATGAGCGGCATAAGTAACTCTGAGAAATTATCAGCAGGAGCTACTTAACATTATATTTTTATTAAACCTCTTGATTTTGAAGAGTCACTTACAGTCAACAAAAACTAATTTTTTTGGCACTTTGCTGAAATATGGCGTTCCGCTTGTCATTTCGGTAGGGCTTTGCTGGCTTTTGTTCAGCAACGATGATATTGATCTGGCAGGAATGATGGAGATTGTCAGGCGGGAATGTGATTTCCGGTGGATTCTGCTCAATCTGCTCCTCGGCATCATGGCCCAGGTTTTCCGCGCGGCCCGATGGCAGATACAGCTGAGGGCTCTTGATATACGCCCCCCGTTCCGGCAGCTGGTGCTTAGCATCTTCGGCACGTATTCGGTCAATCTTGTGTTTCCGCGCCTTGGAGAGGTGTGGCGCACAGGCTATATAGCGGCCCGCGAGCGCGCCCCGTTCACTACGGTGTTCGGTTCGATGGTGGCCGACCGCCTGGCCGACACTCTGACCGTGCTGATTCTTCTATTGCTGACTTTCATACCGGCCGGAGCGCAGCTCAGAGAATATCTTGGACAGAGCGGAGGCGCTTTGGCCCGGATCAGTGAGATTCTGGGCTCTCCCCTGCTCTGGGGTTTTGTGATAGCCGCAATGGCCGCTGTCTGGTTTGTGTTTGTAAGATTTCCTGAGCATAAGGTGATAGCCCGTCTGCGCTCTATCATAAGCGGCCTGTGGAAGGGATTCGCGGTAGTGATCACAATGCCCGGTCGCGGACGGTGGCTGATCTTCACGGTGCTTATATGGAGCTGCTATATCATGTCGCTCTATTGCGCTTTCAGAGCCTTCCCGCTTACAGCCGAGGTGCTGGTGATTCACGGGCCTACTGCTCTGGCTGTATGCTTTGTGCTGACGAGTCTTGCTATGGGAGTGCCCTCTAACGGCGGCATAGGACCCTGGCAGTGGGCCATGATTTTCGGCCTCACTCTCTATTCGGCAGGTGTGGCTGGCCTCACACATGAATATGCTCTGACTTTCGCCAATCTCGTGATGGGTGTGCAGACTCTGATGCTGATTGTCCAGGGACTTTTCACTTTCGGCTGCATAGCTTTTTCAAAACGTTCAAAACCACTGTCAAAATGAAATTCGACGATAGCGACGAGGACTACTTCCTCCATGATTTCAGCCGTAAAGACCGTCAGTCGGAAGAAGATCAGCGGCACTCCCCTACTCCTGATCCGTCTGATCCGGCCACCCGGCCGGCGGCACCGTCATTCGATTTTTCCGATGGCGGCTCTGACAGTTTACGGACAGCGGAAGCCGGAGAGACGCGCCGCAAACGCGGCCACGGATGGCTGTGGTTTTTCCTTGTCGTTGCGGTAGTGCTTGCCGCCGCGGTTACCATACGTTATTTTGTGCCTTACGTCACTGAGTCACGTGTCACCGGCTATGTGACTCTCGTGGAAAAACGCGGCATTGTCTTCCCTACCTTCGAGGGCGAGATGGTCAGCGAATCACAGCTGGCCGACACTACCCGCATCTATTCCCGCGATCTCAGTTTCAGCATTCCAGACGATGATCTGGCACTGCGGCTGCAGCAGTATCAGGGCACAGGGCGTCCGGTGACTGTCACCTTCAAGCGTTATTACGGCACTCTGCCTTGGCGTGGCGCGTCAAACACGGTGGCTGTAGATTTCATGCCGGCTGAAAAGCAGCGCTGACAGACGGTAGTAAAAAACACATCAATCCAACCGAATTACTCACACCTCTCCCCCTATTATTTCTAAAGTGGACTACAGAATACTTCCTCCCGACGGTTTTTTAGAAGCGCGGCTGCGGCTTCCGCTTTCAAAGAGCATGAGCAACCGTGCTCTGATCATCAACGCTCTGACTCCCGGAGCATCCGAACTTGAAAACGTGGCCGAATGTGATGACACCGACGCAATGCGCCGGGCACTTTCGTCGCTTGACGCAGATGTGATAAACATAGGCGCAGCTGGAACCACTATGCGCTTCCTGACAGCTTTCATAGCCTCACGGCCAAGATGCAGCCTGCTGCTCGACGGCAGCGAGCGTATGCGTCACCGCCCTATAGCTGTGCTTGTCGATGCTCTGCGCTCGCTTGGAGCCGATATAGAATATGCCGGAGAGGAGGGCTTTCCGCCTCTGCGCATCAGTGGCCGCCGTCTGAAAGGCGGAGAGCTGACTCTCGACTCTACGGTTAGCTCGCAGTATATCTCGGCTCTTCTGATGGTGGCGCCGCTTATGGAGGAGGGTCTGAAGCTTACGCTGAAAGGAGAGACCGTGTCGCGCCCCTACATACTGATGACATTGAAAATGATGTCGGAAGCAGGTATAGAGAGCGAGTTTGCAGGCAACACTGTGAGCATAGCTCCGCAGGCCTACAAAGCATGGAACTTCCGGGTTGAGGGCGACTGGAGCGCCGCCGCCGCCTGGTATGAGATCGAGGCTCTTTCATCGGGCACCGTTACAATTGACAATCTCTGCCGCGAGTCGTTTCAGGGTGACCGCAAGCTGGCCGACATATTCGGGCATTTAGGCGTTGTGACCGAATGGGAGGGAGAGGACGGAGGCTCTGACCTTGTGGCATCTCCTGACCAGGATGCACGCCTGCGGATTGATTTCTCTGATACTCCTGACCTTGCGCAATATGTCATTGTGACCTGCGCTATGCTCGGCATACCGTTTCATTTCACCGGTCTGTCGACCCTCGCCATCAAGGAGACAGACCGGGTGAAGGCCGTCTGCACCGAAATGGCCAGACTCGGCATATTCATGCAGCCGGAGGGCAACGACGTGCTTTCGTGGGAAGGTCAGCGGCGGCCTATGACCGAACTTCCGCGTTTCGACACTTATGATGACCACCGAATGGCCATGTGCTTGGCTCCGGTGGCTCTGTTCGTGCCGGGCATAATCATCAATGATGTGGAGGTTGTCAGCAAGTCTTATCCTGAATTCTGGGATGAACTGAGGCGCGCGGGTTTCACTCTTCTTGACGGAGACGCACCTCTCCCCGACCCTGACGACGAATGATCTTTGCAGATAATCACCAATATTACTTGACTACTGACTGACTACAGATGACAGGCGCACTGATTATACTCGCTGTGACAGTTCTGACAGGACTGATTCTCTATCTTACCCATAGGCCGGATAGCGCATCTGCAAATGAAGGCGACTCCCCTGCCCTTTCAGGCTCTCATGACTCTGACGGAGAGGAGTGTTGCGGACTTCATGCCGTGTGTGAGAAAGGCCTCTCCCCAACCGAAGGTCCTGTCTATTTCGACGATGAGGAACTCGACCGTTTCGCAGGCCGTCAGCCCGACAGCTATACCGAAAGTGAGGTTGAAGAGTTCCGCGAGGTGCTTTACACACTTCTGCCCTCTGACATCTATCCGTGGGGTGCCTCTCTGACCCGGCGTGACATAGCTCTCCCCTATTCTCTGCGTGACGAATGGCTTATGCTGGTCAACGGCTGAAGCCCTCTAAGAGCCCTATAATTATGATAGAGATACTGCAATATGACTTTTTCAGGAGTGCTGTGATCGGAGTCCTGCTCCTGAGTGTGGCTTCGGCTATAATCGGCACCTATATAGTGACGCGCCGCCTCGTCTCCATATCAGGGGGCATCACCCATGCCTGCTTCGGAGGTCTCGGACTGGGATACTTCCTCGGATGCAACCCTATTGCAATGGCCGCGCTTTTCGCTGTAGGATCATCGCTTGGGGTTGACTGGATGGCCAGGCGCCACAGAGTGCGCGAGGATTCGGCTATTGCTGTCATATGGGCGTTGGGCATGGCCTTGGGCACACTTTTCATTTTCCTTACTCCCGGCTATGTGCCAGAACTTAATGCCTTCCTGTTCGGCAACATCCTGACCATCACTCACGGCGATCTCTGGACATTCGGCATTTTTACCGCAGTGTTGCTGCTCTTTGTGGCCGCTTTTTTCCGTAAGATAGTCATCTGTGCCTTTGACCCTGACTTTGCACGGGTGTGTCGTCTGCCTGTCACCTTCATCACTACGGCCATGACTGTTCTGGTGGCTGTCTGCATAGTTCTTACAATCCGTCTGGTGGGTGTGATGCTGCTGATGTCCATGCTTTCACTGCCTCAGATGATAGCCGAGGTGTTCTGCAACCGTTTCAAGTCCATGATGCTGCTTTCGGTGCTGGTTTCGCTGCTTTGCTGCCTCGGCGGACTGTTTATGGCTACCGTTGTCGATGTGCCATGTTCGGCACTGATAGTACTGACCATGACTGCGGCCTATATGGCCGTGCGCCTTTACAAAGCCATAGCCGGCTGAGGACGGCCGGCGGTGCGCCATACCTCACGGCGCCCCTGTCCGGGGCGTTTTGAATTTTGAAGCTATTTTGGTGGGGATAGAGATTTTTAGTACTTTTGCAGCTAATTACACTCTATAGATAACCCATACAGGATTATGCCCGAATATTCATATCTTCACGTAGCTTTCAGGGGTGAGGTCCAGGGAGTGACACGCACTCTCTATTCATATCCCTCTGAAGAAGAAGGTGACTTTGACCCGCGCTGGAATTCAACTCTCGTCGAACCCGGAGCCGCCGTCAAGCGCTTTCTCAACGCCAACGAATGTTACATACTTCAGTCAACGCCGCGCGGACATTATTTTTCGCTTATCACACGCAACGCTCTGAGCCCTGAGCGCGGCTACATGATGATATCCATCCTTGTCAGCGATGGCTGTTCACTGACAGGCCGTCAGCTGATGAACTCGTTCACCAATCTGAAAAAGGCTCTTATCGAGGATGAAAATCTCACTGACTCTGCTGTTGAAGAGGCCTTTGCCCAGGCTTCGGTGCCTGCGGAGCCTCTGAAGCTTGAGGCCTGGCGCTACAAGGCTCCAGCTGATGACGAAAAGCCCGCTGAAGCTGCTTACCGCACATATATCTCACAGCAGGAACTGGAGTCTATCTTCTCATTTCCCTGCCAGCCGGGCTATGAAGGATACCGCTGCATCATTGTTGTCTCGGCCACTACTTCGCTGCGTCCGGGCGTGAAGATGCCTCGCATCACCGCTCCCATACGCAAACTCTATTCGGTGGTGTGTCCGGAAGGGGTGACTGCATCGAGCCTGCAGGTCTATGACGGTGACCGTCTGGAACTTTCTTTCAGCAAGGAAGGTTTCAACACCCATGTGGAGACAGTGATAGTTGGCACTCCTTCGGCCTATACAAAGTATGAAGGCTCAACAATTGCCGTGCGCTCGGCCTCACAGACCGGCATACGTTTCGAACGCCGCATACCCGTCAAAGTGCTTTCTGCCAAGGGGGTGGCTCTCAACGGCTATACTATTACCCTCAACGGCCGGCCCGTCAATACGATGGACCCTTTTATCGAGCTTTTCGAAAAGGACCTGCAGCCCGACACAGAGGTGGAGATCACCGTGCAGTCAAACAATTACCGCACTCTCAAACTTAAGAAACCCTCGGCCGAGATGCTGGTGACAGAGGAACTTGAACTTGTCATGCAGCCTATAGAGCAGGGAGTTACCCTGCGTCTGGATTTCGGCGACGGACGGGTGTTCGAGCAGCAGATCTCCATTGAAAAAAACACTCCTGAATATAACCGCCTGCACTCAGGGAATTTTCACGGATTCCGTGCTCACCGACTTGTGACCCAGGATGACAGCGAGGTCTATAATGTGGATGTCCGAATCACCAGTCGCCCGGTGGCTCCAAATTTCGAGTCGGCACGTGGAGAATCTGCTACCGAACCAGCCCACAAGGCTCCGAAATTCGAGAATGTTTCTGATGAGGCCAGGCCCGAACGTCGCCCGATTGACGCCAGTCTCCCCGTGGCCGAAGGCCGTCGCGAAGCTGATAAAGAGGTTGCAGATACGGGTTCTAAACCTGATTTCGACTATGATGATGACGATGACGACGATTCAGCAGAGCTCAGACCTTGGTATCGCCGCGCAGCTTTCCTTTGGGGAGGTCTCGCAGTGATAGTGGCGGTGGTAGCTCTTGCATGGCTCCTGCCGCAATACACAGGCTCGTCTGACGATCCGGCTCCTGCCGAAGAGTTTGCGGCCGATGCCAATTCGGATCAGACAGTTGCTCAGGCTCCGGTGGCTCTGAGCCCCGAAGAGCAGGCAGATGTTGACTATCTCAACTCGAATCCGGTCTGGGATCTGGCCAAGATTCAGAGCGATATGGGAAAATCGCTGTTCCAGGCCATCGGTGAAGGTGATATTGACGCAGTTGTCAACAATCCTTACTATGCCGTGACCGGACGCTGCACCAATGAGAAAGCCAATCTTGTGGCAGACCTGATCTGGCGCGCAAAAGGATCTTTCAGCGATGCCGCCAACCGCCGCACAATGCGTTCAACTATCAAGAACGGTTCGATAGATCTGAAAGCCTTCTCTGACAATCTGGCCAAGCGCCGCCCGTCGGAAAAAGCCAACGAAGCCCCGCGCCCGGTGAAATAAGTGGTTCAGGATCTCATTCCCTGACAGTCACTCCGTCACGGTCCACACCTTAATATTATATAGGAAATATATAAACCGATCATTTTTCGCAGCTCCGGTCATTCAGCATGGCCGGAGCTGCTTGTCATCTGCACCGGACCGAAGGTGAAATGTCAGTCGCAGGCTTGGAAAAACGGAGAATAGTGTGTAAATTTGTGGAATATGGAAAACTATATAGTTTCAGCCAGGAAGTATCGTCCGGCCACGTTTGACAGCGTGGTGGGGCAGCAGGCGCTCACTGCCACTCTGAAGAATGCTATAGCCACTCACCGTCTGGCCCACAGCTATCTTTTCTGCGGCTCGCGTGGTGTCGGCAAGACCTCCTGCGCCCGAATTTTCGCCAAGACAATCAACTGTGCCAATCCTTCACCTGACGGAGAGGCATGCAACGAGTGTGACAGCTGCCGTGCGTTCAACGACGGCAATTCGCTCAATATCATAGAGCTTGACGCCGCTTCAAACAACGGTGTCGATGACATCCGCCAGCTTGTGGAGCAGGTGCAGATACCGCCTTCGCAGGGATCTTACCGCGTGTTTATAGTCGATGAGGTCCACATGCTGTCGCCCGCGGCATTCAATGCCTTTCTGAAGACCCTTGAAGAGCCGCCGTCATATGTGATTTTCATCCTCGCCACCACTGAGAAACACAAGATTATCCCTACCATACTCTCGCGCTGCCAGATCTACGATTTCAAGCGTATAACCGTGCGCGACATGATCGACCATCTCTCATATGTGGCCTCGAAAGAGGGCATGACAGCTGATCCGGCGGCTCTCAACATCATAGCCCGCAAGGCCGACGGCGCCATGCGCGACGCGCTTTCGATCTTTGACCAGGTGGCGGCATCGTCAAGAGGCAACATCACCTATCAGAGCGCCATCGACAATCTCAACGTGCTTGATTACAATTACTATAACCGCCTTCTCGACTGTTTCCTCGAAGGAAAAGTGCTGGAGACATGGATGATCTACAAAGAGATCCGTGACCGCGGTTTTGATTCGCACTTCTTCATAAACGGACTGGCAGACTATATGCGCGATCTCATGGTGGCGCGTGATCCGTCAACAATAGTTCTCCTTGAAGCCGACGATGAAGCCCGCAAGGCTATGGCCGTTACGGCTGCCAAGTGTTCGCCTGACTTCATCTATCGGGCCATGAATCTCTGCAATGAAGCGGATCTGAATTACCGGACGGCCTCTAACAAGCAGTTCCTGATAGAACTGACGCTTGCCAAGATATGCCAATTGCTAAGCCCCTCCCACAATAACGGCGCCCAGGGTGAGGGGCGGTTACAGAAAATCTCGTCAGGCGCCTCTGATCGGAGCCAGTCACCGGCTGCAAATCCTGCATCATCGCAGCCCGCACCTTCGCCACAGAGTGGGGGAGTGCAGCCTGCATCCATGCCACAGGTCATGTCTGCCACACCTTCGCAGCCTCAAGCAGCTCCGTCAATGCAGCCGGCTCCTGCGGCAAGGTCCATGACGCAGCATCAGCCTGCTTATCAGAGTCCGGCCACACCGACTCCCATAGTCTCTGCTCCCTCAGCCGGTTACAAGGCGGCTCCTGCGCGTCAGGCTGTTCCATTGAAGAGACCTCTGA
This sequence comes from Duncaniella sp. C9, assembly GCF_004803935.1. Lineage (GTDB taxonomy): Bacteria > Bacteroidota > Bacteroidia > Bacteroidales > Muribaculaceae > Duncaniella > Duncaniella muris. Next base: position 799,454 of record NZ_CP039547.1, read on the forward strand.
TGCGACCGGCCGGAACATTTTCTATAAATCATTCCAAGGATGCCTCGCAGTCTGCCTCGGCGCAGCCGGGCATCGGGACGACAGCGCCGAAGCGCAACGAACCTTATACCCGCGATCAGCTCAACAAGGCCTGGCAGAATTTCATGCAGGCTCACCCTACGGAACACATTCTGATCAACACCATGCGTGCGTCGTTTCCGGCGCCTCAGGAGGGCCATACCTATAAGATAATGGTGGAAAACGAAATGCAGCGTCAGACTGTGGAGCTGGCTTTTCCGGCGCTCCTGCAGGCTGTGCGCGACGAGCTTTCCAACGATCATTTCTCTCTGACCGTAGAGATAAACCAGGGCGCAGCCTCGCCCCACACCTGGAACGAGCGTGAAGTGCTCAACCACATGGTTGAAAACATCCCGGCCCTCCGTGGCTTCATTGACGATCTCGGCCTTACAATAGGGTAGGGCCCCCGCGAGCCGACCTCAGTGAGATGGTAAATCGGTGTCCTGCAGGACGTCAGCATCCACGGACAACGCGACATGGTGCCTGGCAAAGGAGGTTGATCCCGGTCGGAACGCGGACGGCGGAATGTCTCAACAGTATTGGATTCCGGATGCAGCGCGGCGGGCATGGTCTCCGGCGGGCTGGTGTCCGACAGGACACCGTTTTACTCGTAGCCCCCGACACCGTGCGCAGCACAAGGTGTCGGGGGAATAGATTACATATCATATTGAGAATGTCCGGCAGGACATTGATTTACAGGGCCGGATGGTTGCGGGCTGCTATCAGGTCTCGGTCTCGGCCGGATGTCACTGTCAATATCTACTAAAAAAGACCTGGGCTTGTGTCGGATATATGACACAAGCCCAGGCCTTTTTTTATCTGATAATCGACAGCTTCTTATTTATAGAAGGCGTTGATGTTGTTGGTCACTTTCTTGTTACCGATGAGGATGCGGTCAAGAGTGTTGATCATACGGGCGGCACCGCGCTGCTGGTTGTAGCGGATGGTGTTTTCGTCGAGGTCGAAGGGACGGCCTGCATTGTCGATTTCTGTAACCTGCATTACTATTACTGCATTGTTGCCCTGAAGAGGACCTACGAGAGCGCCCTTCTGAGCGTTGGCGATCTTACCCATGACAACGCTTTCGTTCATTCCGAGGCCGGGGATCATATACTGGCCGAAGTTTACGGTAGTAGTGTCAACCGAGGTCTTCATGAGCTGAGCATAGCCGGCGATGTCTTTGGCCTTGCCTTCATAGTCGGCGATGAGTTTAGCTGCTTTCTTGTTGTTGATGGCACGTGAAGCGAGGATTGCGTGAACCTGCTTGTCGCGTACGGGAACATAGCCGCCGTCATAGATGTCGTCAAGAGCCACGGCGAGGAAGCGTCCGGTCTGGATATCGCCGAACACTGGCGATACCTGGCCTTTCTTGGCATCCATTACCCATGCCACAGCGTTGTGTGAGTCATTGAGGTTGCCGATCATGGGCGAAGATGCAGTAACGGTGGCGGGGAAGGTGGTGTAGCCGGCTTCCTGAGCGTGTTCCACGAAGTCTTTGGCAGTCTTGTTTTCTTCAACATATTTGCGGAGAGCTGCGTCGAGATCGTTGACAGTAGCGTTTGACGGTTCGGTGGTGAAGGTCACGCTTGCGAGGTCGTAGACAGCCACGGGAGCTTTGCGTTCGTTCACGCGGAAGATGCGGCCGCCTTCTGCGAGGGTGTCAGGGGTGAAGTAGACGCCGGTGGCGCGGTCGGCGATGAGTTCTTTCATCGGAGCGTAGTTTGCGTCAAGCAGAGAGATCTCCATGTCTTTCTGTGACTGGGCCACGAGGGGCGATGAGGCTACGCTGTCAAGCGAGACGCCTGAGTTGAGGAGACCTACGAGAGAGTCAACCTGCGATTTTGAACCCTGCACTGCGAGGAAGTCGATCTTGACATCGGCTACTTCCATTTCTTTGCCGAGGAGCTTGGCGAGCAGATAGTCGTTGCCGGTTTTGCTGACGAGCACTGCCTTGCCTACAGAGAGAGAATCGACTGCGCTTTTCAGGCGGGCCTGCTTGTCGAGGTCGGTCTGGGAGATCTTGCGGCGGTCAACCACGAATTCTGGCATGTCGGTCAGACCCTGCATTTCTGCGTTTGAGTTGAGGGCCACCAGAGCATCTTCAACTTTCTTCTGACCGGCGAGGATGTCGGCTTCAGAGGGCACGATGCTGACTGCTATATAGTTGGCCAGGCGGCTGGGCTCATCGATAGCATAGCGGGCTTTCTCGTCGTTGTAGAGAGCATTGATGTCGCTTTCGCTGGCTTCGAAGTCCTCGTCCTTGAGGGTCGAGTAATCCTGCTTGGCGTAGACCACGTGAGAAGTTGAGGCGTTGTCGTCATAGAGAGCCTTGGCGTCAAGTTCATTGGCCACGAGGGTTCCTGCGAAAAGGTTCTGAAACTTCTGCTGGAGGATCATGCGCTCCACAGATTTTTCGAGGTCGAGCCAATAAGCCTGGAGCTGCTGGGCCTGAGCCTGCTGCATGCCGTATTTGGTCGGGTTGAATGCCATGTCATGGGCGGTTTTTGCGTCGGGCACACCGAGCTGCTGCTGCACCATGCGGTCTACATACTGTGAATTCTTGCCGACCATCATTTCTGTGAGTTCCTGGTCGGTCACGGTCAGACCGAGATCATTGATTTCATTCTCGAAAAGTTTTTCGGCGATCATGGAATTGAGCACCTGCTGCTGGAGCACGGCGTTGTCCATGCGCTGGTTCTGAGCCTGAGCCTGCTGTGAGGCTTCCTGCACACGGCGCTGGAATTCCTGAATGTCAATCTTGTTGCCGTCGACTTTTGCAATGGTAGTTCCGGTGCCGAAGAGTGTGCGGCCCGAAGTAAAGAAGTCACCGATGATAAAAGCCAGCAGACCGGCTCCAACGATGATGAGCAAGAGAGCTGACTTGCTACGGATTTTTTCTAAAGTTGCCATTAGATATGTTTAGATGATTTTTGATTTAAGCGTGTGGTTAGAACAGATTTCAGATACAATGCCCGAAATTAACGCACAAAGATAGCATAAATTCCATTTAATACAAAATTACGAGGGTGTAAAAAGTGAAAGCAGAGAGCAATATAGCCCTCCGGCGCGACGTTTTATATCAGAATGCCACTTCTCGCTCTCAGGTGTCAGCCCGCTTTTCTGTGTGACCGGGGGTGGGAGAGCTCTGGAATAAACGAGGCTTAAACAGTTTTAAAAAACCTATTTATAATTATAAGAATGAAAAAGTTACTCTTCCTTGTTTTTTTTGTCGTAGCGCTTGCCGCCGGTGCTGTCAGTCCGCGTACAGGGGTTTCGATCCTCGGCGATTCCTATTCCACATTCCAGGGCCATATGTCGCCAGACACCAATCTTGTGTGGTATTACTCCAAGCCCAAGCTTGAGCAAACTGATGTGACTGACGTGAAGCAGACCTGGTGGCAGCAGCTCATACGCGAGAAAGGCTGGAGGTTGGTGACAAACAATTCTTATTCCGGAGCCACTATCTGCAACCGCGGATATGACGGCAAGGACTACACCGACCGTTCGTTTCTGACCCGTGCCAAAACTCTCGGCTCGCCTGACGTGATTCTTATTTTCGGAGGCACAAATGATTCATGGGCCGGAGTGGAAGTAGGGGAATATGAGACTCCTGAAGGCAAGAAACCTGACTATTATACTCTCCGTCCCGCTCTTGACCGCATGCTTCGCATCATGAAGGACTACTATCCCGGCACCGAGATCTATTTTATAGTCAATTCCGAACTGCGTCCCGAAGTGACTGAGTCGATTCTGACCCTCTGCGGCCGTCACGGAGTCAAGACCGTCAGCCTGTCTGACATCGACAAAATGGCCGGCCATCCCACAGTCAAGGGCATGACCCAGATAGCCGAACAGGTAGGCGCCGCAATAGACTGACGGGGCCTCTTAAGAAATTTTTGCAGATTTTTGCGTCGATTTTTGCTCGGATGACCGGAAATGACTAATTTTGTAATCCGTTATGAAATACGGTTTTGACAACGAGAAATATCTCAAAATTCAGTCCGAACACATCAAGGAGCGCATAGCTCAGTTCGGCAACAAGCTTTACCTCGAACTCGGAGGCAAACTCTTTGACGACCACCATGCAAGCCGCGTCTTGCCCGGTTTTCAGCCCGACAGCAAGCTCAGAATGCTCAGCCAGCTGAGTGACCATGCCGAGATTGTGATAGTCATCAGCGCGCTTGACATCGAGAAAAACAAGGTGCGCAACGACCTTGGAATCACCTATGACATGGACGTACTGCGTCTGCGCAGGGAGTTCCAGAACCGCGGATTCCTTGTCGGCTCAGTGGTTGTCACCCACTACAACGGCCAGAGCAGCGCCGAAGCTTTCCGTCAGAAGCTTGAGCGCATGGGCATCCCCACCTATTACCACTATATAATCGACGGCTATCCAACCAATGTCGACCTCATCGACTCCGAGGAGGGCTTCGGACGCAACGATTATGTGGAGACCTCGCGTCCGCTCGTCATCGTCACCGCCCCCGGTCCCGGCAGCGGCAAGATGGCAGTCTGTCTCAGCCAGCTCTACAATGAACACAAGCGTGGCATCGAGGCCGGATATGCCAAATTCGAGACATTCCCCGTGTGGAGCCTCCCCCTGAAACATCCCGTCAACATAGCCTACGAGGCTGCCACAGCCGACCTCAATGACGTCAACATGATCGACCCCTTTCATCTTGAAGCCTATGGAAAGACGGCGATCAACTATAACCGTGACATCGAGATCTTCCCCGTGCTTAACTCTCTCTTCGAGGGCATCTATGGCAAGAATCCCTACAAGTCGCCCACCGACATGGGTGTCAACATGGTCGGTTTCTGCATCAATGACGACGATGTCTGCTGCGATGCCTCGAAAAACGAGATCATCCGCCGCTACTACACAGCTCTCAACCGCTTCGCCCAGGGCGAATCAAACGAGGGTGAGGTCAACAAGATCGCGCTTCTCTTCAAGCAGGCTAAGATCGACACCTCATACCGCCGTCCTATCAAAGCCGCCAAAGAGCGGGCCGAGCGCAGCGGTGTTCCATGTTCGGCCATCGAGCTTGCCGACGGCACTATCATCACAGCCGAGACCAGTGCCCTGCTCGGTCCGAGTGCCGCGCTGATACTCAACGCCGTCAAGCACCTTGCCGGTATTGACCATTCGGTCAAGCTGATTCCTCAGGATATGATCGAGCCTATTCAGAACACCAAGATCAACTATCTGCGCAGCCGCAATCCGCGACTTCATACCGACGAAGTTCTGGTGGCGCTCTCAGTGCTCAGCACTCATGACGAAAACTGCCGCCGTGCGCTTGAAAAGCTTCCCGAACTCAATGGCTGTCAGGTCCACTCTACTGTAATGCTTGGCGAGGTCGACCATAAGATTTTCAAGAAACTCGGCGTAGGTCTCACCTGTGACCCCCAGAAGAAAGTCAAGAACTGAGACCTTTTATAGAACTCATAGAGGCTGTTTAACAACTTATTAGACAGCCTCTATTAAGATTATCCATATGAAATCTAATGTATATTAGATCGGTTAATTTTGAAGAGTTACTTACGCAAAAGAATTCTTATAAACAGATGTCATTTTGCTTGTTTTTGCGTGAATTTTATATGGATTCCGGGTCTTTGCTTTTGGTTTTTCGTTTCGGGTTGGCGGGAAACCATCCGCGGGCCACTCGTTTTTCCTGTTCGAAGATCTCTCCTATGGTCCAGAATGACGAGAATGAGAAAACTCCTAAAAGCGATGACCAGAAGACGTCGCTGACCACTATCGAGGCGGCTATTCCGACAATTCCAAGAAGCAGGAAGCACCACCAGCAGCGGGTGCCGAAGTGATATTCACATTTTATGGTGACGGGGTGGAAGATTCCGATTATCAGGAATGTGCAGACTCCTATGGTGAGTCCGAGAACGTGGTGTTCGGCCAGTAGTTCGGTCATTTCGTGTAAGTAGTTTATGAAATGTGTTGTTATTTTGTTTCTGTTGTCATCGGCAGGGTCACGCAGCTGTTCACCTTGCAGCTTACATCGTAGGGGGTTACGTTGGCTGTGCGCGGGCGGCGTGAATAGCGATAGTAGAATGAATTCTGGGTGTCCCATGAGGGGAACTGTATCCGGCGGGTGGTGCCGGAGGGTATGTCGGCTCTGACTCTGCGGACGGCCTGGTGGAGGGTGCGGCCCTGCATGTCGGTATAGTCGAGGGTTATTTCTATCTCGCTTATTCCGGTTCCGAGGCTGTTGCTGACAAAGAGACTTTCCACCCGTGAGCCGAGCGGCTTGTCATAGCCTGAAAGCCTGACTCTGTCAGCCGCCGGGGCGCAGATGGTGTCAAAGGCTGTCTCTGCCGCAGGCGGCACATTCTCTGACTTGGCTGTGGCGGCAGTGCGCAGTTTTCCGCGCAGAGTCTTGTCGGCTCTCAGCGGAAGAGCCGGCAGAAGCGTCAGCAGCATTATCAGTAGTGTCCGTAGCAGGGTCATGAATTGTCAGATTAGTTGTGTGGCATGAAGTCTGGTGTTTGTCGGTCAGGCGGTCGTCCGGTCAGAGATAGCGTGGTTCTGATGGAATGGACGGAGCGGGAAACACCCGCAGACAACCCTGTATGGCTCCGGGATTTTTCTCCTGCCTCGTGAACAGATAGCGGTACATGTAGGGCAGGAGCCGCCACCAGTTGAATCTAAGCGATGATCCGTAGTCGCTGATTGATATTCGGCTGTCGTCATCGGTAAGAGTCACGGTAAATTTTTTCGGAGCGTGGAGAGTTGTTCCGTTGTCGAGGCGCGAGGTGTAGATCCGGGCGTCATAGACTCCGCGTTTCGCCGTGGGGGTGAGATAGCCCATTACGGTGCCGGGACGCAGGGCCATGTCGGCTGCGCGTACAATCACCATCCGGTAGACGGTTGTCTCGGCCTCATACTCACCGACGGCTCTGTCACTATTGCGCTCTATGGCCATCAGAGATCCTTCCGATGCAAAGCGCCAGAGGCCTTCCACGGCGTGGAGCGGCATCTGCGCGAGCCGGTCGGTCACACTGTCGGGTTTCGAGTAGCCGCTGACCACCTGCGACCGTCCGGGCACGTTCTCAAGGACACTCTTTTCGATTCTCTTTGCCGCCGGAGCGCAGAGAAACAATGCTGACAGCAGCAATGTCAGCAGCAACCGTCGCGGCGGGCGGATGTTTGAAGTGGAGTTGTAGGTTACAGTCACTGGTCGGAGAGAGTAGGGGTGGTGGAGAGTATAGGGTATGGCGATAGTGTGTATCAGTGTCAGATTGTAGCGAACTTATAGGCGAATCCGAACGAAAGTATCTCCTTGAACTGGAATTTGTGCCAGTCGGGATCGTCACAGTCGGGAGTCGATGAGTCGTAGCGCATGTGGACGAATATCTGGGTGGTCAGGAATCTGTTGATGTTGAACATGAAGGTGTTTTCCCAGTCTCCGTAGGCATAGCTGTAGTCCGAGAAGACAAACAGACGCGAACGCATGCTGATATTGTCGCAGATCTGCCAGGTTATCTTGCCCTCGGCGCTCGAACCGTATTCGCTTACCGTGTGTCGGCCCGGCTCAATACCGTATGACGTCTCATTCATGTGTTTGTTGAAACAGGTCTTCATGTTCCATGAAAGGGGAGAGATGGAGGCATCGAGGGTGAATGTCTTCTTGGGGTTGGCGTAGTTGTAGGTCATACCGACACCGACGTTGAGCTCGCCGGGCGACATGAAAGCACCTTTGAGTTCGTGGGTGTTTGGCTTGTAGTTTTTAAGAAACTGGGTCTTGAAGGAGACGTTGGTCGAGTAATACCAGCGCTTCGATGCCTTGTAGCCTACGAGCATGTTGAACTGGAAAAGGTCTTCCGACACCGAATAGTTGCGCAGCGAGTCGTTCGGAGCGTCGTTCATGCCGAGCTTGTACTGGAATGTTGTCTCGAAGAGGAATTTTTTGTGGAATGCGGGGTTGAGCTTGACGTTGTAATAAAGATTGACAAGCATGTTGAGGTTCTTGTTGCCGCCCTGATACCAGTTGGGCGAGACGTAGGCCTGCGAAAACTGCACCGATCCGTTGAACGTCTTGAGCCAATGGCGTTTGTAGAACTGGGCTTCAAGTTTCTGCTCAGGTGCTTTCTCCGGTATTATTTCGGCTATGACAATCTTGGCTGTCTTGGGGTCAACGTTGGCTTCGAACTTTTTGGGAGGTTCGGGCAGTGAGGCCTCGTCATATCGCACAAGATACGGAGTGCGCACCACCACTGCCTGACGGGCATGGCGTATCAGATCGTTGTGGTAGAGGTCGGTGACGAGCCATCCGAAGGTATTGGGGTCAAGCGGGCTGTCGGCCAGCGGTGCTGATTTGCTCACTCTCATGGTGTCGAGAAACTGGAATGAGCTGAACACAGCCGGACGGAAATAATAGGCGGGCAGGGGAGTGGTCACAATATCTTCAACCGCAGTGCTGTCCTGGACCTCCGGGCTTTCGGCTGCCGGTGCAAGAAGCTGCAGCATGTCATCCGGATTATCCGGATTGAGATTATGGATGGTGGAGTTGTAGATTTCGGAGCGGGTGTAGGGTGCTCCGAAGAGTGTGAGCTCCGGCACGTGGATCACTGCGGCCTGCGAAAGACCCGCTACGCCGACAAAAATACCTGCAAAAATTGACCTGATGTTCATAATGGCTGATTATGGACTTTAAAAACCCTCTCGGAGCATGAGAGGCCATACTCCTAATTATTTGCAAAATTAGCAAAAAAAATCAGAAAAAAGGAAGCCGGCAGATCATTAGAGTTAAAAAACGCCATAATCCCGCGGCAAAGCGGCGGATTATGGCGTTCCGTTGTATAGAAACAATTTCTTAGATGCGGTTCCCCGACGTTAACAAATATCGGGGAACGGGGGCTTAGAAGCTGTAGCTTACGCCTATCGAGGGGATGAAGGCATGGAGCTTATAGTCGGCGGTGAAAGTGCCTGAAGGCTTGAAGCCGAGTGCCTCGATCTGCTGCTGGGGCAGTCCGGCGGCTGTGAGCTTTTTGATCATCTGGCCTCCGAGCAGGTCGGCATACTCGCAGCTGGCATTGTCGACACCCATTCCGGCCACATACATGAAGCCGAGGTCGATTGACAGGCTGGAGATCGGACGGAAGGAGAGACCAACCGTAGGCTCTACCTTGGTCATGCCGGGAGTTTCGGGGTTGTAATAGTTCTTGTTGACAGGCGATGTGTCGACCATCAGGCCGGCGCGCACGTCAAAGCGGTTGGTGACGGCAAACTCTGCGCCAAGCGAGTAGCACCACGAGTTCTTGTATTTCTTCTCGATGTGCTGGTTATAGTCTGCGAGCTGTTCGCTGAGAAACTCGATGTCGAGCTGGCGGTAGGTGTGCCATCCGGTCAGACGGGCGTCGAAAGCGAGTGTCAGACGGTCGATGGGCTTGTAGGATACACCCAGACCCAACACCCACGGGCAGGGCATCTCGGCTTTGAAATTGGCCTTGTTGAGCAGGTCGAGGCTTTCGCCGAGGAGGTTCTGTGAAAGATCGTTGGCATATGACACCGTTGCGTCGCCGGCCTTGACCTTCATCGGCATGCGCGAACGGAACGAGGCGCCTACAGTCAGCCCGTCGGTGATGTCATACATCGCGCCTACGTTGAAGCCCACTGTCATCTCGGCCTGGCCCTTGAGGTTGACTGACGCCGGAGTGGTCGATCCGAAACCGGGAGTGCCTGCCGGAAGCTGTCCGAGTGCTGTAAGGGCTGCTATGGTGCGGTCAGTGGTCTCGGCGGTCACAAGGCCCTTGTTGAGGTCCACGCTGCCCCATGAGATCATGGCTCCGGCACCAACCGAGAGTTTCGGAGTGATGGCCCAGGCTACGGTAGGCTGTATGGTGAACACCTTGAGGTTTACGTTCTGGTTGAGCACGGCGCCGGGCCAGTTGTCGGTCCAGTTGATCGACGAGCCGTAGGGGGTATAGAACGAGATACCGGCCTTGAGATTGTCGTAGATCGAGAATGCGGCATGCACACCTATCGGGGTCGAGATGCCGTTGTCGGTCTTGTAGTCCTTGCCGTTGACAGTAGCGGTGGCGGTAGGCATGATTCCGGTGAGCGAGCCTGACAGATCGAGAGTCTTGTCCATGAAGCCCATACCGGCGGGATTGAAAAACATGCTCTCGGCTCCGAGTTTGAGAGCCACACCCGTGTGGCCCATGCCGATCTGCTTGGCCGACAGAGAGTTGATCTGATAGCCTTCGGCGTAGGCGGTGCCACACACAGCGGCAGCGGCAAGAGCCGAACAAATAAATTTCTTCATATCGAATTATTTGGTGATAGTTGCAGAAAAGATTCTGGCTGTGGCGATCCTGACCTTCGTATCGGCCGAAAGATCAGCGCATACAGCAATCTCCCGGCAGCTATTGCCGTGGCCTGCGGAAGCCTTCTGCACTGTGTAAAAATTTTGGAAATCGCCCGCAAAGGTAGCCCCTCCCCCTGACGCGACCAAAGAAATGCACACAATTTAACAATAAAATTGCTCTAAAACACTTTGAAATTGTTCTGATTTTCCCGCCGACAAACCTCCGAACCCACCACAGCCCCTACATTGCATATTTCCTAATTAAATGTGCATTAACTATTCCATATAAAAATTAACAAATAAAAACACAGCCCCGTCCTTAGCCTTATCCGAACGCCATATTTTAGGATAGGCTTGTAGGATAGGCCCATGATTATCTCTCTTTCAATTGATGGATTTTTATGATATTTGCATTTGAATTCGCATCTGTGACTGTAGAGACAGCCTCATCGGATTCAACTTTTCGTTGAATGATGGAGAATTCCATCGAAAAGGTGTTATTGAATTTTTATCTTCCATACTCAAACTTGGCGGTTTGTATTATTCCCGAAGATAAATAGACAATGGCACCTGCATCGGTAGCTATACCCGTATGCCTCCGTGAGGGGGTACTCTGTATATGCTCAATCGGTGTGGGGCTGTCGTCTTATCCGGGAATATAGGCACGCCAAGGCCTGAGTATGGGATAAGAACGAGATACAATCCTCACACCTTTTTCTATGTCTGAATCTAAAACGATGTTTCAGGGGGATTGAGAAACACATCTCAATATATTAATGTGCACAGAAACTGTTCCGCAATTCGAAGAAAAACGCTTTAAAGAGATCGCCGCCGGTGTCTTCGTCTTTGAAGGGCAGGATATAAGTCTTGAAACAAAGATTTATAAATATATGGATCTCTCGGCTCTGTTCGGGATTATGGACGGCCATTTTCGCATAAGCCGCCGTAAGGATTACTCGGATGTTTATGAGCACGGGGTGGTCACACTCCGCTGTGCCGAATTTTTGTTGCCTGCGGGAGAATCGGCCACTGAGAATGATCGGAAGCGTAGGGCTGAATACGAAAAATTTCGCAAATCGGCAGCAAACCTACTTTGTTCCTGCTTCACTGTCGCGCATGATGAAATGCACTGCATGTGGAAATCATTCACCTCAGGCTATACCGGAATAAGAATAGAAACCACAGTCGGAGCATTTGCTGAGAGTCTGAAAGACAAAGGTATTAAATTGTTCATTGGCACCATGCGATATTATAGCATTGATATGGGTGCTATTGACAGAACCGGGTATATTTTTGCAAAAAACAAGTGCTACAGTCCTGAATCTGAATTGAGAATCTACTTTAAGCTTGAAGAAAAAACGGAATGCGGCGGTTACAATCAGTTTGATGAGAATTGCTATCTGAATGTGGATGGCAGCAAGCTGGTTCAGTCTGTATTGCTGTCACCATTCATCCCTGGTTCATCCTGTTTTAAAGGCTGGCTCCTGACATCAATCCAAAATCAATATCATGATTTGAAAAATAAAATCTCGCATTCATCCATAAAGGTTGCAGATAAATTTTGATAATCTGTAAGATTCATGTGTTTGAGTTACTTATTAATAAACCAATAAATCAATTAATTATGAAGTTAGAAAAATTCTTTATCGGCTTGCTTTTAGCCGTAAGTCTTGTGGCCTGTTCAAAGGACGATGAGCCGGAAAACGGCGGTTCAAAACCGGGCACCGAACAGCCTGAAAACAGCTCCTCAGTGACAATCAATCCCGATGGCTCGACATCTACAAAGTCGGTGTTCTCTCCTATTGACGAGACAACATTTTATATTGATTATGTAAAATCAATGATTCGGTAAAATTTGAGGTCGTTCAGTCTTGGCTAAGCCGCTAACTGAGCCAACCGATGGTTTATTTTCTGAATTATTTTTAGATGCGGAGATTTTCCGCAAGTCGAAATAATTGTTGAGGCGAGATAAGATTCAAACATAAGCCGTTTGAACTGCGCTACCGAAAGATCCGGATAATCCTTCCTTATGACCTCTTTGCAGACATTGAGGGCTGTGAAGGAAAGATTGAACGCAAAGTCAAGCCGCTCCCTGTCGCGGGTCTGCTGTGACTGAAGTCCGGTAAACTGCTTGGCATCGCGTATACCGAACTCAATCTGAAAGCGGGTGCGGTAGAAACCGATGATCTTTTCAGGCCTCATGTTGGTGTCGGTAGAGAAGTAAAGAAGAGGCTCTGCGTTTTCAACCGGACAGACCACGATACGGATGTCGCGTTTCAATGCCCTCGAATGTACGACCGCCGTGTGACATCGGGTTTTGTTTCCTTTGGAATCCTCATATATGAATGAAGTGAACACGGATATGTCAAGGCTGGAGAAATCCACTTTCTCTCCATACTTTTTCTTTCTGCCGCGTCTTCGCGGGGCGGAGGAATCCGGTATGGCCAGATACCTCAGATATGAGTTGGCACGTAATCTCCCGACAAATCGAAATCCCATGCCAATCACTTCATTTACAAACTCATATTTGGAGAAAAAGGCATCGGCAACCAGAATATCCGTCAGTGAGAGCAGCTCTGCCGCCTTTGACCTGACAAGTGCCACATACCAGTCAAGCATTGACATGTGCTTCTCGGACTCAAGAGTCTTGAAGTTCGGTGACTGGACAGCACCCAGCATCACGCATGTATGTTTACTCAGACTTATTGCCCCGATCGCCATTATCTCCAGACCGCGTTTGACACGTTGTGCCACCCCTGACCAGAAACGGCCTATGCCATACGTCAGTCTGCCTGCTTTTGAAATGAACGACGGATCGATTGCCACTGCCATGTCATGGGCCGGCCCAAAACAATCCTGCGCCATACCTATGTTGACTTTCATCCAGTCTACGGATGTCTTGAAATTGGAGGCAAAGGTCTTGGCTGTACGACCGCCATAGCGCGACAGCCGGGTAAAATTGACTTTGCCCGGAATCAACGCTACAGTGCGTATTGTTAAAATCAGCCAGTTGAGGAACCTTTTGCTCATCTTGGTTGTAGTATTTTCAAATACCGACTTACACCGAAAGGTGAAGTCTTTGAGAATCGCCAATACGTTCATACGCTAAGTTTTTTTATAATGAACGATTTGGCGATTCATTTGTATTTGATAATTCGTTATATTAACTTAAGTTTCAACTACTTCTGTAATTTTTACCGAATCATTGTAAAATATAAAATAGTAGATTCTCACCTTGAAATAATAGGCTATGACCCTGTAGAACTCAAAGGAGATGTAAAGCCATATGCGACAGTGAAATACTTGGGTACTACGTATAATACCAGGATTATAGCAGAGGAGGCATTTAGAGGGAGCTCTATAACAAGTATAAATATCCCCAATTCAGTTACCGAGATTGGTGGCTCTGCCTTTTCCGGTTGCAGTTTCCTGACAAGTATCACCATACCAAATTCAGTTACCGAGATTGAACGCTCAGCCTTTGAGGGTTGTAGTTCCCTGGCAAGTGTTACCATACCAAATTCAGTTACCGAGATTGAACGCTCAGCCTTTGAGGGTTGTAGTTCCCTGGCAAGTGTTACCATTCCAAATTCAGTTACCGGGATTGGAGGCTCAGCCTTTGAGGGTTGTAGTTCCCTGACAAGTGTTACCATACCAAATTCAGTTACCGGGATTGGAGGCTCAGCCTTTGAGGGTTGTAGTTCCCTGACAAGTATCACCATTCCTAATACAATTACTTACATTAGTGCCGATGCCTTTAAGGGTTGCAGTTCCCTGACAAGTATCACCATACCAAATTCAGTTACCGGGATTGGAGGCTCAGCCTTTGAGGGTTGTAGTTCCCTGACAAGTATCACCATTCCAAATTCAGTTACTGGGATTGGTGACTCTGCCTTTTCTTATTGCAGTTCCCTGACAAGTGTCACCATTCCAAATTCAGTGACTGAGATTAGAAGCTCAACCTTTTCCGGTTGCAGTTCCCTGGCAAGTGTTACCATTCCAAATTCAGTTACTGGGATTGGTGACTCTGCCTTTAAGGGTTGCAGTTCCCTGGCAAGTGTTACCATTCCAAATTCAGTTACTGGGATTGGTGACTCTGCCTTTAAGGGTTGCAGTTCCCTGACAAGTATCACCATTCCAAATTCAGTTACTGGGATTGGAGGCTCAGCCTTTTCTTATTGCAGTTCCCTGACAAGTATCACCATTCCAAATTCAGTTACTGAGATTAGAATCTTAACCTTTTCCGGTTGCAGTTCCCTGGCAAGTGTTACCATTCCAAATTCAGTTACTGGGATTGGTGACTCTGCCTTTTCTTATTGCAGTTCCCTGACAAGTGTCACTATCCCCAATTCAGTGACCGAGATTGAACAGAGTACATTTTTTAAGTGCAGCTCCTTGGTCGAGATTATAATTCCAAGTTCTGTTGTAGAAGTTTTTGAGAATTCGTTTTATGGGTGCTATATGTTGTCTGATATTTATGTAGGAGGAATACCAAGTTTAAGGCATAATATGTTTAATCCTTTACCAGATGAAGTATATGCTAATGCTGTTCTTCATGTGAAAGCTGAAAATATGGGGTCAAGCCGAAAGCACGGTGCATGAATTTTGAGAAAAGTGTTAAATTTGTGGCATGAAAACCGCAGATGCAATATGGATGTGCCTGCCCGAGGGCATGGACGAACTATTTGAAATGGTGCGCTTCGAGCGCACGGAACAGTCCTATGACATATGGCTTGACGAAAAGAAGAAACTGTCTGATGAAGACTATCGTAATCCAAATATCGTAGCGCGAGGCTATACGGATTATGTAACAATACAGGACTATCCGATGCGTGGACGGCCTGTATTTCTTCACATGCGCAAGAACAAGTGGTGGGACAGGCAGACCAACGAAATCTTCAGCTACAATCTCGAACTTCCCAACGAGGAAGGAACACGACTCAGCGCCGAGTTCGTGGCTTTTTTAAAAGACGAAGGTGGAGACGACAGCCCTGTCGATTAAACAGATAGCGCAGATGTACTGCGTCAACGGCAAACATTTTGCCGACTTGTACCGCAATAAGATAAGCGGTTACGCCGACTGGTGCGAACAGGAGCTTGGCTGTGGGTTCTATTTCAACGCCGATAATATCGGCCCTTACATGAGTCTTGATGAGACGTGTCTGAGCAACGGGGAGGTATGGACGTTCCTGACCAACAAGGACGGCCACGGAGGCAAGGGAACACTTGCGGCAGCCATTCCCGGAACAAAGAGTGACGAAATTATATCCATACTCATCGGAGCTATGGAGAAATCAATCAGACGCAGGGTCAAGGAAGTGACCTGCGATCTCTCGCCATCAATGATGCTCATAGCCGCAGAAGTGTTCTATAACGCCCATGTAGTCAACGACCGTTTTCATGTCCAACAGGTCTATAATGAGGCCGTTGACGAAATCCGCATTGACATTCGCCGACAGCTCATCGCAGAGGAAAACAACCGCAACAAGTCCGAACCGCCGGTAACGTACTCCAACGGAGAGACCATGCGCCAGATACTGGCTCGCAGCAAACACACTCTGATGATGTCGCAGAACAAATGGACTGACATACAGCGCCATCGTGTCAACATACTGTTCAAATACTATCCAATATTGAAGGCTGCATACAGCCTTGCGATGGAGCTGCGCAAGATTTTCAACGCTAAAATCTCACCGACAAAAGCCATGGGGAGGATGAACAAGTGGTATGAAAAGGTAATGGCATTGGGTAACAACAACTTCCGCTCGGTAATCAAAACATTCAAGAACCACGCCCCAACAATCCTGAACTATTTCCGTCGTCGTGCGACCAATGCCTCTGCCGAGGCATTCAACTCTAAAGTCAAAATATTTCGCTCACAAATGCGTGGTGTCCGGGACCGCGACTTCTTCATCTTCCGATTAGTCAAACTCTACGCCTAAAAATTTAACACTTCTAATTGCCCAATTTAACATATGCACCGTGCTTTCGGCTTGAGCCAAAATATGGACTGGTTCAAATCTAATTCTTGGTCTCGGTTTAAAAACATAGTAGGAGATTATAGTGGAGAATAGAACCGTTTGGATGAATAGGTTAGTCTCAATCTCAGCACTCTAAAAAGCAAAGCGAGGTCGTGAATCGGAAGTGCACGACCTCGCTTTTAAATGTTACACAGCGATAGAAGAGTAGCTTGACGGCTTGGCTGCTTATTTCTGTTCCGAGCCGTTTGAAAGCCAGAGTTTGAAGAGTTTGTCGGTAATCTCGTATGGAGTGCCACGCTTTTCAGGATCGGTTTTGCGTATCGTATTGTCCTGCACAAGTTGTTGCAGGTATGGAGAGAGGCTACCTGCCGGAGCCGATATCAGCTCACGGAGTTGAGAGAGGTTTAATGGAGAAGCTGACTTTGAGAGTGATATCAGTATTTTTTGTGAATAAGCCGGAAAACTCTCAAATCTGGCGCGGTATATAGGCGCCGATAGAGTGGCCAGTTCTTTCAGGTCGTTGTCCGGCCAGTCAGATCTGTCTATGATATCGCAGGCAATCTTTACAGAGCGTATCACCGGCGGCTGATAGGCAAGCAGGGCTGACAGGCGTTTAGCTTTTTCTTCCGGGAGATTTAATGTTTCTGACAGCGAATCCTGAGTAATGGCAGGGATATAGATGGTCCTGACACCTTCAAAAAAAGGTGCCTTATAGTCGGCCAGGGCCTCGCTGATTTTCGGGACTGCAGCGATGAGCATAGGAGCCTCCGGCTGATAGAGATAGTTTCGCAGAAGATACTGATCATCAAACGGGCTTCTGTTGAAGAAGAAGTCAAGATCGTCAATGATTACAATGCGCCGTCTGTCGCCATTTCCTTTAAGAGGCCGGGTGCCGTCATAATCAGTCCCTTCGATGGCCTTTATGATATCGTTGCTGCTGAAAAATTCTTTCCCGTCAAGCAGCTGTACTGATTCTCCCCAGCCGTTTTCCCGAAGCCGTCGGGCCAACTCAATAAGCAGAGTGGTTTTGCCCGATCCGAAACTTCCGATCAGGAACAAAGGCTGAGGTATATGGCCTACAGATTTCTCAGCCTCAATGTGGAGCATCATATGGCTGAGGGTCTGTTCGGATATATTTAACATATTATGTAGTATAGTATTACACATAGAGTGTAAATACATAGCAAATGTATAAAAAAAATTATATATAAGAAAATTTATATATAAGATTTTTTATACAACTGTCTCTCCTCTGTGGTTCCCTCTGCGGGGTGGGGTGGGAAAAGCAGCTCCTTCTGACTGCCGGGTTGGCTGTCGGAAGGAGCTGCTTTGATGGGGATATGGTGGAGGTCAGCGGAGGGGCTGACCGCTCTCCTGAGTGCGTGGTGATCAGCGGCGGCCCTGGCGTTTCTGCTGTTCGCGGAGCATCTGCTGCTGTTTGCGCTGGGCCTCTTCGAGACGGGCCATGAAACCTGATTTCTTTTTGGGCTTCTTTGCGGCCTCGGCCATTTTGGCGCGCATCTTGTCTTCGCTGACAACCTTGCGGAAGATGTAGGTCTGCACGATGGTGATCAGCAGTGACAGGAAGTAGTAGTAGCTCAGGCCGGCGGCATAGTTGTTGAAGATGAAGAGGAACATCACGGGCATCAGATACATCATCCACTTCATGCCCGGCATACCTGAAGATGCCTGGTTCTGCATGTTGATGCGGGTGTAGATGATGTTGACCACGGTCATCAGCAGACAGAAGAGGCTGATGTGGTTGCCGAATGTGCTTGAGATAAACGGAATGTTGGCCGACCACGAGATGATGGCGTCAGGGGCCGAGAGATCCTTGGCCCAGAGGAATGATTCGCCTCTCAGCTCGATGGCCGAGGGGAAGAACCAGAACATGGCCACGAGGATAGGCATCTGAAGCAGCATGGGCAGACAGCCTGAAAGCGGATTGGCTCCTGCGCGTGAGTAGAGAGCCATAGTCTCCTGCTGGCGCTTCATGGCGTTTTCGTTGCCGGGATACTTGTCATTGATGGCCTTGATTTCAGGCGCGAGCAGGCGCATACGGGCCTGTGAAATCATGCTCTTGTAGGTGAAGGGGAAGAGGATGATCTTGATGAAGATGGTCAGCAGCAGGATGATGATGCCGTAGTTGGAGATAAAGGAGCCCAGCAGCGTGAACACCGGAATGATGATCAGCGTGTTGATCCAGCGGAAGATGGGCCATCCGAGGGGTATCAGCTTGGTCAGGTGCATGTTTTCTTCGGGGAAGATCTCTTTCTCCACCGCGCTCATCACGGGGTAGGAGTTCGGGCCGAGATACATCACGAACGAGGCCGGATTGGCCGCGGCGGCTGAGTATTCGACCGTCATGTCACACTGCATGGCCTTGATGAAGTCTGGGTCATCCTTAAGCACGGTGCTCTTCAGGTTGCCGCCGCTGAAATTAGTGCGGGCCATGAGCACGGCCGAGAAGAACTGGTTCTTGCAGCTGATCCATTTCAGGCGCTGGTTGATCTCCTCGTCATCGTCCGAACCCTCGCTTAGGTTGTCGACATCGCCGTCGGTAAACATATAGTAGAGCGCCGAGTTGCGTTCCTCGAACACACGGCCGGCCTCATTGCGGCGCATCTTCTGGTGCCAGGTGAAATCCATCGAGGCCACTGACGAGGGGATGATGCTCTGCATTCCTTCCTGGATCACGTCGATGTTCACCAGATAGCCGTCGGCCGGGAGGGTATATTTGATGCCCCAGCGTGCGCCGTCACCGAGTTCGAGTTTCATCAGCACCGAAGAGTCGCTTAGCTGCACGGGTGTGAAGAAGAATTCGCTGGTCTCGAAGCGCTGTGTGGCCGAGGTCAGAGTGAAGTTGTAGATGTCGGTCTCCGGCGAGAGAAGCTCGATCTTGGTAGAGTCATAGCTGTTGTAGTCGCGGAGAGTGGCGCGTGAGATCACGCCGCCCTTGTTTGAGATCTCAAGGCTGAGATTTTTGTTTTCGAGTTTCACTGTGGTGCTGTCACCTGAAAGATGGCGGGCGAAGCCGCGGTAGCGGGCAGCCGTAGCAAGCGCCTGACGCAGATTCTTTACAGCCGGCACGCCTACGGTCAGCGGAAGGGCCGATTCGGAGCTGAGAAGGTCGGCCACGGCCACCTGACGGCCGTCGGCATCAACAGTGCCTTCGAGCTGACCCTCGGCAGTGAGGCGCAGGTCAACCTTGTCGACGCGCAGAGTCGAGGTGCCGTTGACAGTGTCAGTTGTTCCGAGCTCGCGCACGGTGCTCTTGATTGCGGCTATCTCAGCCGGGGTGATCGAGTCAAATTTCAGAGCTCCGGCGTCAGAGGCCTTTGCAGCCTCCTGAGCCTCCATCTGTTCGCGCTCGATGCGTTGGCGCTCCAGCTCTTCGGGAGAGGGGCGGTTGATGTAGGTGAATCCGAAGATGATAAGGCCCATCAGAAGGAGCCCGATTAGTGAATTTCTGTCCATTCGGTTGATTTAGAGGTGTGTTACTTATCAGTGGTCCGTTCCTCGTGATAGCTGATGGCGCTTCTGACGAAGTCCATGAACAGCGGAGAGGGCGAGAGTACGGTTGAGGAATATTCAGGGTGATACTGTGTGCCGATAAACCAGCGGTGGTCCGGAAGCTCGACAACTTCTACGAGATGGGTGGCGGGATTCTCTCCCACACACTTCATGCCTGCGGCCTCGAAGCGGGCGCGGAAGTCGTTGTTGAACTCGAAGCGGTGGCGGTGGCGCTCGCTGACTCTTGTTGCCCCGTAGGCTTTGGCTGCGCGCGAGCCTGGCTGCAGTTCGCAGTCATAGGCTCCGAGGCGCATGGTGCCTCCCATGTTGGAGATCGACTTCTGCTCTTCCATGAGGTCGATCACATTGTCGGGAGTGTGGGGCTGCATCTCGGTCGAATTGGCTTCCTTCAGGCCGAGTACGTTGCGGGCGAACTCGATCACCATGCACTGCATGCCAAGGCAGATGCCGAAGGTTGGCACATCGTGTTCACGACACCATTTCAGCGCTGTGAATTTGCCTTCTATGCCTCGCTGGCCGAATCCGGGGGCTATGATCACACCGTCGAGATCGCGCAGCTGGCTGTCGACATTCTCAGGGGTCACGCGCTCAGAGTGGATGTAGCGCAGGTCAAGAACATGGTCGGCATATGTGGCGGCCTGGAAAAGAGCCTCGTTGATCGACTTGTAGGCATCCTGAAGCTCCACGTATTTTCCAACAAGGCCTATTGTCACCTTATTCTGTGCGGTGCGCATCTTGGTCAGGAATTCCTTCCAGGGATTCATGTCGGGCTGACCCTGCGGATCGAGGTCCACCAGACGCATCACAATCTCGTCGAGATGCTGCTCGTGCATCAGCACAGGCACATCATAGATACTTTTGGCATCGATGCTCTGGATCACGGCGTCAGGCGCCACGTTGCAGAACTGGGCAATCTTCTTGCGCATCGTCGCCGGAATGTCATGCTCGGTGCGGAGCACCAGCACATCGGGCTGGATGCCGAGCTGCTGCAGCTGCTTCACCGAATGCTGTGTCGGCTTGGTTTTCAGCTCCTTGGCTGCGTTGATATAGGGCACATAGGTGAGATGCAGGCAGAGGCAGTTGTCTTCGAGTTCCCAGCGCAGCTGACGCACAGCTTCAAGGAAGGGGAGCGACTCGATGTCGCCTACCACACCGCCTATCTCGGTGATGACAAAGTCGAAGTCGCCTGTCTTGCCCAGAGCCATGACATTGCGCTTGATCTCATCGGTGATATGTGGGATGATCTGCACCGTCTTGCCAAGATAGTCGCCGCGGCGTTCCTTCTCGATCACACTCTTGTAGATGCGGCCGGTGGTCACATTGTTGGCGCGTGTAGTCTGGATATTGGTGAATCGCTCGTAGTGTCCGAGGTCGAGATCGGCCTCATGACCGTCAACGGTCACGTAGCACTCCCCATGCTCATAGGGGTTGAGAGTTCCGGGGTCGATGTTGATGTAGGGGTCGAACTTCTGGATAGTTACCCGAAATCCGCGTGCCTTCAGCAGACATGCGAGAGAGGAAGAGATTATTCCCTTGCCAAGCGACGAAACCACGCCGCCGGTGACAAAAATGTATTTAGTTTCCACGCTTTATGATGTGATAAGAGTACTTCAACTTCGCGTATAGTTTAAAATAAGGTGCAAATTTACAAAAAATCGGGGATTATTCCGTAAATTTGCCTAAACTTATAATATTGCGATGATAAAGAATTTGCTTTTTGATCTCGGCGGTGTGATCATGGATCTTGACCGCAACCGCTGTGTGGATGCTTTCAAAGGGCTCGGCATGAAAGATCCCGATGATTTTCTTGGCCTTTACGGTCAGAAAGGCGACTTTCTCGCTCTTGAATCGGGCGAGATCGGTGCCGATGAATTCCACCGCCGCATACGCCCCCTCTTCGGCAACCCGGACCTCACCGACGCGCAGATCGACGACGCCTTCAACCAATTCCTGATCGGAATTCCCGTTGACCGTCTGGAAGCGCTGCGCGCGCTCCGCAGCGACTACCGTATCTGCCTGCTTTCCAACACCAACCCCATCATGATGGAGAGCAAGATCGCCGAAGAGTTCTGCAAGGAAGGCCGCGAGATGGCCGACTATTTCGACGGCATAGTGACCTCATACGACGCCCGCTGCTGCAAGCCCGGCAAGGAGATCTTCGACTACGCCGAGCGCACCTGCGACCTCGTGCCCTCCGAGACGCTCTTCTTTGACGACTCCCAGGCCAATGTCGATGCCGCCCGCTCGTTCGGATTCCATGCAGTGCTCGTCCGTCCGGGCGATGAGTTCGCCGACCTCCTGCGCGACTTCTGTGAAAACCTCACCCCCGCTCCGGACGTTAGATAGATGCGCCCCGCCTCCTCATCACGCAAAAACAGCCTCTAAGTAAATTGTCATAGAAATGAGAATCATAACCGGAAGTGACAGATCTACCCGCCGCATAGCCGCCGTAGGCATGTATGACGGCGTACATCTCGGCCATAAGTTTCTTATCGAATACCTCAGGCTTGAAGCCGCCTCACGCGGTCTCACCCCGGCCGTCATCACCTTCTCACGCCATCCGCTCTCGCTTTTGCGGCCTCTGGAGTCGCCCGGACTGCTCACCCCGCTTGACGACCGTTTGCGTCTCCTCGGCCAGGCCGGAGCCGACGATGTCATAATGCTCACCTTCAATGACAGTCTCCGCCGCAAGACAGCCCGCGAGTTTCTCAACATGCTCAGGCTGTCATACGGCATAGAGACCCTCGTGCTCGGATTCAACAACCGTTTCGGACATGACCGCCCCGATGCTTTCGATGACTACAAGGCCCTCGGAGCCGAAATAGGCATCGAGGTGATTGCCGCACCTGAATATTGCGGTGCCGGAGCGCCGGTAAGCTCCTCCGTCATCCGTCACCATCTGCTGAGCGGAAAGCCGGAAAAAGCCGCCGAATCACTCGGCCAGCCCTATCGCCTGCGCGGCATAGTGACACACGGACAAAGCCTCGGCCGGACCATAGGCTTTCCCACAGCCAACGTCGAGCCGACCGACAAGGACTCGCTCATACCGAAAGCCGGAGTCTATGCCGCCTTCGTGACCACCCCTGACGGAGTGCGCCGTCCCGCAATGGTCAACATTGGCTTCCGCCCCACTGTCTCCGACCCTGACGCACCGGGCCGTCTATCCATTGAGGCCAACATCTTTGACTTCATCGGCTATCTCTATGATGAGGAAGTCACTGTAGAATTCATCCGCTTTCTGCGCGACGAAAAGCGCTTCCCGTCAGTAGAAAAACTCACCGAACAGCTTCGCGCCGACGCCGCCAAAGCCCGCAAAACCCTCACCCGCTCCTGATACGCGCAGAGATCCCCCGGCATCACGCCCCTTGAAATCCACATCATATTCCGTTCGTGGTGGTAAATCGGTGTCCTGCCGGACACCACATTTGTTTGAATGTTCCCCCCCGACAAACCCAATGTCCGACAGGACATTGGGTTATCATCGTCCTCCCCAAAAAAAACGCATATTATATCTGGCATCCATCCGACTATCGGTGTCCGGATGGGCCATTAGCAGAGATGTTTCGAAAACATAGCTTCTCCGGACATCACCGTCCGGATGTGCGCAACGCGTGTCTCCATCCTTCCGCTATCCGTATGTCCCAGCTTTGAATTCTCATCTTATACTTTTTTATCTCCATTCCCATATAGTTTTATATTTTTTAAAATTTGTAGACGTATAATTGTTATTTTATATATATATTTGACTATATTTGCAATGAATTGTTATATTTTGAATTGTAAAAGTTGAGTTATGAAAAAAGTTTTAGTTCTATTCGCAATCTTATGTGGATTTGTTATGTCTTCTTGCAATGAAAGCCAATTGGTCGCTCCGTGTGAAATAGATAATTCACAATATAATGATGTGCAGAAATTAGAAAAAGTATTCAAAGATTTGGAGGCACTTAATTCGGCATATCCTTCTGAAACAAGCCGTGGATGGAAACCAAAGTGGCCTAATATTCCTCGTGATTACGCGGATTTAGCTGATATGCTTGGCCAAAAATGTGGTACTGTTGTAGGGCGTTGGACAGGAGCTGCTATTGGTAGTTCTGTAGCAGGGCCTGCAGGAGCCTGTATTGGTCATGTCTGGGGTGGTGTAGCTGGAGGATATATTGGTTATGTTGCCGCATCTGCAGCAGCTAAGAGATATTTTGATTGTGCCGGTTTAGCAGTTAAAGATCCAAATTATAGATTTATATTTGATAATAATATACAGGTAGCATGTGTTATTTCGGATTGGGCTGATACTGAAATGCGAGCTATAAATGATGATATGATAGCGGTTTTTTCTGCTCCTAATACTGATGGTTTTATAGATGAAGGTCTTGATAATGAGCCTGGATGGGGATATATACCATCAATATTAAATAATGTAGAACGATGTGATTCTTTAGGATATTATCATAATAATATGATGGTAACATTTGAAAATGAAAGCGATAAATATATAAAAAATGGGGAACCAGATATTGAGAAAATATATAATTATGTTGCATCCTATATTGTAGATACAAATTTTGATATAAATCGTATATCTGAGGATATTGAGTTAAAAAATAAAGTTATAGAATTTTGTAAAGACATAGCGAATATGGCAATGTCATCATATTATTCAGGAGAAGATTATATTGATCTGCAATGTACTTATATGAAGAACATGGGATTTTCTGAAGAAGAAATTTTTGTATATAAAAATTTTGATGTTGAGATAGCATATAAATGTACTCAACTATCAGAAGAGCAGATTCATAATTATGCAGCCGAATTAAATACGATTATATTAAATTCAGATGTTACTCCTAAACAGAAAGCGGATTTGGCAATAGGAGCGCAGGCTGCTATTAACAGTGTATTATTTTGGAACCAATTTGAATAAAAATGATAGAGGGAATACTCCGGCTCATGACCTACTTTATTGCAAGTGACTCAGCCGAAAAACAGATAAAAAAGAAAATATCAAACAAATACCTGCGCTTCCTCCTGTGGCTGATAGCCGGAATGGGCATTCTGTTTCTGTTTGATTGCATTGCAGGCTTGATTAAAAGAACTCTTTAACCCATCCCCACCGACCATGCTGGAAATCATTCTTGTCTCAGTGCTTGCCATAGTCGCAACGATATTCGTAGTGTATCACATAGGATGGCGTCTGTCATCGGCCTTCGCAAAAAGGGCACTCTTTCATGTGGTATTTATAAGCACCTTCGTGGCATTTTATGTGCTGTTCGAGAATACATTGTTTGAATCGGTTGAAAGCGGATGGCTGCGTTTCGATCTATGGAGCGTGCTCGACAGATCTGATGCACCGCTCCCTAACAATATACGCGGACCCCTTCAGCCCCTATGAGCGGTTTATCCGCCCGGCAGCAAAAGCCACATAAAAAACTATCTTTGGGCAGCGGATTCCGGGACCGTTCGTGGTGGTAAATCGGTGTCCTTGACTGGACACCACATTTGTTTGAATGTTCCCTCCCCCGACACCTATGCGCAATGCGCTGCGGTGTCGGGGGCTATGAGTAAATCGGTGTCCTGCCGGACACCCGATAGCCACGGATCATCCGGATCCGCCTTGTCGGGCACCTACCGATAGTGGATCCGGTCTTGCCGGCCATCGCCATGTACGGACTATCGGGGGGCGCTTTGTCGGGTACATGCTGATTGCGTAGCCATCTGGAATCCGCTTTTTCAGACGTGTTGCCGCCTGCGGATCTGTCAGGCCATGTTGCGCGTGCTGAGACCGGATGGGCGTCCGGAGGACGCAGATTTACTCATAGCCCGTGACACCGCAGCGCAAAGCGCGCAGGTGTCACGGGCTTGTGATCCCCCTGCATATGGTGTCCGGCAGGACACCGGTTTACCGCCCGGCCGGATATGAAAAAAGCTGTCTCCCGACAGCTTCAATTCATTTAATAAGTAAGTCGTAAAAATTAATTTATACTAAGCCGCATGGACAAAATTGATATTGAGTTCAGATCCAAGCGCAGCCAACGCACGGTTAGTTGCATAGAGCAGGGATTCTGTGGAGCAATAATCCGCAGGTCTGAGCCATTTGCCCTTGAGGATTCTCCAGAGCGTCTCGGCGATATTCAAATGTGGACTGTACGGTGGAAGGAAAAAGAGATACAACCCACGTTTCTCCCATATTGGACGGAGTTCCCGCATGAGTTTGCATCTGTGGACGCTTGCATTGTCAAGGACAACAAAAGTGTTTTTACGGATACGGAGAGAAAATCGGTCAAGAAAGTCGGCAACCTTGTCAGCGGTCATATTCTCAGTTGTGGAGAATCCTTCATATCGATTGTTGCGGTCTATCATGCCGAAAATATTGAGTCTCAGACCTCTTTCAGATGGGATATAGACATCTTCACCTCGGAACTGCCATCCGTATGGCACATATCCCTCGGTGCAGATGTGGCTTTCATCTCCATAATAAATGTCGATGAGACAATCTTTTTCCTGTTGTACGAGTTCTTGCAGCTTCTCGGTCTTATACGCATAGAGCTGCGGCGAGGGTTTCCCCTTTGGACGTTTTCTTATACGTCTATATCCCGCGCCAAGGCGGATAAAAAAGCCCTGAAGGTACTCTCGGAGGCTTCTTTCCCTGAAGCCTGCTGCCATGCCTCTTTCGCTTTCTTCACGCTCTGCCTGTCGTTCTCTATGGCTTTGCGTACCGACTCTTCGTCCGAGCAGTCCATTATTGGCTTCCGACCCCGTCCGGGACGTGTTTCCAGTCCTTTGATTCCTTCGGCCTCGAAGCGTTTCACCCAGGAATTGACTGATATATGGGTCATGTCGGTCTGTTCTCCAACCTGTTCCGAAGTCAGGCCGGTGGATTTCAGAAGCACTGCGCGACAGCGCATGCGGTATGCGTGGCTCTTGCCTTGGCGAAAGCCTTCCTCTAATTGCAGACGTTGTTGGTCTGTCAGTTGTATAACTTTGATTTTTGCGATAGCGTTGTGTCTTTATGTGTTTACACAAAGATACGCAAAAAAATTGATATAAACTAATTTTCAACATCTACTTAAACCAATCATTATCACATTTCTTGCAATGGAAAGTAATTTTACCATGTACTTATACAACGCATGGCTTCCTGAATGGTTCACTAAAATTAAAAAATTTTTTTATTTCTTTCTGATCAGCGTCAGACCGTCGCGCAGAGGCAGAATCACGGTTTCGAGATCCTCTCTTGACGCCACATAACTGTTGAAACGATCCAAAGCCACGGTCTGGGCATCGTGATTCGTCTCGGTGTCAGTCACTTTGCCGTCCCATAGAGTGTTGTCGGCAATGATGAATCCTCCCTGGCGCAGGCGGGGAAGCACCGCATCGAGATACTCCGTGTATCGGCGCTTGTTGGCATCGATATAGATCAGATCCCATGTCTCGTCGATCTTGCCTGCAATCTCCTCCGCATCGCCAATGTGGAGCGTGATCCTCTCGCCGCCCGGAGCCGATTCGAAAAGCTCCGTCAGCTCCTCTTCCATCTCATCGTCAATCTCTATGGTGTGCAGCTGTCCGTCAGGCTTCAGCCCCTCCGCAAGGCAGAGAGCCGAATAGCCCGTATAGGCACCCAGTTCCAGAATGCGCCGTGGGCCTACCATAGCCGAGATCATGGCCAGCAGACGCCCCTGGAGATGCCCGGAGCACATGCGCGGATAGAGATGGCGCAGATGGGTGCGGCGGTAGAGCCGGCGCAGATGGTCGGGTTCGGGAGAGATATGGCTGAGGATATAATCGTCTAAAGTTTCTGCCATGACAAGCCTCTTATTTTACGTGGCCCATCACGAATGCCTGGGCGGCAAGGAAATATGAATTGAGGCCGAAACCGGTGATGGTTCCGCAACACACCGGCGCAATCAGCGACTTGTGGCGGATGGTCTCGCGCGAGGCTGTGTTTGAGATATGCACCTCGATCACAGGAGTCTGTATGCCGGCTATCGCATCGGCGATGGCGAGCGACGTGTGGGTATAGGCACCGGCGTTGAGGATAACCCCGTCGGCATCGGTATTATGCAGGAAATCAATGATATCTCCCTCGTGGTTCGACTGGAGATATTCAATTTCGTCGCCGTCAAGCATCTCGCGCAGTTCCACGAGATAGGATTCGAAAGTGCGCGATCCGTAGATCTTGGGCTCGCGTGTGCCCAGGAGATTGAGATTCGGACCGTTGATGATAAGCAGTTTCATATGGTTGGGGGTATATTTTTTCAGATGGTTTTTAACTGGTGTTTTTAACAACCTCTAAATCAGACTCTTCACGCCGCCGCTAATCCCGGATTCATGACCAAAGCCCAGACGGCCGCGCTTGAAAGCGCCATGAGCAGCAGTAGAATCCAGCTCACATAAGGCCGCGTCTGATAAGCGCTCCAGGCAAGCCATGCGGAGAGAAGCATGTAGAACGGATAGATCCACACGAAAGTCTTCACCGTCTCCTCGCCTGCGGGGAGATTGGCTACGAGGACCGGAAACGAAAATGCCGGCAGCAGAAACACTATGATCAGCATCGTCATCCACAGAGGTGGTCTTTGCTTGGCAGGACTCATGGGCTAAATGATTTGGATTCTGATTTATATATAATATATGTAATAGGTATTGTCTCTGATACGGCAGTCGGCCGCCATAGGGCTTGGAGGATGTTTATCAGGCTCTTAATCCACCTTCTTCTTTCGCTGCTTCTGAGCCTCTTTTTCAGTGAGATAGGCTCTGACAGTGCGCCTGATGCCCTCTTCAAGGTCGATCTGTGGCGAGAAACCGAAATCGCGCTGCGCATCGGAGATGTCACACGCCCAGTTGCGCTGGGCCATGATG
The DNA here is from genome assembly GCF_004803935.1 of Duncaniella sp. C9. Classification (GTDB taxonomy): domain Bacteria; phylum Bacteroidota; class Bacteroidia; order Bacteroidales; family Muribaculaceae; genus Duncaniella; species Duncaniella muris. The sequence goes on from NZ_CP039547.1 coordinate 828,198, forward strand.
TTATACTTGTCTGAATTCAGCGTCACAGCCTGCATCTTGGCCGCACCGTATTTCTCAGACACCGCGCAGGCTATTTTCAGCGCCCACAGCGGCAGTCTGACAGGCACCACCAGGCGCCGTCCGAGCTCCCTGGCCACTATTCTGCGGAATTCCTTCTGCGAATAAGCCCGCGGCTCGGAGATGATGTATTTGCGGTGGACGGGAGCATTTTCAAGCGCATCGAAAACCGCACGCGCCAGATCCTCCACATAGATGAACGTCAGCATCTGACGGCGGAAGCCCACGCCGAAATCAAAGTGGGCGTCGATGCTCTTGATCATCATGAGATAGTCCTGCTCATGAGGACCGTAGACACCCGTAGGACGCAGTATGATCCACGGAAACTCAGCCGGGAGAGTCTGCAGCAGCGTCTCGGCCTTGATTTTCGACAGCCCGTAGCGAGTGTTGGGCTGAGGAATCATCGAGTTGGTCAGCGGACTGTAGGTCTTCTCATCGCCCGGACCGATGGCCGACAGCGATGACATGTAGAGAAACTTCGCCGGATGCTGGTTGTTATTGATCATCGCCTCGCAGAAGTTGCGCAGATACACGTAGTTGATCTGGTTGAAATCGCTGAAATTGACACACTTCGTGGCTCCGAGGTTGTAGACCACATAGTCCCACTGTCCATCCTTGAGCTGATCGGTCAGTTTCTGCGGATCGTCATAATCCAGAGTGATGAACTTGAGTGCCGGATCGGTCAGATAGCGGCGCGAGGTGCTTTCGCGCACACCGCACCAGGTCTCATAGCCTCTCGAAAGAGCCTCGCGGGCTATGAATCCGCCGATAAAACCTCCGGCTCCGACTATCAGTACTTTCATATCTTCAGAAGGTGTGAATTAAGAGGTTGTTTTTAAACAATCTCTAAAAGCCTATTAATCAATTATTTCCGAGAAGAGATCGATATATTTGCGGGCTATCACCTGTGAGGCGAACCGCTCGCCTACCGAATCGTGAAGCTCCTTGCGCGGAATGTCGGCTTTCAGCGCCCACATTATGCCCTGCGCCACATCCTCCACATCCTTATGGCGCGCTATGTAGCCGTTTTTAAGATGCTCCACCACATCCGTGCGGCCGTCGCCGCCAAATGTCACCGGAATCGCGCCCCCGGCCTGGCCCTCCACCAGAGTTCCGCCGAGAGTCTCGTAGAGCGAGGTCGACAGCATCACCTTGGCGCTGGCGCAGAGATAGCGTATGATCTTGAAGTCGTTGATCATTCCGAGCCACTGGTGCGAGAAGCGCAGACGGTCAAGAGCCTCTTGGTTTTTAAGCTGTCCGAAAAAGTAGACGGCCGTTGTCGAGGCAATCTCCGGATAGTTGTCGAATATATGGTTCAGAGCGTCTATCGCATAGTCGAGACCCTTGATTGGATCATCGAGACGCGCGGCTCCGAAGAGGATGATGTTCGGCTTGTCGGGTGTGAACAGTGTGTAGAGCGACCTGTCGCGTTCGTAGTAAAACTGTTCGATAGGGAAGGGGTTGTGGATAGTCCTTATGCTGTGGCTGCGGAGTAGCGACGAACTGCGCGCGCACTCCTCAAGCCAGTGGCTCACCGTCACGTAGCTTATGGGCACATCGCCCAGCAGGCGGTGTTTCTTTCCCCAGCACTTGTGCGAGAGATCGCCCGGACTGCCGCCTCCGGACAGAAACTGGCAGTCGCCACATTCCTTCCGGTAGTGGTCGCAGTCATAGGCATGATGGCAGATGCCGGTCATGGCCCACATGTCATGGAGCGTCCACACTATCTTTTTTCCGGCTTCATGCAGCTTGCGTATGCCTCTGACTCCCATAAGCCCCTGGTTTATCCAGTTGAGGCAGACAATATCGGCCTCCTTTACCCAGGGATGGTGGTGGACATTGAGGGCGAATGACCCGGTCGACACTTTGAACAGACGGCTGTAGTCGAAACCTACGGCCGGAAGAATTCTCAGCCGTTCGAGGCAAAAAGCCATTGAGCGCAGGAAGCGTGTGTATATGCAGTCCACGCTCTGTTCCTGCGAGGTCTTGGTGTAGACCACCATTCTCGCGTCCACACCCTGGTCGCGCAGGGCCTGCAGAAGTCTGAACGTGACAATCGCGGCCCCACCGAGAGTGTCGGAGTGATTCACGAGCACCACCTTCTTTCCTCTCAGGTTGTCAGGCAGTCTATATTCTGAGCCGTTGGTCTGTGTCATTTTTTCTTTGCGGTAGTTGCGTTCCCGCCGGCATCCTTGCCTGCGCGGGCAGCCTGGAAATTAATCTGGTTTCCGACATTGATCAGGGTGATGTTTTTGTCGTTCAGACGGGCCTTCAGGTAGTTCTCAAACTCGCGCTGCTTGTCGGCTGACATCTGACGGCTGTATTTCACCAGAGCCATGCTCACGGTGTCGAGCTTCTCTGTCGATACGTTGCCGAACACCGCACGGCTGACAGCTATCTCCTCCACTTGCGGAAACACCACCTTGATCTCCGGAGCTATCCGCCCGGCAATCGTGTCGTTGATCCGCGCGAAGGCTATGACGCTTCTCAGTGAGTCGATGGTCTGCTGCTGCGACGTGAGCGATGTGCGGGCAAACTCATAGATGTCGCTCATGCTCGGCAGTCCGTTTTTGAGTTCCGACAGGTCGGGCGAGTCACCCTGTATGATGTTCAGGCGTGCTCCTTCCAGCCCGTAGTTCTTAAGCTGTGCTGACATGGCCAGCTGCAGCGAGTCGGCTGGAAGCACCTTGCCTATCAGTGTCACTGTGATTACCCTCTCGCCATGTTCTATGACCGCACTTTTGCTCAGCACCTGGGTCGAGGGGAAGTTGAACTGCTGGGCTATGAAGCGGTCGGCATTGGTCGAGAATCTCGACTGGCGCAGCATGTTGTAGGTCAGATAGAGCGAAGGGAGTAGTGTGAGGATAGCCACGGTGTAGACAATCCGGCGCACCTTGCGGGAGCGTTCCGGATTTCCGGAGACCGCCGGATGGTAGTGCATCAGCTTCACGCCTATAAACGTGGCCAGGCCTATGTAAATCGAGTTGATCAGAAACAGATAGAATGCGCCGAGGAAATAGTTGAGCTGCAGGGTGGCCAGACCGTAGCCTGCGGTGCAGAGCGGTGGCATGAGGGCGGTGGCTATCGCCACGCCGGGAATCACGTTGCCCTTTGACTTCGAGCCTATGGCCACTATGCCTGCCCCGCCGCCGAAAAATCCTATCAGCACGTCATAGATCGTCGGCGATGTGCGCGCCAGCAGTTCGCTGTGGCCCTCGCTCACAGGCGAGATGATGAAATAGATTGTCGACGTCAGCACACTGAACATTGCCGCCATCACCAGATTGCGCAGCGCCCGTTTCAGCAGTTCGAAATCCTGCACTCCTACTCCCAGGCCTATGCCGATGATGGGCCCCATCAGCGGCGAGATGAGCATGGCGCCGATGATCACGGCCGTCGAATTGGTGTTCAGGCCAAGCGAGGCGATGAAGATGGCGAGAATAAGGATAAGCATGTTGGTCCCCTTGAAGGAGACTCCCTCGCGGATAGCGCTTTCAGCCTCTTCCTGCGGCAGCAGATCGTCGGTGAGCGTGAAGTAGTTGACCAGATATTTCTTGAGTGACGGCATTTGGATGGCGTGTGTGTCTTGCTCAGGCGGGCTTCTTGCGGAACTGGGCTCTCACTTCGTCGACCACGTTGATGATATAGTCGCCGATCTTTTCGAGCGAGCCGATGATGTCCATGTAATAGATGCCGGCCTGATATTCGTAGTGGTGGTTGTTGATATTTTCAACGTTTGCCACACGCAACTGGTTGCGCATGTTGTTGATTTCGCGCTCCTGATTGTAAGAGGTGATGATGTCGGCCTGCTCGGCGGTCTCGAAGTTGCGCAGCAGAAGCATCATGTTGGTCATGGCGGCCTCTACGGCTATGAACATCGAGTCTATGTTGCGCGAGATCTCGTCGTTGAAATTCACATGCCCCTCCTGCTTGCGTATCAGAATCCTGGCCACTCCGTAACAGCAGTCGGCTATGCTCTCTATCTCGCTGACTATGCGCAGCATGGCGGCGATGCGGTGCTTGCCCTCGTTTGAAAGCCTGCCTTCCGAACAGCGGTTCAGATAGTTGGCTATCTCGATCTCCATGCGGTCAGAGATCTCCTCATACTTCTCTATGCGGGAGAACTGCTTGGTGAACTCGTTGCCCGAATTGTTGTGGACAATGTTCTGCGCCATCCCGATCATGCGCTGTACTCTCTGGGCGTAGACCACTATCTCCTTCTCTGCCTGGGCTATGTTGAGTTCCGAGGCACTCATCAGACCTCCGGCAATAAACTTGAGCTGGAATTCCTCTTCCTCCTTGTGTTTGGCGGGCAGCAGTTTCTCCACTACTGTCACATAGAATCCTGTCAGCCAGATCATGATGGCACCGTTGATAAGATTGAACACCGTGTGGAACATCGACAACCCGAACGACACGCTGAACTGCATCTGGGCTATCTTGGCGAGCACCGGATGTCCCGCCGGCAGACTGCCGTCGAAAATGCTGTTGTAGAGTTGCGGATCCGTGGCCTCAAGATCATTCACATAGTTGAAGATGCTGTCAGGATCACCCTGGCCGAGCCACTCGGTGATGTGCACGTTGAGTCTGACGAAGGGGTAGAACACAGCAAGAGTCCACACTATGCCGAAGAGGTTGAAAAGCAGGTGGCCCATAGCCGTGCGCTTGGCTGCCACGTTGCCGCTCATCGATGCAAGCAGCGGTGTGATCGTAGTGCCTATATTGCTACCGAGCACAACCGCACAGGCCAGATCAAAGGAGATCCACCCCTTGGTACACATGATCAGCACTATGGCAAAAGTTGCCGCCGATGACTGGATAACAGCCGTGATGATCATGCCCACGAACATAAACAGAAGCACCGAGGCGAAGCCCATCGACGCATAGCGTTCGAGGAAGGCAAACATTTCTGGATTGCTCTGCAGGTCAGGTACATAATCGCTGATCATGTCCAGGCCCATGAACATCAGGGCGAAGCCTATAAGAAATTCGCCGATTGACTTCTTGCGGCTGGCGTTGGCGAAGAGCAACGGAACCGCGCAGGCAATCAGCGGAAGTATAAATGCGGAAGTATCTACCTTGAATCCGAACAGTGAGATGATCCAGGCCGTGAACGTGGTGCCGACATTGGCACCGAATATGACAGCCATAGACTGTCCCAGTGTCATGAGGCCGGCGTTGACGAAGCTGACCACCATCACCGTCGAGGCCGACGAGCTCTGGATAAGAGCAGTGATCACTATACCGGTAAGCATTCCGGTAAACCGGTTTCGGGTCATTGCCGAAAGTATTGTACGAAGCCGGTCACCGGCAGCCTTCTGGAGGCCTTCACTCATCACCTTCATTCCATACAGGAACATGGCGACTGATCCTAAAAGACACAGGAGGTCAAGGAAGCTGTAACTCATGTAACGGGTTATAAATGTGTGAAAAGTCGGAGAAACGGTCCTCCATTCGGACACGGCTTTCTCCGACTGCAAATTTATAAAGAAATTTTTGAATTTTTTACAGAGCTGCTTTCATTTTTGCCACCATATCGGCATATTCCTCATCGCTCAGATAAACTTCGCCGGGATTCATGCGGAAAGTGCCGCCGTAGTCAGGGCCGTCGACATACTTCGGAGCCAGATGGAAGTGCAGATGCGAGAGCTTGTCGCTGTAGGCGCCGTAGTTGATCTTTTCGGGGTGAAACACCTTGTCCATCGCACGGGTCACGCGGGTGACATCTTTCATGAACGCATTGCGCTCCTCGTCGCTCAGCTCAAACAGATCGTTGACATGGTCTTTATAGGCCACAAGGCAGCGGCCGCGGTAGGTCTGCTCCTTGAACAGAAAGACTCTCGACACTTCAAGAGTGGCGATTTCGATCATCAGATTGTGAAGAGTCTCGTTATTGGTGCAATAGAGACAGTCTTTAGGATCACTTTTCATAAAGCGGATATTTTTTCAGGTTAATAGATTTCGTGGATTAGGTATTGATATCTTCGGTAAGTGACTCTGAGATTTTGAAGAGTTACCTAATCACAAAATTAGTCATAATAATCCGAACCCGCAAACCTCCCTGACAATCCTCCCGCCTCAGTTCAGGCTCAGGTGTTCCCTGTACTGCCGCGGGCTCTCACCCGTCAGCCGCTTGAACAAGCGGGTGAAATGCTGCGGATACTGGAAGCCAAGATCATAGGCTATGACACTGATGTCCTCTGCCGATGCCGCCAGACGCTGTTTGGCCACAGCCACAATATGGCGTGAGATCATCTCCTGGGCTGTATTGCCCGTCTCCTTTTTCACCAGATCGCCGAAATAGCCAGGAGTCAGACTAACCAGATCCGCGAAATAGGCCACCGAAGGCACTGCATCGCGCCGCTCCTCGCTTTCGAAATAAGCCTTCAGTTCCCTCTCAAAGCGCTTCACTATGTCCGAATTCACCTTATGGCGCACTATGAACTGCCGGTCATAGAACCGGTGGAGATACTCAAGCAGCAGCTGTATGTTGGCCGAAAGCAGTGCCGCCGAATGATGGTCCACCGGATGCTCCAGCTCTTTCCTGATCTTATCCAGACAGTCAAGGAAAATATTGCGCTCGTCCTGCGAAAGATGCAGTGCCTCCATCTGCGAATAGTCAAAGAAACCGAATTCACCTATCTTGTCGCCCAGCGGAGTCCCGTAGATCAGATCAGGGTGAAACATCAGCCCCACCACATCCGGAGCAAGCACCTCGCGCTTCATCTCCACATCGATCACCTGGCCCGGAGAGAAGCTCACCACCGTGCCCTCCTGATAGTCATAATGCTTGCGACCGTAGCGCAGCGAACACTCAACCCCGTTCTTCAGAAACAGAGCATAGACGCCATATTTGATCCTGATATTATTCACCACCTGTTTGGCCTCTTTCAGGTCAATGACAGTCACCAGCGGGTGCAGTGTGGTAAGCCCGTAAAGCTTGTTGTAGGCATCGATCGAATCCAGATTCACAATATTCTTTTCCATAAGGCAAATATAATCACAATTTCCGTCCCGTCACCCAACCGTCCGTAATATTGGTAAGTAAGTCCCCGAAAAAGGTCATCCGTCCTCTGCTCGGCAGAGATAAACTTGGTCATTTTGCAGAAACTTAATACCTTTGTCGCGGAATTTCATCATCAGAAACTCCCGCATGAAAAAGCTTCTAAGAATCTAAATTGGAATAAACAATGTCAACTTATACCGTTGAAGATCCCCGCAAGGTGACCACACGCCGCCTTATCGAAATGAAAGCAAAAGGCGAAAAAATCGCCATGCTCACATCCTATGACTACTCAATGGCCCGTCTCGTCGATGAAGCCGGAATGGACGCAATACTTATAGGCGACTCCGCAGCCAACGTAATGGCCGGCTACGGAACAACCCTCCCAATCACCCTCGACCAGATGATCTATCACGCCCAGTGCGTCACCCGCGGTGTGAAGCGCGCCCTCGTGGTCTGCGACATGCCCTTCGGCACCTACCAGGGCAATTCCACTCAGGCTCTTGCGTCTGCCATACGCATCATGAAGGAAAGCAACGCCGAAGCCGTAAAGCTTGAAGGAGGCGAAGAGATCATCGAATCCATCCGCCGCATCATCTCGGCAGGAATCCCAGTAATGGGCCACCTCGGACTCACACCCCAGAGCATCAACAAATTCGGAACTTACAACGTCCGCGCGCGCGAGGAATCCGAAGCCCGTAAACTCATAGCTGATGCCCGCCTCCTCGAAGAAGCCGGCTGCTTCGCTATCGTACTTGAAAAAATACCGGCAGCTCTCGCCACCGAAGTTTCCGGCAGCCTCACCATTCCCACCATCGGCATCGGTGCCGGCAACGGATGTGACGGCCAGGTACTCGTACTCCAGGACATGCTGGGAATCAACAAAGGCTTCACCCCCCGCTTTCTCCGCCGCTACGCCGACCTCGGCACAGTAATTGAAGACGCCATCGGCAACTACATCTCCGATGTCAAAAGCTCAGACTTCCCCAACGAGAAAGAACAATACTAAGAGGTTGTTTTTTAACAACGATCTAAGCTCCTGCCGGGATTTCATCCGGCACCGTAAATAAAAGTAAAATGGAAATATGACAGACGGCATCCGATGGTTCGGATGCCGTCTGTCATATTTCCAAGGGATTATAATCCTGAATAAAAAGGATCAATTCTTGTTTGTATTGTAGAGGAGATAGCGCAGATTGGCGGTCACGTTATACTTGTCGTTGTCGCCGAGATTGCATTTGAAGCGGATTGTGGCACCGTTCTGCAGGTTGCCTACAATGGAGAGATCTGTCATCTCCAGGCCTTCGGCCGGCTTTTCACCAGAAGTAGCGGTGTAGACGGGGAGAGCATTGTCAGTTCCGGCCACGATGGTATAGCCGTATTCTGTGTAGGTGTAGGGGAGGTCCTTGACCATGAATACCAGCGGGGTCATGCTGTCGGAATATTTGCCGTTGTAGACCTGGAGTGTGGCGGTGCGTTTCTCCTGGTCGAGGTTGACGATGTAGTAGGTGTCTGCCTGAGCGTCAAGATTGTTGGCAGTGTTGTAGACGCTGTTGTCAGTGAGGTCAGTGGCTATCACCGGGCCGACATAGGCGTTGCGCTTGGCATAGGTGGTCACTTCATAGCGGGGCTCGTTGTTTATGTCGAGCTGGTAGCGGATATAGTAGACCGATCCGAGGTGGCTGGGGCGTCCGAAGTAGGCGCGGAGGTTGAAGGTGTCGAATACATAGGTGGAGTTTCCGGCGTTTTCAGGGACGATGCTGCGGCCGGTGGTCACGATGAATCCGTCAAGCTGGTCCTGAGTGTATTTCATTGCCGGGAACTTGAAGGAGAGCGGTGAGGCTGCGGGGCTGAGGATGATGTTTGAGAGGGTGATTTCCACCTGTGCTTCCGCGGGGGTGTATTTGAGGCTGTAGGAAGGTGAGCTTGCTATGAATTCGCTACCGTCCTGGAGGTCGATCACGCGGTTGAAGCAGGATTCGCTACTGCCATAGTTGTAGGTCAGTACCTGCTCGTCGCTTGTGCTTCCGAGGCAGGAGGTCAGGCTGAGAGTGGCTGCCAGCATAGCTGACGAAAGAAGATATTTCTTCATGATTGTCTGGTGTTTGTGTGCTATTGTTTGATTTCTATATTATTGATGATATAAAAGGCTGTTTTCAAACGGCCTCGAAGTCTATAGTTTAACGTGGCTCGCGGGCTCTTATTGTCGGAGAGTGTGCGGGCTTTAGTTAAAAAAGCGCAAAGAAGGGTTAAAAAAGCGCTAAGAGGTTCTGAAATAGCGTTCTGGATATCACCCTCCCATTAGAGCGAAGGGAAGTCGAGGCGGAGGGTGAGGCCTCCGCGGGCGGGGAGTCCGCGCTGGAAGAAACTGTTTGACATCGACTCGAAGCGGAAGGTATTGAAGCTGCGGTCGGTGAGATTCTTGCCCCAGAGTTCAAACGATCCTGCGGGGAATTCGAAGCGGAGGGTGGCGCCGAATTCGGTGTAGAAGGGCTGGCGCCAGAGGTTGGCTTCGTCCCAGTAGATTGATCCGGTGCCGCGCATGTCGGCTGTGAGGCTTACGGCATCGAGCCATCCGAGTGTCAGGGGCTGGCGGTAGGTGGCGGCGGTGAAGAGGGTGTTGGACGGAGCGTAGGGCACCCGTTTGCCTCTGAAGTCATTTATGCCGTCAGAGAAGCGGCGGAAGGTGGCGCGGGTGTAGCCGTAGGCGAGGTTGAAGTGCCAGCGGTCTGTGGGGCGGTAGTTGAGAGTGAATTCTCCGCCGAGGCTGCGGGTGCGGCCGGCGTTGGCCATTATGCGGCCTGTAGTGGTGCCGTCGGGGAACATGGTCAGCTGCTGGTCGCGGCATTCTATGAGGAAGAGGGCAAAGGTGGAGTAGACGCGGTTGCGGTCTACGCTGAAATGGCCTCCCAGTTCGTAGTTCCAGGAGATTTCGGGGCGGTATTTGACCATTTTATCGACGTCGTATTCAGCCGGGCGGCCCATCTCTTCCATGAGGCGCTGCTGCAGGAAGTCGGAAAACATCTGTGTGTTGAACCCTCCTGATTTATAGCCTTTTGCCACGGAGAAGAACACTGCGGAGTGGGGGAGGTTGTAGGTGATGCTGAACTTGGGAAGAAACTGAGCGAAGTGCTGTTTGAGGCGGTCGCTGTTGTCGATGTGGATCTCCTGTGTGCGCAGTGGTATCTGTCCGCGCCACATGGTGGCCGAGGCATCGGCATAGCTGTGGTAGCGCAGGGCGGTGTGCTCGTAGTCGAAGCGGAGGCCGAGTGAGAGCGAGAGGTTGTCGATGTCATAGGAGCTCTGGTGGTAGACGGCTATGCCTTTGACGGGGTTGCGGAAGTCGGAGCCGAGCAGGAGTTCGGGCTGGTCCCAGGCGAGGCGCATTCCGGCGGGGAGCTGTGAGTTGACGTTGTCGAGGATCAGGCGGTTGATTCCGTCTTCCTTGAAGGTGACTGGGGCGTTGATGTCGGCATATTTGTAGAAGCCGAAGACTCCTGCGAGCCAGCCGTAGTCACCGGCTTTTCCGCGGATGACGATGTCCTGGGTGACGTTGCGGTCGCGCTGCTTCTGGGTAAGGGTGAAGTAGCTTTCGGGCAGGAAGTCCTGGTCAAGAGTCATGTTGTCTGACAGATACTGGAATCCGGTGATTGAGGCGAGGGTGAAGGCGGGGGTGGTCCAGGTGATGGTCAGACCGTCGGTGAAGGCTGTGCGTCGGTAGAAGGTCGGGTCGTTGTAGTCGATGAGTCCGCTTTCGGCCGAGGCATAGGGGTAGCCGTTCTGGTGGGCGTGGTTGTAGGAGGCCACGTTTTCGATGCTCAGGGCCGATGAGGGGCGGAATATGGTGCGCCAGCGCAGCGATTCGTTGTGTTCGCGGTCGGCGCGGGCACCGTTGTGGCTGTTGCGGAAATATCCTTCGCGGCGGGAGCCTGAGGCACTGAGCGATGAGGCCCATGAGGAGGAGAAGCGGCGGTAATATGAGAGGCCGAGGCGGTAGTTGCCGTGAGTGGCGGCTCCGGCATGCAGACGCAGCCCCTGGTAGTACATGGGCGAGAGGGTGTAGACGTTGATAAGTCCGGCTATGGTATTGCGTCCGAAGAGCGTTGACTGTGGCCCGCGGAGCACTTCGATGCGCTCTATGTCAGGCGAGTCGAAGTCATAGGCGTTTTTGTTGAGATAGGGGACGTTGTCGACGTTGAGGCCCACGGCGGGCTGGTCGATGCGGGCGCCGATGCCGCGGACGTAGATTGACGATGTCATCCGCGATCCGTAGTCGGGCATGAAGAAGTTGGGGGCGATTTCCGATACGCCTTTCATTCCGGCTATGTCGAAGCGTTCCAGTTCGCTTTGGCGGATGGTGGTTACTGTGACAGGCTGGCGCAGCAGCGAACGGCCCTGCTTGACGGAGGTGATGTTGACTTCGCCTATCTGCAGCGTGTCAGGGCCTTCCATGAGCCTGTCGGGGTGATTCCGTCAGGGGCTGTGGAGGCGATGGCCGGTCCGGATACGCAGAGCAGTGTTAAGAGCGCGGGCAGACGTAGAGACATTATCAGTGGGGTTTTACCTTAGAAATTTTGAGTGCTTTCAAGGAAAGAGAATGCAAAGGTAGCAATTAATGGTCAAACCGATTTAATAGATTATATTAAATAATTATTAAATCTGCGTGAAGGCCCGGAGCACCGCGGATAGGCTTGATGGCCGGGGGTTATCGGACGAGGGAGTTGAGGTAGATTTCGATGTTTGTGTAGCCTCCGGGGTCGAGGGTGCGAGCTGTGGCGTCGGCGGGGTCACGGGGGTCGAGACCGCGGGCTGTTTCCCAGGCGTCGGGGATTCCGTCGCCGTCAGTGTCTGTAGCGGGGGAGGCGCTGCGGAGCAGGGGCCAGCCTCCTACCTGAGAGGGGGTGTCGATGATGCCGTTGCTGCCGTTTTCGCCGAGGCCGAGTCTGACCTGGCGTATGACGTCACTGTCGTAGCTGTCGCGCGCGAAACTGCAGCCGGCCTGGTCGAGCACTCTGCGGTAGGCTTCGGCGGGGCTGTCTTCGCTGATCATCACGTAGGGGAAGGGTGAGCTGACCAGGCATGTGGAGGCTGCGGAGCCGGGCTGTGGGATGGCTGCGGGGCTGATGCCTGCTTCGGGGGGTGTGCTGCGGCGGTGGCGCATGTAGGGTTTGCCGGGGCGGTCGGTGACGGCCAGACGGTTGGCGGCGGTGGCTTGGGGGGAGCCTTCGATGTGGTTTGCGGCTACGTAGTAGCGGCCGGTGGCGTCATCGGCTACGTCGAGCAGGCGGCTGTGTTGCGAGGCGGGGCCGGGTTTGTAGTAGTTGGCCACCATGTTGATTTCGGCGTGGTGGCCTCCGCCGTAGGCTGTCTTGAATCCCCAGTTGTAGACCACGTTGTTGCGGAAGTCGACCCATTTTGTGCCGTCGACCGATGAGAAGCGGGGGTTGCGGCTTGCGTGGTTGGCGAGTAGGTTGTGGTGGAATGTGGCTTTGTAGCCTCCCCAGATGCCTCCGAATCCGTGGCTTCCTTTGGTGTGGACGGAGCTGTTGAGGCTGTGGCTTATCAGGCACCACTGCACGGTGAGGTTTTCGGTTTTGTAGATGGATAGGCATTCGTCGATGCTCCAGCTGACGGAGCAGTGGTCGAGGATTACGTTGCGTTGGCCGTAGCGTCCGCCGCCTATGCCGTCGCTATCGAGGTTGTGGCGGTCGCCGGGGCGCACGCGGATGTGGCGGATTATGACTTCCGATGCGTTGATGACGAGGGGGTAGTCTTTGAGGCAGATGCCGTCGGCGGGGGCCGATTGTCCGGCTATGGTGATGCTGTCGTTGTTGATGCGCAGGGGTGAGAGGAGTTCGATGGTGCCGTCGATGTCAAAGACCACGGTGCGGGGACCGGTGGCTTCTACTGCGTTGCGCAGGCTTCCGGGGCCACTGTCGTTGAGGTTGGTCACTTTTATGATGCGTCCGCCGCGGCCTCCGGCGGTGTGGCGTCCGTAGCCTTCGGCTCCGGGAAAGGCGAGAGGGGCAGCGGCTGAGGCGGAGATAGCTGCTGCGGCTGTGAGGAGCAGGGTGAGGGTGCGAGATGTCTGTTTCATGGTGCAGTGGTGGTGGAGGGGTTGTTGGGGCGGTTGTGGCTGTCAGGAGAGTGATGAAAAACGGACGGCGGTTACGGGCGGATGCTGCCGCCTGTTTCCGCCGTCCGGATCAAGTGGATTATTATTATTTAACGGTTCCTGTAAGGTTCATTCCGATGATCAGTAGCCGGGGTGCTGCTGTCCGGCCAGGCCGGGGTTGACATCCATGATGGCGGTCTGGTGGAAGGGCATGAGCTCGGTCTTGTTTTTGGTGAGGCCGTAGAAGATGCCGGTGCCGGTTGAGTTGGTGATCCAGGTGTTTTCGTCAGATACGCCGGCCACTTTTGTCACAGAGAGGTTGCCTTTCTGGGTGGCGGTGTTGATGCTGAACATGTTGAGCACGGTGTATTCCACTTCTTCGGCGTCGACTCCGGCGGGCACGAGGCTGCGGCTGAAGTAGACGTTGCCTCCTGCTTCATAGAATTTGCATTTTGCAGATCCTTTGGAGGCTGAGTTGAGGATGTGGAGGTCTGAGATCTGGTCAGCGGTGAGGTCCATCTGCGAAAGGTCTGACTCCTTGACATCGATGTAGGGGAGTGCGATGTTGGGGTCCTGGAGCTTGGGAGTGGAGGTGATGCGGAAGGCGCGGTAGGGGGCTACGTCGGCGTAGCGGCCTTCGCGCTTGCAGAGCTGCACGAGTTTGGCTTTTTCGGCCATGAGATGTTCATACTGTATGCCCCAGCGGGTGAGGTCGGTGCGGCGCAGGCCTTCGTTGCTGAGTTCGAGCTTGCGTTCCTGGATGATGAAGTCGAGGAATTCGTCGTGGCCGGTGGGGATGGCGCCTGCTTTGGCTTCATCGTTGCGGAAGGCGCGCATGCGCACTTTCTTGACGGCTTTGACGGCTTCGTCGGTGGCGCCGTTGTTGAGCTCGTTGAGGGCTTCGGCATACATCAGGAGCACGTCGGAGTAGCGGAGTATGGGCCAGTTGATGTCGCGGCGCGAGTTGCTGGCGCCGATTTCGCTTTTCCAGTTGATGCGGTATTTGCCTACTCCCATTCCGGCGTAGGTGTTCATTCGGTATGTGTCACCGGCCTTGTTGAGGATGAGGGCGTAGTTGCAGACCGACACGTCGCGGCGCTGGTCACCGTCTTCGAATTCGAAGTAGAATGTCGGGATGGCCATCATCTGTGAGCCCGGTTTGCCGAGGGTGAGGCTTTCGCCTGATCCGGGGAGGCCGTTGACGTAGCCTGTGCGGCAGTCAATGGAGTTGGCTCCATACCAGCCGTATTCAAACATGGTCTCGCTGTTGTACTGTTTGAGCGCAAGGTCGCGGAAGAGCTGGTCGTAGTTGCTGACGAGGTCGTTTTCGCCTTTCTGGATCACTGCTAAGCAGGCGTCGGCTGCGATCTGGTAGAGCTCGCGGACGCGTTTCTGATCATCGCGGCGGTCTATGCGCACGGTGGAGTTGTCATAGGGCACCTGGTCGAGGTTCCAGCGCAGAGACTGTCCGGCGGCGTAGAGGGCCACGCGGGCGAGGATGCCGTAGGCTGCGTTTTTGGTGAAGCGTTCGGGGGTGGAGAGGTAGCTTTCGCTGCGCCAGGGGAGGAGCTCGGTGGCTTTCTGGAGGTCGCGGACACAGTGGTCATAGATGGTGTCGCGGCTCACGCGTGATGATTCGAAGGTGTTGAGCTCCGAGGTGGGGCGTTCGTTGAAGGGTACATCACCGTAGAAGCGCACGAGGTTCCAGTAAGCGTAGGCTCTTACGGCGAGGGCTTCGCCCATGAGTCCGTTGACGTGGATGCGGTCAGCTTCTGACGATACGGGCACTTTGCCGAGTTTGCTGATGCAGACGTTGGCGTATTCGATGGATTTGTACATCGAAGTGTAAACGTTGCTGAGCATACCGGTGAGGTTGGTATAATCGTAGTTGCTGACGTTGTATTTCGAGTTGCTTTCCTTCGATGCGCTTTCGTCGGTGCCTTCGAGGAGCTGGTAGCCGAGTTCCTGGTGGTGGAGTGAGGTGTAGCATCCGGCCACGGTCATGTCGGCGCGGCTTACGGTGGCGAACACCGATTCGCTGTCGGCCTTTGATTCCGAAGGCATTTCGAGCCAGTCCTCGCATGAGGTGGTCAGAGTGCCGAGCAGCAGTGCGGCACCCATTATGTTGAATATCTTTTTCATGATAGAGTTCTGATTTGGATTAGAATGAGAGGTTTACGCCGATTACCCAGCTCTTGGCACGGGGATATGAAGAGTTGTCAATGCCTGGAGTGAGAGCGCTTGCCGACACGGCTACTTCGGGGTCATAACCGGTGTAGTCGGTGAAGGTGTGGATGTTGTTTGCAGTGGCGTAGAAGCGCAGGTTGCTCAGGCGTATCTTCTGGATGGCTTTCTTGGGGAGAGTGTAGCCGAGGGTGATGGTGTTGATGCGCAGGAACGATCCGTCTTCGATGTAGTAGCTGCTGTGGTCCGAGATGGCGGTCTTGTTGTTTTCGGAAATGTTCCACATGAGTTTGCCGCTGTGCTGTCCGGGGTTGAGTTCGGCCAGGCGGGCGAGGTTTGTGGTGGCTTCACCTGTGGCGGGGTCGATGAGGGTGAAGCGGTTGGCCATCTTGGAGAGGGTGTTCTGGTTGGGGAGGTAGGGGCCGATGAAGCGCTGGGTGCTCATGTTGAAGACTTTGTTGCCGTAGCTGAAGTTCATGAACACCGAGAGGTCGAAGCCTTTGTACATGAAGGTGTTGGTCCATCCGCCGATGAATTTCGGGGAGGCGTTGCCGATGACGGTGCGGTCGTTTACGCTCCAGACGGGGTTGCCGTTGGCGTCGGTCTCGCCTGAGATGGCTTTGTATTTGGCATCGCCGGGACGTACGATTCCGTTGAAGCCTTTGAGGCGTGCCACTCCGTCTTTGAGCTTGTAGGTGCCGTCAGAGAGCTGGTCAAAGTCGTCGGTGGTGTAGATGCCGTCATAGACAAGTCCGTAGAACTGTCCGAGGGGTTTGCCTTTTTCGATCTTGAAGCCCATGCGCGATTCGTAGTCCTGGATGAAGAAGTCATTTTCGGCATTGCCGTAGATGGAGAGGACTTTCGAGCGGTTGAAGGCTATGTTGAAGTCCATTGTCCATGAGAAGTCACGGGTGGCGATGTTGACTGTGTTGAGCACAACTTCGATACCGCGGTTGCGGATCGAGCCGATGTTCTGGAACTGGTGGGTGTAGCCTGTCGAGCTGGGGATCTTGTTTTTGATGAGCAGGTTGTCAGACTGGTTGTTGTACCAGTCGAGCTGGAGGTTTACGCGGCTGTTGAAGGCTGAGAGGTCGAGACCGACGTTGAAAGTCTTGGTCTTTTCCCATACGAGTTCGGGGTTGCCGAGGGTGGTTCCGGGGACGAAGGTCGGGAAGTCAGAAGATCCGTTGCCGTAGTGGCCTGAGCCGTATTCGGTGGCATACATGTTGTTGTCGATCTTGTTGTTGCCGGCCACGCCGTAGCCTGCGCGTAGCTTGAGGTTCTGGATGTAGTTGCGCGTGGCTTCCATGAATTTCTCTTCAGAGATGCGCCATGCGGCGGAGACGGAGGGGAAGCTGTCCCATTTGTGGCCTCTGGCAAATTTCGAGGAGCCGTCGCCGCGGACTGTGGCGTTCAGAAGGTATTTTCCTTCGAAGCTGTAGGAGAGACGGCCGAATACAGACACGAGGCCGATCTGAGATTTGGATGATTTCCACTGGTAGGGGGTGGCGATGCTGACATCATTGAGCCCGAAGTTGCCGTCAGGGAATGAGCGGTATTCGTTTTCAAGTTTCATCGACTCCCAGTGAGAGGTCTCCTGGCCGACGAGCACTGTGAAGTTGTGCTTCTTGTTGAGGTCGAAGGAGTAGTTGAGTGTGTTGGTGATCTGCCAGTTGGAGTCTTCGAAGTTGTCGCGCGAACCGTAGCCGTAGGGGCTCTTGTTGGAAGCGGCGGTCTTTGTGTTGCCGTTGTCCCAGTAGTCTTTGCGGGTCTGGGTCCACATGTAGCTGCCGGCTGTGCGGAATGTCAGTCCTTTGATGATGTCGATTTCGAGTCCGGCGTTGACGGTGGCCATGCGCTTGAACTTTTTGTTGTCGATCGAGCGGTTGTTGATGATGGGGTTGTTTGCATCATAGTTTGTTCCGCCGGGCATTGCGAGGAATTCATCGGCGAGGTCCTGGTTGAGCATCTGGTCGTTGGTCCAGAGCACACCTCCGGTGATGGGCTGGAGGATTGTCTGCTTGAGTGTGCCTCCGAGCGATCCGCCGCCTTCGGTTGTGGTTGACTGGAGTGAGGTGGCGAAGTTGAAGCGTACGTTGTCGAAGATCTTGTGGTTGAGTTTGGCGCGGACGCTGTTTTTGCTGTAGTTGTGGCGGTCCATGATGCCGTCTTCACCGGTGTAGTTGTAGCTGACCATGAAGTTGGTGCGCTCGTTGCCTCCGGTGATGCTTACGTTGTGGTTCTGGGTGATACCGGTTTTGCCGAATACTTCGTCCTGCCAGTCGATGCCTTGGCGTGTGCGGTACATTTCTGCTATGCGGCTGTCAGCTCCGGTGTAGAAATCGGGGTCGCTGACGCTTCCGCCGAATATGTTGGCGAAGTTGTCGAGGTTGCCGCGGAGTGCCTGGAATTCATACTGGTAGCGCACGTAGTCTTCCACTCCGAGGAGGTCGAGCTTCTTGCCGAGACGGCTGAAGCTGACGTAGCCGTTGTAGCTTACTTCGCTTTTGCCTGATTTTCCGGATTTGGTTGTGATGAGGATCACACCGTTGGCACCTGCAGAACCGTAGATGGCTGTGGCTGAGGCGTCTTTCATTACGTCGATTGTCTCGATGTCATTGATGTCGACGTTCTGGAGGCCTGATTCCATCTGGAAGCCGTCAACGATGTAAAGGGGTTCTGATCCCTGGGTGATTGATGTTCCGCCGCGGACGGTGATGTTGATGTCGGCACCGGGCGCGCCGCTCTGGGTGATTACGTTGACACCTGCGGCTTTGCCTGTGAGGGCTTGGGCGGCTGTTGTCACCGGCATTTTTGCAAGTTCTGCACCTCCTACCGATGAAGTCGCGGCGGTGAGGTCTTTGCGGCGCACGGTGGCGTAGCCGATGGCAACCACTTCGTCGAGCATGGCTGCTTCGGGCTGGAGGGTCACGTCAATGACGCTGCGGCCTTTGACTGCTACTTCCTGGGTCTGATAGCCGATGTAGCTGAAGCGGAGTGTGGCGTCTGCGGGGACATTTTTAAGTGAATACTTGCCGTCAACGTCGGTGGCCACGCCTGTAGTGGTTCCTTTGATGATTACGTTGGCTCCGATCATCGGTTCGCCTTCGGTGTCGATCACCGTTCCGCTTACCGAAAGAGTCTGGGCGTTGACAGTGATGCCTGTCATGGTCAGAAGCATAAAGATGTACAACCGCCGGATCAGTGAGGAGCAGACGGCTGAAACAAAACATTGCTTGTCTCTCATAATGGTATTGGTTAAAAACAATTAGAATGTAGCACCTTCTTGTGCTGTTATTAAGGTAAAAAATGGTATTAGAAATCTTAAAAACGGTTCCGAGACGCACAAATTTTGCGCAAAATTAGATAAAATTAGACAAATTACCCCCCCGAATAGTTAAAATAGGTTAATTGTGGGTTCTGTCGGGTTGTGTGCTTATTGTATTTATGACATAGAGGGTGGCCGGTAGGGCAGAGTAAGAAAAGGGGGGCGCCGGGGATTTTGCGAGGGTCGATGGTAAGGTGGGACCCGCTGTGGGTGCCGATGTAGAGGAGGCTGCCGTCGGCGGGGTTCATGAGCCAGATGTGTTTGCCGGAGCCGCTGATACGGCTGAGGTCGAGATTCATCGGGCGGGAGGTGTGGTTGTAGACCATGAGCCAGTCGGAGCCACGGGTGGCGAGGAGGCGCTGGTAGTGGATGCCGTTGTCGCGGACTATGAGGCTGTCAGGGCGGCGCTCGAAGTAGGGGAAAGCAAGCATGAGGTGTTTGAGGTGTTTCATCTGGCCGCGTCCGGGGTCGGAGAGGGCTTTCCACCAGGGTTTGGCTTCGCCGTCGGCAAAGTAGGCACCGTTGACTCCGGGGCGGACGAACTGCATGATGGCATTGTGGCCGTAGGTATGTCCGCATGATCCGGCGAAGACTGACCAGTAGGCGTAGCGGCGGATGTCGAGGTCGTTCCAGCGCGGTTCGAGATCGGAGTGGAGTCCTAGGGGATGTCTTCGTAGCTTGGCTCGCCGTCGAGGACGGGGCGCAGGGGCTGGCGGACGGTGGCAGAGTCGACGTACATCCAGACATCTTCTTCAGTGCCGTCGGGGATGGGAAGGGGCACCGTATGTATTGAATGAGGGCACACCGTTGATGACCTGGATCTGGACAACATTGTAGCCGTCGGCAGCGGATCGGCGCAGGTAGTGGGCGGCTTCATCGCGATCGAGCCTCTGAGGGAGAAGCCAGCCGGTGTCTCCGAGCCAGAAGAATGGGGTGCCGTCGGAGTGGCAGAGGAAGCGGTTGTTGGCAGAGACTTTCAGCGGTCCGTGAGTCCAGGGGCGTTCGGCGGCAGAGGCCGTGAGGATAGTGAGTGTCAGACAGATGGCAGCAAACAGACGGGAGAGCTGCGAGGTAGGAAATGTGATCATGGCATTGGGCTGATTATACGGTTGCTATGGCGTAAAACACCGGGACCATCAGGACGGTCCGGATGCAAAATTAGAGAATAATTTGCGGTTTAACGCCGGGTGATGATGCCATTTAGAAGATTTAACAAATCAAGAAGCGAATTCGATTGTATATATAGATAAAATTCTTACCTTTGCGCCCACAAAAAACGAACATACACATAAACACTTCACAACCATGTACTGGACACTCGAATTAGCATCAAAACTTGAAGACGCACCCTGGCCCGCAACCAAAGAGGAGCTGATAGACTACGCCATGCGTTCCGGCGCTCCGCTGGAGGTAATAGAAAACCTTCAGGAGATGGAGGACGAAGGCGACACATATGAATGTATCGAAGACATCTGGCCCGACTACCCCCAGAAAGAAGACTTCTTCTTCAACGAGGAGGAATACTAAGCCCACGCAAAAGGATTAACCCAAAGAATACCAAAGAGTTGAGCTTCGCACTACGCGACAGCCCAACTCTTTTTTCTTGCATTTTACCCCCTTTTACAGCATAATAAACTGGCGTAAAATTAGCGCACCGATAAAAAAGGAATATAAACAATCGGGATAAACTGTCGTATAACTCCTGACTTCGTCAACGCGTACCCCAAAAATCATCCGAGAAGAAAGGTGCGATGCGTTGATGCGTTCGGGATATCGCCTGCTTGCTCTGTGGTAAAGTCATCTTAGTGAGTGTGCCTCTGCGGTATGCCTTTTCAAGCCTGCGGAGTCCTTTCTCGCGGTTATACGCATCCTTGCGGGCGCGGTCGGCGTTATATCCCACCAGCAGACGTTTGCCGTATCCCTTGTCGTATTCCACCATCTGACAGTCGTTTTTCGGCTGACTCAGTATCCATTCCTGACTTCATCACTCAATTTTTTGAGTAATGAAGTCAGGAAAAAGAGCATGCAGAAGTTGCCGCTCCGTATGCAGGCGACCGAGAAGTTCCGGTATATTGGAAAACGATTTCATGTTAATTTGGGCGGTGATATGTTGTGACAACGATTATTAGTCCTTCAAACAGGCAAGAGGAATAACTTTTACGCCATCGGGCCGAGTATATGCCATTGGGCCACCTGTTATTACCAGCAACAGTGCAGGCTCTTCCATTACAATCTGCTTTTCGCGCTCATTCATTTTTCTTACAAGATTTCGGATTTCAAGAAGATGCTCTGCACCTTTGTCTATTTCAGCACCACCGAGCTTAAACTCAATCAGCGCATATCTGCCGTCGTCGAGATGCAGGACTGCGTCTGCTTCAAGATCATACCTGTCATGATAATACGATATAGCTCCAAAGCATGATTGGGAATACGCGCGAAGATCCCTCATTGCCATACACTCGAATATGAAACCATAGGTTTTCAAATCCATTTGCAGCCGTTCTGGTGAAAGTCCTAATGCCGCAACTGCGATGGATGGATCTGTAAAGCCTCTTTTCTTCCCTCTTCTGATTGCTGTGGCAGAACGCACGGCAGGCGACCATGAATCAATGTCCTGAATAACAAACAGTTTCTCCAAAGCCAATACATAACTGTCGAACGTTGGCTCTGTGCAGCTTTCTGTTGTAGCCACAACATCCTTTATCATTTTCTGTTTCTTCGCAAGAGTCGAGATGTTTCTTGCATAGGTGCGCAGAATCTCACGTGCGAGCTTTTCACTGCGAGCAACGCCGTCGACAGTGGATATATCCGTAGAGCATACACTTTGAACATAATTCTTGGCCACCAACAGCTTTCCCCTTGTTGTCGGAAGAGATAGCGAAGCCGGCCAACCGCCCCTGCAGGATGCGAAAATCAACTGCTTTATATCGAGACATGACATCTTGCCGTCAATCTCAAGTTCGGGATTGTCGAACAGTTCCATGAGAGAGATTTCGCCTGTGGATTCATCGGATTCCCAAAGGCTCATAGGCGCCATCCTTATCCTTGCAATCCTGCCGGTTCCGGTGTGTAATATATTTGACTTGTCTACAGAATTCGATCCTGTAAGGATAAACTGCCCAACCTTCTGTCTCTCATCCACAACACTTCTTACGGCATCCCACAACGTCGGAGCATCCTGCCACTCGTCAATAAGTCGTGGAGTGGCACCATCCAAAAGAAGAGAAGGCTTGGTTGCGGCTGTGGCAAGATAGCCGTCACGAGTGTCGGGCAACTGAAGTTTAAGTTCACTATTGGCCTGTTGTTCTGCGGTAGTTGTTTTGCCACACCATTTGGGGCCTTCTATGAGTACAGCTCCAAACGCGTCAAGATGTTCACGCAGTGTAGTATCCGCAATGCGAGGTAAATATGGCATTTCTTTACTGACATTTGTTTCTGCAAAGATAGTGAGAATTTCTTTATTGTCAAAGTGTAATTTTGATTTTTGCGACAAAATACTTTTGGTTTTTGTGGTAATATGTTTATGTTTTTTGCGGTGATTTATTTTTGATTTTTGTGATATGTATCCATTGCCCTACCCATTTGTTTGTCCATTCGATTTCACGCTGTCAGATCGTGAAATATGTTTGTCCATATTACACCACATATTTTATAACTGATTGACATACATAGTATGTATGACTTTTCAACGAGGAGGAGTACTAAGCCTGCACAAAAGGATTAACCAAAAGAATACCAAAGAGTTGAGCTTCGCGCCACGCGACAGCCCAACTCTTTTTTCCCTTTAGTAATTTTATGTTTGAGAATTTTTAAACAACGAACTCTAAATCAGATCCGATATGTCAGGAAATCATCAGGATGTTTCGAAGGCTGTGATGCATCTTGTGGGGAGGTGTGTCAGGACAAATGAAGATCTATGTGATATTCTTACTGTCCGCTAAACCATGTAGCGGGATAACCGGAAAGGGTATGAACTAAGAGGGTGTTTCATAACAAGAGTTATGAAACACCCTCTAAAATCAGCTGCGGCTCCTTGGGGGCCGCAGCTGATTGTTCGTAGAGTGGAGATCGATTGGAGCCGGGGATAATTACTTAACGGCTATCTTCTTTACATTTTTGCCCTGACGGACGATATAAATGCCTGCCGGGAGATCTTCCAGGCGTGTAGTCAGCTTTATACCGTTAATATCAAAGATCTCGATATTATTATTTTGGGGGTCGATAAAGATAGTATCAATTCCTGATTCAATACCAATTCTGAAGAAGAAATCTTTCCATTGAGGTGCATCTTTGTACAGGTTTTCACTTCCTATGGGTACATACAGCTTACAGTTCCATTTGATTATATCGTCGAGTGCCTGCTTGCCGCATACAGGAGGTGTGGCTGCATACGAGTAGAATTCTGTCAATCCGGTGCAGTCAGAGAATGCCTCTTCGCCAAAAGATGTGGCTTTATCTCCGACTGAAAAGTATTCCATTCCAACGCAACCGGAGAATGCCCATTCACCAATTGATATCAAAGCCGGCGAATTCTCTACTTTTTTCAGAACCTCACAATTTTCAAACGTATGGTTTTTGATTTCCGGGATATTGTTTCCAAATGTCACCGACTGCAATTTTATGCAGTTATAGAAGGCATAGTCGTCTATGACACCGTTGTTATCCAAAGTAATATCTGTAAGATAGTCGTGGTGGTAGAAGGCGTACGCTCCTACGTCAATCACTTTCAGTTTAATTCCCTTATTTGTAACGGTTGGTGGAACTGAGAATACAGCATTAGAGGGTGCATAGAAATAGTCTACGACATTGCAGGTTCTTTCAGACGGGCTGACAGGGACATATACGATTCCCTCAACATCGAACATCGAGCTTAAGAATGGATATAAAATTTGATTTCCGAATTCATACTGGTCGTTAGAGACAAAATTGACAACAGTAATAGTATTAAATGAATAACATCCTTCAGGGGGATTGTTCCCAAGCCAAAAAATCTTTTCGATGCCACTCAAAAAATCGGCAGCGCCTGAAATCTGCGTCACACCAGATCCAACAGTTAACGATTTCAAGGGATTACCCGATAATAGTGCCATATCAAATGACTTGATTGCGTTTGGAATAGTGAAGTCATAAAGTTTACAGCCCAAAAATGCATTTTTGCCGATGCTTGACAAAGTAGCAGGCATGCGTACATACGTAATGTCTTCGCAATATGAGAATGCATTATCGGCGATTGTTTTTACCGTACTCGGTACGGTGTATTCGCCCGATAGCGTTGCAGGGGCAAAGTAGAGGGTAGTTTTCGCCCGGTCAAAAATGACACCGTCCTCTATAGTCGTTTCTTGAGCAGGATACGCAATGGCTTTGCCAGAGCTAAATGGATTGGGAATGTTATCGGGGTACGCCGATTTTTTTAGCCCAGTACAACCACTGAAAGCGTCGTTCCCAATACTCTTAACTGAATTACCTATAATAACGGATGTGAGTCCGGTACAGTTGTAGAAAGCTATTTCATCGATAGTTTGCACTGAATTAGGTATTACAACCGATGTAAGACCGGAACAATTGTAGAAAGCCCTCCCACCTATAGTTAGTACCGAATTCGGTATTACAACCGATGTGAGTCCGGAACAATATGCGAAAGCGCTGTTTCCAATACTCTTAACCGAATTGCCGATAACAACAGAGGTGAGGCCGGTGCAACCATTGAAAGCCCCGATCCCGATATCATCAACTGAATTACCTATAATAACGGAGATGAGACCTATGCATTCGAAGAAAGCACCGTCACCTATAATTTTTACCGAATTCGGTATTTCAACCGATGTGAGTTCGGTGCAATATGAGAAAGCATCATCGGCGATTGTTTTTACCGTACTCGGTACGGTGTATTCGCCCGATAGCGTTACAGGTGCAAAGTAGATGGTAGTTTTCGCGCGGTCAAAAATGACGCCGTCCTCTATAGTCGTTTCTTGAGCAGGATACGCAATAGAGGTGACGTAATTACTAAATGGGTTGGGAATGTTATCGGGATACGCCGATTTTTTTAGCCCCGAACAATTTGCAAAAGCGCTGTACCCGATACTCATAACCGAATTACCGATAACTACGGAGGTAAGTTTGGTGCAGTAGTAGAAAGCGTATTGGTCGATAGATGTTACTGATTCCGGGATGGTGTATTCGCCCGATAGCGTTACAGGTGCAAAGTAGATGGTAGTTTTCGCGCGGTCAAAAATGACACCGTCCTCTATAGTCGTTCCTTGAGCAGAATACGCAAAGGCTATGCCGGTGCTAAAAGGATTGGGAATGTTATCGGGGTACGCCGATTTTTTTAGCCACGAACAATCTGCGAAAGCTTCGTACCCGATACTCATAACCGAATTACCGATAACAACGGAGGTGAGTCCGGTGCACATGTAGAAAGCACGGTCACCTATAGTTTTTACCGAATTCGGTATTTCAACCGATGTAAGTCCGCGGCAATAATAGAAAGCATAGTCGGCTATTTCAACAAGAGTGTACTCGATACCGTTTTTAACAGGAAAATCGGGCAATTCCAGCGCTCCAACAGGCCCGGAAGTAGAGCCGATAACCGCGCATGTTCTTTTTGACTCGCTTAAGACGAGGTAATTTAGCGTGTGTCCTTTGTATGTGTAGGTAAACTCGTCTTGATCCGCCGCGTGTACGGACATCAACAAAGACATTAACCCACACAAGAGTAGTAAAAGTCTTTTCATTTTATTGATTTTTTGTTGATAATGTTGATATTGTTCTTGCCTGATGCCGCTGATCATGGATATGGTCAGGGGCAGAGATACTGATATGCCGGTTCTCTCTTTTGTGTATTTCCGGGGCTTACCACTTGTTCCCTTTGGCGCTGTTTTGGCCTCGCTCCATCAGCATATAGGTAACCATTTTGTTGAGTGCGTTGAATTCGGTTTTAAGTTTTTCGGCATTGGGTTTTGTACCCTCGTTGAGCTTCTGAAATTCGGGGAAGCGGCCGCTTTTTATGGCAATGGAAATTGCAGGGGAGTGGTCAATTGAAATGCTTGAAAGGTCGAGGCTGCCATCGGCATTTCTTTGTACCTTAAAGGGCGCTATCGAGCCATTCGCATGGTAGCTATATACTTTGGCGTATGTGTTGTTGCCGTAAACGGTTGGGCGAGCCATGAGAATATTGTTACTGCCAACCCTGAATTCAGCGATGTCGACTACATGGTGGATGCCTTTATCGGTCAATACGATAATGTTTTTTACAGTTCGGGCAATCCATGATCCCTCGTCGGTTTTGCCGATTATTCCTGAAAGCTTTGATGCCGGCCAGTCTTTGCTGTTGCGTGAAGCTACGCGTCCGGCCAAATTCAGCTGTACCGGATAAAACACATCTGCAAGCTCAATCTCCTGCGCTTCTTTTGCGAGTGAGGAAGCCTCCACCTTTTCATTACTGTCGGCCGACAGGGCAACACAACGGCTCTGAAGGAATTCATGAAATGTCCTTACGGCTGTTGCCACATCATTTGCGGGGCCATAGAGCCAACGGCCGGCGGCATATTCCGCGCCGATGTATCCGAGAATCGTTGTGAATATTTTTTCACAAGCGGTGGCGTTGGTACAGCACAATACACCCAATACGTTTAGATTGGATTCGATCGGCGTCATAAAAGTGGATTGATTGTTCCATAGCCGGAATGCCCTTTTCAAACGGCTGACATAAGAATCGGCGCTCTTCGCGGTGGTCAGACCTCTCTTAGAAAGAAGCCATTTTTTGAAATCAGACAGCATTTTACTTTCCATTGATTACACAACCCAATGGCTTCCGGTCGGGCAATGATTAAACGGAAAAAGCGTGAAGCCGATTGTTGCTCGCTTCACTATCTGAGGCCTTCGCATTGCCTATTCTGTCGAAACGAGCAACGCTGACCCCACGCCGTATGTATATAATCGGCATGCTCCGTCGCGGAGTATGAGGATATTACATACCCATGAGCATCATCGCTGCAAGGTCGCCTGACAGAATTTTTGAAAGTTGCGAAGTTTCAGATAGTCAGAAACCAAGCGTCAATAACGCTTTTTACTAATATGTCTTGGCAAGCTTAGTGGCAAGCCGATAACGTTGCCATTGCTCCGGCTATGGGAGGGATGGCAACACATAAACCCACCTCATCCTCCGGAATAAAGGCTCATTCTAAAGCCTCATTGCCGGCAACGGCGTAGGGTTTAATGTGCAAATATCTGATTTACATTACAGAACCGACAAAATAGACTTACGAGTAAAATCCACGAAAAATCGTTTTAGCCAATTATTGTAGAATAAATCCAAAATTTGTAAATGCAAAGTTAAACTCATTTTTTTACTGCTCCAAAAATGTGGCTGTTTTTTTGAGTCTTTTTTTCTGAATCAGCGTGTTAAAACGATCTCTGATATGAGAAAGCCCGGAGCCGGCCACGCACAAAGTGCGGAGCCGACACCGGGTCGATTTTTTCGAGAATGATGGCCGGGGGAGGGATTGTTGCCTGGACGGGTGTTGCCGCTCTATCGGGCCACATTGTTGCGGATGTCACCGGCAATGAAGCCCCGGAGGTTGTCGGCGGCGATCTGCATGAGGCGTTCGCGGGCTTCTATGGTAGCCCAGCCGAGGTGGGGGGTGATGAAGCAGTTGCGGGCTTTGAGCAGAGGGTTGTCGGCGGCCGGCGGCTCGGTGGAGAGCACGTCGAGCCCGGCGGCGTGGATGCGGCCTGAGTCAAGGGCTTCGGCAAGAGCGTGTTCGTCGATCAGCGGTCCGCGGCCGGTGTTGATGAGTATGGCCGTGGGTTTCATGCCGGCGAGGCGCTTGGCGTCGACCATGTGGCGGGTGCTGTCGGTCAGCGGACAGTGGAGCGAGACGATGTCGGAGGTGGCGAAGAGCTCGTCGAGGCCGGCTTTGCTGACTCCTGCGGGGAGGCTGTCGGGGCTTTTCGATGTGTAGGCCTTGACCTTCATTCCGAATGCGAGGGCTATGCGGCTGACGGCCTGGCCGATGTTGCCCAGCCCGACTATGCCGAATGTCTTTCCGGCGAGTTCGTGGAGCGGGCTGTCCCAGTAGCAGAAATCGGGGCATTCGCTCCAGCGGCCGCGGCGGTTTTCGGCGGTGTAGTGTTCGGCTCTGACGGTGATGGCGAGCAGGTGGGCGAAGACCATCTGGGCTACGGAGTCGGTGCTGTAGGCGGGTATGTTTGTGACCACGATGCCGAGCTCGCGGGCGGCGGGGATGTCGACCACGTTGTAGCCGGTGGCGAGTACGCCTATATATTTCAGATCGGGAAGAGAGCGGAGTATTTCGGCTGTCAGCACGGTCTTGTTTGTCAGCAGGGCTTCCGATCCGGCGGCGCGGCTGAGGATTTCAGATGGTGCCGTGCGGTCATAGACAGTGAACTGACCGAGCTGTTCAAGCGGGCTCCACGACATGTCGCCGGGATTCATGCCGTAGCCGTCGAGGACTGTAATTTTCATTGTTCTTTATTATTATAGAAAGTCTCGTGGATGATGCGCGGGAAGTGCTCTTTTTCGAGCCGGTGGATTTTGCTTTCCACATCGGCAGCCGAGTCCGAGGGGCTGATCTCTACGGGGATCTGTGCTATTATCCGTCCGTCGTCATACTTCTCGCTGACGAAGTGGACGGTGATGCCTGTGCGGCTTTCGCCGGCCTCGACCACGGCTTCATGGACCCTGCGCCCATACATGCCCTTGCCGCCGTAGGCAGGGAGCAGCGACGGATGGATGTTGATGATGCGTCCGGGGTAGCGGGCTATCAGAAACGGCGGCACCATCAGCAGAAAGCCAGCGAGCACAATCAGATCGACCCCGCGGGCTTCCAGCAGTGGCAATATGGTGTCAGGATCTCTGAGACGGTCGGGCGGAAGGACGCATGTTTCCACGCCGAGACTTTCGGCACGGCCGATCACACCCGCCTCAGCCTTGTTGGAGACCACCAGCGCCACCTGGGCCCCGCGGTCGGCCTCGCGGAAATATCTGATTATGTTTTCGGCATTTGATCCGTTGCCTGAGGCGAACACGGCGATCCGGCCCGCCGGATTCGATGATGTTTTCATGGATTCGGAGTTGCGGTTCATGCCTGCAAATATACGAAGCTTTTGCAATAGCTCCAAGCGTGAAATGCAGCCTGATCTCCCCGGCTGTGAACTTTTTCGGATGGCTGGGTGTTAAAAAATAAATAGCATTTATATCTTATATTTGAGTACATGACAAAAATTTGAAAATATCGAATTTCGGCTTGTAGAGAGGTCTGAGCAGTACGTTTGCAATTTCTTCCAGGCCATACTTTACCAGCGATTTGGCTCTCTTGCCGTGTTTCAATATTCTGATAGCTTTAACATTCATATCCTTATGTTCACCAACGAGATACGCCTATACCAATGCCATGCAGACCATCGCGACAAGCCTTGCGATGCGGTCGATGTCGTGCAGGTGTGTGTCCTCGGTGTTGAATCCGGAGGACTTCATGGCGCGAAAGCATGTCTCAATCTGCCAACGCTGTCTGTAAGTCGCTACGGCATCTTCAAGGCGGTTGTAGCAGATCAGGATTTGCAGTTCAGGCACACTATCGGAGTTTTTCAACAATGCTCCGGCGATGTATACATATTCGCCTTTGAGGAGAAACAGTTTGTCGTAGACACGTTCCTGTCCGAGCTTGAGGCCGTGAAACAGATGCCATGCTTTGACAGCCTCGGAGGATTTGGGATTGCGCAGCCAGAAGTTCTGCTTGATTCGCAGGTAGTACCGTATATGTCTGTTGTTGAGATACTCGACCCACTGCTTTCCGACAAACTCGCGGTCTGCGACCAAAGAATCGATGCACTCGACACCGAACAGCGTATAAATCTGTCAATCAGTTGTGCGCGTTCTTTCCAATTGGAGTTTCCGCGTTTGTCGAGCATGGTAAAAAGCAGTAGGAATGCAACACCCTTGTATGTCACTCCAAGCATAAGGATATTGATGTTGACCTCGCCGAATTTCCAGTTGGTACGGTCGAGACTCAGAACCAGTCCTGTCTTGACTGGCAGAAGTGCAGGTATCACTTTGGCGATAAGGTCAAGGTTGAGAGCATATCCGGCAAGGAATCTCTGGAGACGCCGCAAATTGGAATCACGCTCAACGCCCGTAGGCATTGCCGATGCTATCTTGTGGAGGCTGACCGTCAGTACAATACAAAGAGCGTGAAGAACAAACGCAAGCAATTTTATGCGAGCCAAGTTCATTACCGGGCCAAGATGCTCTTGCATAATCGGGACGATTTGATTAACTTTGTCGCAGTCTCCGGGAGTTGTTTTAACTTTCATGGAAAAGCGGTCAAACTTTTCTTTAAAGTTACTAATTTCTCAGGGACTTTTGCAAGAAATAACCAATTAAAAATAAATAACATAACCGACAAAATTCAATTTTTGTCATCTAATCTACTAAAATCCTATATTTTTATGAGAAAATTTTTAACTCTGTTTGTGATCGGAATTGTCGCTGCGATGACATGGAGCTGTTCTGACGATGACGACAAGGACCGTCCGCTGGACTACGAGTCGCTTCCTGCGGTGTCAAAGGCGTTTGTAGAAACTTATTTTCCGGGCGACAAGCCTGTCAAGGTGACACGCGAGGGCAGCAATAGCCGCACGGAATATGATGTGACGCTTGCAAGCGGTTTCAGCGTTGAATTCGATGCTGAGGGAGAATGGACTGATGTAGACGGCCCGATGAACATAGCTATCACTAACGACGGTTTCATCCCGCAGCCGATCCGCGACTATGTGGCCGCGAATTATACCGATGCAGGTATCAACGAGATCTCGCGTGACAGACGCGGCTATGAAGTGGAGCTGACAAACCAGATCGAACTGCAGTTTGACCAGAACGGTAATTTCGTGAGGGTAGACAACTGAACGGCTTTACTATAAGAAAAATCATTAAAAATCGGATCGCTGTGCCTGAATAGCGATCCGATTTTTTGTTTAAAACGCCGGGATTTTTGTAAATTTGCAGGCTAATGTCTTTAATATTCATAATATCATGACTATAGACCAGATTCAGAATGATATAGTGGAGGAGTTCTCTGATGTGGAGGACTGGATGGACCGCTATGGAATGATCATAGATCTCGGCAACAATCTGCCGGAAATCAACGAGGCTTACAAGACGCCCGACCATCTGATAGAGGGCTGTCAGAGCCGTGTGTGGCTCAATGCCGATCTTACGCCTGACGGGCGCGTGCACTATACGGCCGATTCCGATGCTATCATTGTCAAGGGCATCATCTCTCTGCTGATCCAGGTGCTCGACAATCAGACCCCTGACGATATTCTCAAGGCCGACCTGCATTTCATCGATGATATAGGTCTGTCGGAGCATCTTTCGCCTACCCGCTCCAACGGTCTGCTCGCAATGGTGAAGCAGATGCGTCTCTATGCGCTTGCTTTTCAGGCCAAACAGCAGATGAAGTGAGTGGTCTCCGATTTTTCATAAGGGCAATGCTTGCTGTGGCATCGGTGTTTTTCCCTGCTCTGTGTGGCGGGGTGACTCTTGATGTGCTTTCTGGTGAGATTGCCTGCGGAGAACTTGTGGGACGGACCGAGGCTTCGCTGACCCTGCGTGGTTCGGCCAATGCCGCCGATCTGGCGTGGATTGCCGACAACTGCCGTGAACTCCGCATACTTGATCTGAGCGGACTGACCATAGAGCCTTGCAGCCTCGAAAAGGGGCTTGCCAATGGCCTGCGGGAGTTTCCCGGAGGTGTGCTTCCGGCCTATTCGCTGTCTGGGCTGACGGCTCAGACCCTTGTGCTGCCCGAAGGCATTTCTGAGATCTGTGACGGTGCGCTGCTCGGTTCGGCGGTTACAGGTCTGACACTGCCGGCGTCAGTCAGGCTGATCGGTCAAGGGGCATTCGCTGCCTGCGAGGCTTTGCGTCATGTCAGCCTTGGCGCGAGTGTGGAAATCATCGGTCCGTGTGCTTTCAGAGGCTGCGTGTCACTTGCATCGGTCGAGGCTGGCGGGAGCCGACTTGTAGAGATCGGCGAAAAGGCGTTTTCGGGTTGTCGGAAGCTGTCGGCTCTGACTTTCACTTCTCCCGATCCGGCCCTGACAGCCATAGGCGATGAGGCATTCGGGGCCACAGACCTGCAGACCCTTGATCTTTCGGCCTGCACGGCTCTGCGGTCCATAGGGCGCAGGGCTTTTGCCGCTTGTGCATCGCTGGAAGAACTTGTGCTCCCCTCAGGAGTCGTCTATATAGGCGACGGTGTGCTGTTCGGCTGTCAGTCACTGCGTACATTCGCTCTTCCGGAGGCTCTCAATGACTTGCCGGCTATGGCGCTTGCCGGAGCCTCGGCGCTTGAAGATATATCACTCCATGACGGAGTGAGGAGCCTCGGCGAGTATTCTCTGACCGGAATTGACGGCATCACCGGACTTTCACTCCCCTCGTCACTACGCGAAATCGGGACGGGTGTTTTTGAAGGCTGGAGTTCTCTGCAGACCCTGATGGTCGACAAGCATTCCGAAGTGCCGATTTTAGGTGCGGATGTCTGGGCCGGGGTTAATCAGTCGGAAGCCATTCTTACAGTTGCCCCCGGACTTGAAGCGGAATTCGCCGCCGCACCCCAGTGGAAGGAATTCATGATCAGGACTCCTGACGAGTCGACCCTTGACCGCGTTCCGGCCATCGACGACCAGGCGGCTGCGGTTATTGACGCGAAACTTGAAAACTCGGTGCTCACGGTGAAGTCATCAGAGAAAATCTCCGCCGTGACAGTCTATGACACGGACGGCCGCGCAGTGTTCGGGATAGGGGCCAATGGCTCTACGGCATTAGAGACGGCCACCGGCCTGCCTGTCGGGCGCATATACATCGTGGCACTCCGCCTGCACTCCGGAGTCGAGACCGGAATCAAACTTGTCAATATCAAATTATAATCAGCCCCTTTATGGGAAAAAACAAATTAAAGAAATTCGCTGAGATGGAGACGCTCGGATGCGTCTATCAGTATCCTCAGTCGGTGCTTGAAGAGCAGGGTGACTGCCCTCTGCGCGGCCGGTGGGGCCGGGAGGTGTTCGGCAATTCGAATCCGATAGTGCTTGAACTCGGATGCGGCAAAGGGGAATATGCCGTAGGGATGGGCAAGCTTTACCCTGAAAAGAACTTCATCGGCATTGACATCAAAGGCGCCCGCATGTGGACCGGGGCCAAGGAGGTCGATCAGCTCGGACTGAAGAATGTGGCCTTCCTTCGCACTTCGATCCATCTGCTTCCGCGCTTCTTCGCTCCGGGCGAAGTGTCGGAAATCTGGATCACCTTTCCGGACCCGCAGATGAAGAAGGTAAACAAGCGTCTGACCGGCACTCATTTCCTCGACATCTATCGTCAGGTGATGGCTCCCGGAGCCACGGTCCATCTCAAGACCGACAGCCCCTTCCTCTATGCCTACACCTCGGCGATGCTCTCGCACAATTCGATCACTCCGCTCCACTCCACCGACGATCTCTACAACTCTCCCTGCAACGAACTTGTGCCCCCGATCCGCACCTACTACGAGCAGCAGTGGCTTGGCCGCGGCATCCCCAGCAAATACATCGCCTGGCCCCTGCCCGCAGCCGGAGTGAGCCTCTCAGAGCCTGAAGTCGACATCGAGCCTGACACCTACCGCTCGTTCGGGCGCGGAACTCTCCAGGGCTTCTGAACCGAAAGATCCCTTCGGTTGTTGATCACTTACAATACACTTTCAATATCAAATAGAATTCATCACAGGCTATTTTATCCTGCCGTAAAACAATCTGATCCAAATTCATCATGCAACTTTATCCTGCACTGATTACCGATGCTCTCCAGACCGTGCGCTATCCCGGTAACGGCAAGAACCTTGTCGAGGCCGGAATGGTCGAGGATGACATCCGCATCGACGGTGACAGCGTCAGCTTCTCACTGGTTTTCGACAAGCCTACCGACCCCTTCATCAAGTCAATGGCCAAGGCTGCCGAAACAGCTATCCACACTTACATATCTCCTGAAGTCAAAGTGACCGTAAACGTGGCCTCGCGCCAGCCGGCGGCTCCCAAAGATGCCCCTGTGCTTCCCGGAGTCAAAAACATCATAGGTGTCTCCTCAGGCAAGGGCGGAGTAGGCAAGTCGACCGTAGCCTCAAACCTTGCCGTGGCCCTCGCCCAGGAAGGCTACAAGGTGGGTCTGCTTGACGCCGACATATTCGGGCCCTCTATGCCGAAGATGTTCGGAATTGAAGACGAGCAGCTCTACATCCACGAAGTCGACGGCCGTCAGCTCATCATCCCGCAGGAACGCTACGGCGTCAAGCTCCTTTCTATCGGATTTGTGGTAGACAAGGAAAAAGCAGTGCTCTGGCGCGGCTCGATGGCCTCCAACGCGCTCAAGCAGCTTATAACCGATGCCGACTGGGGCGACCTCGACTATTTCCTGATCGACATGCCTCCCGGCACAAGCGATATCCATCTGACCCTCGTGCAGACTCTGCCCATCACCGGAGTAGTAGTAGTCACCACCCCGCAGGAAGTGGCTCTCGCCGATGCCCGCAAGGGCATAGCCATGTTCCGTGAAGACAAGGTCAATGTGCCTATCCTCGGACTGGTCGAGAACATGGCCTGGTTCACACCCGCAGAGCATCCTGACGAGCGCTACTACATCTTCGGCCGTGAAGGAGGAGTGCGTCTGGCCGAAAAACTCGGAGTGCGCCTGCTCGCTCAGATCCCACTCGTGGCTTCTATAGCCGACTGCGGCGACAACGGCACACCGATAGCTCTTGACGGCAGCGTGACAGCCCAGGCCTTCGCCCATCTTGCCCGTGAGGTGTCTGACGCAGTGGCCGAGCGCAACCGCGAACTGCCGCCTACCCACAAGGTGGAACTCAAGCACTGATCATCACAAAATCCCGGCGGCTTTACCGAGCCGCCGGAAAAACAATATCCTCTCACGTCAACTCAACACTATTGCCATTTATGAGAAATTTCCTACGCCAGTTTGTGCTTGTGGCCATAGGAGCCGGTTCGTGGCTCGCCGGGAGCGCAGCAATTCCCGCAGGCTACTATTCGAGCCTTAAGGGAAAGTCAGGAGCCGAGCTTAAGACTGCGGTCTTTCAGGTGATCAACCCTCACACCACGGTTTCGAGCTACAGCAACCTGCCCCAGTACTTCCAGAAGACAGACGTCTATCCTTCATCGAAACAATGGTGGGACATGTATTCCAACGTAAAGCGCTATGCGCCGAGTTTTTCCGGCCTGAACCGCGAGCATGCTTTCCCTAAAAGCTGGTGGAAGCAGAACGGCAGTGTGGAATACACCCCGGCCTACATTGACCTGAACCATCTCTATCCCGCTGACGGACCTGCCAACCAGGCCAAGAGCAACTATCCGCTTGGCGTGACAGGCAGCAACCCGAAGTTTGACAACGGTGTCAGCCGTATCGGCTATCCGGTGTCAGGCCAGGGAGGTGGCGCGCAATATGTGTTCGAGCCGGCTGACGAATACAAAGGTGATTTCGCCCGCGCCTATTTCTACGTGGTGACCTGCTATCAGAATCTGACCTGGAACAGCACATGGATGCTTCAGCATAACACCTATCCGACTCTTGCGCCCTGGGCCGTCGATCTGCTGCTCAAGTGGCATCGCGCCGACCCTGTTGACCAGAAAGAGACCGACCGTAACGAAGTTGTCTACAGCTATCAGAACAACCGCAACCCCTTCATTGACTTTCCTGACCTTGCCGAGTATATCTGGGGCAACAAGTTCGGCGAGTCTTTCGAGCCGGGCAGCTCTTCGGAGCCGGGAGGCGACCCGATTCTGATCAATCCGGTCAACAACACCGCCCTTGACTTTGCCGAAGTGGCCGTAGGCAGCACCACCACAGCTCTCCTCTATCTCAAAGGCGAGAGCCTTTCCGGCAACGTGTCGCTCCGCATCTCAGGCACCGACCGCAACATGTTCACCCTCGATCCTGCCGCACAGAGTCCCAAGCTCTCCGCCAGCATCTCGGCCTCGCTCATCAATGCAGCCGGAGGCTATCAGCTCCAGGTTTCATATAAGCCCACCGCAGTAGGCGAGCACAGTGCCAAGATCTCCATCTATGACGGCGGCACCGTCGGCACCACCACCGTCAATCTTCTCGGCCAGGCACTCGAAGTCCCGACCCTCAGCCGTCTGACCGCCTATGATCCGTCAGACATCACGGCGACCTCCTACAAGGCCTCTTGGTCAGAAGCTCCTGAAGTGGTTGACTACTATCTGCTGACACGCATACGCACCATCAATGGAAATATGGTCGAGGAGAAGATCGAGTGCGACGAGAACTATGCCGTTATCGACGACTATGATCCCTCGGTTTCCGAAGCCTATTATGTGCAGAGCAGCCGCCTGGGCTATCTCTCCGAACCATCCGAAACCAAGTTTGTCAGCCAGTCAGGCATCTCCAACGTGGAGACCGACAATCCCTTCTCGGTTGAAAGCTATCCCGGCTGTGTGCGTTTCCGTTGCGCCGGAGTCCACACCGATGTCTGCATCTATGACATGACCGGACGTCTTGTCATGAGCATCTCCGAGATCACTGACGGCCATGAGATCACACTCCCCTATGGCATCTATCTTGTCCGCAGCGCCCAGCATCCCGCCGCCGTCCGCATCATAGCAAGATAAACCGCGCGGCCCGGCCCGCCCCCCGACATATAAATCCGGTCCACAGCAAAGACTGCAACAGACAGCCCTTGCCGTGGACCGGATTTTGTTTATAAAACGCATGTTTCGAAATCAATGATCAGCTGCAAATCCCGGAAAAGGTGTCAGCGGATTCAGAGGTCGTCTTGCGGATACCCGTGGTCTGCGGGGCCATCCGGGGTGGTAAATCGGTGTCCTCGACCGGACACCATATTTGAATGAATGTCTTTTTCCCCGACACCTACGCGCATTGCGCTGCGGTGTCGAGGGCTACTATTAAATCGGTGTCCTGCCGGACACCCGCTAACCGTAGTCCCTCCGAACCTTGTCGGATGCTTGCCGATTGCATAGCTGTCCGGCCCCCTCCGTCAGCAGCCCCTCTGGAACTTGTCGGATGTCCGCCGATCGCATAGCCGTCCGGACCCCGCCTTCCACGGCCCCTTCGGAATCCGCCTTGTAGGGTTCGTCGTTGCACTGCGTATCTGTCCTGGTCACGTAGCGCGTGTTGAGACCGGATGGGCGTCCGGAGGACGCAGATTTACTCGTAGCCCGTGACACCGCAGCGCAAAGCGCGCAGGTGTCACGGGTTTGCAATTCCCCCTGCATATGGTGTCCGGTCGAGGACACCGATTTACCGTCAGGTATGGTGTGTTTCCGCATTATCGCACTCTTTCGGAGACCCGGTATTGAATCTTTGCAAAAGTTCTTTTCGATATGGATTTTGACAACAGCTTTCTTACATAGGCCTGGTGTCAGAAACGCGCCTTGCAGTATGTAAAATCGTGGCTGTCGGCAACAGCTGAGTAAGAGGTTGTGATGCCCCGTCATCGTTAATAAATATTGGGGAGCGGGGTCTTTATTGCTCTTCCTCCATGAATTCGATTTCCTGGAGGAGATTGAGGCAAAGGGGAAGGATGAGTGCTGTGGCTACCGGGAGTTCGGCCTCGGCAAAGGGCTTGATTTCCTTGGGATGGGTGTAGACCAGATTGCTCATCAGGCGGAAGGCGCCGTAGCGGTGCATTTCGTCAGTGGCGCTTGCAGCTTCCAGTGCAAGGTCGAGCGCGTAGGGCTGATGGCGCAGCAGGCGGTGGCAGAGAATATCGGCCACCTCGGTTGTCTGCGCCTCACGGAGCATCTCGGCAGCGCGCTCGCGCGTCAGCTCCTCGCGCGGATAGACCATAGGACTCAGCAGGCGGCTTTCGCGAGTGCGGATGTCGGCCCACAGCTCCTCGGCCAGTTCGCGGCTATGTGGAAGTGTGGCGGCAATGTCGGCAATCTGCGGAAGGTTGAGGCCGAAAATCATTTTGTATTGCAGGCCTCCGCGGCGGATGGTGTCGGCCACTATACCGTTGCGCATGGCGAAGAAATTCCGTTTGATCTGCTGGAAGCGGTTGAATTCTGTCATCGCTGAAGAGTTGATTTTCATGCAAAATTACTGCATATTAATCAATTTTCATAGTTGGATTGTTAAAAAAGAAACGCTTCAACGATTCTGATTTATGAAACATATGCTGACTCTGTGGCTCGTCATGGCCATAGCGGGAGTGCAGGCTGCATCGCAGACTCCAGACACGGTTCCGCCCATCACGCCGGAAGGCTTTGTGACACCTGGCGGAGCTATGGGACGTCCGCCACGTCCCGACCGCCCCACCGTGGGGCTTGTGCTCAGCGGCGGAGGTGCCAAGGGCATAGCCCACATAGGCATGATCCAGGCTCTGGAAGATGCCGGAATCCCGATCGACTATATCACCGGCACTTCGATGGGGGCGATAGTGGGGGGCCTCTATGCCTCCGGCTATTCCCCAGCAGAGATGATAGAGCTGATCGCATCGAGAGACTTCAGCTACTGGAGCGCAGGGAGGATTGATCCGGCTGATACCTATTATTTCACCTCGCGACGCGACACTCCCTCGTTTGTGACCTTCAACCTCGGCAAGGATTCCACCCAGATCACATCGGTCCTGCCGGTCAGCCTGATCAACCCGATTCCGATGAACTATGCCTTTTTTCAGCTGTTCAGCCCCTACACCCTGCAGTGCGGCGGTGATTTCAACAAGCTTTTTGTACCCTACCGCTGCGTGACCTCTGACGTTTATGCCAAACACAAGGTGGTGCTCGGACGCGGTCCCTTGGGCGATGCCGTCAGGATGTCGATGTCGTTTCCGATGGTGTTCGAGCCCATACAGCTTGATGGGGTGCCGATGTATGACGGCGGTATCTATGACAACTATCCCGTCGATGTGATGATGGAGGAGTTTGCCCCCGACGCGGTGATCGGAGTCAACGTGGCCTCCGGAAAAACGGCCCCCGACTCGCGCAATATGATGGATCAGCTCGAAGAGATGATAATGCAGCCCAACGACTATCCCTTTCCGGCCGACAAGGGCATCAGCATACGCATCGACCTTGACGAATTCGGGCTTCTCGCCTTTGACAGATACCGGGAGATCTATGACATAGGCTACAGGCGCGGACTGGAGATGATGGACTCCATCAAGGCGAAGATCCCTGAGCGCACCGACCGCCGGACGGTAGAGTCCGCGCGGGCGCGCTTCAAGAGCCGCACTCCGCAGGTGCGCATCGGCAAGGTGACGGTCAGCGGCGGCAAAGCGGTTGAAAACGCCTACCTGCAGTCGTTTTTCGGCCACAGGCATGAGGGTGACAGCACTCTCGACCTGCGGCAGGGGCGCGATGCCTACTACCGTGCAGCCACCGCCACAGGAATTCAGAACTTCGTCCCCACACCCTGGTTCAACGTGCGCGACAGTCTGGTCAATCTCGACTTCAAGGCCGTCATAAAAGATCCGTTCACCGTGGGAGTGGGCGGCTACATATCATCATCGACAAACAGTATGCTCTTCTTCAATGCCGGCTACAACCGCCTTAGCTTCAAGACACTGAAAGCCAACGTCAACGCATGGCTCGGACAGAGCTACATGGCCGCCGAAGGAGATTTCAGCTACTTTTTTGACACGAGCCGCCCCTCGGCACTTGTGGCAAGAGTGGTCACCTCGCGTCAGAAATATCATGAGACCGAGAAACTCTTCTATCAGATACATGAGCCGGATTTCATAGTCAAATCCGAGACATTCGCCCGGCTGTTCTATACCACTGCGCCATCAATGCGCTCCCAGCTGACCGCAGGGGCGGGTTACGGCCATCTGACCGACAAATTTCACTCCGAACTTCTCGGCTCCGGCGATCTGTCGGGTCGCAACAAGGGCATATCCGATCTTGGCGAGATTTTTGCATCATGGGAGCTGAACACTCTCGACAACCAGCTCAACCCAACCTCAGGCATAGACCTGCGCAGCGAAGTGCTCGGTGCGGCCGGCCGTTACCGCTACAGGGCTGACAGTGACGGCGACCATTCCTACAGCCGCAATCTCCGCTGGCTGCAGCTGTCGGCCTCCGTGGCAGACTATCTTGTGCTTGACAAAGCTTTCTCTTTAGGGCTGCTCGGCAATGCGCTGCTCTCCACCCGCAAGCTGCTGCCCACCTACGATGCGTCAATCGTTGCCGCAGAGGCTTTCCACCCTACGCCGTCGAGCTACAACTATTTCAACACCAAGCTGCGGGCCAATTCCTTCCTGGCGGCCGGAGTGGCTCCCGTGTGGAAAATCTCAGGCTCGTTTCAGCTCCGGGGATCGTTCCACTGCTTCCTGCCCGTGCGCAAGATTGTCTATGACAGCGGCCGGGCGGCTTACGGCAAGTGGCTTCACGATCCGGAATTCTTCGGCGAGGTCCAGGCCGTGCTTGCATTGCCGTTTGGCTCGATCAGCGCCTATGGCAACTATACCCCCGCCCATGACAGCAACTGGAACTTCGGCATCTCGATAGGTGCCTTTATTCTCGCACCACGCTTTCTGAAGTAGGGGGCCAGGGCCGGCCGTCGATCAGCAGCGTCCGGCAGCCCAGCGAGGCTGCCGGCAGAATATCCTTGTCCATGCTGTCGCCTATGACGAG
The DNA here is from genome assembly GCF_004803935.1 of Duncaniella sp. C9. Lineage (GTDB taxonomy): Bacteria > Bacteroidota > Bacteroidia > Bacteroidales > Muribaculaceae > Duncaniella > Duncaniella muris. The sequence goes on from NZ_CP039547.1 coordinate 868,563, forward strand.
GATCTCCTCAGGCGGAAGGCCGAGAGCTTCGACTCCGAGACGGAAGATGGCCGGATCGGGCTTGCACACCCCGACGCGGGCGCTTTCGATCACGGCTTTGAAGTATTCAGCGAGCCCGAAATCGGTGATGACGGCTTCGAGATTGCCGTAGAAGTTCGACACGAGAACAAGCGGATAGTCCTGGGCCAGTTTCTCAAGCATCGGCCGGGCCTCGGCAGTGCAGCTGCGGGCGCTCTCGTAGCAGTGGCGCGCTATGGCCTCGCGGGTAGCCGCATCGGGCTGCGGATCGAGCTGCGAGCATTCGGCCTCGATCTTTTTACGCATCAGATCCAGGAAGGTGTCAGACGGGTCGACCGCTCCAGGCTGTGCGAGCTGACGCTCTCCGTAGATGTAGGCTCTGACAAAGTCTTCGATCTCAGGCTCTAAGCCGGCGGCAATGTAGGCTTCGAGTATTATGTGGCTCCAGTGGTCACCGTGGCTGTCGAGGGTGCCGCCGTAGTCAAAAATGATGCCACTGACATCGTCGGGGACAAGCATTGGCATATCAATATAGTCCATTCCTGAGGCTGTTTGTGAAGCGTTTGCAGATTTTTTCGTGGCGTATGATCATGTAGACCAGCAGAGCATTGAACACCGTGAGTTCCACCAGAAAGTAGAGCCACGGCTGTCCGATGAAGAGGGCTGTGAACAGAGTGATGACACGCCAGTTGAATGAAAGAATGTTGGTGAACTTCATCAGCGGCAGCGAAGCCCGGCGGAAGTCCTCGCGGAAACTCTGAGGGACTCGGCCGTCGGGGAAGCTCTCGCGCAGCTGACGGCGCAGGGCCTGCATGGCGGGCGCAGTGGCCTCCTGCTGGCGGGTATAGGCAAGATAGAAGGCCATTGACAGACGTTTCCAGAAATGCCTGCGCCAGGTGATGCCGGCATCTTCGAGCTGCCGGCGCAGCTGCGGGGCGCTGTCCAGCTCGCTCCCGTCCTCGCCTTTGAGGAAATAGAGATGGAACTGGCGGTAATAGTCGGCCATCGCGGCTTGCTTGGTGTGACACATGCCTGTGATTGCGGCCGTCAGCCACAGAATCCAGTGGTGTTCGCTGAAAAAGGGCGAGAAGGTGTTTTCACGCAGCACTATGGCTATGTAGATGGCCGCAAACCAGAAATCGCCGCAGAGGCCGTCGAGTATGCGTCCTATGCGTGAATAGCTGTGAGTCATGCGGGCAAGCTGTCCGTCGGCGCTGTCAAAGGAGTTGGCCCATACGAGCAGCAGCATTCCGGCCACGTTGATCCATAGGTCCGGGAAATAGAAGAGCACACCGGCGCCTATGCCGAGAAAGATCGCGGCAATGGTGATGGCGTTGGGAGAGACCCCTGAGTGCGCGGCCAGCCGCGCCCACATGTAGCCTATGGGGCGGTAGAAAGCCAGGTCGATACCCTCTTCGGTATCCATTGACTTCAGCGAGCGGCGGTAGTCGTCCTTCAGACTCTGTTTCATCGGCTCTTTGGGGTGGAGGGTGATGCCACATAAGAGGCATAGGCGCTCATGAACCGGGCGAATGCCGGAATTTTCATCAGTCCGTACTCAAACAGGGCATATCCGGCCAGAGTGCAGCCTATTCCGGCAAGCACGTCAAGGATATAGTGGTGCGATGTATATACGGCTGTGAACCAGATGCCGAGGCAGATGAAGGCGAAAAGCGCGCGCATCCATCCGGGGCAGCGGGCCTTGAGCGAGTAGAGTAAGGCTATGAGCATGTAGGCCGCATGGAGCGAGGGCATGGCGGCAAAGACGTTGGCGTTGCGCGAGTAGAGCCCGTGGAATATGCCGAGGCCTGTCATCTCGTCCCATTTGCCGAGTCCGGCCACTTCGCCGGGAGTACCGACAATGAAGTCAAAGCCGTGAGAGGCCACATACCACGGCGGGGCTGCCGGGTGGATGTAGTAGACGGCGAATCCGATGAGGTTGACAAGCAGGAACACCAGCGAGAAGTGGAGGTAGGCCGGATACTGGCGTTTGAAATAGAGCCAGATGCCGAAGAGGATGGGCACCGGAACCCAGCAGAGATAGAAGATGCCGGCCATGAAGTCCATCAGGCGGCAGTTGTGCAGGGCGAAAAATTCGTTGGGAGTGAGCGTTCCGGCGGCCGATGCGATGCCGAAGAGGCTTTTTTCGGTGTCATAGAGCGCGCGGATGTCAACCGGATTCACCTCGTAGTTGGGGAGTATGTTCATCCAGTCATATGAGATGGCGAAGACGGCGAAGGGCAACATCGCCACTACGAAACGGCGTGAAGTGGCCGTGATGAAGAGCAGCAGAGTCAGCGTCCCGGCTATGTAGAGATGTTCGGGGCGGAATCCGACGCAGATGCTTGTCACCGCGACCCAGAGCAGCACCACCGGAATGATGATGGCCGTTTCGCGGCGCGTGGGAAATGAAAATCCTGTCATGGTAATGATTGGAATTGTGTAGTCCTTTGAGACCTTTGGAACTTGTTGTCTTACAAGTTCTTACTTCTTGCAGAGGAGACGGCGGCAGTGGTTGATGCGGGCAAATGCGGTGATGTTGGCGAAGACGGCTATCACAGCCATGCAAAAAATGAGGATGTTGACGGCATCGAAGTCGGCCGGGCTGACACACTGGCCTGTTATGCCTGTGGCGAGGGCGCCGATTGTGGTGACCACCACACGTTCGGGGCGCTGCATGAAGCCCACCTTGCATTCGAGTCCGAGGCCTTCGGCGCGGGCACGCACATAGCTGACCATGATCGAGCCCACGAGGGCCACGAAAGTGATCAGAGCGCCGATCACGTAGCCGGTCTGGATCAGGTAGTAGCTGAGACCGCCGAGGGTGAAGAGCTCGCAGTAGCGGTCGAGCACCGAGTCATACATGGCTCCGAAGGTCGAGGTCATGTTGCCGAGGCGGGCCACCTGGCCGTCGAGCATGTCAAAGAGCGAGAAGAGGATGATGACCACACCGCCCCAGGTAATGAGCGGATAGTTCATATCGGTTCCGGGAGTGGCACTGTAGCCGGCGTAGACGAAGATAGCTGCCGCGGCGATGTTGCCGAGCAGGCCTATGGTGGTGACCATGTTGGGGGTGACGCCTATGCGGATCAGAAAGCGCACAAAGGGGTTGATGATGAAGTATATGCCTTGCTGGAGGCTATCGCGGAAACGCTTGAATGTCGATGATTTCTGTGTCATTGTCATTTCGTTTTCAGCCATTGTTTTCAATATTGGGATTACGTTTGTTCTATAGTGTTTTTTTTGAGAATAGATCGACCAGGCGGATGGCATAGGGGTCGAACGGAGTCTTGCGGTAGACAAAATTGCGCTGCAACACGAAGTTCCATCCCCATGACACGGCCAGCGATGCCGCCAGTCGTGATGCGGCGAAAATGCCGTCGGGCTTGAAGCCGAGGTCGAGCAGCCACTGCCAGTGGCTCATCAGAGTGGCCAGGCCGGTGGTGCCATACATGTTGAGAAGCAGCGATCCGGTCCATACGAGGAAATATTTCACCCCTACAGCCTTCACGCTCTGGCCTGCGGCATGGAAGGTGAAGCGGTAGTTGATGCAGCAGTTCACTATGCCTCCGGCTATGGCTCCAATGGCCACCGAGAGGTTCGACCGGTAGAAGGGGTCGAGGGCCACGAAGACGAAGGAGTAGAGCAGCATGCTTGTGCCCAGATCGATCCACGATGCCACCTGCGACGAGACTGACGAGCGCAGGAAGGTGGAGATCAGGCCTCCGCCGTGGAGAAATTTGTCTTTCAACTCTCTGTATCTTGACATTTCGTTGCGTGATTTAGGTGACTTAGAGGGGGTAATAACTCTTGTTATGAAACACCCTCTTAGCGGATGAAATACATGCAGATGCTGAGTATCACACAACTGTAGACTCCGGCCAGGATGTCATCGGCCATGATGCCCCAGCCACCGGGAAGTTCTTCCATCTTGCGGACTCCAAGGGGCTTTACTATGTCGAAGAATCTGAACAGGATGAGCGAGGCGATGGTCCACATCCAGAACCATCCGTCAGTCAGCGCGTCAGGTCTGACGGCATAGACTGAGAGCGGAATCATGGCCAGCCACTGGCCTACGGTCTCGTCCATGACCACACGCGAGGGGTCGGGGCCCCAGTACTGTTCGGCTATTCCAGCAGACCAGACGCCGAGCGCGGTGAAGACGGCGATGAGTCCGAGGGTGATAAGTACAGTGCCCGCGAAGTGCCCGGTCAGAACGAGCGGAAGCCAGAGAATCAGCCCTACTACAGCTCCGGCGGTTCCGGGGCCATAGGGCCAGTAGCCGGCACCGAACGATGTGGCTATGAAGCGCGGCAGGAAGGGGAAGGAATTGTTCTGTGTCATTTCCGTGCTGTTTTTTTTGCGTTGTGTTTTTTGATTTCAGAGAGGATGGCGCGGGCTATCACAGCCGAGGCTTCGGCGCGGCAGGGAGCGAAGCTCGGCCAGTCATTGAAGTCGATGATCGTAAACGAGCCGTCGGGGAGTATGATGGCATCGCCTCCGAATATCTTGATATCGAGGGCTTCTGCCGCGCGGGTGCAGACCTCTTTGAGCTTGTCGTGGTCAAACTGCGGCTTGCCTTCGTCGGTTCCGCGGGCCTCGCGTGAGCCGTAGTGGAAGAAGCAGTGGAACCAGGTGGTGCCGTAGACGCCGTAGAACTTCAGCAGCTCGCCTTCTATGTGGCGGTTGATGACGGCGCGCTTGATGCCGCGGAGGAAGTATTCCTGCACCACCTCCTGGGCTTCTTCGGTGTGGCGCACGTAGGTCACGTCTTCCTTGTGCATGGTGTGGTAGTCGCCCCTCTTGATCCAGGCCTTGGTCATGCCTGCCTCCTTCATGCGTTCGGTCACCACCTCGTTAGTGTTGACTATCAGGCTGTCAGGAGTGGGTATGTTGCTGCCTATGAGTATGCGGGTGAGGCGTTCGCGGGTGCAGTTCTCTATGCCGTAGCCGGAGTTGATCACCAGCGCCCCCTCGTCTTCCTTCTTCTGGAGTATGGGGAACGAGCGGTGGTGACGGCACATGCTGATGATGACATCTTCGGTCACCTGTCCGGCAATGAGCTGTTCTTCGCTGTAGATTTTCACCTCGCAGCCGCGTTTGCGGAGTTGTTCGGCAGTGAGGTTGAGTATCGCGGCGTCGTTACCAATGTGGTTTGGCGAGTAGGCGCCGGCTCTCATAATTCCGGCTATCTTTATGTCAGCCATTATAGTTGAGCGTTAGTTATGATTGGTTTTCCTTTGAGAGAAAAATTTCGGCCTCGCGCAGGTCTGAGCTGTGGTCGGCGTCTATTATTTTCGAAAAAGGCCATGCCTTCAGGCGCATTCCGGCGGCCACGAGCGAGCGCTGGTAGTCGCGCATACGGGTTTTTCCGGCGGCCGCGCAGTCGTCGAGCAGTCCGAAGGCTTCCGGGCGCAGGGCGTAGATGCCGCCTGATATGTAGCGGGTGTCCGGGAGCGGATGGTCGAGAAATCCGGTGATGTCGTTCTCCGGTTCGGTGGCCACATAGAGCGGTTTCTCATCAGCCACGTATGATGTCACGGCCATATATCCGTCGGCTTCCGGATCGGCCTCGAAGCGGGCAATGAATTCCCGGAATTCTTCGGGGCGGAAGATGCTGTCGACTGTAAGCAGGCAGAAGGGGCGGGTGCGGTCCATAGAGCGGGCCAGTTCCCTGAAACTTTCCATTGATCCGGCGGTGCTTCTGACGGTCAGGCGCAGTTGCGGAGCGGAGTCTGTCTGGCGCGAGCGCAGATAGTCGGCCACTTCGGGCATCTCTTCGTTGACTATTATATATATTGTACGCGCGCCCGCGAGAGAGAGCACATCGATCAGCCTCCCGATCATAGGCCTGCCGCCCAGACGCACCAAGGGCTTCGGAAGGTCCTGTCCTTCCGATTTCAGGCGTGATCCCTGTCCGGCGGCTATGATGGCGAAGTCCATTGCTGATCGGTATGTGTGTGGTGCTGTGTGACTGGTGACTGGCTGGTATTGACCGGGGTTGCGGGGCGGCTCTTATCCGCGTTCGGCTGGCAGACGGTCGCTGCCCTTGTCGAAGTTCTGCTTGCGCAGGGGGTTGGCTGTTGCCTCTGCCTCGCGGCGGCGGTTGCGGTAGATGTCTATGGCGGTATAGATGGCCTCGCGCATCGACTGCTCGTCGGCCTTGCCCTGGCCGGCTATGTCATAGGCGGTGCCGTGGTCAGGAGAAGTGCGCACATAGGGGAGTCCGGCGGTGAAGTTCACGCCGTTTTCCGCAGCGAGGAGTTTGAAGGGTATGAGTCCCTGGTCGTGATACATGGCCAGGATGCCGTCAAACTTGGTGTAGGCGCCGCTTCCGAAAAATCCGTCGGCCGGATAGGGGCCGAAAGCAAGGATCTTGCGCTTGTTTGCTTCGGCTATTGCCGGGGCTATGATTTCGGTCTCTTCCGAGCCGATCACTCCGGCGTCACCGGCATGGGGGTTGAGGGCAAGCACTGCTATGCGCGGGCCGTGGATGCCGAAGTCTTCTGTGAGCGAGCGGTTGAACGCCGCGAGTTTGTCGCTGACGTTCTTGGCGGTGATTCCGGCGGCTACTGTGGCGATGCTGTCGTGGATGGTCACGAGGGCCACACGCAGGTTGCCGCCACACATTATCATCATGGCTTCGCGTCCTTCGCCCAGGCGTTTCTGCAGATATTCGGTGTGGCCGGGGAAGTTGAATGCCTCGCTGTGGATGGTCTGCTTGTTGATGGGGGCGGTCACCAGCACATCGATCAGTCCGTCGCGCAGGTCGGCGGTAGCGCGTTCGAGTGCGGCGAGGGCTGCCTGTCCTGCTGTCTGTGTGGCCTGTCCGGGCTCCACCTTGCAGTCTTCGGGCACCACGTTGATGAGGTTGATCTGCTCGTCGGCGGCTTTGTCGGGGCTGTCGATCTGGAAGAGTCTGAAGTCGGGGAGCTCGATGCCTTTGCGGTAGAAGTTGGCTATTTTTGCCGAGCCGTAGATCACCGGGGTGCAGAGTTCGGCTATGCGGATGTCGCCCAATGCTTTGAGCAGCACCTCATAGCCCACGCCGTTGATGTCACCGTGAGTGATCCCGACACGAATTTTTCTATTTTGTTCCATTTTTTTTGATCAGTGCATAGTGTGATAGAGAGGGCAGACGTGCAACCGTCGGCTGCACACCGGTCTCAATTAATTGGTAAAGTTACTAAAAAAGTCCTATAGGGTCTTTCGGATGTCTGTGGTTTAACATTTGTTAATGTCGTGCTTTCCCTCTTCGCCACGGCGTATATCGGTCACTCCGTTAGCATTCTGGATCAGCCTCGATGTTAATGAGGATTAAAAAGCGACCGTCAGGATGATAATTTATGTAATTTTTCGCATCAAGTTGCAGAGCTAAGTCGGTCACAATTAAGGATTTCATGAACAATGAAGTCTTTATGGACTGCCTGGCTAAACAGGGCATAGAGGTGATTGACCGTAAAGATAACAATGGATATACTTACGAGTATATAGGTGTTTATTCGCTTGATAATTTCTATAAAACAACTCCTTCGGTCTGTGACCGCGATATGACTCTTGCCTGCCGTGACTATCTTGACCGGATCGGTATTAGAAATGATCCGGATGCCGATGCATTGGGATGCACAGCGAGTGGTAAAACGTAAGTGATATTCCCTCGTCACAAAGCCGATCCGCAAGGCGTGACGGTAAATCGATGTCCTCAGCCGGACATCAACAAAACTTGAAAACATCGTACCCCCGACACCTGCGCGCTGTGCGCTGCGGTGTCGGGGGCTACTATTAAATCGGTGTCCTGCCGGACACCCGCTATCCTCTACGCCCTGCGAGATCACGCCCTGCGGACACCCGCTATCCGCGTGCCGTGGGGGATCTGCCCTGCCGGACACCCGCTATCCGCGCGACATGTGTGGGGTGGGTTCTGATCTGTCATTTAGATTGTCCGCGAGGCTTTTCTTCATGTATTTGCGGGTGAATAGGGGGAGATTAATGGCGAATTGTAAGTTTTTTAAATGTTTTTAACATGGTTGGTGGATAGAGTTAATATTATAAAACTTATCTTTGCGAATGTTCAGAAACCTAGTGCATACGTATTGACCTACGGTCAGTTATCACCGCTATTTCACGAAATTAGCCCAAAGAAACTCACTCTTATCACACTAACAATTCGAAAAAAGTATGAGAAAAACTTTACTAACCCTGGTTGCTGTATTGCTCAGTTTTTCGGCCTATGGAGCTGACATATTCGAAAACTGGGAAGAAAAATCAAGCTTCGGTCCTGCGACAAACGGCGGAACAAGTGCCGTAAAAGGCAAAAGCCCTTTGACTGACATTGAATATTCATTCGTGAGAGCCTGCAAATCGGTTCCCGGTCAGGCTGCCATACCAGCATTTCTCAGTATTGCAAACAGAGCCGGTGCTTATGTAGAATTCGCACTCCCGATCAACTGCAAGGAAATCAAGATCAAGACTACTTCTAATATCGCTTCTACCTGCAAAATCAATGTTCTTGCAGGGGGGACTACAATTGAATCGGCATATGCCGTTGGCGAGGCTGACAAGGAATATTCAATTGCCATTCCTGAAGAATACCGCAAGGCTGGTACTCTCTATCGCATTGCCCGTAATGCCGGGAACAATCTTTTTGCCGGCTTCACCTATATTGAAGATGCCGCTGAGGAACCGCAGGGTATTACTCTGCCTTACAGCCTGACATTCGACGAACCTGAAAAGGTGGAAGGCTATACTTCTGTATGCCCCTATGATCGTCCGAAGTTCGCCTACATCGCCAAGGGTGCATCTCCCGTATATTCAGGTTTCAACTGCGTGGCTTCAAAGAACCTCTTCTCAAGCAACGATATTGAATATAAAGACTCATGGTTTATCTCACCGGCCATCAAGCTTGAAGCCGGCAAGAAGTACATCGTGAAATATACCGTAGGTGTGACTAATCAGGAAAGAGCAGCCTTAGGTATTTTCTATGGTACAGAAGCGACTGCCGAGGCCATGACCGGCACAGCTCTTGAAGTTACCCATTACAGAGGCAATGGCCTGCTTGAAGGTCAGCTCTTCACAGTTTCAGGCACTATCGCACCTGAAGCCACCGGCGCATACAACATCGGATTCTATGACAATACCGATAAATATTGCAGCGCCAGGACTATCCTGACCGATATCTCTGTGACCGAGGCCGCTTCAGGCAAAATGCCAGGCGAACCTGCCGACTTCACCGCTGTTGCTGACAAAGACGGCGCTCTCTCTGTGGCTCTCTCGGCCAAGGCTCCGACTGTCGATGCAGAAGGCAACACCCTGAACGAGCTTACCGCTCTCGAATTCCTCCGCGAAACCACCGTGATCAAGACTATTGAAAACCCGACTCCCGGCAAAACATATACTTATACAGACAATGAGGCAGTTCACGGCAACAGCACCTACGGTGTGCGCGCTGTCAACTCTGCAGGTAACTCAAACGTTGTTTCGCAGGAGGTGAAGGCAGGTCTTGAAATTCCTAATCCTCCCACCGATGTCGCCGCCCATCAGTCAGTTGCCGGCAGCATCAAAGTTACATGGCACCGCCCCGAATCAGGCATCTTCGGCACCGGTTTCGGCAATCTTTCTCTGATCAAGACCAAAGTTGAGGTCTATGACGGTGATACCCTGATCAACACTTTTGAGGATCTGAGTGGCGAAGATGCTGATCTTGAGATCAATGACGGCACAGCCGATCAGAAGTTCTACAGTCTTAAGGTCTATGCCGTGACCTCAGGCGGCCCGTCACTTCCGGTTGAAGTCAATGCGGTTCCCGTTGGCAAGCCCGTCGCTCTTCCCTACAGCGAAGATTTTGCCGGCGCTGTCCCTGCTCAGCTACTCTATGCCAACAATAATGAGAACTATACCGCTTCATGGAGCTTCATGGATGGATATGCTTTCTTCACAGGTCGGTCATATGGTTCTCTTGCAAGCCTTTACAGCGGCCTGATCTCTATCCCTGCCGAATCAAAGAAGGTTGCTCTGACTCTTGAATATTCAAACGATGCCCGCAGCTATACCGGTTCTGTCCTGTCCGTTTTGGTCAATGCCGACGGCGAATGGGTTGAGCTCAAGAGCGAAGAAGCTCCGAAGGAATACACTCTGATGAGTGTTGATCTTTCTGAGTATGCAGGCAAGGATATCCAGTATGCTCTGCGCGGCAAGGGTGGTCAGTATTCTTACTACATCGACGTGAAGAATATCAAGATCGCCGATGAAGAAGAAAGCGGTATTGATTCTATCATCGCTGACGAGGCCGAAGGTGAGGCTGTCTACTATGATCTCATGGGCCGTCGCGTGGCTAATCCTTCAGCCGGCAAGATATATATCAAGGTTCTCAACGGCAAGGCATTCCGTGTTCTTGTGAAGTAATTGACAGATCGTCAAAACATATAAGCCTCTCCGAGGCATCATCATCCCGCATCCCCTCCGGGTCGGTAAATCCGTGTCCTTGCGGACACGACAATTTGGATGTATGACTTTACCCCCCCCTACACCGTAGCGCACAGCGCGTAGGTGTAGGGGGCTACTATTAAATCGGTGTCCTGCGGACACCCGATATCCCCTGTGCCGTGCGGGATAACGCCCTGCGGACACCTGCTATCCGCGTGCCGTGAGGGATCATGCCATGCGGGATTCCGGATGGTGATGTCCGACAGGACATCGGTTTACTCGTAGCCCGTGACACCGCAGCGCACAGCGCGCAGGTGTCACGGGTTCGTGATTACCCCGTCATGTGATGTCCGACAGGACATCGGTTTACCATCACGCAGTGGTTAGATTCTCTCCGGGTCGGTGCTAATAGCGCCGGTTGTAATCGTTGTAGTTATTGTTGCCAAACTGACGGCGCGAGGCAGAGTTCATGAACGGATCGTCGAAGAATTCATCTTCTTCCTCTTCCTCTTCTTCGCGATCATCGTTCTCGCCACGCTTGCGTTTGGGCTTGTTCTTCTTGATTTCCTGCGGCTTCTGCATGTCAATGGGCAGCTCATAGATGTTCCACGACTGCTCTATGCCCCAGTTCTTCTTCAGGGTGATCTTTTTGGGGTAGTAGTAGACCTCCTCCGGCTGGATCGAGTCGAGAAGGCCGTTGGTATATATACCGTTAGAGTCGGAGTCGATGAAGAGTCGGGCGTAGTAGGTGCCGGGAGTCAGATATTCGATGCGGCCGAAGGAGCCTTTGACCAGGGCTGACGCCACGACCTTGTCAGAGGCATCGAGCACCTCGACCACTGCGGGTCGTCCTTCAAGCCCTTCGATGTTGAAATTGAGCGTGGAATATTCCTCAAGTTTCTTGGCATTGAATTCATGGACCAGCGGAGGATTCGTCAGACCGTAGATGTCATAGATCGCCGCCGAGTCGATGGTCAGCTTGTAGTGTCCGCCAGGTTCCCACTCGTAGGGCGCAATGAATTTGAGACTGTTGTGCTCCCCGATAGCGCGCATCACGGGAGCTGTGCGGGTGTACCACACGGAGTCGATCATCTCTTCAAGGTGAAAGGCAGTGGTGTCTACCGAGGCCACCGGAGTTGCAGACTGGAAGACCAGGGGCAGGTTGAGATCCTGCGATGTTGGACTGCTGACTTTGAAACTGATAGGCGGCGGTGGCGGCGGGATGGTGTCGGCCGCATCGAGCGAGTCAAGATCCACACCCTGACGTGCCAGTTCACGCCGGTGGTCTTCACGCAGCTTGGCAAGCTCTTTGGCCTCTTCCTGAGCCCGTTTGCGGCGCATGCGGGCATTTTTTGTGACCATGCGCAGAGTGTCGGTGGTCCATGAAAGCTGATCGAGAGTATCGGTGCGGATATAGCGTGCCTCAATCATAAGAGTGTCAAGAGCCACGAGTGATGTATCGGTGATCCAGTAGCGCAGAGTGTCAAGCGTGGGCGATGCCTGGAGCACTGACCATTTTTCGCTTTCCTCGCCGGCACGACTGGTGTTGAGCAGTTTCAGGATAGGGAGGGTGTCGGCTTTGGTAGAGAACTCAAAGTCGAGATTGTTTGGTTCGGGGCGCTCGTTCTTGCGGAGATATTGCGAGACGTAGCCCTCGTTGAACCATGTCAGGAGTATGTCGTCAGGCAGAAAGCGGGTGCCCGGATAGGTCACTATGGAGTCCTCGCCGGCCATGTTGACAAGAGTGTCGGTAAACTGCGCGGCCTCGGTCTCAGGCGAGATTGTCACGTCGAAAAAGGCTACGTCTTCCGAGCGGTCCCAGTGATAGTCGCGGTTCACGTCGTTGACGGCATAGATGCGGTAGGTTCCGGCCTTCATGTTGCGCAGAGTGAACTGGCCGAGTTGATTGGTCTTGGTGATGCGCTCGAAAGGGAGGGTGGAGACAGCCGTGTCTGAAAGATTCGAGTAGACACCCACCAGCATACCCTGTGCGGGCTCCAGTGTGCGGGCCTCGAAGACCATTCCCGAAACGCGCAGAGTGTCAATCGTGTCGCCCGTAGCGAAATCAAGAGCGAAACCGTCGAGCACATTGCTCTCGTTCAGATCCTTGATGGCATCGGCAAAGTCGATGGTATATGTGGTGTTTGGCACGAGGCTGTCGCGGAGCTCCACGGTTACACGCCGGCCGTTTGCCGTCACCACTGGAGTGGTGCGCTGGGCGGGAGAGACCACCACCTTGTTCATAGGGTCGTCAATCGACACATTTTCATCAAAGTCGACGGTGATCTTGCTTCCGTCAAACCTCAGCTGTCCGGGCTTCGGGTTTGACCTGACATAGACAGGGGGAGTCTCATCGCGCGGACCGCCTTCGGGGTGTCCGATGCTCGCGCAGGCGGCAAAAAAGGCCGTGGCGACTATTATGAAAAGCAGCCTCAGGGCTGATGTAGAGCGCATAGTCAGTTTATTCAGGTGTTTTAAAATGCAAAATTATGAAATTTCCACAACATAAAGTTTTCCCGCGCGTTAAATTATTATTAATCCACCTAAAGCAAGCATCACTCATGGCATCACCACTGATCATAAACATAGTCGGCTATGCAGCCGCCATCTGCATGATCTGCGGCTATCTCCCGCAGGCCATCTACACCATCCGCACCCGCGACACCGACGGTATCGCCCTCCCAACCTTCCTCCTGCTTGGGTTCGGAAGCATCTTTTTCGTGATCCAGGGCATCTTGCTCTTCAACTGGCCGCTGATGATCACGAACACCATCACCACCGTTTCGTCGGCCATCGTGTTTGCCATCAAGATCCACAACGACCGCATGAAAAAGAGAAAATAGCACGCCGCTGAAAAGAGCGTCCGGGCCACCTTTTCGTTACAAATTTATCCCTGATTTACCCCTGAGAGCATTTCGAAACATCCTCGGAAGAAAATCTGCTTAGATTTTCAAGAAAAATTCGTAACTTTGCGTCAAATTTTTCCGCCAGGAACCATGAAACAGAAATGCTACCAGGGGATGACTTTCCGTCCCTACATCAACAACTCCCAGATTCAATCACGAGTTCAGGAACTGGCAGCCGCCATCAAGACCGACTGCGCAGGAGTCACACCTCTGTTCATCTGTGTGCTCAACGGAGCCGCGCCGTTTGCGATCGACCTCTTCCGCGCATGCGAAGACATCGACGCAGAACTTACTTTCATGCGCTTCAAGAGCTATGAAGGAACCGGTTCGACCGGCGACGTCAAGCAGATCATGGGGCTGAGCGAGAATCTCGAAGGGCGCCACATAGTGCTGATCGAAGACATCATCGACACCGGCAACACAATGGTAAGCCTACTTGCCGAGCTGCGCAGACACAAGCCTGCCTCGATCCGCATCGCGACCCTGCTTTTCAAGCCTGAAGCTCTTGAGCATCCCGAACTCCACGCCGACTACGTAGGATTCGAGATTCCCAAAAAATTCATCATCGGCTACGGCCTCGATATCGACGGCCTGGCCCGCAATCTTCAGGATATCTATATACTTGACGAATAGCCGGCCGGACATCTCCGGCAGTCTGCCCTCTCTTCCCGGCCGGGACGGCAAGGGCGGACTTCAACCAATATATTTTTAAGGATAAAGAATGTTTAATCTTGTGATTTTCGGTGCACCCGGCAGCGGCAAGGGCACCCAAAGCGAAAAGCTCATCGACCGTTACGGTCTGACTCACATTTCAACCGGCGACGTCCTGCGCAAGGAAATCGCCGCAGGTTCAGAACTCGGCAAGATCGCCGACAGTTACATTTCAAAAGGCCAGCTCATCCCTGATGACCTCATGGTCGATATACTCGCGTCAGAGTTCGACCGCCTGCGTCCGGAGTCAAAAGGCTTCATCTTCGACGGTTTCCCCCGCACAATCCCCCAGGCCGAGGCCCTCAAGAAGATGCTCGAAGATCGCGGCGAGGAAGTGCATTCGGTAATCGGTCTCGAAGTGGCCGACGAGGAGCTCATGGAGCGCCTGATCAAGCGCGGAGCCGAAAGCGGCCGTTCGGATGACAACCCCGAAACCATCGGAAACCGTCTGAAAGTCTATCACTCGACCACCTCGCCCCTGCGCGACTACTATACCGCCGAAGGCACCTACCGCGCCATCCAGGGTTCAGGCCGTGTCGACGAGATCTTCTCACGCATCACCGAGGCCATCGAAAGTCAGGCTGTGCTCAACTGAGCGCTCTCTGCCCCCGGTCTCCACAAACCATAAACTCTCCCCCCAAACCGGACCAGAATCATATCACCGATGCCAGAATCAAAGCCTGTAGGTTCAATGACCTATGCCGAGAGCCTCAGCGAGCTCGAAGCCATACTCCGCACCATGCAGAGCGACAGCTGCGACATTGACCGCCTTGCGGCCTACACCCGTCGCGCCACCGAGTTGCTGAAAGCCTGCCGTTCACGCCTCACCGCAACCGAGGAGGAACTGCAGGCCATACTCTCCACTCTCGAAAACCAGTCAAACCAATAACACAGATATTTCTAATGAAATTATTACCCCTGACAGCAGTTGCCATGACCATGACATTTGCTACAGTCTCGTGCAACCATCGTGCCTCCGAGCATCTGGCCAGCCTCAACGTGGCCTATCTTGACACCACAGTGGCTCCCGGCGCAGACTTCTACACTTATGTAAACAAGGGCTGGATGGAAGCTCATCCGCTCACTGCCGAACACGCCCGCTACGGCCAGTTCGACATTCTCAACGACTCTTCAGAGAACCGCGTAAAGGAACTCATAGCCAATCTCGGCACAACAAACCCCGAACCCGGTACCGTGGCCCACAAGGTCTGGACCATCTACTCGCAGGCTATGGACACCGCCCGCCGCAACCGCGAGGGCGCAACTCCCATCCTCGCCGACCTCAAGAAAATCGAGGAAACTCCGCATGAAGGGATGGAAGACCTCTTCCTCTGGATGCACGGAAACTACGCAAGCCCCTTCTTCGGAGCCGGTCCGATGGAAGATCTCGCCAACTCGCAGGTCTACGCCATGTATCTCTCCAACGGAGGCATGGGTCTGGGCGACCGCGATTATTATCTGCTTGACGACGAGCGCAACACCGCTGTCCGCAACGCCTACAGGAAACTAATCGCAACCCAGATGCAGAATGCAGGCTATGCGGCAGCCGACGCCGCCCGCATCACCGACAACGTGATGAAGATCGAGACCGCCCTCGCACAGAAGACCCTCACCCGCGAGGAAAGCCGCGATATCCCCCGCATGTACAATCCCCGCACCTTCGCCCAGGTCAAGGAAGTGTATCCCAACGTAAACTGGGACCGTTTCTTCATCGAGACAATGGGCATCAAGTCGCCCGACACCCTGATTGTCACAGAGCCTGAATATCTGGCTCAGGCCGACAAGCTCATGGGCTCGCTCTCCGACCGCGAGATCAAGGACTACTATCTCTGGAAATACGTAAGCCAGGCCGCTTCGAAACTCAGCGACAACTTCACCCAGGCCAGCTTCGAGTTCTCGAAGGTGATGAGCGGTGTGCAGGAGCTCCGTCCGCTCTGGAAACGCGCCATCGATGCCACTGAAGGCGCTCTCGGCGAAGCTGTAGGCGAACTCTATGTTGCGAAATACTTCCCCCAGTCGTCCAAAGACTATATGCTCGGCCTTGTAGAGAATCTCCGCGTGGCCCTCGGCAAGCACATCGACAACCTCGACTGGATGAGCGACACCACCAAGGCCCGTGCCCATGAGAAACTTGACGCTTTCACCGTCAAGATCGGATATCCCGACAAGTGGAAAGACTATTCAACAATGAAGATCGATCCCGAACTGAGCTACTATGAGAACATGCACAACGTGGGCATGTGGCATCAGGCCGAAACTTATGCCAAATGGGGCAAGCCGGTTGACCGCACCGAGTGGGGCATGACTCCTCAGACTGTCAACGCCTACTACAATCCGCTGGCCAACGAGATCGTCTTCCCCGCAGCTATCCTCCAGGCTCCTTTCTTCGATCCGAACGCTTCAGACGCTGAAAACTACGGTGGTATCGGTGTGGTAATCGGCCACGAGATGACTCACGGTTTCGATGACCAGGGGCGCAACTTCGACGCCAACGGCAACATGACCGACTGGTGGACTCCCGAAGACGCTGCCAGGTTCACTGACAAGACCAAGGCTCTGATCGCTCAGTTTGACGAAGTTGAGGTGCTCCCCGGCGTTCACGCCAACGGCCGCTACACTCTGGGCGAAAACATCGCTGACCAGGGTGGCCTGCGCATAGCCATGACCGCTTTCCTTGACGCTCAGGAGAAGAAGGGAGTCGACATCAAGTCGCCCGAAGCAAAGATCGACGGCTTTGATCCCCTCCAGGTGTTCTACATGAACTACGCCAACCTCTGGGCCAACAACATCCGTGACGAGGAGATCCGTTCGCTCACAACCGGCGACGTCCACTCACTCGGCTGCAACCGCGTCAACGTCACTCTCCGCAACATCGCACCCTTCTTCGAAGCATTCTCAATCACCGAAGGCCAGCCCATGTTCCGCCCCGAAGCCGAACGAGTGATCATCTGGTAAACCCCGAAGATTCATTCCATACCTTACAATATAATTAAGGTGTAAGATATATCCTTCTATTGACGGCGAGAGCCTGCTGCCCTGATTCCGGCAGCAGGCTCTCGCTTATTCATTCATACTGGTCAAGGGCTTCGCGCAGGGCCGTCGTCACCATTACACGCAGTTCGGGCGGTTCCACAACCTTTATGTCAGGCCCGTGTGACAGAAGTTCCTGCACAAGGTCGGGCGTGAGGCGCAGGCGGTAGTGGAAAAGCGAGTAGTCGTCATGGATCTCCTCCTGCTGGGAAGTGTGGAGAGGAAGCGCGCGCAGATATTTGGCCTGGCGGGTCGAGGTGCGGATCACAACTTCGTGCGGCTCGGCCTGCGTGAAGACTATGCCGAATGAGTCTTTGACAAAGCTCTCGGCATCGAAGGCCGGATCGACCGTATAGGTTTCGGCATCGACCTTGACATCTTCCATACGGTCGAGGGCGTAGGTCTTGACCACTCCGTCGCGCACGTTGAGCCCGGTGACATACCACCGCTGGCGGAATATCTTCAGAAAGTATGGTTCGACAACCACATCGCGCGTAGGGTTGACTCGTGTGTAGGGCCTGTAGGTGAACCGTACCGGATGCCTCTCACGCAAGGCCGAGATGACCTGCGAGAGGTAGAGCCGGGCCGAGGGCACGTCTTCAAGGAAAATGCTGTCTGAGATGTCGCTCACGTTGGAGAGAACATTGCTCATGGCCGCCGAGTTGAGCAGCCAGTCGGTGACGCTTTCCTGATGAGAGTCGCCGGAGTCGATATAATACTCATAGGTGGCTGAATTACATTCGATATTGATGTTGAAAAGCTCTTCGATGGCATTGCGGTAGTTGTAGAAAGTGCGGCGCGGAAGCGCGGCGCCATCGGAGTAGGGCGACTGCATCCAGAGTTCGTTGAGCTTTTCACGGGTTATGGCACCATAGCGTCGTATGGTGTCAATGATCCATATGTAGCGGGCAAGAAGGTTGCGTGACATAATCAGTTGAGGCGTCTGGGGAAGAGGAATATTATCGAGAGTACAATCATGGCAGCGAGAGCCCAGGGATAGTAGAGGTAGGGAAATGGAGATGCGGGCGAGATGCCGGCCAGAGAGGTGGCGAGAAGGGTCTGCGCACCGTAGGGGATCAGACATTGCACCACACAGGAAGCCGAGTCGAGCAGCGAGGCACTTTTGCGAGGGTCGATGCCGTAGCGCTCGGCTATGTCGCGGGCAATTCCGCCCACGGTGATGATGGCTACCGTATTGTTGGCCGTGCAGAGATTCACCAGCCCGACAAGCAGAGCGAGTATGGCCTGCGCGCCGCGTTTGCCGTGGATGCGTGAGCTGAGGCCCTGAAGCAGGAACTGAATGCCTCCGGCTGCCTTTATGATGCCTAACATTCCGGCCGCGAGAAGAGTGACAATGATCAGATCGCCCATTCCGTCGATTCCGGCACCGGCATATCCGGCCATATCCATGACCGAGAAACCGTTGACGGCTCCCATGACGAAAGCCGAAAGAATTCCAAGCGAGAGGACCACCGTGACGTTTATGCCGGCTATGGCTGTGGCGAGGACTATCAGGTAGGGCAGAACGAGCCAGGGGTTGCTGTCGTTGACCAGATCTATAGCCGGAGAGTCTTTGCTCATGACCATGTAGATGGCCAGAGTCACGAGGGCGGCCGGAAGCGCTGTCCACAGGTTGGCTTTGAACTTGTCAGCCATGCCGCATCCCTGCGAGCGGGTAGCTGCGATGGTTGTATCGGAGATGAATGACAGATTGTCGCCGAAAAATGCGCCGCCGAGCACTACCGCCACATAGAAAGCCACCGAGCCGTCTACAGTCTGAGCTATTTCCACAGCCAGAGGAGCCAGTGCCACCACGGTGCCGACCGAGGTTCCTACCGAGAGCGAGATGAAGCATGCCGCAAAGAAAAGCGTTGGCACAACGAACTGCGGCGGGCATACCCGGAGGGTCAGGCTGACCGTAGCGTCGACAGCCCCGATCTCCTTGGCCACCGTGGCGAAAGCTCCGGCAAGGATGAAGACCCAGATCATGTAAAGGATATTGAAATGTCCGGCGGCCCGCGAGAAGGTCTCGATTCGGGCGGCAAGCGGATGTCCGCGGTAGATGATAACAGCCCATACGGAAGCTGCCACCAGCGCTACGGCTATAGGCATTTTATAAAAATCGTTCAGTATAACCGACACTGCCACATAGAGCAGCAGAAAGACAATGACCGGCGACAGAGCCAGCCATCCCCGTCCGGGCGCCACACGGCGGTCGGTATTGCGGTCAGAAATCTCATTCATGATTCTCTAAGAGTTACTTATCTATTCTCAACTTTGATATTGCAAAAATAGCGAAAACTTTCCGCATTTCAAGCCAAGAGCAGCCCGGAATCATTCGGCCTCTGATTCGAGGGTTCGAGAACTGAAGTTCTCGGCGGGGATGAAATTTTGGCGGGGATGAGGTTTTTGGGGTGTTTTCAGAAGGGGAGTTTGCTGACGGTCTGGCCCCAGTTGCCACGGTCGAGATTCCGGTATGAGAGGGCCTCGGACAGGTGGTGGGTTCTGATGGGGGCGGTGATGGCTTCTCTTAGCGTTTCGGCTGTCGGGGCGCAACCGCCTGCGGAGAGGATGGCCGTGGCCTGTTCGAGGTCAGCTATGGTGCGGGCCACTTTCAGAATGCGGTCATAGGCACGGGCGCTCATGTCGAGCCTTGTCATGGCTTCGCGCAAGGTTTCAAGACTGTCGCTGTCAATTGAGGCATAGGTGCGGAGCAGGCGTGAGTTCATCTGGGCGTTGCTGTGAATGCCCCGCTCTGCGGCAAATCTGAGGGCCTGGATCTCGCGCGCGCAGATCACCCTCCGCTTGATGGCTTCGCTCTTTTCTCCCTCGCGGGCCGAGGCGAGCTCCTCAAACGGCACCGGAAAGATCTCAACCTGCAGGTCTATGCGGTCGAGCAGCGGTCCGCTGATGCGGTTGAGATATTTCTGCACTGCGGCTCCGGAGCACAAACATTCCTTGGTGGGGTGGTTATAGAATCCGCACGGACAGGGATTCATGGAGGCTACAAGCATAAAGCCTGCGGGATAGTCAATGGTGTATTTGGCGCGGGCTATGGTGATGTGGCGGTCTTCAAGAGGCTGGCGCATCACTTCGAGCACCTGGCGCGAGAATTCCGGAAATTCGTCGAGAAACAAGACTCCGTTATGGGCAAGCGAGATCTCGCCGGGTGCCGGATTGGAGCCGCCGCCCACGAGGGCTACGGGCGAGATGGTGTGGTGTGGCGAACGGTAGGGACGCTGTGTCATCAACCGCGAACCGCTCTTGAGTTTCCCGGCCACGGAGTGGATCTTGGTGGTTTCAAGAGCCTCTGCAAGGGTCAGCGGCGGCAATATGGTGGGTATGCGCTTGGCCATCATCGACTTCCCGGCTCCGGGAGGGCCGACCATCAGAATGTTATGGCCGCCGGCACATGCCACCTCGAAAGCTCTCTTCACACCCTCCTGCCCTTTGACTTCAGAGAAATCGCAGTCGAAAACCGATGAGGCGCGGGCAAATTCCTCGCGGGTATTGACGCTCACGGGCTCGGCTTCGCTGCTGCCTGTGATGAAATCGACCACCTCGCGCAGAGATGACATGCCGTAGACTTCCAGATTGTTGACCACGGCTCCTTCCGTGACATTGGCCACGGGCACAATCATGCCTTTGAATCCCAGCTCACGGGCTTTTATGGCCATCGGGAGCACTCCCTTGATAGGCAGCAGCGAGCCGTCAAGCGACAGTTCGCCCATGATCATGAACGACTCCAGCGGAACCGACGGCGTGATCTGTTCGCATGAGGCCAGAACCCCGATGGCAATCGGGAGGTCATAGGCTGCACCCTCCTTGCGCACATCGGCCGGCGAGAGGTTGACCACCATACGGCGCCGCGGCCACTTGTAGCCCGACTGGGTCAGGGCTGAAATCACACGCTGATAGCTTTCCTTGACTGCTGTGTCGGCCATGCCGACAAGGTTGAATGACACACCGGGCTCGGCAACGGCCTCTATGGTGACAACTATGGCGTCAATGCCCTGTACGGCGGCTCCGTATGTCTTTATAAGCATAATGGAGAGAGTTGATTGGGTTTGTAGCGGTTGAGGGTTCGGGGAAAGTGCCTAATAGGCAAGCAGATTTCTGACCTGGTCCGTGTCAAGGGAGCGGCGGCGGGCATAGTCGGCAATCTGGTCGTCGGCAATGCGCCCCGGCATGAAGTAGCTTGATTCCGGATGAGCTATATAGAGGCCGCAGACTGTGGCTGAAGGCTCCATTGCTCCGTTTTCGGTCAGGCTCACGCCTATGTCTCCAAGTCCGAGCAGACTGTCAAGCACAAATGTCAGTTTCTGATCGGGCAGGGAGGGATAGCCTACAGCGGGCCGGATGCCCGTGTAGCGAGCCTGCGAAAGCTCCTTCAGCGAAAGATTTTCGGCAGGAGCATAGCCCCACAGTTCGCGGCGCACTTTTGCGTGAAGCCACTCCGAGGCAGCTTCGGCCAAACGGTGGGCCAGGCTCTGCACCAGGAGTGAGCGGTAGCTGTCAGCCGCCTCATCAGCGGCCCGGACTTCATCTGCAAAATCAATGCTCACGGCAAAGGCGCCCGCATAGTCGCTGCTTTCGGCCAGATAGTCGGAAAGTCCGCGCGATGGTTCGCCCGCACCGAGAGCCTGTGAGCGCAGAGTGGGGATGCGGATGCCGTCCATCACAATGTCATCGCCCTCGGCATGAGCCTCGCAGAGTTTCACTATTGCACTCGCGCAGCGATCTTCTCCGCTCCAGCGGTCGAGCAGCGAGGACGCATCGCGGTAGAGCCTGATGACCTCCTCGCCTTTTGAAGGATCAGCCGGAGTATATTTTTCGATCCAGGCACGGCGGCAGGCCGGACAGTCATGCAGGGCTGTGACCGAGGCGAAATCTCCGGGCAGTTTCCAGGCATTGAAGAAGAAGTGCCAGTTGATATAGGGGATGATTTCTTTGACGGGTATGTCAATACGGTGACGCCCCGGAGCGGCAGGAGCTACGGGCACATGCGGTTTAAGACAGCCTCTGACCGAACGCCTGCGGGCCTCGGCGAGAGACACCGTGGCCACGGTGCGGAGGCGCTCGCGCTCACGCAGGGTGTCATACTGTTCTTTAAGTTCGGCAATGAAAGCCTCACAGGTGTCAGGGTTGAGCAGACGGGCGGCTATCAGCGGGTTTTGCGAGGCGTCAGGCACATGGATCACCGGCGCTGAGTAGTTAGGGGCTATCTTCACTGCCGTGTGGATGCGCGAAGTGGTGGCGCCGCCCACCATCACCGGTATTTTCAGCCCGGTTTCCTCCATCAGCCTGACCACGCGGGCCATCTCCTCAAGCGAGGGGGTGATGAGGCCGGAGAGACACACCAGATCAGGCTTCTCACGCAAGGCGGTGGCCACGATATCCTCCGCAGGCACCATCACTCCGAGGTCAATCACCTCGTAGTTGTTGCAGGCAAGGACGATCGACACGATGTTCTTGCCGATGTCATGCACATCGCCTTTCACGGTGGCAAACACCACCTTTCCGGCCTTTTCTGACTGCCGGCTGTCGCGGCGGCTCTCGATCACTGGCTGGAGAATGGTCACGGCGCGCTTCATGGTGCGGGCGGTTTTCACCACCTGTGGCAGAAACATCTTGCCTTCGCCGAAGAGCGTGCCCACGCGGTTCATTCCTTCCATCAGCGGGCCGTCGATTATGTCGACCGGATCAGTGCCTGCGGCAAGAGCCTCGGCGAGATCCTCTTCGAGATGGTCATGGATGCCTTTGACAAGCGCGTGGGTCAGACGTTCGCCCACTGGCAGCGCGCGCCAGGCCTCGGCGGTCTCAGTGCGCGCCGGATCAGCACCCTGCTCCTTGGCGGCAAGCATCTCCTGCGCGCGGGCCATCAGCTGCTCGGCCGCATCCTCGCGCCGATAGAGAACCACGTCTTCTATCAGTTCGCGCAGACCTGGCTCGATCTCCTCATAAGTCACAGACGAGGAGGGGTTGACAATGGCCATGTCCATGCCTTTGGCTATGGCATGGTAGAGGAACACGGCGTGCATGGCTTCACGCAGATAGTTGTTGCCGCGGAATGAGAACGACAGGTTGCTGACGCCGCCGCTCACTTTGGCTCCGGGCAGATTCTGCTTGATCCACTCCACGGCGCGGATGAAGTCGAGACCGTAGCGGTCATGCTCCTTCATGCCGGTGGCTATGGCAAGTATGTTGGGGTCGAAAATTATGTCTTCGGGGTTGAAGCCCACTCGCTCGGTGAGCAGACGGTAGGCACGGGCGCAGACTTCTGTCTTGCGTTCGAAAACGTCGGCCTGGCCCTTTTCATCAAAAGCCATTACAACTGCGGCGGCGCCGAGACGGCGGATGCGGCGCGCATGGTCGAGAAAGACTTCCTCGCCCTCCTTGAGGGAGATGGAATTGACTATCGACTTGCCCTGCACACATTTGAGCGCCGCTTCGATCACCTGCCAGTCAGAGGAGTCGATCATCACGGGCACACGGGCTATGTCAGGCTCGGATGCGATCAGATTGAGGAAGCCACACATTTCCTTGCGGGCATCCATCATGCCGTCGTCCATGTTGATGTCTATGATCTGCGCTCCGTCGTCAACCTGCTTGCGGGCAATGCTCAGGGCCTCGTCAAGCTTGCCTTCCTTGATCAGACGCAGGAATTTGCGCGATCCGGCCACGTTGCAGCGTTCGCCCACGTTGACGAAGAGACTGTCAGGCAGGATGTCGAGACGTTCGAGGCCCGACAGGTGCATTCCGGCGGGTGTGTCGGTGCTGAATGTGCGGCCCGGTTTTCCCGCCACGGCCCGGCTGATGGCCGTGATGTGGGCCGGAGTGGTGCCGCAGCAGCCGCCTACGATGTTGACCAGTCCCTCATCGGCAAAGCCGGCAATCTGCGCGGCCATTGTCTCAGGGCTTTCCTCATATTCGCCCATAGCGTTTGGAAGCCCGGCGTTGGGGTGGCAGCTTACCGGACAGCGGGCTATCTTGGCAAGCTCTCTGAGATGGGGCTTCATGTCAGCCGCGCCGAAGGAGCAGTTGATGCCTATCGAGGCTATCGGGAAGTGCTCCACCGAGGCCATGAAGGCCGGAATGGTCTGTCCGGAGAACGTGCGGCCGTCATGACCTGAAAGTGTGATGGAAAGCATCACCGGGAGCTCGCGGCCGGCGGCGTCCATAGCGTCGCGCGCGGCATCGAGTCCGGCCTTGAGGTTGAGCGAGTCAAAGATAGTCTCGAAGAGCAGCAGGTCTGCGCCCCCCTCTATCAGGGCTGCGATCTGTTCGCGGTAGGCATTGAAAAGATCGTCGTAAGAGACAGCCCGCAGAGCAGGATCGTTGACATCGGGGCTCATGGAGGCCGTCTTGTTGGTCGGGCCGATTGATCCGGCCACCCATATGCGGCGCCCGTCTGCAGCGCGGCGGCTGTCGGCCAGACTGCGGAGCAGCGAGGCCGCGGTGCGGTTTATCTCGCTGACCAGCGCCTCCATGCCGTAGTCAGCCATAGAGATTGAATTGGCGTTGAAGGTGTCGGTGCTTATGATGTCGGCTCCGGCGTCGATATACTGCGATGCGATCGCGCTTATCACATCCGGACGGGTGAGCACAAGCAGGTCATTGTTTCCGCGCAGGTCAGTGGGCCACTGGGCAAAGCGCTCGCCGCGGAAATCGGCCTCGCCGAGCCCGTAGCTCTGGATCATGGTGCCCATCGCACCGTCGAGTATCATTATCCGCTCGCGCAGGAGCGAAGAGAAGTCTTCCAAAACGTCAGTTCGTTAGAGGTTGTGTGGGTAAGTAAAATAAGCGGGGGCTCAGAGGAGATTGTCGCGCAGGTAGGCGGTCAGCTCTTCGGCCATTCTCGCCGCCTGGGCTCTGGAGGGATGATAGTCGGCGCCATAGCCCAGCTCGCCTGTCTGTTCCGACATGTCGAAGCGGTAGATCTGCTTTTCGGGATCGGCAAGGCGGTCAAGCGCGCCTTTGACATCGGCCAGGGCCTGCCCTCGGAGCATCGAGCCGGTCAGCAGCACTATTTTTGCCTGCGGATGGAGCATACGCAGGTGAGTCAGGAACTTGCGGTAGGCCAGTTCGAAGCGGTCGATGTCATAATTGTCAAGCGAAGTGTCGTTGGTGCCGAGATTGATGCAGATGATGTCAGGGTGAAACGACGAGTGGTTCCAGTAGTGTTCCGGATTGTAGATGAGAGTGCGGTCATATTCCACGGGCATTCTCTGCTCCGGAGTACCCTCGCGGGGTCCGCCGAAGGAGCGGTACATTCCGATGCCTGATCGCGCCACCACATTGAAGTCGGCGTTGAGCGCGCGGGCCGTCAGATAGGCATAGCCGAGAGTATGGTTCTCGGTGTCATAGCTGAAACCCACGGAGGGGTCAGTCTCTTCGGTGCCGTAGCCGCAGGTGATCGAGTTGCCGATGAATTCCATCTTGAGCGCCGGGCGTTCGGGGGGCGGGAGCAGGCGGGCTCCTTCGCCGCTGATGGTGAATCCGCGGAATTCGGGATTCTTCTCATAGCCTTCTATGGCGTAGGCCACTCTCAGCGAGTGGGGGCCTGCGGGGAGTGAGTCAGCGAGGGTGATGAGCGAGTCGGAGGGAGTGAAGTTGATCTTGAACGGTTCTCCGCCGTCAATCTCGACCATGAACTGACCGCTGCCGGGGCTTGCGGCCATAGCCACTGCCGAGCCTTCGAAGTTGAACATTGCTGTGGTGCCGGGCCAGGTGAACTTAGGCGCGAGCGAGTCGGCCCAGAGGATGCGGCCCATATAGAGGATGGAAGGGTCTGAAGGCTTCACATCCAAACGGCGCGCACCCCCGCATGCTTCGGTCAGGAGCACAAGCAGGAGTGCGGCGCAAACGTCAGTCAATCTGCGTGAGAGAGGCATGATGTTGTGTGATGCGTATGTGTGTGGGTATGTGGTTGAGGATCAGTCCTCTTCCTTCATGTTGTGGAACACGTTCTGGACATCCTCGTCCTCTTCGATCTTTTCGAGGAGTTTCTCGATGGCGGCGCGCTGTTCGGCGGTAACTTCCTTGAGATCGTTGGGGATGCGCTCGAACTCTGAAGAGATGATCTCGAAGCCGTTGTCTTCAAGATATTTCTGGATGTTGGAGTATTCTTCAAACGCACCGTAGAGTATCACCTGCTCTTCGCCGCTTTCGTCATCGGTGATATCTTCGAGTTCGTCTACACCGTAGTCGATGAGTTCAAGTTCGAGATCTTCGAGCGAGACTCCGTCTTTGGGTTTGATCTTGAATACGCTCTTGTGGTCGAAGAGGAAGGTCAGCGAACCCTGGGTGCCGAGGCTGCCGCCGTGTTTGGTGAAGTATGAGCGGACGTTGGCCACGGTACGGGTGTTGTTGTCAGTAGCGGCTTCGACAAAGATGGCGATGCCGTGGGGGCCGTATCCTTCGTAGGTGATTTCCTTGTAATCGCCTGCGTCTTTGTCAGTTGCTTTCTTGATGGCGCGTTCTACGGTGTCCTTTGGCATGTTTGCTGCCTTGGCGTTCTGCATGAGTGCGCGCAGACGGGGGTTGGTGGAGGGATCTGGACCGCCTGCTTTGGCGGCGATGGTGATTTCCTTGCCTATGCGGGTAAATGTGCGCGACATGTTACCCCAACGTTTGAGCTTACGTGCTTTGCGGTATTCAAATGCTCTTCCCATTGCTGTTATGAGATTTTTATGAGAGTTATGAGATTTCTGTGTGGTTGTTTTGAGTGGAATTTCGGATTTTTATCGGAGTTCGGCGCCGAGTTTCTTGGTGAGGTTGGTGATCACCTTGTTCATCACGGCTTCGATCTGCTTGTCCTGGAGGGTCTTTTCATCGTCCTGGAGGGTGATGGCGATGGCATATGATTTCTTGCCTTCGGGGAGGTTTTTGCCTTCATAGACATCGAAGAGACTCACGTCTTTGAGCAGACGGCGTTCGCTCTCGCGCACTGTGGCCTCTACCTGCTCCATGCTGACGCTCTTGTCGAGAAGCAGTGCGAGGTCGCGCTTGACGGGCATGGTGCGCGCCAGGGGGGAGTAGCTGACTTTCTTGCGGATCGAGAGGTTGACCAGCGCATGCCAGTCGAGCTCGCAGTAGACCACCTGCTGCTTGATGTCCATCGAGGCGGCTATCTTCTTCGAGAGGATGCCGAGGGTGCCGAGGACCTTGCCTGAGCGGGTGGCTATGTCGAGACCGGCGGCATAGAGGCCTGAGGTGCCTGCCGAAAGTCTGATCTCGGCGGGATTGATGCCGAGGCGGGCGAAGATGTTGGCAACCACGGCTTTCAGGTCGTAGACCGTGGCTTCCTCTTCCTTGCGGGCCCAGTTGCCCGGACGGAGGGCGCCGGTCATCCACAGTGCCAGACGCGAGCTTTCGCTGTAGGGGGCGAGCACTCGGTCGGCGGTCGATTCGGCGGCGGGGTTGAAGAAGTAGACGTTGCCGAACTCAAACATGCGCAGGTCAGCCATCTTGCGGTTGATGTTGTGGCTGAGCGATTCGAGGCCTCCGAAGAGGAGTGTCTGGCGCATTACGCTGAGGTCGTTGCTCAGAGGGTTGAGGAGCTTGACGCAGTGGTCGGCGGGATAGCCGGGCAGTTCATTATAGTAGGACTCGGCTGTGAGCGAGTTGTTGAGAATCTCGTTGAAGCCTTCGGCGCAGAGCTGTTCGCTGATGAGGTTGCGCAGGGCGTTGTCGCGGTCCTCAAAGGTCTGCGATGAGAGTGCCGAGCGGACGCTGTCGCTGATCTCCACGTTGTTGTAGCCGTAGATGCGGAGCACATCCTCGACCACGTCACACGGACGGGTCACGTCCACACGATAGGTGGGCACTTCCATCTTCACTTCCTTGTCTGTGACCTCCAAGAGGTTCATTTCGAGGCTCTTGAGGATGGAGACCACGGTCTCGGCGGGGATTTCCTTGCCAACGAGCGAGTTGAGATAGTCGAATCTGAGGTCGACGCGGGCGGGTTCGATCACCGAGGGATAGACGTCGGTCAGCGGGCCGCAGATCTCGCCTCCGGCAAGCTCCTTGACCATCAGGGCGGCCAGGCGGAGCACGTAGAGAGTGTTGTTGGGATCCACGCCACGTTCGAAGCGGAACGAGGAGTCGGTGTTGAGTCCGTGGCGGCGTGCGGTCTTGCGCACGGAGGTCGGGTTGAAGTAGGCGCTTTCAAGGAAAACGTCGGTGGTGGCTTCGGTCACGCCTGAGTCGAGTCCGCCGAACACTCCGGCTATGCACATCGGCACCTCGGAGTTGCAGATCATCAGATCGCGTGAATCAAGAGTGTGTTCCACTCCGTCGAGGGTCACGAATTTCTCTCCCTCGCGGGCGTTTTTGACCACGATCTCTCCGCCGGCAATTTTGGCCACGTCGAAGCAGTGGAGCGGCTGGCCGATGCCGTGGAGCAGGTAGTTTGTGATGTCGACAATGTTGTTGATCGGACGCAGGCCTATGGTAGAGAGGGCGTCTTTGAGCCATTTGGGCGACTCCTTGACGGTGACACCGCGGACTGTCACGCCGGTGTAGCGCGGGCAGGCCTGGGTGTCTTCCACATTCACGCTCACTCCGCCTTCGGCGTTGTCAAGCTCGAAAGCATCCACTGCGGGGCGGCGGAGTTCCGAGGCCTGTGTGTGGGCCGCCATCCAGGCCGAGAGGTCGCGGGCCACGCCGTAGTGCGAGGCGGCATCGATGCGGTTGGGGGTGAGGTCCACTTCAAGGAGCCAGTCGGAACTGAGTCCGTAATATTCTGCGGCTGGTGTTCCGGGCTTCACATCGTCGGTGATTACGATGATGCCGTCGTGCGACGATCCGACACCGATCTCGTCTTCGGCACAGATCATGCCGAACGATTCCACGCCGCGGATTTTCGATTTCTTGATGGCGAATTCCTTGTCGCCGTCATAGAGGGTTGTGCCTACAGTGGCCACCACAACGGTCTGTCCGGCAGCCACATTGGGCGCGCCGCAGACAATCTGGGTCTCGGCTCCGTCGCCGAGATCAACGGTGGTGATGTGGAGATGGTCGCTGTTGGGATGCTCGACGCAGGTCAGCACTTTGCCGATGACAATGCCGCGGAGACCTCCGCGTATCGACTCTACTTCCTCTACCGATCCGGTCTCAAGGCCTATGGAGGTGAGGGCGGCGGCGAGTTCGTCGGGGGTCAGACTGAAATCGAGATATTTTTTTAGCCAGTTATATGATATGTTCATGATCAGTATTCCGGTTATTATGATCAGTGTTAATGATTGGGACATGCAAAGTTACAACAAAATCCCGAAATCCCAAGAAAAATCACGCAAGCATACAGCAAACCGCCCCTCCCCCGCACACGTCAATCCGTTCCCCGGATGGGGGATGACACGGGCGTGATGGTAAATCGGTGTCCGTCAGGGCGGTGATTCCGGATGGTGCAGGGGTTGGCGGGTGTCCGGCAGGACACCGATTTAATAGTAGCCCCCGACACCGCAGCGCACAGCGCGCAGGTGTCGGGGGTACGATGTTTTTAAGTTTTGTTGATGTCCGGCTGAGGACATCGATTTACCGTCACGCCTTGCGGATCGGCTTTGTGACGAGGGAATATCACTTACGCTTTACCACTCGCTGTGCATCCCAATGCATCGGATCGGCATACCATTCCTTGGTGTCGCCCTTGAGCCATGACTCGAAGTTGAAATAAACTTCATGGATTCCGCATTCCTCCATAGGCCAGCACCAGGAAGATTCAAGACAAAGCATTTCGGGCGATACCACCACCTGATCCTGCTTGTCGAACGACGAGGGCGGGGTCACCTTGTGGAAATGCGACTCATCATTCAGAAGCTCCACATCGAAGCGGCTGATAGCGGTCTGGATATAGTTCAGCGAATTGCTCGGATTGACGAGGATATAGAATCCGCCCATGCCTTTGACATCGTTCTGCGTCCAGGAGGGACGGTCCTGATACTCATCGGTCAGCGACCATTCGCCGTCTACCATAAATGACAGCGGAGTGCCGGAGGCCGAGGCTACGGGTTCTTTGACGTTGATCGGACTGCGGTAATATCCGCCGAGCCATCTGTGGAGTTCCGGACCGATGTTGTAGTGTCCGAGACCGAGTTCCTGACCGTTGCCATCGCCCTGATCATCGGTGATTGTGCCGTTAAACATCACGTAGATCGGCAATGTACCGCCTGCGGCGAGGGGTTCAACGGTGATGCGGGTCTTTTTGGCTCCGTTTTCCTCACCATCGACAATGGTTGTGGCGCTGACGGCAAACACGGCATCGTTGAAGTCCCAGTCATAGGTACCCGCCAAGTCCTCCGCGGCAATCAGCCACTGGTAAGGGTCAGGATTGTCTTTGTCATTAACATCAGGAATATCCTGATGTATTTCTGATGAGATGAAGAACATCATATCATTCAAGTCATGCACATCTACACCATAATCCTCAAAGCCAAGAACGCGATATGTTCCGGTTGGAGCTTTATACATGTATGTTGCGCCAAACACATTGGAGCCGCCAATTTCAGGATTGTATTTTGCTTCTGAATAGAAGCGGCGATATTGGTCTTTTTTAGGTAGACCGGTTTCAGGATCCAAGGGCAACCGCACAATATCAACATTGTCAATCGACGGTTTCGGGATTCCTTGGTCTCCCATATACCATGCACGAATATACATGCCGAATTTGGTGCCTGGAGCTATACTGACATGGATTCCACGAGATTTCCAGCCTTTGACTTCTTTGTTTGAAGGATGGCTGTCTTGTTCATCTCCAGGATATTTCCAGTCATTCAACGGACCCATTGACAGCTTGACTATGTTGACATGTGTCTCATCCTTTGCTTCGACCTCTATGCCGGAGACGAATATTTTTCTTTCTTTTGCAGGGTCAAAATGAGAGTCTTTTATAAGATAATCAATATCAAAATACTCTGAAAACGGATGTCCGCTGAAATAATATCGATGCTGTTCCTGAAGTTTGAGGATATACCGTCTTTTGAAAATATACCAGTCTTCATCCTGGAAGTCAAGAAAACTTGTCAGTCCGTTATTGTTAAAGTCAGCCGGTTTTAATTCCTGATTGTTTAATGGCACAGAGGCATCAAGCGGTCTGGATTCATCAATCAAAGGTATATTGTCTTTAGCAGGGACATAATCCTCGGCATAAGGATCTTCCAGCGTATATATCAGATTGCCTTTGGTGCCATCTATCGGAAAAATTTTATTGGTATAAAACGGAATGTGGACCATTTCATTTTTCTCTTCATCAATATAATAGATGCCAAGGGTATTGTAGCTGGCTGTACACCAGTAAACAGGATAAATCGTAAAGTCTCCGTTTGCGACAAAACTGAAATTTTGAGTCACCTTTCCGATATTGTCCACTCCTTCCGGCAAATAGTCTTTGAAGGCCATTACACCTTCATCGGTAAGGCGACGGTAGTCCACTCTGGAGATCTCAACGACATTGTCTTTTTTCTCCCATATGGCACGGCCTGTTGTATTTGCGCGGACAGTTCCGCCCAACGGCGCCTTTATGAGACGTCCGTCTATTTCGACAATGACTTCTTTGACTGATTTCGGTACGTCGAAAGTCAGTGGCGTTGTGCCGGAAAGCTTATGGCCTTCGGCAAACAGATAGCGCTTGCCGTTGATGTCGGCATAAACTTTAACATCTGTCGGCCGTGTGGTTACAACATTAATTCCTGAATGTGTTGCGGAGTTGAGATCGCGGTCGGGATCAATGACTCCGAATTTCTTAATGAATTCACGGGCATAGAGCTCACTTTTGGGGATAGTGATCTCGTCGGTTGTACATGCTGTGAGCAGTGCGCCCGCAATGGAAGCGCCTACTAATAAGTTGCTTAAACGCATAGTGTGGTCTGTAAAGGTCTCAGTTTGAAGTAAAAAATGAGAAGAAGATAGTTAAGGCTAAAGTTAAGCTATACAATCTATGCGCAAAGATAATAATTTTATACTAAATCAAAGCAAACGCCAATGATTATTAACAATTGTTAATGCGATAGACACCCGTCTGTCAATCCGCAAGATAGGCCGGAATCCCACAATAAGGGGGATGAAATGGCGGGTAGGATAAAATGGAGTGACGGCC
This sequence comes from Duncaniella sp. C9, assembly GCF_004803935.1. Lineage (GTDB taxonomy): Bacteria > Bacteroidota > Bacteroidia > Bacteroidales > Muribaculaceae > Duncaniella > Duncaniella muris. Next base: position 900,744 of record NZ_CP039547.1, read on the forward strand.
AAGGCGTGATGGTAAATCGGTGTCCGACCGGACACCGATTTAATAGTAGCCCCCGACACCGCAGCGCAATGCGCGCAGATGTCGGGGGAAAAGATGATTACAAAAATGTCGTGTCCGACAGGACACGGATTTACCGTTCCGGAGGGATGCCACTGGATGGCGTACCCGATCGGGGCTGAGATCAGATCATGCTGATGCCGAGATAGACCATGTGGGCTACGATGGCGGCAACGATTCCGCCGATGGTATGGGCGAGGATAGCCTTGGGGGTCAGTTCGCGGTAGCCGAGCGAGTCAAGCATAGCGGTATGAGTGCTGAGATAGCCGCTCCAGCACATGCCAATGGCCGTGAAAACCGCTATCGCATTGCCGTCGATCCACCCCTGGGCTGCGAAATTGGGCACGAGGCTCAGCGCCGCCCCTACGGCACCGAGAGCCGTGATGGGGAAGGCCACAAGATGCGGGTCGCTGAAGCCGAAGAGCCATTCGAACACGAAATTGATCTTCGAGGCAAGCCAGGGCAGGAGCTCTATGCCCTCATAGGCCGCGCCGGTATATCCGCTCTCCGAAGCCCCGAAGGTCAGGATCATCACCAGTGTAGAGATGATCAGCACGCCTGGAATGATGGCGATGCCGACATCAACACCTGTGCGCCCGCCGTCGAGCAGCGAATTGAGTGTGCGGATGAAGACCGACTTGGTCTCCACCTTCTCCTCTTCCTCAAGCTTGCCGGCCTCCTTGACAACCGCATCTTCCACGGCAAACGAGGGGTAGGCCTTGATGACGAAATACTGCATGAGGCGAGTCGACACGATGCAGCCGCAGAAGGCACCGAAAAGGCCGATGACCGGCTCGATGTAGTAGCCCTGCCCGACCATGAACACCATGACCAGCAGCCCCATCCCGAAAGCGGTTCCGAAGTTGGTCAGCGAGATGTATTGGAATTTCTTGAAATAGCGGCAGAAACGGCGGTCCTGCGAGAGGGAGATGATGGCGGGGTTGTCGCTCAGGAATGTCATGGTGGCTCCGAGGGCAGCCACGCCTGGCAGATTGAAGAGCGGGCGCATCAGAGGGCGCAGGATGTTTTCAAGCAGTTTGACCACTCCGAACTCCACAAACAGACGGCCTATGGCTCCGGTGACCACACAGATGCCCATGAGGTAGAACACAGTGTTGAGCAGCAGGTCATGGGCCGTGTGCATGATAGTGTTGAGCATGTTGGGGAGGCCCATGATCGACCCTACATACCAGAACAGGGCGAAGACCACTGCAAGGCAGGGCACTCCGGTTGGAATCAGGCGCCACAGCGAGAATGAGCGTGCCGGGGCCGGGTTTTCGGTTTTTTCCATGATGATGATTTGAATAGGTGTCAGGCAGTGAGGGCGCAATCTACAACGCTCTTACCGCATAGGATTCAAGGTTTGCTATATCTATATATATAATAAGGTGGTAAAAACGTGAACGGGGAGGAGTTTCAGCGGCGCAGCGAGAGGATGTGCATGTTCCATTTTACGCCGAAGTCCACAAGCATGGTCTTGTTCTGCATCACATCGGCACTGTTGCCGTTGCTGCCCCATGAGTAGAAGAGGTTTGCATGGAGCCTGAGAGTGTGGCGGCCGTCGGCCAGGGGAAAGAACTCAACGCCGGCGCCGGCCATCTTCATCTCCGTTCCGGGGCTCACGCAGAGGTCGGCATCGCTGTGGGTGCGGTTGACATCGTAGGTCATCTTACCGAACACTTTCCACTTGGCCGTCGGGGCATAGGCAAGCTCGCCCATCACCGACATGTCGCGCAGGAAGAAAGTCTGGCCGGCAGCCGCACGGTTCATCAGGTCGAGCTCAAGCGCGACTTTACCGAAACTGAACCTGTTGCCGAGCGCCAGATAGCTGATGTAGCGGTCAGGGGCATACTCCAGAAGGTTGGCCGACCAGATGGCCTCGAAAAAGCCGTGACGGCCGTTCCACATGAGGTTGTAGGCATACATGTCGCGGTTTTCAGGCGTGTAAAAGGGGCTTTCGCAGAGCTGAAACGTCAGTTTGTCAGCCGCCGAAGGCCTGAAGCTGACCGATCCGCCTATCTGATAGCAGGGCACATTGTTCCAGAACACCGAGCAGCCGTAGAGGTCGATCGGCGCGCGGTCATACTCCCAGCCGCCTATGGCCACCACCTGCTTTCCGCCGGCCACAGACCAGCGTCCGAAATCGTAATTGAGGTAGACCCAGTCAGTGGCATCGAAAAACGACGCATCTTTGTGGGGCTTGTTGAGACGCTGACGCCAGGAGTAGCTCAGTCCGTCGGTGATATTTCCGTCAAGGCGGAAATTGATGTATTTGCCCTCGAAACCGGTGTTGTCTTTGACGGTGTGGCCGTCAAGCCAGTCATGCTGATAGTCAAGCCTCACTTCGGCCTGAAGTTTCACGAGGGGGTCGCCTGCCGGCTCGTCGGCACGCGCGAAAGCGGCTGCGGCAAGGCACAAAATCAGAAATGTCTTTCTCATGGTTGTGTTTAGGTGGTATTTAATCTAAGTTTGGCAAAGATAAGTTAAAATTTGCTATGGCAATGAAATTTTCGTTTATTTTTTCATCCGGCGGTGGAATTTTGCTATAGGGGATGGTAAATATGTGTCATTTTTGATCACATTTGAAGCATGTGACATGATTGCACCTTCTGAATACATGACATATCCCTGCCAATGGCGCGGGCATACTAAATTTGCATCGTATCACACAACAAAACCCAATTCAACAACCCAAAATCTTATTGATCCATGATTAAAAATCTACTTGCTCTTTTTCTGCTTATATCAAGCGTGGCATCTGTTTGCGCCACAACCGTTGTACTCTGGCAGTCCGACTCTCCTGAAGGAGTGTCAGTCAGGTGGGACGCCGCAGGCCCAACCATCAGCGCCGAACAGTGTGCCGACTTTACCGGCGGCGGCAAAATCGAAGTCAGCGTTGCCAGCTGCAACAGCGGCGCTATCCTGTTGCTGACCAAAGGAGACTGGAACGGCGATCTCTGCCCCGCAGTCTACCCCGACAATCTTACAATGCCTGCTACCGTCACATTTTCTCTGACATCCGCCCAGGCAAAAAGCGCCAGGGAACTCGGATTTATCCCCTTCGGCGACGGCTACAATATCTCGCGCATAAGCTATGTGCCATCTGAAACGGAAGTTGATCCGGATGCTATCTGGTTCGGCTCGGAAGATTGCCGCAGCGAATGGAAAAACATCGATCTGTCTGCTCCGCTTTTTGCCGATGCCAAAGCCGGTGACAAACTGGTGTTCGTAACTTCCGACCGCGGACCGGAAGTCATCATGCAGCCCATCATCGGAAACTGGGGCGGCATTGTACTCAATTCCGTCGACAACCCTGAACTATTCACCACCGAAGGAGATCTTATCTCGATCACCCTCACCGACCAGTGGGCCGACAAGCTCAAGGAAAAAGGATTTGTGCTTCAGGCCTACGGAGTGGTGATCAATGAAATCAGGCTTGTGACACCCGGCGGCGGCGACACCACTTCGATCGTCGGCATCGGCGCTGACAGCAATGACGCGCCTGTTGAATATTTCAATCTCAACGGTCTGCGTGTCGAGAATCCCTCAAACGGCATCTTCATCCGCCGCCAGGGAGATAAAGTAACCAAAGTGGCGCTCTGAGCGCTGTGCTGAATACTGATTTCAACTCACAATAGTAACAACTCTGTCAGAACAATAATAGTTAAACACTTGAATAAATACAATTTTTAAGGTAAGCAAACTTAAACTAATCAAATAAGGTAAATTAATTGTATCAGCGGGAATTTCATTTTTCGATGGCTCTGGATTTGAATCCGGGGCCATTTTTCAATGCTGTGATCAATTAGAGGGTGTTTCATAACAATAGTTAAAATCTGAGCGAAAGATTTGAGATGGATATGGCTCTGAATTGAAGGAGCATAGCGAGCTATGTGACTGAAATGAAGAGCCATAGCCGCTCAAAGCTTTCGGAGGCGATTGTATTGTTTTTTTGTAAATAGTATATTCCATTTGTGAAAATTTTTAAGTTACCTGAGCCTTGGTGTCTCTTTTGCTAAATTGTTGAAGCTCGTCAGTCGCATAGCTCGCTATGCTTCTTCCTCCCTTGCAACAATTTATCTAAAAGATACACCACTCAGATTTTAGCTCTTGTTATGAAACACCCTCTTAGGGTTGATCCGCCCGTTAACATGTTTAAACGAGATTGATATTTCGATTGTTATATTTATTGATTAACTTTGGGACTCCGTTTCGGAGCTCCCGCAGACACGGCTGCATCCCGCCCTTCCGGCAAGCCCTCACGGATTCATCAATTCACTATCAATCAGGAGTATGAAAAAACTTACCCTCATCGCCGCATCGTTAGTCCTGCTCTGCGTGCTCGCTTCCGCAGCAACCCGCAGCAAGAAAAACGAGATTTCGCGCAATCTTGACATATTCAACGCACTCTACAAGGAACTCCAGACTTTCTACGTCGACTCCATCGACGCCGAGAAGTCCATCAACACAGCCATAGTGGCAATGCTCGACGACATCGACCCCTACACCGAATATTTCTCAGCCAAAGACCAGGACGCATTCCGCACCATGACCACCGGCGAGTATGGCGGTATCGGGTCAGTCATCCAGCAGAACGAGGAGGGCGTGATCATTGCCGAGCCTTACGAGGGAAGTCCCGCCCAGAAAGCAGGTCTGCGCCCCGGTGACCTATTCCTGACAATCGACGGCGACTCGGTGCTCGGATGGACATCGGCCCGCGTCAGCGACAAGCTAAAAGGCCAGAGCGGATCGACTCTGAAACTGGTGATGAAGCGCCCCTGGACCGCCGACTCCATCAAGACCTTCGAATTCAAGCGCGCCAAGATCCAGATTCCGCCCGTGCCCTACGTCGGCATGGTGCGCCCCGGAGTGGGCTACATCGGGCTCAACACTTTCTCTGAAAAAAGCTTCCCCGAAGTCCGCGCCGGAGTGGAGAAACTGATCAAGGAAGGCGCCAAAGGTCTGATTCTCGACCTCCGAGGCAACGGCGGCGGCCTCGTCGAGAGCGCCGTGGAGATTCTCGGCCTCTTCCTGCCCAAAGGCACCGCCGTGCTGACCACCCGCGGCAAAGGTGTGCTCAACGAGAAGGTCTACAAGACAAGCATCAACCCCATCGACACCAAAATACCCCTCGCCGTGCTTGTTGACGGCAATTCGGCCTCGGCATCGGAGATTGTCTCCGGCGCGCTCCAGGATCTTGACCGCGCGGTGATCATCGGCAACCGCTCCTACGGCAAAGGCCTCGTGCAGAGCACCCGCGAGCTTCCCTATGACGGCTTGCTGAAAGTGACCGTGGCTAAATACTACATCCCCTCCGGACGCCTCATCCAGGCCATCGACTATTCCCGCCGCAACCCTGACGGATCTGTGGCAAGAATCCCTGACAGCCTGACCAGCGTGTTCAAGACAGCCGGCGGACGCGAGGTGCGCGACGGCGGTGGCATAACCCCCGACATCAAGATCGAATATCCCGAAGTGAACCGCCTGACCTTCAACGTGGTCCGCGACAACTGGGCCTTCAACTTCGCCAACAAGTATGCCGCCACCCATGACACTATTGCCCCGCCGGAGACCTTCGAGGTCACAGACGAGATCTACAGCGAGTTCAAGAACTTCATCGACCCCGCAAAATTCAACTATGACAAAGTCTGCGAGAATGCCGTCAAGCAGCTGCGTGAGATAGCAACCGCCGAAGGATATATGAACGACTCGATCGCCGCGCAGTTTGACGTGCTCGCCACCATGCTCCGCCACGACCTGGGCCGCGATCTCGACATCAACCGCAAGAATCTCACCCCCTACATAGCCGGCGAGCTCCTCAGCCGTTACTATTTCAACCGCGGCGAGGTCATCTACTCGCTGCGCGACGACCAGGCCGTCGACTCGGCCGCAGCCGTGCTGACCACCCCGCGCTTCAGCGAGATCTTAGGTAAAAAGAAATAGCATCAAAGCAACACCTCATCAGCCCATACGCATGACCTCCATACAGCAACTCTGCGATGAATTCATGTCGTCCCGCCGCCGCGAAGCCCTCCAGAAGGCTCTCGGCGGCGAGACTGCGATAATATCCGTCTATAACCTCGCCGGATCGGCGCCGGCCATGATGCTCGCGGCGCTCCATCCGCGCAAGGTACCCACGGTGGTTGTCGGCGATTCGCTCGACGATGCCGGCTATATCTACCACGATCTCAGCCGCATCCTCGGCGAGGACCGGGTGCTGCTCTTCCCGTCGGGCTACAAGCGCGACATCAGATACGGCCAGGTCGATCCCCCTTCGCAGATACTGCGCACCGAAGCCCTCAACCAGTGGCATTCCGACCGCGCGCCGGCCTATGTGGTGACCTATCCTGAGGCCCTGGCCGAAAAAGTGGCCCGGCGCGAGGTGATTGACCGCCACACCCTCCACCTGCGCAAAGACCGCGAGACGGACCTCCCCGCCACCATAGACTGGCTGCGCCAAAACGGCTTCCAGGAGGTCGACTATGTCTATGAGCCGGGCCAGTTTGCCGCACGCGGCTCCATTCTCGACATCTTCGGCTACAGCCACGAACTTCCGTTCCGCATCGACTTCTTCGGCGACGAGATCGACTCCATCCGCACCTTCAACATTGAGACCCAGCTCTCCGAACGCCGCCTCGAAGAAGTGGCCATAACCTCCGGAGTCGCCTCGCAGTCGTCAGGCGAGTCGCTGCTGGAGTTCGTCGATCCCTCGACCCTCTTCGTGGTCCGCGATGCTCTCTACACCCTGGAGCGCGTAAGGGCCATCGGTGCCGAGGAACTTTCGCAGAGCGCCCTGGCCGCTGTCGATGACAGCACCGACACCAACGCCATGAAACAGGTGGTCGACGGCGAGGCCTTCACCCGTGCCTTCAGCTCCTTCCGTCAGCTGCGCTTCTCGGCCGCCGCACAGCCCGATCCCGCCGCCGGAGCCTCGATTGACTTCCACTGCTCGCCCCAGGCCATCTACCACAAGAATTTCGAGCTGATCAGCGAAAGTTTCACCCGTTTCCTCTCCGAGGGCTACCGCATCTGCATCCTCAGCGACAGCGAGAAGCAGATCGAGCGCCTGAAAGTCATCTTCGCCGACCGCGGCGACGACATAGCCTTCTCGCCCGTCATGCCTACGGTCCATGAAGGTTTCACCGACCACTCGCTCAAACTCTGCGTCTTCACCGACCACCAGATCTTTGACCGCTTCCACAAATACACCCTCAAGAGCGACCGCGCCCGCTCAGGCAAACTCGCCCTCTCGCTCAAGGAACTGAGCGCCATCGAGCCGGGCGACTTCATAGTCCACGTGGACCACGGCGTAGGCAAGTTCGCCGGACTGCTCCGAACCAATGTCAACGGCAAGACCCAGGAGATGATCAAGCTCATCTATGCCAATGACGACATCATCTTCGTCTCCATCCACGCCCTCCACAAACTTGCCAAATACCGAGGCAAGGAGGGCGTGCCCCCGAAGATCAACAAACTCGGCTCCGGCGCATGGAACAAGATGAAGGAGCGCACCAAGTCAAAACTCAAGGACATAGCCCGCGATCTGATCAGACTCTACGCCGCCCGCAAAGACGAAAAGGGCCATGCCTTTGCCCCTGACAGCTATCTGCAGCAGGAACTGGAGGCTTCATTCATCTACGAGGACACCCCTGACCAGCTGACCGCCACCAAAGCCGTCAAGGCCGACATGGAGAGCGACCGCCCGATGGACCGACTGATCTGCGGCGACGTGGGCTTCGGCAAGACCGAAATAGCCATCCGCGCGGCTTTCAAGGCGGCTGTCGACGGAAAGCAGACAGCCGTGCTCGTGCCGACTACGGTGCTGGCCTACCAGCACTTCAACACCTTCCGCGACCGCCTCAAAGAGCTCCCCGTGAGAGTCGACTACATATCCCGCGCCCGCACTCCCAAGCAGGTCAGGGAAATAATCAGCGATCTGGCCGAAGGGAAAATCGACATACTCATCGGAACCCACAAACTCATTGGCAAGGATGTCCGCTTTAAGGATCTCGGCCTGCTGATTGTAGACGAAGAACAGAAATTCGGCGTGGCCGTCAAAGAAAAGCTCAAGCAGATGAAGATCAATGTCGACACCCTGACCATGAGCGCCACCCCCATCCCCCGCACCCTCCAGTTCTCTCTCATGGGCGCACGCGATCTCACCTCGCTCAACACTCCCCCCGCCAACCGCTACCCGATCATCACCTCCGTCTGCGCCGGCGGCGACGACATTGTGGCCGAGGCCGTCAACTTCGAACTCTCGCGCAACGGACAGGTCTTCATGATCAACAACCGCATCGAAGGACTATATGAGCTTGAAGCCCAGGTGAAACGCCTTGTCCCTGACGCCCGCGTGATCGTGGCCCACGGACAGATGCCACCCGAAAAACTCGAAAAGGCCATCATCGACTTCGCCAACCATGACTACGACGTGCTGATAGCCACAACCATCATCGAAAGCGGCATCGACATGCCAAACGTCAACACCATCATTGTCAACAACGCCCAGAACTTCGGCCTCAGCGAGCTTCATCAGCTCCGCGGACGTGTGGGCCGAAGCAACCGCAAGGCTTTCTGCTATCTTCTGGTGCCCCCCCACATACCCCTGACCCCCGTGGCGCGCCGGCGCCTCCAGGCAATCGAGAGTTTCAGCGATCTCGGAAGCGGAATTCACATTGCCATGCAGGATCTCGACATCCGCGGAGCCGGCAACCTCCTGGGTGCGGAGCAGTCAGGCTTCATAGCCGATCTCGGCTACGAGACATATCAGAAAATCCTCAAGGAGGCAGTCACCGAACTGCGCACCGAGGAATTCTCGGATCTCGAACAGGCCGACCGTCTCGACGAGTCACAGACCGATTTTGTGGCTGACTGCGTAATCGAGAGCGACATGGAACTGCTTCTGCCGGCCGACTATGTCCCAACCGAGAGCGAACGCATAGCCCTCTATCAGGAACTCGACGGCATAGAACGCGAACTCGACCTGCAGGCCTTCAAAAACCGTCTCACCGACCGTTTCGGCGCCATCCCGCCAGTCACCGCCGAATTGCTGCGCATTCCGCGTCTGCGGAGCCTCGCTCGCCGTCTTGGCATAGAAAAAGTAGCCCTGAAACAAGGCCGGATGTACACCTATTTCGTCGACGAGAGCAACAAGGCCTACTATCAGTCCGAAATGTTCGGCAAGATGCTGGCCTATCTGACCGCCAATCCGCGCCGGGTGCAGATCCGTGAGCGCAACGGCAAGCGCTCATTCGCCATCGCCGACGTCACCAACGTCGAAACCGCCGTTGCCATCCTTTCCGAAATCATAGCCTGATCCCCCGCAGCATGATGGTAAATCGGTGTCCTGCCGGACATCTCCATCTGTAATCCCCGCATGGCGCACGGATAGCGGGTGTCCGCAGGACACCGTTTTACTCGTAGCCCCCTACACCGCAGCGCAAAGCGCGTAGGTGTAGGGGGGTAAAGTCATTCATCCAAATTATCGTGTCCGCCAGGACACGGATTTACGACCCCGGATGGCCCCCGCCCGCAGCATGACGGTAAATCGGTGTCCGCCGGACACCACATGACGGGGAAATCACGAACCCGTGACACCTTGGCGCTGTGCGCTACGGTGTCACGGGCTATGAGTAAATCGATGTCCTGCGGACATCTCCATCCGGCCGTCATAGCATAACAAAGGGGCTGCACCCATCGGTGCAGCCCCTCGACTTCTGAAACTTGTTCAGATTATGGTTTGTAGACGGAAAAGGTATAAGCAGCCTTATCGGATGATAACTTTTGAAACCTTGTTGCCCTGACGGCGGATGTAGAGGCCGTTTTCTGGGTTTTCAACGCGGATACCCTGGAGGTTGAAGTATTCAACGGGAGCGTTTTCGTCGGCCACGATATCGGCTATGCCGCTGTCATCGCCAGAAGGCAGGTTTACGGAAATGAGCTTGCCGTTGGAATTGATGATAAGCTCTTTCTTGGCATTGATGGCCGAGATCATATCTGCTGTGAGGCCGAATGTGTAGGTCACGGTGCCGTCAGCGTTGGTCTTGCTGGAGCTGGTGGCCGCAAGGTCGGTCCAGCTGCTGTTCATCAGCTGTGCATAGTCAACGGCTGCGGTGAAAGTCACGGCGAGCTGGGTAGCACTTTCGGGTAGCACTGTGAATACGTTCGTTCCGCAGAAGCGTTCGCCATAGGCCACTACACCGGCGGGATCGAAAGAACCTGCGCGTTCAACTTTGGTCAGCACACAGCCGCCTTCGCCCTGTACATTGATGTTGGCGCCGCAGTTGTCAAGCATTTCCTGGGTAACGCCCACGATTGCCGAACCGGTGGCGATATCTTTCTGGGCGATCTTGGCGGAGCCGAGGAGGTCGTTCCAGTCAGCGCCCTTGACAATGACCTGAGAACCGCTTCCGGCGGTAGAGAAAGTGTATTTCAGAAGGTCGCCTGCTTTCAGTTTGGAGGCTGGGATGATGGCTCCCTGAGAGCTCCACGAGAGAGTGCATTCGCCTTCCCACAGAAGGTTTTCGTCAACGGTCTTGTCTGTCTCGCAGGTGACTTTGGTCACAGTCATGCCGTAGCCCTGCACGCGCAGACCGTCAGCCTTGATGGCCGCTATATCTTTGGCACCAAGGGGGCAGTCGGTTTTGCTTGAACCTGCTTCTACCGAAATGCACTGGTAGTCGTTGCCGAGTTCAGTGGCCACATCAAGTGGTGTCCAGCCGGATACGTCTGAGCAAGGTTTGTATTGCCAATAGGTACATTTGGAATCAAGAGTGTAGTGGAAAGTCAGAACGGCTGACTCATTGCCAAGCACGGTGAGCTCAGACTGTGGGATAGAGAATGACTCTGACCAGCTTGTGCCGAGATTGCAGCTGCCTTCCCATAGGGTTACTTCGGCGGCTGATGCGGAGAGCGCTGCTACGAGAGCGGCTGATGCGAGTAGATGTTTGATCATAAGCGTAAAATGTGATTTAGGTAAGAAGATGTTTTTGATATGGTGTTTTTTAGGTTATTTCAGCGTGTGTGATGTCAGGTCTAAGAGTTTCTGATCGAATGTTATTGGTAATGCTGTTTGATAGGTGAAGTTGATAGGTCAGTCAATTTTTGCAAATTTATGCAAAATTAAACGCTTGATATGATACTATTTTGCCCGATTGATGCACTGTTTTGCATATATGGAAAGAAACAGGCGGTCCGACATATCTGTCGAACCGCCTGCCTCTTTCGATGCGCGCTTCAGGATGGGCTTGAACCAACGACCCCCTGATTAACAGTCAGGTGCTCTAACCAACTGAGCTACTGAAGCTTTGGATATTGTTTTAAGTATGGCGTTTTGCGCTTCAGGATGGGCTTGAACCAACGACCCCCTGATTAACAGTCAGGTGCTCTAACCAACTGAGCTACTGAAGCAGATGCAATTTTTCTTTGGGCTCTCCCTAAATTTGCGTTGCAAAATTACACTGTTTTTTTTAATTATGCAACCTTTTGGCGGAAAATTTGAAAAATTGTTTTATTTTTTTTATGCCTTGGAATGTGTGGAGCGGTCACTGCACACACTGGATTTCGTTGTGGAGCAGGTTGAGCACGGTCTGGCCTGCAGCCTGCATGGCGGAGGGATCGATGTTGTCGAGGTTGTCATTGGCGGTGTGCCAGGTCGGGGCAAACGATCCTGTCTCGTCGTTTTTGGTCTCGATGATATCAATTGCCGGGATGCCGGCTTTGTTGAGGAAGATATGGTCATCGACCACGGATCCGCCGTTTTTGTTGATGAAGCGGTCGCCGAAGCCGGAGCGCTCGGCAACGGACCAGACTTTGTCAACGAGCTGGCTGGCTTCTGAGTCGGAGAAAAATTCGCGGTGGAACTTGGCGCCTACGCCGCCTACCATGTCGAAGAGTATGGCATAGCGGGGCAGAGAGTCAGAGGCGTAGGGCATGTTTTCGATCCAGTATTGTGTGCCCAGACACCAGGTGGAGTCATGAGTGGAGAACCCTGAGGCCTGGCCGTAGTCTTCGGCGTCGACAAACAGCAGGTCAACTCCAACCGGAGTTTTGTGCTGGTTGAGCAGGCGGCCTATTTCGAGCAACACGGCCACTCCGCTGGCACCATCGTTGGCTCCGAGTACTGGCCGCAGGCGGTTTTCCTCCTGAGCGTCAGAGTCGGCCCAGGGGCGGGTGTCATAGTGGGCGAGGAGCAGAATGCGGTCTTTGATTTCCGGTTGATAGGAGCCCATGATATTGCCTATGGGCAGGACATCGCCGTTGAAGGCCTTGACTTCGCCGGTCTGTACGCTGACGTTCTGGGCTCCGTGGCGGGTCAGTTCGGAGACTATATAGTCGCGGCATTTGAGATTGGCGGGAGTGCCTGAAACGCGTGGACCAAAGGCTACCTGACGGCGCACATAGGCATATGCGCTGTCGCGGTTGAATTTGACAGGTTCTTTCAGGCTTTTCTCAGTGCCGCTTTTTTTGTCGTTTCCTGTCTTCGGAGATGTCTTGCAGCCTATGGCTGTGACGACAACGGCAATGCAGAGCATTGCGGTGTAAAAAATTCGTTTCATGTTTCTCCTTTGTTGACTCTGAATTAGATTGGCTTGGTGCCGGTTGTGTCATTCCATTTGCGACACAATAGAGGTATTGTCCGACAAAGTTACAACATAGTTACAAATTGCCAACAAAACTGTTACAAAATAATTTGCATGTTAATTTTAATTAACATGACATGGAGCCCGGTCACTGTCTGACAATGAAAAAGGCGCACACTCACATGGAGATGTGCGCCTCTGAAAAATAGGCTTATAGCTATTATGCTGCCATTTTGGGCTTAGGAGTTGTTTTCAGACAAGCTCTTATTTCTTGAAATAGCGGTTGTAGAGACCCTGGAAGCCCTGGCCGTGGCGGGCTTCGTCTTTGGCCATTTCGTGAACGGTGTCATGGATTGCATCGAGGTTGAGCTCTTTGGCACGACGTGCGATGCGCATCTTGTCGGCATTGGCTCCGGCTTCGGCAGCCATGCGCTTTTCGAGGTTTTCTTTGGTCGACCATACGCATTCGCCGAGGAGCTCTGCGAATTTAGAAGCATGTTCGGCTTCTTCAATGGCGTAGCGCTTGAAGGCTTCTGCGATTTCAGGATAGCCTTCGCGGTCGGCCTGGCGCGACATGGCCAGATACATGCCTACTTCGGCGCATTCGCCTTCGAAGTGTGCGCGGAGGTCAGCCTTCATTTCGTCATCGGTATCTTTTGCAATGCCGATCACGTGTTCGGTCACGAATTCGAGAGCTGCGCTTTCGTTAAGTTCCTTGAATTTTGAACGGGGTGCTTTGCAGAGGGGGCAGATTTCAGGTGCTTCGTCACCTTCGTGAACGTAACCACATACGGTGCAGATGAATTTCTTTTTCATAAGTTTGTGTTGTTTAGATAATTATACGATATTTTATTTTGTTTCTTTGTGTTTGCTGCCGGCGTTTTACGCCGCCGGGGCGGAGTGGGGTAGGTGAGGCCTTTATCCGGCACAGAGGGGGCAGGTGCCTCGGAAGATCACATCCGCTGACTTTACCTGATAGCCGCTCTCCGGGAGAGGCAGTGACGAGGGCATCGTAAAGGCTACGTCAGTTACTCGGCCGCATTCCGTACAGAGGAAGTGGGCGTGGTCATGCTGAGAGTAGTCCCAGCGGGCGCCGTTGACTCCGGTTTCGATGCAGCGGATTATCTCGGCTTCGGTCAGCAGTCGCAGTGTGTTGTAGACTGTGGTGCGCGAAAGCGTGGGGTTTTCCGGCTGCAGGGCCTTGAATATCTCGTCGACTGTGGGATGTACCCGGTTTTCCATCAGAAATCTGAGGATGGCCATCCGCTGCGCGGATGGTTTTACGCCTCCTTCCGAGAGGGTGTCCAGGATTTCTTGAGTGGTGAAACTATAGGATTGCATCGTATCAACGGAACTTTGGGTTTGGATTTATTATTAAGTTGTAATAATTACAATTTTAATTTCGATACAAAGTTATACCATTTACTTCTCTTATGCAAGTGAAATCTCCATATCAAGTGTTAATTTTTTCAAAAAGAGCTTTCGCTGCTTTCTCTGATCCGGCTTCCGGTGCTTGCGCTTTTGCCGGTTTGTTTCGCTTTTGATAAAATTAAACGGGAGCAGCTTCGCGCGGCTCCCGTTTATGAGTTTCCAATAGGTACAATTTCTAAGGTAAAAAAGATTGTTTTAGGTTCGTGGTGCAAAGGTAGGACAAGATTCTGCTCCTGACAAATAAATCTATATGTTTTCCAACATAATTTTATATCGAAGAATTTGCAATTATTGCAGAATTGACATATAGATCAATGTCAGTCAGGTGATTATGTAAATGTGAAAATATTGCATATAATATTTAATATACGTTAAAGAGGTAGGGCGACATGATTCTTTCACTCTTCATAAATGCGTGTCGACAGTGAGTTTCCGTCCCATACGGCATAGCTGAAACGGCTGATCCAGTCACCTAAGATCACCATTTCAGCCCCGTTTCCTACTGGCTTTCGAAGCAAAATGTGACAGTGGCCGAAAATGAAATAGTCGACTTTCGGATTGGAAGGATTGCGGCTGTATTCTTCGGCAAACTCGATTAGCGAGTCGCCCGCACGGTCAGAGGCCACATAGCCTCCTTGCTTGCGGGAATGTGATGACCAGGAGTGTGCGAAGCCTACCGTCCAGCGCGGGTGGATGGCAGCAAAGAGCCTCTGGGCTGTGCGTGAGCGGAAGAGTGAGCGCAGCCGGCGGAACGACCAGGGGAGACGCCCTACGCCGTCGCCGTGTTCCAGCAGGAAGCGGTGCCCGTCAAGTTCGGTGACAAGGATTCCGTCATGGACCTTCAGCCCGATTTCTGACGGGAGATAGTCAAAAATCCAGATGTCGTGGTTGCCTTTGAGCCATGTGATTTCGACTCCGCTGTCGGCCAGAGCTGCAAGGGCGCCGAAAAAGCGGGTAAATCCGCGTGGAACCACGTTGCGGTATTCCCACCAGTAGTCCAGCACGTCACCAAGCAGATAGAGCCGCCGGCAGTCAGGAGCAATGGAATGCAGGAAGCTGACCACCCGCATCTCATGTTGCCGGGGGTCACTGATGTAGGAGGCTCCGAGATGGAGGTCACTGATGAAATATGTCTTGTTGCGTGTGCTCACCTTTCAGTAGCTGTCTGTTGAGTCCGATGCTTTATGCTCAGAGAAATCCGAGATCGAGTTTGGCTTCTTCGCTCATCATGTCTTTGGTCCATTCTGGCTCGAAGACTATGCGGATATCTACACTTTTCACTCCCTCGATGCTTTCGAGCTTGATGCGGGCATCTTCCACGAGGAAATCGGCGGCCGGACAGTTGGGCGCGGTCAGGGTCATGTCGATTTTCAGATTACCGTCATCATCGAGGTCTATGCTGTAGATCAGGCCTAAGTTATAGATGTCTACCGGAATTTCGGGGTCGTAGACAGTTTTGAGCATCGTGACGATGCGTTCTTCTATCTGAAGTTTCTCTTCGGGAGTCATATATGGGCTTGTTTTCGTTTGTAAGTGTGAACTTGCTATAATAATACTTGCTATATATAATATAGGTGGTGATTTTTGTCAGTGTGCTCCGAGCCAGTTGTCGGCTATGCCGGCTGAGACTGTCAGTGGCACTGCGCCGTGATAGGCGTTTTCCATGCAGCTGACTACGAGTTTCCGCATCTCTTCGGTCTCTCCGGGCACAATGTTGAATATGAGTTCGTCATGCACCTGCATCAGCATTCTCGATCTCATGCCGCGGGCTTCCATCTCGTTGAAGATGCTGATCATGGCCACCTTGATGATGTCGGCGGCCGAGCCCTGGATGGGGGCGTTGACGGCATTGCGTTCGGCATAGCCGCGCACCACCGCATTGCGCGAGTTGATGTCGGGCAGATAGCGGCGGCGACCCATGCGGGTGCTGACATAGCCCTGCTCGCGGGCAGTCTCCACTGATTTGCTGAGATATTCGCGTATGTGGGGATAGGTGGCGAAATATCCGTCGATCAGTTTCTTGGCTTCGGCGCGGGCTATTCCCAGACGCTCCGACAGACCGAAGGCCGAGATGCCGTAGATGATACCGAAGTTGGCCGTCTTGGCGTGGCGGCGCTGGTCGTCAGTGACCTCTTCGAGCGGAACACCGTAGATTTTAGATGCCGTGATGCGGTGTATGTCATCGCCTGAGAGGAAGCCTTCTATCATGTCGCGGTCTGCCGACAGATCGGCTATGAGGCGCAACTCGATCTGTGAATAGTCGGCGCTCATGATCATGTCGCCCGGATCGGCTATGAACGCGCGGCGTATCTCGCGGCCTTCGTCAGTCCTGACGGGGATATTCTGCAGGTTGGGGTTGGTCGACGATATGCGCCCGGTGGCAGTGACTGTCTGGTTATAGGAGGTGTGGATTTTTCCGGTCTGCGGATTGACCAGCGCCGGGAGTGCGTCAAGATAGGTGGTCACCAGCTTCTTGAGGCGCCTGATCTTCAGAATCAGGCTGACCAGGGGCACCTTCGGGGCATATTTCTCAAGCACCTGCTCGGTTGTCGAGTAGGATCCGCGGGCGGTCTTCTTGGCCTTGGGGTCGATGTTGAGCCTTTCGAACAGCACCATGCCGACCTGGGCGGGAGAGCCGATGTTGAACGGACCGCCGGCCATTTCATAGGCCTCTTCCTCCAGAGCGCGGATACGCTCTTTCAGCCGGGCGGAGAGGTCGGTAAGCACGTTTGAGTCGATTCTCACTCCTGTGAATTCCATCTCGGCGAGCACTCTGATCAGCGGAAACTCCACATCGGCCAGCAGCCGGCCCATCTCGCGGCTATCCACATCGCTCTGGAGCGGAGCGCGCAGCCGCAGGGCCAGATCGGCCTCCTCGCAGTAGCGGGCCACGGCGGCCTCCGGCTCAAGCGCCGTCTTCGGGTGGCCTGCTTTTGAATCCGGGGCCACTCCTGCGAGTTCGAGGCGGAGATATTTGGCCACCACATAGCGCAACTCGTGTTTCATTTCCGGATCGATCAGATAGTGGGCCACGGAGGTGTCAAACCAGGGGGCTGTCAGATTGACGCCTTCTTTTTTGAGCAGCAGATAGCCGCGTTTCACATCGTGGCTCACCAGAGTGGCGCTGCCGGTAAACAGCGGCTCAATCACTGCAAGCAGTTCGGCGCGGCGTTCCGGCGAGTCGGCGGGGAGATCAATGAACCAGCCCTCGCAGTCGCTCACTGAAAGAGCGAGTCCTGACCAGCGCGCGGTCATGCTGTCCTCGCCGATGGCGTAGAACGATGTCCCGATGAATTCCGAACCGGAAATGCGGCTGACCACCAAGGCTGCTTCAGCCGGACTTTCGATGCGGCGGTAGTCGCGGCTCTCGCAGGCCTGAGCCGGAGTGTCGGAAGCCGTGGCGCCGTCATCGGGCATGTCGAAGAGCGATCCCATGCCGCTGCTGTCAGCCTCAGGCTGTGGCGGGGCGGGGGCGGCAGCCGGCTGTGTGTCGGCCTGCCCCTGGCGGGCTCCGGCTTTGAGGCGCGCGGCCAGAGTGCGGAACTCCAGTTCGCCGTAAACCTCAAGCAGCTTGTCCACGTCCATCGGCTTGCGTTCGAGCGAGCTGACGGAAATATCCACGGGCACATCGGTCTTGATCGTGGCAAGATATTTTGAAAGGCGGATCTGGTCGGCGTTCTCGCGGACCTTTTTCTGCAGCGCGCCTTTGAGGCTGTCAGTGTTTTCGAGCAGGTTTTCCACAGATCCCCAGGTCTCGATCAGGGTGCGGGCGGTCTTCTCGCCGACACCCGGACAGCCGGGAATGTTGTCGGAGGCATCCCCTTCGAGCGCCAGGAGGTCTATCACCTGCGAGGGGCGGGCTATTCCGTAGCGCTCACAGACCTTGGCTGCGTCGCGTATCTCGAAGCCCTCGCCACGGAGCGCCGGACGATACATGAAGATATGGTCATCGACCAGCTGGCCGTAGTCCTTGTCAGGGGTCATCATGTAGGTGTCATAACCCTCGGCGGCCGCGCGCTTGGCCAGAGTGCCTATCACGTCATCGGCCTCATAGCCCTTCACCTCGATCACCGGGATGCGGTAGGCTTCGAGGATACGCTTGATATAAGGCACCGACGCGGTGATATCTTCCGGCTGCTTGTCGCGGTTGGCTTTGTAGTCGGCGAATTCCTCGTGGCGGAATGTCGGACCTGAAGGATCGAAGCACACGGCTATGTGCGAAGGGTTTTCCTTGCGCAGAAGTTCGTCGAGCGTGTTGCAGAAGCCGAACACAGCCGAGGTGTTGAACCCGTTGCCGGCAAAGCGTGGCGAACGTATCAGGGCATAGTAGGCCCGGTAGATCAGAGCGTATGCATCGAGCAGGAATAGGCGTTTTTCCATATTGGTAAAGTCAAATTTGGGGTAAAGTTAGTGATTAAATTTCACATACTCCCTCAAATCCTCTGACAAATAAACTTAAACGCTCTCTGAGATCCACCTCTATTTCTTATAGTACATCAAATCAAAATACATAGCTCTTGTCGGCTCATTGATATCTTTATCAGAAAGACAATGGAACCCACATTTCTCATAAAACGGAACAGCATTTGAATACGCATCCACAGTAATAAACCTGCATCCGCTTAATGTCATACGGGAAAAGATCATTTTGATCTGCATAAGAACCATTTGCCCGATATGCTTATTGGCATACTCCTGAGATACTCCCAAGCGTCCGATTTTCACGGATGGATAAGCATGGTATCGTTTATTGTTTGGGATCTTACGGTTAATCTTGTTCCACTTTGATCTTTCATCGGGGTCAAGTTCAATCTTATCATTCAACAGGCAATAGTATGCCACAGTTTTATTTGCTTCGTTGTCTTCAAGCAGATATGTTACGGCAAGCATGACATCAAGATAATTCTTAGCGTCATCAAAAAGAAAGCCGTTCAAATCGGGGTCACCACAATCAAACGGCTTTATTTCTGTGTCGGCTTCAATCTGCCGAAACGTGAACTTTTCAAAATTCATAATCACATCGGAAAGGTGCTGATGGCTTTGAACGCCTCGTATGCTTTGCGGGCCTCCTCAATTTCTTTGGCGGATGCACGTCCGACAGTCTCCATCTTTTCTGCGAATCGCTCTGCGTCTTTCCCCTTCAGCACCGGGGTTTCTTTAATTGGTCTTGCCATATCTGAGGATTTTAGTTGTCTGATTACAAAGATACAACAAAAAATTGACATATAAGGATTGAATGCTGAAATTTCGAGAATTTCAATGTGCAAAGGGTGTGCCGGAGCGACCACACTAATGCTCCGGCACACCCTGCGACAGAGACTCTCTGTCTGTGTGCATTCAATAATTTGTTGCTCAGTCGATACGTGTATAGATGTTTCCGGGATAAGGCTTGTTGTCAACCCAGTCATAATTCTCTATATTGCCGATCCACTTTATGAAGTCCGGATAAGCGTCGAGAATTCCGCAGCGTTCCACCGGCCAGCTCCATTCAGTGGGGAGCAGGAGTATCTGCGGGGCTTTGAGGTGTTCGCCGTTTATTCCGTCCTGGATCTTTTTGATCCATTCGCCTCTGATTTCCTCGCCGTTCATCCAGGTAGTGCTGACGGTGAAGTCGGTTTCGTATCTTTCTGACAGCAGCCAGTCATCATCAACCTCGAATTCCAATGATCTGACTTTCGAGTGGTCTATGTCAGGAGTGCCGTTGCCTACGCCGGCGGGTATGCCTCCGGGACAACCTAACAGCGAATGGATCTCGCCGAGCGCATGATCCTGAAAATAGACGTAGCTGTTGAGTTTACCTCCGCATGCCACAGGAGTGATTCTTACCTTGTTCCTGCCGCCCTCAGTGGCTTTTGGCACGAAAGCTACTTTCAGCACTACGTCATTGAAGTCATAGTCATCGAAACTTCCGAGGTCCTCGCAGGCTATGATCCATTCCTTTGAGTCGGGACGGGGCAGATCGTCGGGAGTGATGTCTGTCTCAGGGGGCCATGTGTTGTGGACGCGGAACATGAAGTCGTTAAGGTCGCAGTCAAGGCCTCCGTCCTCAAACCCCACATAATTCTCACCGTTGAAGTTGAACTTTGCTGATGTCGGAAACCAGTCAGACGATTTTTTGATCTCGTCGGAGACCTGACCTGAACCTGAATAGGTTGTCGACGGGCGGTGGATGGCCTGAGAGAGTATGGCGTCGCTCAGATAGAATTTCTCGGAGCGGCCGCTTGAGCCATAGATGAAACCGATTCTTGTTCCGGCCGGAAAGTCGTAGGTCGCTTCGCCGTTGCCGTCTTTACCGAAGTAGACCAGCTTCATGCTGACGGAGCGGATCTTGCATCCGCGAAGCTTTTTGCCTTCATTGTATGTGGTGCGGCAGGCGTTCCAGTCCATTTTCTCCCAGGTTTCGTTCAGAGTGTGGTTTGGGGAGTCATCCTCAGGGTCTGTGTAGTACACCGAACTGTGATGTTCCCAGTTTTTGCAGAGTCTCATCTCCATCAGCGAGTTGTCACCCTGAAGTCGGTTGTCGGCATTGCCTTCATAGTCAAGCACTATGAATTTGGGCACACGATTGTAGAAGCCCCAGGGATCGGTGCGGATGGTTTTCGCGTCTTCCTCATCGTAATAGTAATAGCCCCAGTAGGCGTTTTCGGTGAGCGCGCGCCACATCAGGTCGAATACCACCGGACCGTCTTCTTTCACTGTCAGTTCCACGTCAGGGTCAAGAGTCTTCAATTCATGATAATATTTCTGCAGGTTTGAGATCTCGTTTCCGTGGTCGGAATATTCTGCGAAGAGTCCGGGTTTCACTTCTCCGTCAGGGGTGGTGTACTGGTGTATGATCGGTTTTATATCGTCGATGCTGAATTCCGGGCAGCGCTGTGAATAGTCGAAGTTCTCCAGACGATACAGATTGGGCACATTCTCTTTCTGCTTGTTTGACAGAATGTATTCCTGGCTGAGTTTCCGGGCTATCTCGTCGTCTCCTTTCTCCAGAGCGTCCCAGCTCAAGCGATAGTTGTCAGGGTTCTCGCTGAGGAATCCGGTGAGAAATTCCAGGCACTTGTCATTTATTCTGTCAACCTCAAGCTCAACGGCTTTTTTGGTGACCGGGCAGTTGCCTGAGCGTGAACTGCGGCTGTCGGTGATGCTGACAGCCCCTTTGCTGACAGGCATGAATCCGGAAAGTTCCACCTGGCCGTCGCGGTTTTCCACACGCACATACACATGATTGCTGCGTATGTCCGCGTCAAAACATGCGGTTCCGCGGCCGGAGGCCACTTCGACTGCGGCAAGCATCTGGCAGCCGGGGGTATTAGGCGAATCGGTATAGATACGGGCTATTCCGTCGGTCTTCGATCTGAGATTTACTGTAGCTTTTATGGGCTTGGCCATGCTCCAGGACCGTTCCAGATCGGGAACTCCGAACTGGCGGATGAATCCTCTGAGATAAAGTTCTTCCTGTGGAATCTCAGGAGCAGTGTCGGCACACGAGCCGAATGCTAATGCACTGAGTGCCAGCAACGCGGAGTACCCTATGCGGGCAACCCCTGTTGCGGGAGGTAATTTGTCCATATTCAAGGTGTTATGATGTGTTTTTCCAACGCAATTGAAACTGTTTGATTGGAAATAAATTTATAGAGAAGATGCATGTGTTGGTATTCACCCGTAAAATTAGGCACTTTAAATCAATCAACGTGAAAAAATGTAGAAAAATTGCCCTATTGTTAACATTTATTAGTATTGCGAGCTTTTCAGCGGTTTGCGGATGGGGCTGCGGATGGGGCTGTCGGGATTTATTTCATTAATTTTTTCAAACGTGAATGGTTTACAGAAGAATTTTGTAAATTTGCAACTCGAATATGACCGCATTTGCCGACATACGCCAATCACTTCAGCCGGAACTTACCCGTCTCGACGAGCTGATCAGCAGCTCGCTTGATTCATCGAACACTCTGATGAATCAAGTGATAGGCACCTATCTACGCCATAAAGGCAAGCAGCTGCGCCCTATGCTGGTCATGCTGACCGCGCGCCTCTTCGGCGGGGTCAACGAGAATGTGCTGACCGCAGCAGCCTCGGTAGAGATTCTCCACAACGCCTCGCTCATTCATGACGATGTGGTCGACGATTCAAGCCAGCGCCACGGCCAGGAGACCATCAACGCCATGTGGGACAATCATGTGGCAGTCCTTGTCGGCGACTTTTTCGTGTCAAACGCCCTGCGTCTGGCAGCCCGCACGGCCGATCTGCGCGTAATCAACACCATTGCCGACCTCGGAAAGCTCCTCTCGCTCGGCGAGATGGACCAGATTTACAATGCCCGCTACCACGAACTCAACGAAGAGGCCTATTTCAAGGTGATCTCCCACAAAACAGCCTCGCTCTTCGTGTCATGCGTGGCTATGGGTGGCTATTGCACCGGAGCCGACGACGAATCTATCGAAGCCATGCGGCGTTTCGCCGAGCTCTTCGGCCTCTGTTTCCAGATCAAGGACGATATTTTTGACTATTTCGACTCCAAGGCCATCGGAAAACCTACCGGCAACGACCTGCGCGAGGGCAAAGTAACCCTCCCGCTGCTCCATGCGCTCAACTCCACCACAGGCCCGGAGAGCGAGGCCATGAAAGCCCTGCTCCGCTCCGGCGAACCTCTGAGCGAGGAAGAGATCGACAGTCTTATAGCCTTTGCCCGCGCAAACGGCGGCATTGAGTATGCCTACGCCACCATGCAGCGTCTTCGTGAGGAAGCCGCCGCCATCCTCCGGCGCTTCGACTCCCCCGTCACCGCCCATTTCCTCTCTCTCTTTGACTTCATCATCTCCCGCGAAGTCTGATCTTCCCCCCCACTTGGTTACAATTCTCTGCCTGACGGACATCCGCCGGGGGCCATGTGCACATAATCGCCCCCGGCATCTGCGGCGCATTGCGCGCGGGTGCCAGGGGGCAAAGATATTTATTTGAATGTAATGTCTGTCAGGATATTGATTTACGCTTACGCCTGCACCGATAGAATCTCGCCTTTGCCTGACACCGCAAGGTCACGGAGCACGGCAGGGCAGAGCCACGTCTCGCCGCGGACAACCTTCTGCGACCCGCGCACACCTGCGCCGTCGGTCCATGAGACCACCGTCTCGCCCTCAAGGCAGATGATGATGGTAAACGACTCGCGGTCACGCGGAATCGCCACCTCGCCGCTGCCGTCAACCGCAAATTTGCGGGTCACGAAATGGCTGCAATCGGCAAGCACCGACCCTTCGGGGTGTGACTTATAGTCAGTATACACCGTATAGTCTATGGCATCGCGCGCCTGGGCCGTGTGGAGCTCGCGGGGATTGCCGTCCTTGTCGCGGCGGTCATAGTCATAGATGCGATAGGTTATATCGCTCGTCTCCTGGATTTCTGCAAGCAGATTGCCCGCACCGATGGCATGGATGCGCCCGGCAGGGAGAAAGAACGTATCGCCGGGAGCCGAATCATAGGCATCGATCACCTCCATGACGGTATTGTCGGCCACACGGCGCTCATAGTCATCGGGAGTGATGCTCTCTTTCAGACCCACATAGATCTTGGCCTCCGGCTCGGTGTCGATGATGTGCCACATCTCGGTCTTTCCGGGGCAATTGTGGCGTCGGGCCGCCAGCTCATCGTCAGGGTGCACCTGCACCGAGAGATCGGCCTTGGCGTCGATAAACTTTATAAGCAGAGGAAAAGCGGTTCCGAAGCGGCTGTAGATATCGGCACCGGCAAGCTCCTCTCTGTAGGTCTCGATCAGCTGTGTCAGAGACTGTCCGGCCAGAGGTCCGCGGTCAACCACGGAGATATGGCCAGGCACGGCTGACAGTTCCCAGCTTTCGCCTATGGCAGTCTGGTCAGTCGTAATGCCCTTATAAGGCGCGATGCGCTCTCCACCCCAGATGACAGACTTGAGGTAGGGCGCGAAATGGATAGGTTTGTTCAGCATTATTGACAATTATTGAAACGTTTGATAATGATCTGAATATGTATGCGTGTGCGCCTGTGTGCGCGTGTGTGAGCCTGACAGCCCGGAAGGCTCAGAGCACTCTGAGAGCCTCAAGCTGTTCGAGCACATCGAGGCGCGAAAGCGTGCGGCGCGAGAGCAGCTCGGCGGCAAAATCGTGGGCTATGGACTGCACGCCTCTGTGGGAGAACACCTTTGTCAGATAAGACATGTTCTTCTCGAAAAGACGGTCTATCTCATCGTCTTCAAGCGAACAGGCATCACGTCCCTCCTCCACCGCGATGCTGTGGAGGCGTTCGCGCAGAGCCGCCGGAAGAGCCTGGCGGGCAGAGACAAGGTGGCGGCAGAGAAGATTCGACATCAGCATGCCTATGCCGAGATTATAGTTTTTAAGCATCTGGTTCCAGGCTGTCTTCGCCGAGACTCCGGGATTGCCGGCGAAATAGAAGTCGGGCGACATGACCACCATGTCGTTCGGATCGCCGTCGATGTTTATAGAGGCGAGCATATCCTCGCCGTCGAAAATCAGCAGTCCGATGGCCATTCCGGTCGCACCGTAACTGCGGTCTGTCTCATCTTTATATTTCAAAGTTTCCATATCAAGAAAACGTCCGTTATAATCTACATGTTCGGTTGAGAAGGTGTTTCATGACAAGCCCTCTAATTGACTACGAGTATTTTCGTGACCACATCGCCCTCTGAACTGACATCGTCACCGCTTGAGGCGAGCACATAATAGACGCCGCTCTTCACCCTCGATCCGTTGAGCGAGCAGCCGTCCCAGATGGCCTGTCCGCCCTGGGAGCGTGTCTGGTAGACAAGGTGCATCCCTGCGTCCATGATCTTGACAAGCGAATTCTCCATCAGGCCCTTTATGGTGATCCAGCTCGAATAGCCCGGCTCCACGGGGTTGGGGTAGGCATAGACATCGGAATAGTCCGGACGCGCAGGGCTGGTTGTGGAGGCATACTCATAGAGTCCATGAAGAGTGGCTATGAAGACCGAATTGCTGTTGGGGTCCACATAGATGTCCGTGATGGTGTTGGTGCTGAGCGGAGAGTTCGAAGTGTTGAAGTTGGCTATCACTTCATCGCCGTTCTCGCTGACAAGATAGACTCCCGAATCCATAGTTCCCACCCACTTGCGGTTGGCGGCGTCGACCGCAATGCAGTTGATGTCTTCGGTCTCCAGCAGATAGTCGGCAAGATTAGTGCCGTCATTGCGGGGCACCTTCAGGCGATTGATGGTGAAGTCCGGCGAAAAGACACTCAGCGGATTGGTGATCTCATAGATGCCTGAAGTGGTACCGCACCAGATGCGGCCGCGCTTGTCTTCAGTCAGACATCTCGGATAGTTGGTCACAAACTGTTTGCCGTCCTGATCGATCAGAGAAGAGAACGTGACATGGCGGTCGTCAGACGGATCGGTCACTGTGCCTCCGTGGTGGAGGGCCGCGAAACCTCCCTGATAGTGCGAGGCGATCAGGAAGATCATGGGCGAATGGCGGCAGAGGAGTAGGTCTACGTCGCGGTTGCTGATGTAGTTGCCTATGTCGAGAGTCAGCCAGTCGTCTTTGGTGATGGAGCGCAGATCTTTTGTGCGGCGTTTTTCGGCCGGAAGCACAGCGATCGGCGATTCGTTCGCATTGTTGGTAAAGACACCTATTATCAGATTGCCGTCAGGGTCAAAACAGGCGTCATTGGTTCGCCAGGCCCAGTTCGCGGACTTGTAGATGCTACTGTTTTCGTCAAACTTGCCTATCTCCTGCCCGTCCTTGACCACGAAAAGGCCGTCGAGACCCGATCCGATGTAGCGGATTGTCGGGTCATCCGGGTCCTCTATCACAAAGGCCGGCGCGAAAATGTTGTCGTAGCCGTAGCGCTGGGCCGAAGTCGCTCCGGGTGAGTTTCTTATGGTCATCTTGCCGGTGACCGCCACATCCTCGACCTTGCCGCCGCTGATGAAATTGCCGGTAAACCGCGTATTCATGAAATCGCCTTTGCCTATAGGCTTCACCTGACTGATTCCAAGGTTGGAGATATAGAATCCGCGTCCGTCCGATGAAGGAAAGAAGCAGGAAATATCAGAAAAAGTAGTCACTCCCGACGGACGGAACCGGTCACGCAACACCGTCATACCCCCGTCAGCATCAAGCCGGTAGTTGCCCAGACCTTTCATTCCGGCCACCCATACCGACGACATTCCTGAAGTCGTGGCTATCAGATCGTCCTTCATGATCTCCGGAATCCTCACCACCTCTTTCACCGGCACCGGGAGATTGGTTTCCTGAGGCAGTCCCACTTCATAAAGCCGGCCCTCCGACACATAATAGACCACTCCCTCGTCGCTTCTGAAGCACTGCGGCGTCTGTCCGGCCACCCAGCAGATGTGCGACTCCGGAACCGGGTCGAACCTCACGCCTACGTGGGCCAGATATGGCGTGTTGTCACGCAGAATGAAGTGGGTCATCCCGTCGGCGGCATAGCCGTCGGAAAGGGGGATGATCTCAACATAGTTGTCAGGGAGCACCCCGACAGAGATGTAGTTGCCGAGTGAATTCATGCGGGCTGTCTTCTCGATGGCCAGCAGGTGGCGGGCCTTGTCGCCGTCATGGGGATAGATGAGCAGGTGGTCAGGCGTAAGGGCTATCGCCGCGACATTGACATTATAGACCCCTGACTCCTTGACATCGGCGGTGCTCTCTCTGAACACCACCAGGCCGAACGATGTGGCCACATAGATCAGATCGCCGTCAAACTTCACATCGTTGATCACCTTCGAGACCGTAAGGTTTGCATCGCGTATGTCAGGCAGGCTCACCAGGCGTCCGTCGTCATAGAGCAGATCAATGGCCGCATCCATGTAGCAGATGGTCAGATAGCGTCTGTCGGTGTTGTAGAAGATATTCTTGATCTGGTGTCCGTTTATATCATCGCCGGGCAGATAGGAGCGGCTTTCGTCATTGGTCTTGTCATAGGAATGGAGCGAGCCCTGGGTCAGAAGATAGACAAACTGAGGGGTTTCCAGTAGTTTGTCAGGCAGACCGAAAGCACCGTAGACCTTCCAGCTGCCGGTGGCGAGCTGTGCGGAAAGCCCGGACGGGAGCAGACACAGTAGGAGGATTACGAAGAGTTTTCTTATCATTTGCGTCATCGGGGATGTGTTGGATGGTGTTAAGAGGTTGTTTAAAAACAATAGTTAAAATCTGAGCGAAAGTTTTGAGGTGGATATGGCTCTGAATCGAAGGAGCATAGCGAGCTATGTGACTGAGATGAAGAGCCATAGGCGCCCAAAACTTTCGCAGGCGAGGGTATTGTCTTTTTTCCTTTCAGTAATTTCATGTTTGAGTATTTTTTTAGTTACCTGAGCCTTGGTGTCTCTTTTGCTAAATTGTTGAAATTCGTCAGTCACATAGCTCGCTATGCTCCATCCTCATTTGCAACAATTTATCTAAAAGATACACCACTCAGATTTTAACTATTGTTTTTAAACAACCTCTAAGAGAGGAGTGGGGGGTGTCCGGCTCAGAGCTTCGACAGGTAGTCGAGCAGCAGGGCCGTGGCGCGCCCGCGGTGGCTGATGGCATTCTTGTCATCGGCGCTCATGCAGGCAAAGCTCACCGGACTTTCGGCGGGCTTGAACACGGGGTCATAGCCGAACCCGGCGGTGCCCTGCGGCGCGGAAAGGATCTCGCCCTCCACCTTGCCTTCAAACAGATGCTCCTCGCCGTCAAGCAGCAGGGCTATGACGGTGACAAAGCGGGCCGACCGGTTCACGGCACCGTCCATGCGGCGCAGAAGCAGCTCCATGTTGGCCGCGCTGTCATGGGCCGGGCCGGCAAAGCGGGCCGAATAGACTCCGGGGGCGCCCCCAAGCGCATCGACCATCAGGCCGGTGTCATCGGCAAAACAGTCATAGCCGTAGTGCCGCTTCACGTAGCGGGCTTTCAGCAGTGCGTTGCCGCTGAGGGTAGAGGCTGTTTCGGGGATTTCCTCATGGCAGCCTATATCGCTGAGCGACAGGATTCTGAACTTGTCGCCGACAATGCGGCGGATCTCTTCGAGCTTATGTCGATTGTTGGTGGCGAATACTATTTCCTGCATATTATTATTTAACGGTGCGGGAGCCTCTTTATTGCCCTCGTCGGCGCTTTTCGGCTTCTTCCGTCGTCTGGCCCGCGCCGACCGCTCGGCGGCCCGCTCTATCTCCGGCTCCATCAGAGCCATTATCATCTTGAAATTCAGATCGTCAGGCGCCGGATCAACAACCCCCACGGTCAGATAGCTGCTGAAAGCCTCCAGGCAGCGGTCAAGTTCGTCTCTCTCCACCTCTATGGCTATCAGAGTCCTGGCGATCAGCCCCATCAGTTCGTCATAATACTTGCCCGAAACAATTCGGCGACACTCTTTTTTAACTCTCTTCTTCATGGCTTTTTTTCTGCAAAGATACGGCCCGCAGGAACCCGGTGAATGCGATAATGCGGAAGCCCCGCAAATTTACATTTGCAAATACTCCGGAGCCCTGATTTTCAGTTATTTTTCCGAATGTTAATAACTTCTTAAAATTTTCGGCGATTTTTTACTGTTTAGTTTTGCAAATTTTTGTAATTTTACACCCTCTAAAGCTAACCCCTTTGACGATCCTTTCCGCACCCATGCCCGAAGAAGTTTACCACATACCAGCCCTGCTGCCCGAAACCATCTCGGCCCTTGACATTCAGCCCGGTGGAATCTACGTCGACGCCACATTCGGCGGCGGCGGCCACTCACGCGCCATCATGGAGCGTCTCGACGCAGGCCTCGGCGGAATGCTCTATTCCTTCGACCAGGACGAGGATGCGGTGCGCCGCGCCCCCTCCGACCCCCGTTTCACGATGGTCTACTCCAACTTCCGCTTCATCACAAACTTCATGCGCTACTATGACGTGGCTGAAGTTGACGGAGTGCTGGCCGACCTCGGAGTTTCCTTCCACCACTTCGATGACACCGAACGCGGTTTCTCCTTCCGCTTTGACGGACCCCTCGACATGAGGATGAACCGCCAGGCTGGCCGCTCGGCGGCAGATCTGGTCAACACCCTCCCCGAAGAGCGCATAGCCGAGATACTCTACATCTACGGCGAACTGAAACAGAGCCGCCAGATGGCCCGCTCGATCGTAAAAGCACGCAGCGAAAGCCCCCTGCAGACAATCGGACGGCTCATCGACGCCATCCGCCCCCACATTGACCCGCGCAAAGAGAAAAAAGAACTCGCCCAGGTGTTCCAGGCCCTCCGCATAGAGGTCAACGACGAAATGGGCGCACTCCGCGAACTCCTTCAGGGCGCACTCAAAGTCCTCAAGCCCGGCGGACGCCTCGCCGTAATCACCTACCACAGCCTCGAAGACCGCATGGTCAAGAACTTCATGAAGACAGGCAACTTCGCCGGCAACGTGGAGAAAGACTTCTTCGGGCGCATCGAAGCCCCCCTCAAGCCCTTGGGCGGCAAGCCGATAGTCCCCACGGCCGAAGAAACCGAGCGCAACCCCCGTTCGCGCAGCGCCAAACTCCGTGTAGCCGTAAAACTCTGATCCGCAAAAAAAATAATATATAAAATCTCCCGGAAACTCCCCTCCGGCAACTCCAGGACCCATCAACAATATGAAAGCCTCCATTATCACTCGCCTCTTCCGCGGCCAAGTCCTCTCAAGCGACTTCTTCGCCCGCCACTGGCTCCCGGTGCTCATCTGCATTGTGGTGATAATGGTCTATATAACGACCAAATACACCTGCCAGACCAACATGGAGAAAATCGCAGCCCTCGAACGCACCCTTGAGATAGTCAACAACGAAAAGGCCCGCGAGCGCAGCGCCTTCATGGGGCGCAAACGCGAAACTTCCATGCAACACATGGTCGACTCGCTCCACCTCAACCTCAAGGTCCAGGCCCAGCCGCCCTACAAAATACCCAAATGACCCTCCGCTCAACCCTCCCTCCGCCACTCTCATAACACCCTCACAGCCCACAACATTCTCTGACCAACCAACGTGAAAAAGGACAACCGAAGCAACATACTTCTGCGCTATGGACTCGTCATCGTGTTCATTCTGCTTCTTTCGGCGATGATCGTATCGAAACTCGTCGAAAACACCGTCATTGACGCTGACAAGTGGAACGAACGCGCCGACGCCTTGCTCACACAGAGCAAGGTCATAGTGCCCCCGCGCGGCAACATCCTCGCCTCTGACGGCAGCGTCCTGGCCACAAACCTCAACTTCTACACCGCCCGCATCGACTACCGCGCCGAGAAATTCAACGAAAAACTCCTGCGCGACACCATTGACTGGCTTGCCGCCGACATGGCCCGCCTCTTCCCCGTGCGCAACGCAAAGGCCTGGAAAAAACACCTCCTCGCACCCCTCGACAAGAAGCACAGCGAACGCCCCAGAGCCTACAAACTCCTCAGCGGACTCTCGCACACCGACATGGAGACCATGCGTACCCTCCCATTCTTCAGCATCAAAAACCGCAACCGCAACGGCCTGACATTCGAAAAATACATGCGCCGCTTCAACCCCTACGGCGACATGGCACGCCGAAGCATCGGAGGCGTGGGCGAAACCACTGAAAGCAAGGAGATCCACGGCATTTCAGGCCTCGAAAAGGCCCTCGACTCGCTCCTCTACGGCAAGATTGGCTACAGCAAGATGATCAACCTCACAAAAAAGATCACAGACTGGACAGACATCCCGGCAGTGCCCGGCAGCGACATAGTGACCACAATCGACATCAACATGCAGGACATAGTGGAGAGCGAGCTCAACAACGTGCTTGACACCTGCGGGGCCGACTGGGGGGTGGCTGTGCTCATGGATGTCAAGACCGGCGACATCAAGGCAATCTCCAATCTTGAGCGCAATCCCCGCGGTCCGGGCTACATCGAGGCCCGCAACCGGGCAGTGATGGGCTACGAGCCCGGATCAGTCGTTAAGACCCTCTCCATGATGATAGCCGTTGAAGACGGCATTGTCACCAACTTCGACGAAATGCTCCCCACCGGCAGCGGATGGGCTTATGCAGGCGGCCGTGCCATCACCGACGCCCACCACTCCACTGCCATCCGCGTGGGCGACGTGCTCGAACAGTCGTCAAACATCGGCATGGCCCGCATCATAACCCGGAAATACAACGACAATCCCGGAGCCTTCTACTCGCGCATCAAGCAGCTCGGATTCCTCGAACCGCTCAACACCGGAATAGCCGGCGAGGTGCCCCCGCGCATCGACAGTGTGCCCTCTGACCGCGGAGGCCGCATTGCCCTCTCGCGCATGAGCTACGGCTATGCCACCGAAATTCCGCCCCTCTACACCCTGGCCATCTACAACGCCATAGCCAATGACGGTGTCTTCGTGCGCCCACGTCTGGTCAAGGAGATCCGCGGCGAGGTCGACTCGGTGCTCCCCGTAGGCTACATGGGTTCCGGACGAGCATGTTCGCCACGAACGGCAAAAATTGTGCGCGAGATGCTGACCAACGTGGTCTGGGGCGACCACGGCACCGGACGCTTCCTCCGCAACAACACCGTGCGCATCGCCGGAAAGACCGGCACATGCTACATGATCGAGAACGGTGCCTACAACCAGGGCAAGAAGCGCCTGGCTTTCTGTGGCTTCTTCCCCGCAGAAAACCCGATGTACTCCTGCGTGGTGCTCACATGCCACCCAACCAAAAACTTCTTTGGAGCCGCCACCACCTCCGGCCAGGTGCTGCGCAACGTGGCTCTCAAGCTATACTCCCGCGGAATGCTCGGCAACAGCTCGGACTACCGCGACAACACCCCCTCGACCAACGCCCCAACCTTCTATGTGACCCCCGGCAAGAATCCATATGAGAGAGTCAAAGCCGAATTCTCCATACCCTCGCGCCGCACTCTCCGCGCCCCCGAAACCGCTTCGGCCTCCGGAGTGCCTGACGTCAGAGGCTACGGACTCCGTGATGCCCTCGTGGCCCTCGAAAACGCAGGCTACAACGTGGAATACTCCGGTTCGGGCTACGTCAGGTCTATGAGCCACACCGCCGGATCGCATCCGCCAAAAGGCACCCGCATCCGCCTCGTTCTGGCCAACTGAACATCCGGAGCCCAAAACTCCTTATATATATAATAAACCGTCTTCTCACCCCCCTCTCCCTCACCGCCTCCGGGCACTACAGATTTCCGAAACAACAACCAAATCAATAATTTCAAAGGTGAAAAAGCTCAACGAACTGCTCGCTCCGGTGCAAACCGTCGAGATCATCGGCAGTGATGATAAAATGATATCGGGTCTGACCTCCGACTCCCGTCAGGTGACTGAAGGGACACTCTTCGTGGCAGTCCCCGGCGTCAGCGTCGACGGCCACAGGTTCATACCGATGGCCGTGGAGAAAGGAGCCACTGCGGTGGTCTGCCAGCAGCTCCCCGAAGACCTCTCGACGCATGTCACCTACATCGTGGTCCCCTCCTCGGCGCTCGCCCTCGGCTATCTCGCATCGCAGTGGTGGGACAACCCTTCGCGCAAACTGCACCTCGTAGGCGTCACCGGCACAAACGGCAAGACAACCACCGCCACACTCATCTATGAGATGGCGCGGCTGCTCGGCCACAAGGCCGGACTCCTCTCAACCGTCTGCAACTACGTGGACGACACCGCCTATCCCACCGACCATACAACCCCTGACCCGCTGACCATCAACGAACTTCTCCACCGCATGGTGGAAGCCGGCTGTGAATATGCCGCAATGGAAGTCAGCTCACACGCCGCCGACCAGCAGCGCATTGCCGGTCTGCGCTTCGAAGGGGGCATCTTCACCAACCTCACCCGCGACCACCTCGACTACCACAAGACTTTCGAGGCCTATCTCGCCGCCAAGAAGAAATTTTTCGACCTGCTCCCCGCCGATGCCTTCGCGCTGACCAACGCTGACGACAAGGTGGGCGACGTAATGCTTCAGAACACCCGCGCACGGCGTTTCACCTACTCTCTGCGCTCCGAGGCCGACTTCCGCGGACGCATCGTGGAGTCACGCCTCGACGGCACCCTCCTGAGCCTCAACGGCCACGAGGTGGAACTGCTTTTCACCGGAAAATTCAACGCCTACAACCTCACGGCCGTCTACGGAGCCTGCATTCTGCTGGGCTGGAACCACGACAACGTGCTCCGGGAGATGTCGCGCCTGGTCCCGGTGGCCGGACGCTTCCAGGCCTTCCATTCGCCCAAGGGCTACACGGCGATCGTTGACTACGCCCACACGCCTGACGCAGTGGTCAACGTGCTCAACGCCATCCGCGAGGTCATAGGCCGTCAGGGCGAGATCATCACCGTGGTCGGAGCCGGCGGCAACCGCGACAAGGGCAAGCGCCCCATCATGGCCCGCGAGGCCGCAGCCCGCAGCGAACGCCTCATCCTCACCTCTGACAATCCACGCTTCGAGGAGCCTGAAGAGATTCTCCGCGACATGGAGGAAGGTCTTGACGAGGAAGCCCGCACACGCACACTCCACATCACCGACCGCCGCCAGGCCATCCGCACCGCCGCCACCCTCGCCTCGAAAGGCTCCGTGATCCTCATAGCCGGCAAAGGCCATGAGGACTACCAGGAGATCAAGGGCGTCAAACACCATTTCGACGACCGCGAGGTGGTCCGCGAGATCATAGCCTCCGAATCAGCCTCCGGCCGATAGAAATCCCCCCGATTGAATCCCCCGATTGATAAACCGATCTAAAAATATTTATCCCAAGTGCTTTATTATCTATTTGACCTTCTGCAAGACAGCCACATACCCGGATCACGACTGATGACCTACATCACCTTCCGCTCCGGAGCCGCGCTGCTGCTCTCGCTCTTCATAGCCCTGGTGTTCGGCCGCAAGATCATTGACCGCCTGCAGCTCATGCAGGTCGGAGAGATCATCCGCGACCTCGGCCTCGAAGGACAGATGCAGAAGACCGGAACTCCGACAATGGGCGGAGTAATCATAATCATCGCCATCCTCATTCCCTGCCTGCTTGTGGGCGATTTGAGCAACATCTACATGATCCTCATGCTGATATCAACCATATGGCTCGGATCACTCGGCTTCTGCGACGACTACATCAAAGTGGCCAAGCACGACAAGGAGGGCATGAAAGGCAAATTCAAGATCATAGGCCAGGTGGGCCTCGGACTCATAGTGGGCCTCACCATGTATCTCAGCCCCGACATCACTCAGCGCCAGGTAACGCCGGTTACATACTCGGAGAACAATGTGGAGACCGTCATGGCAAGCGAGAGCCAGGATGTGAAGTCGACCCAGACCACCATCCCCTTTGTCAAGGACAACAACTTCGACTATGCCTATCTGACCCAGTGGCTCGGCGACTACGCCCAGGTCGGCGGCTGGATACTGTTCATCCTCGTGGTCATCGTGGTTGTGGCCGCCACAAGCAACGGAGCCAACCTCACCGACGGCCTCGACGGCCTCTGTGCTGGCACCTCGGCTATCATCTGCGTGGCCCTGGCCATCATGGCCTATCTCGGAGGCAACGTCATCTACTCCACCTACCTCAACATCATGTACATACCCCAGTCGTCGGAGCTGGTTGTGTTCATGTCGGCCTTCATCGGCGCCCTGATCGGCTTCCTCTGGTACAACGCCTACCCCGCGCAGGTCTTCATGGGCGACACCGGATCGCTGACCATCGGCGGCATCATAGCCGTGTTCGCCATCCTCATCCACAAGGAGCTTCTGATCCCCATCCTCTGCGCCATTTTCTTTGTTGAAGACCTCTCGGTGATGCTCCAGGTGGCCTATTTCAAATACACCAGGCGCAAATACGGCAAGGGGCAGCGCATCTTCAAGATGACCCCCCTCCACCACCACTATCAGAAGCCCGGCAACTCAGGCATCGAGGCCATCATCCAGGCCCCCTTGCGCGCCATCCCCGAATCGAAGATCGTCACCCGCTTCTGGATCATCGGCATCTTCCTCGCAGTCATAACATTCGTAACCCTCAAGATCAGGTAATCAGCAATCCTGACACCCGATAAGCTAAAACAACAGCAAGCATACCAATGGCAAAAAATCTCGTCATACTCGGCGGAGGTGAGAGCGGCGTAGGCGCCGCCATCCTCGGCAAGGAAAAAGGAATAAACGTGTTTCTCAGCGACTATGGAACCATAGCCGGACACTATCGCCGCATGCTCGACGACGAAGGAATAGAATGGGAACAGGGGGGCCACTCGATGGACCGCATACTCGCGGCCGACGAGGTGGTCAAAAGCCCCGGCATTGCCCCGACCACTCCCGTGATGAAGGCCATCACCGAGAAAGGCATTCCCGTGATCTCCGAAATAGAATTGGCCGGACGCTACACCGACGCCAAAATGGTCTGCATCACCGGCAGTAACGGAAAGACCACAACCACACTCCTCACCTACCACATACTCAAAAACGCAGGCATCAACGTGGGCCTTGCAGGAAACGTGGGCCGCAGCATGGCCCTTCAGGTGGCACGCGAGAAGCATGATGTCTACGTGATCGAACTGTCAAGCTTCCAGCTGGAAAACATGTATGACTTCCGTGCCAACATCGCCGTGATCCTCAACATAACCCCCGACCACCTCGACCGCTACGACTACAAGATGCAGAACTACATCAACGCCAAGTTCCGCATCCTCAACAATCTCACCCCGCAGGACGCCTTCATCTACTGGCAGGACGACCCCGTGATCACAAGCCAGCTCGAACGCATCCGCACCGAGGCGCAGCTCTATCCCTTCGCCGAACACTTCGAGAAGGGCTGCCACGCCTACGTAGACAATGACAGCGACGAGGCTTCGCTCATAATCGACACCCCTGAGACTTCGCTCAGAATGCCCCGCGCCGAGCTCTCGCTCAACGGTCTCCACAACCTCTACAACTCAATGGCCGCCGCCCTCTCGGCCTGCCTGCTCGACATCGACAAGCAGGAGATCCGCGGAGCGCTCGGCGACTTCGAAGGTGTGGAACACCGTCTGGAATACACTGCCACAGTCAACGGCGTCCGCTACATCAACGACTCCAAGGCCACCAATGTCAACTCATGCTGGTATGCCCTCGAATCAATGCCCGCTGACACAGTGCTGATTCTCGGCGGCAAGGACAAGGGCAACGACTACTCCGAAATCCTCCCCCTCGTGAAAGAAAAGGTGAAAGCCATCATCTGCATGGGCAAGGACAACAGCAAGCTCCTCGACTTCTTCACCGGTCAGGTGCCTGAGATCCATGACACCCACTCGATTCAGGAAGCCGTGGCCACCGCCGCCGCCATCTCCCGCGAAGGCGACACAGTGCTCCTCTCGCCATGCTGCGCAAGTTTCGACCTCTTCAGCAGCTATGAAGACCGCGGCCGTCAGTTCAAGGAGCAGGTCCGCGCCCTCGAATCGAAATAGGCACTTGATAATACAGATATGAGAGGCTGTTATTAACCGGCCTCTAAGCATCCAGATAACATAACCCTCCAATCTCTCCGTCAGCCAATGGCAGTCCAGAGTCAGACAATACCAGCACACGGCGAACAGCCGGCGGCAAAACCCAAGGCCGTCTCGAAAGCCGACAAACACATCTGGGGCATCTTCATAGCCCTCTGCATCATCTCGACCATCGAGCTCTACAGCGCCTCCTCGCGCGAGGTGGCCGGCTCGTCGATCGGTGTGATGGGACCGATCCTGCGCCACATCGTAATGCTTGCAGGAGGCACATTCGTGGTATGGTTCCTCTCCAAGCGTCACTATTCCGACTTCATTCCCTTCACCCTCGGATTCGCGCTCGTCAGCGTGGCCATGATGGTCTACGTCATGTTTTTCGGCGAGATAGTCAACGGTGCCAGGCGCTCGCTGACCATACTCGGAATAGGCATCTATCCGGCCGAGATGGTCAAACTGTCGGCCGTGCTGCTCATAGCCCTTGTGATGACCTGGAATCCAAACACAAAGAAGGTGGGCGTTACCTCAAACGCAGTAAAATATTCCGGAGTCATAGTGCTGCTGCTGAGCGGGCTGCTGATAAAGCAGGGCCTGACCAACACTCTGCTGCTTCTGGCCATCAGCTACTCGATGATGATAGTGGGCGGCGTGAAATTCTCCCACCTCTTTGTGCTGACCATCGCCTACATGGCCCTCGGCGGTCTCTTCGTAGCCTACCTCATGTGGAGCGACTCGCGGTCAAGTGAAATTCCGGCTGACGCAGAGCAGAAAATCGAACTTGTAAGTGCCGACGGGACGGCAGATAAAAGCCCCTCGCGAATAGACACCTGGCTGGCACGCCTGGAGCGTCACAAAGATAAATCGACACCCAAATGGGAAATCCCTGCCGTAGGCAAGAACCGTCAGGAGATCCTCTCTTACATGGCCCAGGCCCACGGCGGCATCCACGGCGTAGGACCCGGCAACTCCCGCGAAGCCTCGCGCCTGCCGCTGGCGTTCTCTGACTATATTTTTGCCATAATAGTCGAGGAACTCGGACTGATAGGCGGCCTCGTGGTGCTTCTTCTCTACCTCTGGCTCTTAGGTCGCGCCTCAGGAATCGCATCGCATTGCAACCGAACCTACCCCGCGCTTGTTGTAATAGGTATGGCGGTGATGATAGCCTTCCAGGCCCTCTTCCACATAGCCATCGTGACAGGCGTCTTCCCCGTCTCCGGCCAGCCGCTGCCACTGCTATCAAAAGGAGGTACCTCGATCCTCGTGACCGCGATAGCCTTCGGCATTATGCTCTCCATCAGCCGCACAGCCACCCGCCAGGGAGGCAAAAAGCAGGATATCCGCGATGAAATCGAGGCCCTGCCCGAACAGTTCGGCGCCGAAAACCAGATGCAGCTCTGATCTCCCGCAGAACCATTCACAGAATGCTCTAACCCTCAACCATTCACCCCATATCTTTATTTGTGCCTCATGAATGAAGAAAAGACCAAAATAAACCGTGTGCTTATCTCCGGCGGAGGTACCGGAGGCCACATCTTTCCCGCTCTGTCGATAGCCAATGCCGTCAGACGGCGCTTTCCGGAGGCCGAAATCCTCTTTGTAGGCGCCCTCGGCCGCATGGAGATGGAGCGTGTGCCCGCCGCAGGCTACAGGATCGAGGGCCTGCCCGTGGCCGGTTTTGACCGCAAACGTCTCTGGCGCAATTTCGGTGTGCTCATCAAACTCTGGAAGTCACTGCGCAAGGCGCGCCGTATAGTGCGCGACTTCCGTCCCGACATTGCCGTAGGCGTGGGCGGCTATGCAAGCGGACCTGTGCTCAAGCAGGCCCAGAAGCAGGGAGTGCCCACTCTGCTGCAGGAACAAAACTCCTATGCCGGGGTCACCAACAAACTCCTGGCCAAGAAAGCCAAAGCCATCTGCGTGGCCTATGACGGCATGGACCGCTTCTTCCCCGCCGCCTCGATCTCCAAGACCGGCAACCCCGTCAGGACCGACCTTGAAAACTGCACCCTCACCCAGGCCGAAGCCAAACAGCAGCTCGGTTTCGACCCTGAAAAGCCCCTGGTGCTTGCCGTGGGCGGCAGTCTCGGCGCCCGCACTGTCAACGAGGCCATAGCCGCCTCGCTCCCCATGCTCCGCGACAAGGGTGTGAGCCTCATGTGGCAGACCGGACGCTATGGCGCTCCGGAATTTCAGAAACTTGCCGGCGGCTATGACAATGTCAGGGCCACGACGTTCATCTCTGACATGGACGTGGCCTACCGCGCGGCAGATTTGGTGGTGTCACGCGCCGGAGCAGGTACCATCTCCGAACTTCAGAACCTCGGCAAAGCCTGTGTGCTCGTGCCCTCGCCCAATGTGGCCGAAGACCATCAGCGCCACAACGCCGAAGCCCTCTCCACCCGCGGCGCAGCCGTCATGATCCTCGACGCCGAGGCCGTGGCCACCCTGCCCGCCACCCTTGAATCACTCATCACCGACCCGGCAAAGCGCGCAGCCCTCAGCAGCGAGATCAGCAAAATGGCGCTCCGCAACGCCGATGAAAAGATTGTCGACATAATCATCAATACCATAGAAGCAGCAATATGAAACACGATATATCTGAAATCAGCAACATATACTTCGTAGGAGCCGGCGGCATAGGCATGGCTGCTCTCGAACGCTATTTCCTCGCCACCGGCAAAAAGGTGGCCGGCTATGACTGCACCCCGACAGCCCTGACCGACGGACTCCGCGCCGAAGGGGTTGAGATCAGCTTCGACGAAAACGCCGACAGCATACCTGAGGCATTCCGCAACCCGGAGACAACGCTGGTGGTCTACACTCCGGCGGTGCCTGAAAGCCTCCCGCAGCTGCGCTATTTCC
This sequence comes from Duncaniella sp. C9, assembly GCF_004803935.1. Classification (GTDB taxonomy): domain Bacteria; phylum Bacteroidota; class Bacteroidia; order Bacteroidales; family Muribaculaceae; genus Duncaniella; species Duncaniella muris. The sequence continues at coordinate 940,112 of NZ_CP039547.1, forward strand.
GCAACAACGGCTTCGAGGTGCTCAAACGCGCCGCAGTGCTCGGACTGATCACCCGCAACAGCCGCTCGCTCTGCTTCGCCGGCACCCACGGCAAGACCACAACCTCGTCAATGGCCGCCCACATACTGAAAAGCGGCTCGTTCGGCTGCAACGCCTTCCTCGGAGGCGAGATGCTCAACTACGGCACCAATTTCCTGCTGGCGCCGCAGTCGGCCTACAGTGTGATCGAGGCCGACGAGTTTGACCGCTCCTTCCATCACCTGACCCCCTCCGTGGCCGTCATCACCGCCACTGACCCTGACCACCTCGACATCTACGGCACCGAGGAGGCCTATCTGGAAAGCTTCGCCCGGTTCACTGAGCTGATCCGCCCTGACGGAGCGCTCATCATCCACGAGAACCTCAAGCTCAAGCCCCGCCCGCAGGAGGGAGTCAGAGTCTACACCTACTCGCGTGACAGCGGTGACTTCCACGCCGGCTATGTGCGCCGCGCCAACGGCACCATCACCTTCGATCTCATCACCCCCCGCGGCATCATCCGCAACATCAATCTCGGAGTACCCGTGGAGGTCAACATTGAAAACGCCGTGGCCGCAGCAGCAGCCATCTGTCTCACAGATGCCTGGGAGCCTGAGGTGGTGCGCGAGGCCATCAGCAGCTACCGCGGCACCAAGCGCCGTTTCGAGACCCATCTGAAAGAGGACAACGGAGCCGGACGGGTGATCATAGACGACTACGCCCATCACCCCGAAGAGGTGCGCAAGTCAATCGAATCGGTCAAGGCCATCTATCCCGGCCGCAAGCTGACAGTGGCCTTCCAGCCGCATCTCTACAGCCGCACCCGCGACTTCGCCCCTGAATTCGCCGATGCACTCTCCGGAGCCGATTCACTGGTGCTTCTCGACATCTACCCCGCCCGCGAAGAGCCGATAGAAGGCGTAAGCTCCGAAATCATCTTCGACAAGGTGCGCTGCGAGGATAAAATCTTAATTAACAAAGAAAAATTGGTGGAAACACTGAAAAACCGTAACTTTGACATCCTCCTGACTTTAGGCGCGGGTGACATCAACACCTTCATCCCCGCCATCATAGAGAATCTCCACTGATCAACGAATTCACTGACCCTGACAGAATCATCACACCACCCCGAAAGAAACCAATGTCGCGCTACCTGACCATAATATTCTCACTGCTGCTTGTGGCCTATCTGGTCATAGCCCTGACCGTAACCGCCACCGAGGCCGATACGGAGCCTTGCCGCGGCATGGAGATCACGATAGCCGGAGCCGACGGCAACCAGCGTTTCGTCACCCCGGCCGAGCTCTCGCGCGAGCTCGACTCGCTGCCTGACAAAGCCGCAGGACTGGCACTGTGCAACATCAACACCCAGCAGATACGCCGCCGGCTGCTTGAGATGGACAAGATAGAGGATGCCGAGGTGGTGCGCTACACCGATGGCTCGATCCGCATCAAGGCCACTCCGATCATACCGGTGGCCAGAGTGTTTGACGACGGAGAGTCGTACTACATCAACCGTGCGGGCAAGCGGGTGAAAGCCGACGCGCGCTTCCACAAGGATGTGCCCGTGATCGAGGGGCATTTCAACCCGTCAGACACGGTGTTCACACCCGAATCGCTGCTTCCGCTTCTGAACTACATTTCCGGTGACTCTGTCTGGAACTCCTATATCTCGATGATCAAGGTGAAATCACCCACTGACATCATACTCGTCCCGGTGATCTGCGAACATGTGATCAACTTCGGGACACCCTCACATTTCGACGACAAATTCTCACGACTGAAGAAATTCTATTCAAAAGTGCTCCCGCTGCAGGGCTGGGAAAAATATGACACGATCTCGCTCAAATGGAACGGCCAGTTAGTGGCCACCAAGCGCCGCAAGGCTCCGCAGAAGGTGGAGACAGTGCAGTATGACGACGACGAGAGCGTGGACACCGGCACGATGCTTGCGGGCGATGACGTGGCCCCCGGCCAGACCATTCCCGGCATGAAGGCCCACTCCGAAAAGCCTATTCCGGCCGCAAGGAAGAGTGCTCCGGCCGCCGCGGCGCCAAAGACCGCAGCTGACAACCAACAGACACAGAACAAAATCAACTGAAAACCCAATACATCTCCATGGAAGAAAAATATATAGTGGCTCTCGAAATAGGGAGCTCGAAAATAAAAGGTGCGATAGGCATCGTAGACCCTCAGGGCACATTGAGTGTGAAAGCTGTAGAAGAGGAGAAACTCTATGACGGGGTGCGCTACGGCTGCATACGCAATGTGGTAGAGACGGCAGGCGCGATCCGCAACGTGATCGGACGTCTGGAGATGCGCGAGCCGGGGCGCAACGTGACCGGAGTCTATGTCTCGGTGGGCGGACGCTCGCTGATGGCCCAGGGCATCGAGATTGAACGCCGATTGCCGCAGGAAATGGAGATAACCAACGAGCTGATTGCCGACATGACCGGCGACGCGCTCAACTATCAGCTGCACGAACGCACGATAGTCGACGTTACTCCCAAGGAGTTCAGGGTTGACAATTCGCCGACAAACCGCGCGGTGGGCATGTTCGGCTCCCACGTGTCGGCCCGGCTGAATCTGATCAGCTGCCGCACTCAGCTTGTCAGAAACCTCAACCATGTGCTTGACGAGCGTCTGCATCTGCCGGTGCATGACATGTTCGTGCGCCAGATAGCCGAAGCCGATTTCGTGCTCTATCCCGAAGAGAAGCGCCAGGGATGTATGCTGGTTGACTGCGGGGCGGAGACCACCACGGTGTCGATCTACAAGAACGGTGTGCTGCTCTACATGAGCACCATCCCGATGGGTTCGCGCAACATCACACGCGACATTACCGCCATGAACTATCTCGAAGAGCGCGCCGAGGAGCTGAAGATCGACGGCGGAAACGCTCTGAGCTCTACGGAGCCGACTCCGATGCCGTCAAACGGACTGATTGACTACGGCCAGATCAACAACTATGTGGCCGCGCGCGCCGGAGAGATCATTGCCAATATCAACGAACAGATCAAATATGCGGGTCTGACCCCCGACAGGCTCCCTGCGGGCATCATACTGACCGGCCGCGGATCGAAGCTCAACGGTTTTGACCGCCGTCTGGAAAACCTCACCACCCTGAAGGTGCGCTATGGCGGTCCGGTGAACCGTGTGCGCATCCTTGACGGACGCATCAATGCCTCAGACCATGTGGACGTGATCTCGATTCTTGCCGCGGCTGCCAAAGACCGCGAGGTCAAGGAGTGTCTGAGCCGTCCGGAACCGGTTGTGATAGCTCCGGAGCCTATTTATAACTCAATTGACGAGGTGCGTCAGCAGCCGTCACCGCAGAAACCCGCTTATCAGCAGAACGCTTATCAGCAAAGCGGATATCAGCAAAACAGTTATCAGCAGCCTCAGCAGTCTCAGCAGCCTCAACCCCAGCCAGCGGCGCCACAAAGACCGGAATATCAGAACCCCAGGCCGGCTGAACCCGAAAAGCCGGAACCCGCTCCGGCTCCGGAGAAGAAGAGAGGTTTCTCGCTGTGGGGCACGGTGCGCGAACGGCTTGTCAATCTCATGACCGAGCCTGTGGAGGACGATGATATCGACAACGATAACTAAACACATTCTTTATATAACACACTTACAGAGCAATTCACTCCCCTCATTTCTCTCCCCTGAAGCTGTAACAAAAATCTTACTCAAAAAATGGAAGATCAGATCAACAACTATAATCAGGACATCTCTGACACTTCGGCTTTCAAGAGCAACAATGAAGGCTCGGATCTCGCCTGCAACATCATGGCCATCGGTGTGGGCGGCGGCGGCAACAATGCCGTGAATCATATGTATGTCCAGGGCATAAAGAATGTGTCCTTCGTCAATATCAACACTGACCATCAGACGCTGTGTCACTCGCGTGTGCCCCACACTCTGGAGATCGGCGACGGTCTGGGTGCGGGCAACAAGCCTGAGAAGGCCCGCGATTTCGCTGAGGAAAGCGCCGAGGAGATTGCGGATCTGTTTGACGACCAGACCAAGATGGTGTTCATCACTGCCGGTATGGGCGGCGGCACCGGCACCGGTGCGGCTCCCGTGGTGGCCCGTATTGCCAAGGAGCGCGGACTGCTGACCATCGGTATCGTGACCATTCCCTTCCTCTTCGAGGGGCAGAAGAAGATCCGCAAGGCTATAGCCGGTGCCGACGAGATGGCGAAGCATGTGGATGCGCTGCTTGTGATCAACAATGAGCGTCTGGGCGAGATCTACGGTGATCTCGATTTCCTGAATGCGTTCGGCAAGGCTGACGATACGCTGTCAATAGCCGCGCGTTCTATCTCGGAGCTGATCACCTGCAACGGTCTGATCAACCTTGACTTCAATGACGTTGATTCTACTCTGCGCGACGGTGGCGCGGCTATCATCTCGACCGGCTATGGCGAGGGTGAGAACCGTGTGACCAACGCTATCCATAACGCTCTGAATTCTCCGCTTCTGAAGAACCGCGATATCCTGGGCTCGAAGAAGCTGCTTTTCAATCTGTATTTCAACCCGAACGCCGAGGAGAAGTTCCTGATGAGCGAGACCCGCGAGATCACGGATTTCATCGGTGCGATCAACACGGATGTGGATGTGATCTGGGGCGTCGGTTTCGACGAGTCGCTGGGCAATGGCGTGAAGATGACTATCCTTGCGGCGGGCTTCGATGTGACTCTGCGCGAGGAGGAGGAGGAAATCATGGCCGGAGGCGCGGCAAGCGGTTTCGGTTTCTCGATGGGTACTCCGGGTTCGCGCAGCTCTTCTCCGGCGGCTTCAAACAGTGCAAGTGCACCGGCTGTTCCTGCGCCGGCTGCTCCTGTGGCTCCTGCCAAGCCTAAGGAACCGGAGGTTTCTGACGAGCGTCTGGCCGAGGAGTATGGCCTGACCAAGATCAAGGATCTGACGGAGGGGAAGGACCGCTCGTCGACTATCGTGCTGGGGCTGAATCAGCTTGATGACGATGCTGTCTGCGATATTCTGGAGAAGTATCCTACCTATAAGCGTGACCGCAAGATTGTGGAGGATGTGCGCAGCGGTGCTCTCGACGGTGCGTCGGGTCTCCAGGCTTCAGGTCAGGCTTCGGGTTCGGCGGGTCAGACTATCAGTTTCGGTTAATCGGCGTTCACGCGCAATATATAAGCCCCGGCGGCAGTCTTTTTACAGACTGCGGCCGGGGCGTTTTTTTGTCATTGTGCCATTCGGGACCGTAAATCGGTGTCCTGTCGGACACCATGCGTGGGTGGGACTGATAACCCGTGACACCTGCGCGCGTTGCGCTACGGTGTCACGGGCTATGAGTAAATCGATGTCCTGTCGGACATCACCCTCCCGGAATCCCGCAGGGCGTGATGGTAAATCGGTGTCCGTGAGGGTGCGATCCGGCAGGTGTGCGGGGCGGCGGGTGTCCTCACGGACACGGATTTACGGTTCCGAAGGGAATATGCCTTGGTGTGGTGGGTAAAATAGTTGTCTGAACCTATCCTGGGGGCTGATGCTGCCTATGATGTTCGGCAGGGAGTCGATTTGTGGTACCGGACGGAGTCGAGGAGGGCGGGGGTGGGGGATTCGAAGTTGGTGATGGGGAGGTTGATGCGTTTGAGCTGTTCGAGCGGTTGGACTGGTGCGGTGACTCCCGTGGGATAGGGTAGGCGTGAGTATTCCCGGAAGTATTGCAGACAGGCATCTTTCCACCACCGGGCGTCGGCGGCCTGGGTGCGCAGGCGTTCGGCTACGTCGGCGTGGAGTTCGGGCCTGATGTAGGGGCGTACTTCCTCCCAGCGGCGACGGTAGTCTTCGGCTGTCGAGACTCCTCGCTCGTAGCGGTAGCAGAGTTCATCCCAGAGCGTATGGCCGGATTTCAGGCGATGGGTCCAGGGCACGTGGTGGAACCAGAGCAGAAATTCTTCAGGGCAGGTGGCAATGTCGTTGAGCTGAGAGCGCAGGGGTTCGGGATATTGCTCTACGGCGTTGCTGCCTGAAGTGGTGCGGTTGAAGCCAAGCCCTTGGCGGTCGGCGCAGTGGTAGTATTTAGGGAGCCAGTCGGGGCGGGCGCCGGGTATGTCACACCAGGGTTCGGGCCCGTAGTGGTGGCCGAAGGCGAAGATGTGGTGCAGTCCGAGGGGCATCATGTAGTCAACCACCGCTTCTCGGCTTGTCAGGAACATGTCGAGCAGGCCGGAGTAGATGCTGTCAGGGATATTGCTGCCTGGTATCAGCAGATTTGCGTCGATCCACTCGCGCGCTATCCGGGCGGGGCTTAGCCGGGGGTCCCAGGCCAGACGTCCGAAGGCATGCCAGTTGGCTCCGGCAAGCGGATTGCCGGTCATGTTGTCGGAGTCGCCGATGTTGGCCACTCCGGCGATGGCTGTGAGCGAGGAGGGTTTTACATATTCGAAAAATTCAGTCCACATCGGGGCCAGGAAGGCCAGATGGTTGGCGTGGCCGAGATATTCCTGGGTCACCTGGAATTCGACCATCCGGTCGGTCTGCGGCATGGCGCCGAACAGCGGGGAGTAGGGTTCGCGTGGCTGGAAGTCGATGGGGCCGTTTTTGATCTGTATGATGACGTTTGGATCAAATTTTCCGTCGAGCGGCTGGAATTCCATGTATGCCTGCTTGGCGCGGTCGGCGTCGATTGGCGAATAGACAAATGCGCGCCACATCACTATGCCGCCGTGGGGTTTCAGTGCGCGGGCGAGCATGTTGGCTCCGTCGGCGTGGCTTCGGCCGAAGTCCATCGGGCCTGGCCGGCCTTCTGAGTTGGCTTTTACAAGAAATCCGCCGAAGTCGGGAATGAGCGAGTAGATTTCATCGGCTTTGTTTTTCCACCAGTCGGTCACTTCGGCTGCGAGCGGATCAGCCGTGGGCAGAGAGTCGAGCACCATAGGGGAGGCGAAGTTGACCGACAGGTAGACCTTAATTCCGTAGGGGCGGAACACGTCGGCCAAGCGCGCTACTTTCACGAGATAGTCATGGGAGAGGATCTGCGGCGAGGCGTTGACGTTGTTGAGCACGGTGCCGTTGATGCCTATGCGGGCGTTTTTGCGGGCATAGTCCAGATAGCGCGGCGATACGGAGTCGGGCAGAGCGTCCCAGTCCCAGAGGGAGTGGCCTGCATAGCCGCGCTCCACGGTGCCGTCAAGGTTGTCCCAGTGGTTGAGCAGGCGCAATGGGAATGCCGGGGCTTCTTCACGTGGAATCTGCATGGAGTCGCGCAGCAGAGAGTAGACACCGTAGAGGGCACCGGCATCATCCGCACTGCTGATGACGAACTTATGGCCTTCGCGTTCGATGCCGAAGGCCTCGGCTTTCATTCCAGGGGTGTGGCGGAACTCTACGGAGCTTCCTTTCCACAGGCGGTCAAGCTCCTGACGGGCGGTTGACGGTTCATGGCGCGAGCATGAGACCAGTGAAAGCAGCGCGGCTGCTATGACGATGAGTCTGTTCATTTCAGGGGGCTGGGTTGATAGGTTTGATTCTGTTTGGTCAGTCGCCGGGGCGTGACGTAGCTAAGAAACTGTTTATGAATTCATAAACAGTTTCTTAGAGGGTGTTTCATAACAATAGTTAAAATCTGAGCGAAAGATTTGAGATGGATATGGCTCTGAATTGAAGGAGCATAGCGAGCTATGTGACTGAAATGAAGAGCCATAGCCGCTCAAAGCTTTCGGAGGCGATTGTATTGTCTTTTTGTAAATAGTATATTCCATTTGTGAAAATTTTTAAGTTTCCTGAGCCTTGGTGTCTCTTTTGCTAAATTGTTGAAGCTCGTCAGTCGCATAGCTCGCTATGCTTCTTCCTCCCTTGCAACAATTTATCTAAAAGATACACCACTCAGATTTTAACTCTTGTTATGAAACACCCTCTTAGTGGCTTTCTTATTCCTCCCAGGGATCTCCTCCGCCGTCAATTGGGAGGATGCGGCCGTCGGCATCGTGGGTGAGTTCGCAGACCTTAAGGCTGCGGAGCCATGATTTGCCGCCGGAGGGCACACTGTCGTGGTGGAAGAGATACCATTTGCCACCGTATTCGATGATGCTGTGGTGAGTGGTCCAGCCTACTACCGGTGTGAGGATCACGCCCTGGTAGGTGAAGGGTCCGTAGGGGTTGTCGCCTATGGCGTAGCAGAGCAGATGGCTGTCACCGGTGGAGTATGAAAGATAGTATCTGCCATTGTGTCTGTGGACCCACGAGGCTTCGAAGAAGCGGTGTGGATCATTGGCCTTGAGGGGATTTCCTTCGGCATCGACCACCAGGATGGGGCGTGGTTCCTCGGCAAACTGGAGCATGTCTTTGGACAGGCGCACGCAGCGCGAGGGGAGTGCCGGTTCGTCGCCTTCTGGCAGGCAGGCCGATTCGAGGGCTTTGTTGTCGCGGTAGCGCTGAAGCTGTCCGCCCCAGATGCCACCGAAGTAGAGATAGTATTCGCCTTTGTCTTCAAGCACGCAGATGTCAATCGAGTATGAGCCGCGTATGGGGTCGGGCTGCGGGATGAATGGGCCTTCCGGGCGGTCGGCTATGGCTACACCGATGCGGAAAATGTCATTTTGGTCTTTCAGCGGGAAGTAGAGATAGTATTTGCCGTCTTTTTCGGCGCAGTCGCAGTCCCAGAGCTGGCGTCCGGCCCAGGGAATGTCGGCAATGTCGAGAGCTTTTCCGTGGTCTGTGACCTTGCCGGTCATCGGGTCGCCGTCGATCGAGAGCACGTGCATGTCTTTCATCACGTACTGGTCGCCGTTGTCATTTTCCACGTTTTCGCATTCCCAGTCATGGGAGGGGTAGATGTAGATGCGGCCATTGAACACGTGGACACTCGGATCGGCCATGAAGTCATCGGGGAAGAGGTAGCGTTTATCGGGATTGAGCAGTTTCATGATTGTATTGCTTTTAGAGACTTGTGTTAGAGATTGACTTTGTCTGTGATGTTGTTATTCTTTATCTGCGGGGGCGAGGCGTTTGGCAAGGAAGGGTTTGAGCTGATAGTCGCGGTCGAAGAGCAGGGGGTATTCCACACGGCCTTTCATGGGGAAATCGTTTTTCCAGGACATGCCGTCGAAAGTGCCCCATGCGGTCACGCGCGAGATCACGTCGGCGTGTCGGAGCAGTATGTCGGTCACCGAGTCCATGCGGGCATTCCATTTTTCGGAAATCTCGGCCGGCAGACCGTCGGGGTAGGGGTTGAGCTGGGTGTTGTAGACGATGCTGTCAGAGATGTTGGCGCTGCGGCTGACGGTTGGGAGCGCGCTCATGTCCCATTCGGTGATCATCACTTTGCAGCCGGTCGAGGCATAGGCTTCGATCGATTTCTCGAATTCAGCGAAATCAGGATAGTCCATGCCCATGTGGCCCTGCATACCGATGGCATCTACGCGCAGGCCTTTTGACTTCATGTCGTTGACGAGCCTGACGTAGGCGTCGCGTTTGGCCGGGACGTTCATGGCATAGTCGTTGATGTATAGTTCGGCGTCGGGATCGGCTTCATGGGCATATTGGAATGCGAGGGGGATGAACTCCTCGCCTAGAATCTCGTAGAATGGCGAGCTGCGGTAGCTTCCGTCCTCTACAATGGCCTCGTTGACCACGTCCCAGCCCTTGATGCGGCCTTTGTAGCGGGTCATTATGGTGGTGATGTGGTCGCGCATACGTTCTTTGAGCACATCGGCGCTTACCGGCGCGCCTGTCGAGTCAACTGCAAACCAGGGGGCAAGCTGAGAGTGCCAGATGAGGGTGTGGCCTATGACGGCCATGTTGTTGCGGGTGCCGTAGTCCACGAAGGCGTCGGCATCGTCCCAGAAGTAGACCCCTTCCTGGGGATGTATCTCTTCGCTTTTCATGCAGTTTTCAGCTACGATCGAGTTGAAGTGGCGGCGCACTATCGAGTCGGCTTTCGGATCGAGTCCTTTGACATGGTCCACGTTCAGGGCGGCTCCGATGAGGAAGTCATCAGCGAAATAGTCTTTCAGTGCGGGCTCCTGCTTTGGAGCGCTGCATCCTATGGCCATCAGTGCGGCCACGGGGAGGCACAGGGCTAATTTTTTCATAGTCAGTGGGGGATGTTGCAGGGGTTATTTGTGTCTTGATTCGATTTCACGGTTGATGCGGTCAATCACATCGTCATCAAGCTCATAGCGTGAGATGATGAACATGGCGAGGGCGAGCAGTATGGCGGGGATAACGGCCACGAGCCACAGTATGCCCTGCTGGGCGAAGGGGGTCTGAGTCAGGGCTTCTTTCTGAAAGCCTACGAAGGCGAGGACCAGTCCGGGCACAACGCCGCCGAGGGCCATGCCGGCCTTGTAGAAGATTCCGGTCAGGGCGTTGACTATGCCGGAGATGCGGCGTCCGTGGGTGTATTCGCCGAAGGAGATGACCTCAGGCACGAGCGCCCACATGTAGCCGGTGGCTACGATCACGCCTGTCGATTTGATGAACTGGGCTATGTAGACGAGGACCATGTGTTCCTTGAGAGCGTCGATCATGGAGATGGCGTAGAGCATGGCCATGCCGATTATGGCCACGAGGAGGAAGATGTAGAACATGCCCTTTTTGCCGACCTTTTTCTTGATGGCCGGGATCATGGGCATGAATATGAATGCGGGGATAGATCCGAGGCCCATGAAGACAGAGAGTTCGGCGGCGGAACCTCCGAGGTTGTACTGGATATAGTATGCCCCGGCGGCGTTTCCGACTGCCATCATTGCGAAGGCAGTCACGAAGAAGAAGGCGAGGATGCGAAGTGGACGGTTGTGGACAAACTCCATCCAGAGGTCAGAGACGCTGACGTTTTCGGTCTCGCTGGAGTCCATCACCACTCTCTCGCGGCACTGGGAGAAGCAGAAGAGGAGCAGTGCGAGGCCCACGCAGCCGTAGAGGGTCATGGTCAGGAACCAGGCGCCGTCGTCCATTGACATGTCGGTGCTTTCGGTCGGGTCGAAGATACGCAGCACGAAGGGTATGCCCATGCCTACGGCGAGACCGCCCACATTGGCCATGAACATTCTGACCGATGTCAGTTTGGTGATTTCAGCCGTGTCGCGGGTCAGAGAGGCGTTGAGCGCGCCGTAGGGCACGTTGACCAGAGTGTAGCACATCGAAAGTCCCACGTAGGTAATGTAGGCATAGAGCAGCGAGCCTGAGAAGCCGTTCCAGAAACAGAGTATTGCGAAACCGGTCAGCGGAATGCCTCCGAGCACCAGATAGGCGCGGTATTTACCGAGACGGGGGTTGTGTTTGTCGACAAAAGTGCCCACCAGGGGGTCCCAGATGACATCGACGATGCGAACAATCAGAAACATCACCGCTGCGACGGCCGGATCGAGGCCGTAGACATTGGTGTAGAAGAACAGCAGATACATGCTGATGGTCTGATAGATCAGATTCTGGGCGAGGTCGCCCGATCCGAAGCCGATGCACTGGAGCATCGAGAGCTTGTAGAAACCTTTGGATTCCTGTGATTTGGTCATATTGATGCTTGCTTCCATGAATTGGATTTTAAAAAGGTCTGTTATTGTTTTCTGAGAGGATTTTTTCGGCCACGCGATTGCCGAGGGTCTTTTTGTCGAGCGGATGGATGTCGTTCCACTCGCCCAGGTCGGAATTTCTGATGAGGCTGACGCCGGGAGTCTCGTCGGCCACCTGGGCCTGCCGCTCGCGCATAGTCTGCCAGGCGGCGCGGCCTCCACGGTCAGACTCGTGGAGGAAGTCGGCCAGCTCAACGATGTAGAATGGCATTCCGGCATTGCCTGAGGCCTTGCGCCAGTCGGCTATCATGGTTTCGAGCAGGGCCGGATACTGATTGCTGCGGCTCACGTTTGACTCTCCCTGATACCAGACAGTTCCGCAGACAGGATAGCTGATCACGGGCGCGATCATGGCGTTGTAGAGCACGCAGGGGATGTAGCAGTAGAACATCATGGCCGGTCCGGCGGGCATGGGTGCGCCCTTGCGGTAGCGCCAGAGGCCTTCGAGCGAGATTTCATCGGGATATGTGCGGCCGTAGACGGCATAGGGGCGGTCACCGAAGATGATTTTATAGGGTTTTTCAGGCACGAAATGCGGCGCGCCGTTCTGCGAGATTAGGCGCACGGTTATAGTGTTGGCGCCCTCTTTCAGCAGGCCTTCGGGAATCGGGTAGATGCGCGGAGGATACTGATAGGTGGTGAAGCCGACAAGCCGGCCGTTGACCCAGACAGAATCGGCGTCGACAATGCAGCCCAGGCGCAGAGTGGCTGCTTTTCCGGCATGTGAGGCGTCGATATCGACGGTTTTGCGGAACCAGTGTGAGCCGTTGGCCGGCGTCATGCCGTCAGAGGTCCATGAGGTGGAGAAGAGATCGGTTTCCTGCCAGTCGCTGTCGTCAAGGGCGGGGGAGTAATACTTTGCAGCGCCGGCAAGTCCGGGGTCGGCGGCATCAATCACCGAATTCCAGGCCTGATAGTTGCGCCACTCCTGCTCTTTCAGGGCAGTGCGGTAGGCTTCGGAGCTGTGGACGGCTTTCTGGTTCAGATAGTAGGGATAGTCGCTCATGGCCGTTTCGGAGATCCATGACTCGACCGGGGTGCCTCCCCATGAGGCGTTGATGATTCCTACCGGGAGCCCGGTGCGGCTGTTGAGGGCCTTGGCGGTGAAGTAGGCGAGGGCCGAGAAGCCCATCACGTCATCGTCTATCGATTTCCATGACGTGGGGCTCAGGTCGGAGCGTTCGCCGTCGAAATCAAATTCCTTGGGCACGAGAAACTGGCGGATGGCGGGATTGCGGTATTCCATCACCTCGTCGGCAAACATGTCGGTGACGCGGCTGACGGGCAGTTCCATGTTGGACTGTCCGGAGCAGAGGAGCACATCGCCCACGGCCACATTGCTGACCGTCTTGTCGGCTACGGTCAGAGTGTAGGTCTTGCCGGTCTTTAGCGCGGGGAGTTCAGCGCGCCAGCGGCCGAGGCTGTCGGCTGTGACTGTAGCGCTTTTGCCTTTGACCACCCTGACGGTCACGCTTTCGCCCGGGTCGGCGGTGCCCCAGAGGGTCAGCGGGCGGTCACGCTGCACCACCATGCCGTCAGAAATTATCTGAGGCAGTTTCACCTCGGCCCTTATGTCCTGGCAGAATGAACCGGCTCCGAGCAGAGCCGTCAGTATCAGTAATTTATTCATATTCATAGAGTTTTACGCGGAGTATTCTGAAATCGTCGACCCCGATGCGCACGTGGCGCCCCTGGTGGGTCTCGTCGCCGTTGAAGGTGCGTATGCGCTTTTGCGATCCGTCATCGGCGATGCTGATTTCCTTGACTGATGCCAGACCGATGCGCTTGCCCTTCCAGCGGCTCTCTTTTTCGGCACCGCGGTCTGAGCCGGAGGCGAGGAAGCCGTCTTCGCCGAGTTTTTTCTCAGGCGCTGTGCCGCTGTCCTCCGGTTCGAAGGTGAGCACAAGGCCTGAGCCGGCCACGATATACTCCATCGGAGCCGTGCGGACTATCAGACCGCCTGCGGCCGGCCAGGGCGATCCGTCGGTAGCCCTTAGGTCCCAGGGGAGGGTGAAGTAGTGGCGCGCGGTGATTCTGAGGCCGTCGCGGCGGAGTATGCGTTCGGTCGAGTCGGCATCGAAGTAGAAGCCGTTCATGGTCCCCATGCCGAGGTGAGCGGTGACCAGAGGTGTCAGGCTGCGCAGAGCCGCTGTGCCGGCGGCCTGATAGGCGGTCTCTGACAGGGATGTGCGGCCGTTGTAGGCAAAGGGGCAGAGCCCTATGGCTTTGTGCTCGCCTACGGCATAGAAGGCCTGAGCCGCATTGGGCTGAGCACATTTGATTTCAGGAATGAAGAGCGGATTGTCAACCAGAGCATAGGCTCTCACCCAGTCAGTGAAGCCTGAGTCATAGAGATCAGGCGCGAGAATGTCGACAGTCGGAGCTGCGACATGCCAGATGTCTTTTAGGTGGGCGAGAGGTCCGGCTGAGGGATATTCGCCTGGTTTGCGGCCACGCGAGTTCATGGCGGCGTTGACGTAGAGCGGCATTGTAGGGAATATTCGGCGGGCTATCTGCGCGAGTCCTTCCACATAGCGGCCATAGTTCCAGGCCATGAAGATCTCGTCGGTATATATGTCGTCGCCAAACACTTCGGTCCAGCTTCCCTTTTGCTTCATGCCCGCGGCCTGCCACTTCTCAAGGAGCTGCGGGTGAAGTGATTTCTTTTGGTTCAGGAGGTTCAGACTGGCTGTGAGAACTCCGGGAACTCCTTTGGCATATTCCTTTTGGGCAAGCGGAGAGTGGTCACGCGCGTCTTCGAGCATTCCGATCTCGTTTTCGATCTGGAGAATGATCACGGAGCCTGCGGTGTCTGTCTCGGCGATGTGGCTGAGCAGGCGGGTGAATGCGGCGGCATCTGCTTCAGCCACTTTTGCGGAGAATGCCGAGGCGATTTCGAGCGGTTTTCCCGAACGTGTGCGGGCCCTCGGATAGGTCTTGCTGTCTTTTTTGAACCAGTCAGGCGCATAGCAGCTCATGGAGTTTTTCCATGCTCCGAACCAGAGGATGCCGACTTTGAGGCGGCTGTCGGTGGCCTGACGGATGATTTCGTCGACGCTTGAGAAGTCAAACGTTCCTTTTTGCGGTTCGATCAGTTCCCAGACCACGGGCATCAGCACGGTGTTGTAGCCGTGGCGAAGAGCCACGTTCATGCAGCAGGCCACGTCGTCGGGCGAGGAGGCCATAGAGTTACCGGCCTCGCCACCTATAATAATAAAGGGTTTGCCGTCCACAATGAGCCTCTTGGCGCAGCCCTGCTTTTCAAGCCGGGATTCAGTGCGGGCCATTGCGGCAGCCGAGGCTATCAGCAGCATGAGCAGCAGTAAGAAGGAGGTCTTTTGTTTCATGGGATAATGATCTGGCAAGAATGGATTGATGGTCTGACCGGGGGCAGTGCAAATTTAGCAAACAGTCTTAAGAATAGGCTTAGAGATTTGTTGCCAATGCTTGTCAATATGTAACATCATTAGAGAAAAACTCCCGCAGCCGGGTCAATAGCCTGGCCGTCGGCTGCGGGAGTAGGGGGTTATCGCATTCTGTCAAGAATATGTGCGATCAGGGATTATTCTTCGGTCTCCTCCTTCTGGTAGAGGTCTTTCCAGGCATCGCCTGAGAACTCGGCGCCGATGTCGAAGCCGGCGAGAGCGTCGCAGACACCCTTGTAGGCTACCTTGCGGGCATAGTCCTTGTCAAAGATGTTAGGAGCGTCGCCCTTGAGCCAGTATTCGTGCTCTTTCTTGTTGTCAGAGAGAGACCAGAGAGTGATTGACGATTGCTGTTCCTTGGGGATGTTGGTCAGATAGGAAGTGAGGATCATCTTGTAGGCCTCTGACTGCTGGATCAGCTGTTCGGCCGATGGAGTGATATCCTTGCCTTCTTCCACGCCGAATGCGATGTCAAGCTCGGTGATTCGGATTAGCTTGCCGGTTGCAGCGAGTGTCTGGAACATGGCGTCGACCTGCTCTTTGGTGATGCCGATGTTTACGTGCATCTGGGTGCCGATGCCGTCGACATGCGCGCCGTTGTTGTCAATGTAATTGACGAAGTCGATGAGGGCGGCGAGTTTGCCGGGGCTGGTCTCAAGATTGTAGTCGTTGACGAAGAGTTTCACATCGGGGTTGGGAGCATGTTTGCGGGCGAATTCGAAAGCCTTTACAGCATAGTCCTTGCCGAGGTAGTAGCCCCAGTACCAGTGCTGGTTTCCTGCATCGCTGGCCCAGTTCAGGTTCAGTCCGCCTTCCTCGGTTTCTACGGGTGCCGAGTCGGGAGTGCCGTCATTGGCGCTGCTGCCGAAGATGTTGTCGATGCCGCGCCATTTGTTGTAGCCGTCGGCGATAGGTTCGTTGATCACGTCCCATGCGTCCACGCGGTCACCCATGTGGGTCATCACGTCCTTGATCCAGGTCTCCATAGCATCGAGGAGTATTGCTTTCTTCTCTTCGGCCGATTTGGGGATGAAAGTGATGCCTGAGGCACGGCTCACACCTGAACGTGATGCGGTCTTGGCGGCGCTTTGTTCGGTGACATCAGTGACAACGATGTTGTCGATATAATATGTCATGTCAGGGATGTAGCCGAACTCAAGGTTGAAGTTCCACATGGATTCACCTTCGGTAAAGTCGAAACTGTAGTCCTGCATTACGAACTTTATCTGCGTCCATTCAGCGGATGTCTCGAATGCTTCGGCCCAGCTTGACTGATTGCCGGTCCAGTTGATCCAGGGCCATTCGTTGGTCATGCCTTTGAATGTCAGGCGGCCTTTGCCTGTACCTTCCGACTTGACGAAGAATGATATCTCGACCTTCGAGCCTGGCATTGTAGGCATGTCGGGGCTGAGCACCTGAAGGTCGTAGGCTTCCTTTGAATCAGCACTTGAGATGAGCTTCATTACTTTATTGTTGCCCGAAGGTGTGCCGTCCATATCTATGACACTCACTCCTGCGCCTTCATTCTGGGCTGTCCAGCCTTCCATTCCTTTTGAGAAGTCGCCGTTCGGACAGAGTCCGGCCGGAGCTTCTGTCTTTTCGCCGAATTCGAAGTCGTCGATGTAGAGCACGGCGTTCTTGTAGTTGCCGAACTGTATGCCGATGCGGTTGACATCTTTTGACTGTTCATATACGAAAGAGCCTTCGCAGAGTGTCCAGTCGTTGCCGACAGTGAAGACATCGCAGTAAACACCGTCATAAGAGCTTGAATTCTGGCCTAAGAACTGAACCTGAATGTTGTCAGGCGATTTTGCCCAGAAGCGGTAGGCGTAGGTCTTGCCTTCTTCAAGGTTGAAATCCCACCAGAGCTGGCAGTCGTAGTTGGCAGAGGTCTGGTCGTCGCATTCGAGTTTTGCCGCATAGTTTGAATCATGGCCTGGAGAAACCACGGTCATGGTGTAGTGGCCTCCGTCGCCGGTCCAGCCGGTTCGTGTGCCGTTTTCGAAGTCAGAGTTTGTGATGATGTTGGCAATGCCGCTGTCGCCTGAAGGGGTAGCACCATCTGGGGGGCGATGAGCGATTTGAGATAGGCCTGCTGCTGCTGGGTGTGCCAGAGCAGGTTGTGGCCGTAGAACTTCATGCCCTGCGGAAGCGAGGCGAGTACCTTGTCAACGGTTGTGAAGTCAAGGGTGCCGTTTGATTTCATCAGCACGCCCATCTTCATTGCATTTCCAAGGGTGATGCCGGTGAAGTTCTCGTCGACCACGGCTTTGTAGTCGGGATCGCTGAGATACATGTCCGCCCCAATGCCGATGGCAAGGTTCAGGTGGGGATGATACTGGGCTACATAGTCTTTGATCGGTTTATAGAGCATGATCTGCTCCTGGAGCTGGAGAGGTATCTCCGAGATTTCCACGGTCGGATCGCCCGGCTTCCATTCCATGATCTGCTCTTCACAGCCGGAGGCAAGGAGTGTAAGGGCTAAAGCGGCCGCGGAATATGCTATTTTATTGCGTTTCATAATGTTGGTCTCTTGGATTTAAGAATTATTCTTCAGTCTCTTCATCTTCAGGATAGTCGGAGATGGTGACAAACTTGTAGGGGACAATGCGCCAGTTGTCGATGTAGATTTCCTGAGTAGAGAGCGCCGAGGGGAATTTGGCCACTGCTTCTTTGCCCTTGTCGTTGGTGTAGGTCACTTCGATATCCGAGTTGACGAAGCCCATGCCGAACTGCTGGTTCGAGGCGTCGTTGCGCAGGGTGATCACGTCCTGGAATGTCGGGGCTACAGCTTCCTTGTCTTCAAGAATGGCCTTGTAGTTGTTGAATTCCGACAGAGGCACTGTGACGGTGGTCCAGCCTTCGGTGAAGAAGGGTATGCTTGCCGGATTGCCTTCATTGTCTGTGACGAGCCAGGGGATGTAGAAGAATGTGTTGGAGTTGCGTTCGTCTCCGTTGTAGCCGCTGAAAGAGATGTTGTTGACCAGCGTGATCACAATCTGGCCTGTGAGTGACCAGGGGTTGGGTATGTAGACCTCGAACTGGAGGGCTACTTCGGTCAGCGGTGTTGTGGCCGGAATGAAGGGGGTCATGCGGGTCCAGTCTTCGGTTTCGTGCTTGTTGCCGGTTGTCCAGACTTCGGTGGCGCGGGGCTTGGCCGAGGAGATGCCTCCTTCGTTGAGCAGACGCTGGGGTATGAGCTGGCAGACTTTGCCGTAGCCGGTTCCTAAGGGATCGTCAACGAGGTCGGTGTCATAGATCATTGAGACTCCGGGCTTGATGTTGTCGTTTTCGTCTTTGTTTGACGAGCCCCAGAATCCGTGCACGCCGTTGCCGTCGAAGTCGAGGATCATACAGTTGCGGTTGTTGAAGAAGTCGGGCGACTGGGCTTTGCCATTGGCGCCGTCAGAGGTGATGCAGCCTGCCTGGCTGACACCTGAGGGCATCACGAATGAATACCATTCGCCGTCGGGGTCGTTTTCGATATTGTCAGTCACTTCAATGCCGCCGGGGAGGGTGATCAGATAGGTTTCGTGGAGCGAAGAACCGTAGACAGTCACTTTCTGACCTGCGCCGGGCAGAGTGTTGCTGACCGATGTGATGGACGGGAAGGCGGCGCGAATCTCGAATTCGTAGATGGTTTCGGTGCGGTCCTTGACCAGACGGATGGTGTTGCGCACATTCTCGTCGGCATTGGTGATCGGGGTCTTGGTGTTGAGAGTCACAAGCATTGAGTTGTCAGAGACATAGGCGCGGTTGAAGTAGGTCTCATAGCCGTTGATGTAGACTTTCTTCATGCCCATGAACCCGTGGCCTTCGAGGCGGATCATCTGGCCGAGACGCGCGAAGGTGACTTCGCGGTCAGGCACGGATGATTCCACGTCTTCAAGGAAGACTTTCTCGATCACGATCTTGCGGCCCTGATATTTGTCATCGAAATATTCATCGTCTTTGTCGCAGGAGGCGAATCCTACAGACAAGAGGACTATGGCGGTGAGCCAGATATATTTTAAACTTTTCATGGAGTCGTAATTATTTAAAGAGGTCGTTAACGTTGATTTCACGCGGACCGAATTCGTAGACCACAGGATCTTTGCCTAAAAGCGGGTTGCGGCCGCGGTCAACGTCTGAAATCGGAAGTGTGAGGTGGGCCACAGTGGCTGTCGATACGTCGTCGGCATCAGCAGTCTTGGCATACTGGCAGTCTTCGCTCTCATCCCATTCGTAGGAGGCGTTGCGATCCTGATGGTTGAGATAGTTGACCACTTCTGACTGCTGATAGTAGGAACGGCGCAGAAGGTCGTACCAGAAGAGGCCTTCGAATGCAAATTCGATTCGGCGTTCGTAGATCAGGTCAGAGTAGGTGACGGTGCCCAGACGTGGCATTCCGGCGCGTTCGCGGACGCGGTTGAAATATTCGGTGTCGGAGGTCGAGGCGCTGTTGCCCATAGCGGCTTCGGTGTAGTTCAGATAGACCTCGGCCAGACGCATCATGTAGGTGTTGACGCCTGATGACTGCTGGTAGCTCTGGCCGTTGTCGTCAAGTTTGCCGATAACGTGTTTCTTGACGTTGCATTTCTTTTCGTAGTCGGCTTCGGTCACGTTGTAGATATATCCGTCGTTCTTGGTGTTGAGGTCGGGATATACTTCGCCTACGGTGCAGATGGTGTAGTGACGGCGGATGCGGTCCTGCGGGTCGTAGGTGCGGACAAGGTCATACGAGGCAAATGTCGCGTTACCCCAGTTTGTCTCGCCGACCATTGTCGACCAGCTGAAATAAGACGAGATCGGGTTGTTGGCACCCCAGCCGATGGCGTCAGTCGATCCTGAGAGCCACTGGAGCTGGAAGATTGATTCGTCATTGTTGTTCCAGGTCTTGACCGCGAAGAGGTCGCCGTAGTTGTCAAGAAGGCGGTAGGGGCCTTCGATACATTTGAGGGCGGCTTTCTTGGCGAGGTCGAGATAGTAGGTGTTGCGGGTGCCGCGGTCGAAGTCGGTGGCGATGTTCGAGCCGTCATACTCGCCGTCGGTGGTCAGACCGGCCATCGAGAGATAGAAGCGTGAGAGCATGCCGTAGGCGCTGTAGCAGGTGACACGTCCGGGATTGGCCTGGCTTTCCGAGAGGTTGGCGGCGGCGAATTCCATGTCGCGGATGGCGAATTCAATGACGTCGGTCATGCGGTGGGCCGGGGTGACGGTGTTGCCCGAAGCTTCGATTGTGTTGGTGTAGATTATGCCTTTGTTCCAGAGTGAGCCGATGTACCAGTAGGCGAGGCCGCGCATGAAGCGTGCTTCGGCTATGCCCTGGGTCTTGGCGGCGTCGGAAACTGCGCTGCTGCTGTATTTCTGGATGCGGTTGATGACGTTGTTCGACTGGGCTACTACGGAGTAGAGGGCGTTCCAGGAGTCTTCAAGGCCTGGCGAGAGGGCTGTTTCCGTGAAGTTGGTGTAGGGGAAGATGTAGTCAGACCATCTTGCGGTCAGGTTGTTGGAACGGCCGTCGCCCATGCTGTAATAGGCCTTATCGTTGAAGTTGTTCCAGACATAGTTGTAGAGGGGCGATGTGGTGGCCAGGACGGAAGCGTCGCTGTCGAGGAAGCTTTCGTCGTTGCCCTGTGTGGTGTTCTGTGTTGTCAGGAAGTCATCGCATGATGCGAGTGAGAGGCTTCCTGCCACGAGGACAGCTGAGATCAATATGTTTTTTTTCATTGCAGATTTCGGTTAGAATGATACGTTTAGACCAAACGTGTAGATGCGCGGAGAGGGGTAGCGGCCGTAGTCTACGCCGGTCATGAGGGCGTCGCCGTACATGGCTCCCACTTCGGGGTCAAGACCTTTGTATTTGGTCCAGGTGTAGACGTTCTGGGCGCTGAAATATACACGAACGTTGTCGAGGTAGAGCTTGTTGACAAGCTGGCGGGGCAGTGTGTAGCCGAACGAGATGTTCTGCAGACGGATGTAGGATGCGTCTTCGATGAGCAGGTCGCTGATGCGTGTGAAGTTGGCGTTGGCATCGGTGCGCTGAAGGGCTGGAAGTGTTGTCGATCCGGGATTGACCACCTGAAGGTTGCGGTAGTCATTGTCAGGCAGCGAGGGGTCGATGACGGCTACTCTTGCGAAGTTGAGCGACGAGCGCAGTATGTTGGAGTTCTGGCGCGGGTCTTCGATGCGCATGCGGGTGAGGTTGAGTGCCTTGTTGCCGTAGGCGCCTGAGAACATGACGTTCAGGTCGAAGCCTTTGTAGTTGAAAGTGTTGCCGAAGCCCCAGGTGAATTTGGGTTCGGGGTTGCCGATGAATGTGCAGTCTTCGGCGTTGATCTTGCCGTCGCCGTTGCGGTCCTCGAAGATGTAGTCTCCGATCCAGGTTGAGCTCTGGGCTATGGTGTTGCCTTCGGGGATGGCTACCTGCTGCAGGTTGCCTGCGGCGTCGTGGTAGTAGAAGTCTTCGGGCTTGTCGAAGCGGCCTATCACTTTGTAGCCCCAGAACTGGCCGATGGGCTGGCCTACTACTGTTTTGGTGACGATGTAGTTGGTAGAGCTTGGCTGATAGGTTTTCTCGATCGAGGAGTTGGCGGTGTCAAGTGACTTGACTTTGTTGCGGTTGAGCGAGAAGACCACGTTTGAGGTCCAGGTGAAGTCGCGGTTGGTGATGTTGGTTGTGTTGAGGGTGAGTTCTATACCCTTGTTTTCGATAGAGCCGACGTTGCCCCAGGGGTTGCTGGCTGCGCCGTGGCCGGCAGATCCGAGGAAGCCGGGGAGCGGGAGCTGGAGCAGGAGGTTGTCGGTCTTTTTGTAGTAGAGATCGGCCACGAGTTCGATGCGGTTCTGGAGTACTCCGAAGTCTACACCGAGGTTGTAGGAGCTGGTTGATTCCCAGGTGAGTTTTGGATTGGCGGTGTTGCCGGTGAGCACGCCTACGCCCCACGGGGTGGTTTTGTTGGCGAGGAGGGCCATGTAGGCGTAGTCAGTCACGTTCTGGTTACCGGTCTTACCCCAGCCGAGACGGAGTTTGGCGTTGTAGAGCCACTGCACGTCGCGGAGGAAGCTTTCCTGAGATGCGCGCCAGGCGAGGGCCACGGCGGGGAACCATCCCCATTTTTCACCGTCGGCAAACTTCGACGAGCCGTCGCGGCGTATGGTGGCTGTCAGGAGGTAGCGGTCGTCAAACGAGTAGAATGCGCGTCCGAAGAATGAGGCGAGGGTGTTGATGTTTCTCGAACCGGTTGTGGTCGAGGCGCTGATGTCGCCTGCCGAGAGGTCAGGAGTGGTGTTGTTGAGGAATCCTGTGGCTGTGCCCACCTGTGTTTCCCAATAGCTTTTCGAGACTTCCTGGCCTACCATGAGGTTGATGCTGTGTTTGCCTGCGAAGGTATTGTTGTAGTTGAGAATGTTGCGCCATGACCAGTATTTGGTGTCGGTCTTGGTCCAGCGTGAGGTGCGGATGTCCTGGGTTTTGATGCCGAAGGTGTAGTCCGGCATGTAGTAGTAGTATTTGTTGAGGTTGTAGTCGCCTGAGATTTCGGTCTTGAGGGTCAGGCCCTTGTAGAGGGTTGCTTCGAGATAGCCGTTGAAGCGGAAGTTGGTTTTCTTGTTTTTGTTTGTTATTATGGAGGCGAGGCCGACGGGGTTGTCAGGCATCCAGACGTCGTCCGGTCCGTCGAAAGAGCCGTCGGGCGAGGTGACTGCGACTGTTGGCTGCTGGATGAGGGCGCTGATGATGGTGTTGTTGTCAGTGCCTACAACCTGTTTGGAGTCTGTGAACGAGAAGTTCACTCCGCCTCTGAGCCAGCTCTTGATCTGGGTGTCGAGGTTGGAGCGGAGTGAGAAGCGCTGGAAGCTTGAGCCGTGGGCTATACCTTCCTGGTCGAGATAGCCGCCTGAGAAAGCATAGGTGGTTCTGTCGTTGCCGCCTGACACTGAGATGCTGTGGTTCATCATGAAAGCCTTGCGGAAAAGTTCGTCCTGCCAGTCAGTGCCCTTGCCCAACAGGTCGGGACGGATGAAGGCTGCGCTCTGGTCAACGGAGCTGATGTATTCCGCACGGTAGTTGTGGTGCTCGGCATACTCGCGGAGGTTGAGCAGGTCATATTTCTTGGGCATTTCCTGCCAGCCGAGATACATGTCGTAGGTGACGGTGGCTTCTCCGGCCTTGCCTCGCTTGGTGGTGATCATGATCACACCGTTTGACGCGCGCGAACCATATATAGCGGTTGCCGATGCGTCTTTGAGGATGTCCATTGACACGATGTCAGAGGGGTTGATCGAGCTGAGAGGGTTGGAGGTCTCGTCGTCAGTTGTGGAGTCGATCACCACGCCGTCAATCACGAAGATCGGCTGGTTGGTGGCGTTGAGCGAGTTGATACCGCGGATGCGGATTGAGGTCGAGGCGCCGGGTGTTCCGGAGTTGGCCTGGATCTGCACACCGGCCGCACGGCCCTGGAGCACCTGGTCGACGCTGGTGGCGATTGATTTCTTTACGGCGTCTTCGCCTACGGAGGTGACTGAGCCGGTGAGGTCGGAGCGTTTCATCTGTCCGTAGCCTACAACCACTACTTCGTCAAGAACTTCGGAGTCTTCCTTAAGGACGATTGTCAGGTTTGTGCGTCCGTCAACTGCTACTGTCTGGGTGGTGTAGCCCACGTAGGAAACAACTAGTGTCGCGTTTTTGGGAAGACTCAACTTGAAATGGCCGTCAACATCGGTTGCTATGCCGTTGCCGGAGCCCTTCTGTTGCACTGTCGCGCCGATGAGCGGATCGCCCGCTTCATCCTGCACGGTTCCCGTCACTGTGATGTTCTGGGAGAAGGCCCATAGCGGAGTCATGCAGACGAGCCATAGTACTATGGACCTGAGATAGGTTACTGTGCACTTCATGAAATGAAAATGGTTTTGATGGATTAAAGGTAAGAATATTGGTTTGCTTTGGTTGGTCAGTAGTGAATCAACTACCTGTAAAGATATGGAATTAATCTATTTTGCAAATAAATTTTAGCAAAAATAACCGAAAATTTTAGTCAAAAAGTCGGTGTGAAGGCAAAAAATATAATAAATAGGATAAAAAACGCAAATTTTGAAATCAAATGTAAAAAATCGGGTTTGTGCAGTCCGGAGAAGCCATATTGTTGGAAATTCGGGGGCTTATTGTATTTTGGCCGCTATCACTGTGTGCCCGTCGATCCTGACAATGCCTTTGTCGGCAAGGTCGCGGATGGTTTGTATGGTCTGCTCGCGCGGACCCTGGCAGTTGGAGATGATGGTTTCGACAGAGCATCCTCCCTCGCGAGAGGCCTGATAGACAATGCTTTCGCGCAGGCTGCGGGTGGTTTCAGGTGTGTCTGCGCTCTTCCGGCGGCTGCGACACACGTCGCATTTGCCGCAGTCCTGGGCATCGCTTTCGCCGAAATAGCGCAGCATGCCTCTGACCCGGCATTCCGAGGTGTTGAATGCGAATGATTTCATGGCTTCGAGACGCAGGGCCATGCGTTCGCACTGGCGCTCGTAGACTTCCAGGGGCATTATCACATGTTTCGGAAGTTCGCGCGAGGTGCTGTAATATATATAAGGTGTGGTGCGGCGCGGCACGTAGTGGACGGCATGGATGCGTCCGAGGTAAAGCAGCGCCTGGTAGACCCGCTCTGACGAGAGGCAGGTGGAGCGGGCTATGACAAGCTCGCTGATGTAGACGTAGTCGGCGAAGAGCCCCGTGTAGTTGCGCAGCACGCACTGGAACACTTCTTCGGCATCGGGCGTGAGCTCAAGGTCGTAGAGCTGGTCTTTGCGCATGATTACCATTAGGCGCGAGCGCGAGGTGGTCTCGTCGATGTATTCGAAGTAGCCTGCGCGGCTCAGAAGAGTCAGCGCGCTCCTTGTCGGCGCGGGTGGCAGGGAGTAGGTGCGGCAGAAGAGGTCGAAGTTGAATTCATAGAGCATTCCGTAGCCTTCGCCTACGGCTACGCCGAGGAAGTTTCCGGCCAGTTCGTAGATGTGGCGTATGAATTCCTTGTCGGGGAAGCTTTCGCTCAGGCGGCGGCTGAGGGTGGCTTTGTCTCTGGGCGATGCTATGACCACGGCGAATGACTCGCGGCCGTCGCGTCCGGCTCTTCCCGCTTCCTGATAGTATTCTTCAAGAGATGAGGGGAGGTCGTAGTGCACCACGGTGCGCACGTCGGGTTTGTCGATGCCCATGCCGAAGGCGTTGGTGGCCACCATTATGCGGACGCTGTCTTCTTTCCAGAGGTTCTGCCGCAGATCTTTTTCTTCCGGATCGAGGCCGGCGTGGTAGAATTCGGCGCTGATGCCTTCGCGTCTGAGCAGATCGGCTATCTCGCGGCAGCGGCGGCGGGAGCGTACGTAAACTATGCCGCAGCCGGTGGTGGCGCGGAGCACACGCAGAAGGGTGTTCTCCTTGAAGTCGGCATAGCGGACTATGTAGGAGAGGTTGTCGCGGGTGAAGCTGCGGGCATAGACTTTGGGCTCTCTGAAGCGGAGGGCGCGCATGATGTCGGCTGTGACTTCAGGGGTGGCCGAGGCTGTGAGCGCGAGGATGGGGACTTCTTCGCCTACGATCTCGCGCAGGCGCACTACCTTGAGGTAGGATGGGCGGAAGTCGTAGCCCCACTGAGAGATGCAGTGGGCTTCGTCGACCACGATGAGGCTGACTGTCATGGCCCGGAGTTCGGCCATGAAGCTGTCGTTCTGAAGACGTTCTGGCGAGAGGTAGGCGAGTTTGGCTTTGCCGAGGCGGCAGCGGGTGAGGTTCAGCTCGGTTTCGCGCCGGGTCAGCCCGGAGTGGAAGTGGACGGCTCTGATGTCGCGCTGGCGCAGGTTGTCTACCTGGTCTTTCATCAGTGAGATGAGCGGAGTGACCACTACGGTGAGGCCCGGAAGGAGCATGGCCGGCACCTGGAAGGTGATCGACTTTCCTCCTCCGGTGGGGAGCAGGCCGAGAGTGTCGCGCCCCTCCAGCACTGAGTCTATGATCTCGCGCTGGAGGGGGCGGAATGCGTCATAGCCCCAGTATTTTTTCAGTACTGAAAGCGGCATCGGCTATTCGGGATGGATTTCCTTGACGAAGAGCTGTATGGCGGAACCTCCCTTGTGTTTGTTTTCCTCGATGGTGTAGCAGATGCTGAAGGGTTTGCCCGAATGGATGTGGTCGAAGCTGGCGGCGCTGTTGAAGACTATGCCGTTCATGACTTTTCCGCAGGTGCTGTCAACGAGTTCGAGTTTTATGTGCTCGCTGTGGCGCCCTACGAGTTTCGAGGTGCCGAAGTCAGTCACTCCGCGTGTACAGAACACCGGTTTGCTGTTGCCCGGACCGAAGGGGTTGAACTGTTTGAGCAGGGATAGGAATTCGGGGGTGATCTCGGCGAATGTCAGGTAGGCGTCGATATCGAGCTGGGGGTTAGCTGGTCGGGGCGTATGTTGTCGCTGACAAACTGCTCGAAACGGCGTGTGAACTCCGCTATGTTCTCTTCCTTGAGCGAGAGGCCTACGGCGTAGGTGTGGCCGCCGAAGTTCTCAAGCAGGTCGCGCACTGATTCCACGGCTTTGTAGACGTCGAAGCCCTGCACCGAGCGCGATGAGCCTGTGGCCAGTCCGTTGGAGTAGGTGAGGACCACCGATGGCTTGTAGTAGAGCTCGGTCAGTCGCGAGGCTACGATGCCGATGATGCCCTTGTGCCAGTTTTTGTTGTAGATTACTATCGACTTCTGGTCTGAGGTCATCTCTCCGCGCTCTTCGAGAATCGTATTGGCTTCCTCGGTTATCTGTTTGTCGAGTTCCTTGCGGTCCTGGTTGTAGCGGTCTATCTCCTTTGCGCGGGTGTAGGCATCGGCCACATCGCGGGCCACGAGCAGGTCAACGGCTTCCTTTCCGCTCTGCATGCGTCCGGAGGCGTTGATGCGCGGGCCGATCTTGAAGATGACGTCGCTGATTGTGATTTCTCGGTTTCCGAGGCCGCAGATACGGATTATGGCTCTCAGCCCCATGTTGGGGTTGGAGTTGAGCCTTTTGAGTCCGTGGTATGTGAGGATGCGGTTTTCGCCTACCATCGGTACGATGTCTGCGGCGATTGACACAGCCACGAGGTCGAGAAGCCCTTCCAGTTCGGTGTTGCCCAGTCCGTTTGATATGGCGAAAGCCTGCATGAGCTTATAGCCCACGCCGCAGCCTGAGAGGTGGGGACATGGATAGGTGCTCCCATCCAGTTTCGGGTTGAGGATGGCAACCGCCGGCGGGAGTTTCTCGTCGGGCACATGATGGTCGCAGATAATAAAGTCTATGCCCAGAGAACGGGCATACTCGATCTCTTCGGTTGCTTTGATTCCGCAATCGAGGATGATAAAAAGTTTGACCCCTTGACGGGCGGCCATGTCGATGGTGGCTTTCGAGATGCCATATCCGTCTTCGTTGCGCGTCGGGATATAGTAGTCGATATGGGAGTAGAAGTTACGGAGATATTTGTAGACGAGGGCCACTGCTGTGGTTCCGTCTACATCATAGTCACCGTAGACCATAATCTGCTCCTTAGCCCCCATAGCACGGTTTAGCCGGTGGACGGCCTTGTCCATGTCGGGCATGAGAAACGGGTCATGCAGATCCTTCAGCGAGGGGTGGAAAAATTTCTCCGCCTCTCTGACCGAGGAAATGCCCCGTTGCACAAGCAGCTCGCTAACGGGCGGCACTCCGGCATAGCTTTTGGCCAGGTCGGACTCCACTTGTTGTTCGTCGGATGTAAGGGGACAGTAATTCCATTTACTTGTCATTTATGTTGTTTCTTTTTTATTTCAAAAGAAGGCGGAGAGGGGAGGTGCGCGATCATTGCAAGAGATAAGGCACTTCGACCCTATTAATTGCAAAAGTACGCAGAATAATTGGATAAATTGTCATAAGAAATGTTATTTATCCTTTAGCATTCGTTTTTAAACGGGCCCGTGATGCAAGTAAGATGGAATGGACGGGGTGTTCAGTGGCGGGGTTCCTGCGGGGCGGCTGTCATGTGTACATCGAGCTGCGGGAAGGGGAAGGAAAGGCCGGGGGCGGCTGTGATGGCGTTGTAGAATTCTTCGTTGTGGTCAAAGTAGACTCCCCAGTAGTCGGCGCTGGCTACCCATGCGCGCACGCTGAGGTTGACTGATGAGTCGGCCAGTTCGGCCACAACTACGACGGGGGCTTTGACTGACGGCATTCCGGTTTTTTCTTCCCAGAGGATGCGGGGGTCTTTTCGGAGCAGGTCGAGGAGCAGGGTGCGGGCCCGGTCTACGCTTTCGCCGTAGGAGATGCCTACGGTCCAGTCCACTCGGCGGTAGGGCTGGATGGAGTAGTTGTTGATGCTTCCGGTGGAGAGGCCGCCGTTGGGTATGATGATCGATTTGTTGTCAGGGGTGCAGATTATGGTGTTGAAGATTTCTATGCGGGTGACGGTTCCGGCAAAGCCCTGGGCTTCGATGTAGTCGCCGACCTTGAATGGCTTGAGCAGGAGTATGAGCACTCCGCCGGCAAAGTTCTGGAGGGTGCCGCTCAGGGCCATGCCTATGGCTACGCCTGCCGAGGCGAAGAGGGCGAGAAAGGAGCTTGTCTCTATGCCGAGGATGCCTATGACGGTGACGATCAGGATGAAGTAGAGCACGATTCTGACGAGCGATAGCACGAAGGTGCTCAGCGAGGCTTCGACCTGCCGCCGGTGGAGTATGCCGTAGACGAAATTGTAGAGTTTGCGGATGATGTATTTGCCTGCGTAGAATACGAGTATGGCGATGGTCAGTGAGATGGCAAAGTGGACCATGTCGCTGATGAGTGTGTCGATCAGCTGATCGAAGGAGATGTTTTTGATTGCGCTGCTCTCCTGGGCAACGGTTGGGATTGTGTCAGTCGGAATGATGTCGAGTTGAAACATTTTTTCTGATAACTATTACTATATGGATGTTCTGCGGGGTTATTTGCCGGTGTCAGTTGAAGACCGGGGCTGTCGAGACTACATCTTTCCACCAGAGGGTCTTGTCATAGCCGCGGTAGGCGGTCTCTTCGGGCCGTTTGATTATAAACGATCCGAGGCCGCCGTAGGTTCTGACGGCTATGCCGGTGAAGTCGCGGTCGGTGTGGGCCTTGTAGAGGATGCAGCGGTCAAAGGCATCCTGCCATGCGGCGAGCAGGGCGGGGGTGTTTTGGGAGATTTTCTTCATGTAGTCCTCCATGTCGTAGACTGGGCGTGTGGAGTGGAAGACGGGGTCGAAGGGGTTGAAGCTTTGTGACAGGGCCTGTACCTGTGTGAGTTCCGCGGGATAGGATGTGAGAGTGGCGAAGATGCCGCGCGAGGCCTCGGCAAGTCCTTCGAGAGCGGATGTGTCGACCACCACCATCTGTGAGCGCAGGCCTTTTTCTTTCAGATAGGTGAATGTGTTGGTGGCGGCGCCGACCAGGTCTGGGGTGCCGTCGGCGAAAAATGCCGGAATGTTCAGATGATAGGGCATGCCTTCGCCTTCGACTTCTGTCGGCGAGCCGACTATCACGGGTGTCAGAGCGCGCAGTTCATATGCGATTTCTACGGTGCCCATCAGGCAGCAGTCGAAGTATAGGAATGAGAATTTTTCTCCTTCGAGGGCTTTGCCGAGTGAGGAGAGGCTCATCCATTTGTCGCGGTCGGTTCCGTATGAGCGTGAGGCTTTTGATTGGTCCATGTCTTCGGGGTGGGTCATCCAGGCCGTGGCGTGGCCCCAGAAAATCATGCCGTAGTCTTCGGCTGGCGCGAGCTCCTTCATGTCGGCAAGCACCTGACGCATGCGTCCGATCTCTACAGAGTAGAGGTCGGGATCATCGGTGTAGGTTTTCAGTATTTTCTGTCCTTGGGCTGTTATCTCGATCAGCTGGGGCGGATTGCCGTCATTGGTATAGGGGCGGTTGTAATAGACGAGCAGCCTTCCGCCGTTCAGGCCGCCGTTTTTGGCTCCGCGGACCATTTCATCGAGGTCATAGGCATCGAAGCTGTTTGCCCAGCCGAGGTTGTTGTCGGCCAGCATATAGACAAGCACAGTCCGGTGGACCTCTTCAGATGGAGAGGGCGGTGCGGGGGGCGCGGGCTCGTTGGCTTCGCCGCAGGAGTTCAGCAGACAGAACGAGCAGAAGGTGAGGAGAATATTGAGCAGAAAGCGGTGCATCGGGGTGATCAATTGGTTTATTTCAACGAAATTACGATATTTATGTCATTCCGTGGGCGTGATCGGCCCGATTTTAGGATTTTTTTTGAAATGAACAAAAGCAATACCGCTGTCGTTGCTGGAATATAGAGCTATATTTCTGATTGTTTTGGCTTCTGTTAACATTTTTTATCAGGCCTTCTCCCGGATTGAAATGTAATGGTGCTATCTTTGCCATCAAGGCAGGCCAGGGCACAAGCTGTAATTATTCAAGAATGAAAAATCTTCTAAAATTCAACACATTATGAGCGACCAACTGAAGATATACTGCGTCAATCTCGGCGAATACATTCCTGTCAGCGGCGGTCAGACGCTGCATCAGATATATGATGGAATCCGTGACAGGCTTCCTTTCACTCCTGTCTGCGCGCGGGTCAACAACAAGACCGAAGATCTTGCTTTCCCGGTGTTCATGCCCAAGCAGGTGGAGTTTCTCTCGGTGAAGTCGCCGTCGGGCCACAGATGCTACATCCGTTCGCTCTGCATGGTGCTTTACCGTGCGCTTGTGACGCTCTATCCGGGCGCGCGTCTGGTGATAAGCCATTCGGTTTCGCGCGGATACTATTGCCGGGTCGAAGGAGTCAAGGCCGATGCTGAAGTGGCTGCGGCTCTAAAAGAGGAGATGCGCAGGCTGGTGGACCGCGATCTGCCGTTCGAGCGCAAGGAGCGCCTGACTCCTGACGTTATAGAGATCATGCGCCGCCAGGGCCTGGACGACAAGGTGAAACTGCTTGAGAGTCTCCATGAACTGTACACGGTCTACTATCGTCTCGATGGTGTCTGTGACTGCTATAACGGCAATCTGGTGCCTCGCACCGGAATGCTTCAGGTGTTTGATCTCGTGCCCTATGAGAAGGGGCTTCTGCTGCTTGGACCGGATCCGGCTGATGACTCGCGCCCGGCCACTCCGCTTGCCCAGCCCAAGCTCTACAGGGCCTTTACCGACTATCTTAAGTTCAACTCCATCATTGGCATACGCGATGCGGGCGATGTCAATTCAGTGGTGGCCGGAGCGGGCACGTCGATGATGATCAATGTGGCCGAGGCTCTTCATACCAAGTATATCGGCGCCATAGCCGACCGCATCACGGAGCGATATCATGAAGGGGGTGCGCGGGTGGTGCTTATTGCCGGTCCGTCGTCGTCAGGCAAGACTACTTTCACCAAGCGTCTGGCGGTGCAGCTGCTGACCAATCTGCTGAACCCGGTGATGATCTCGCTTGACAACTATTTCGTAGACCGCAACCGCACTCCGCGTGACCAGAGCGGCGATTATGACTATGAGTCGCTCTTTGCTCTCGATCTTGAACTGTTCAACGACCATCTGAACCGTCTGATCCGTGGCGAGCGCATCGAAATGCCCTATTATAATTTCGAGCGCGGCGAGCGTGAATACCGCAATGAGAGCATAGCCCTTGACTCGCATTCGATATTGCTGATCGAGGGTATCCACGGCCTGAATCCGGAACTGACTCGCGATGTGGTGCCTGAGATGAAATACCGCATCTATGTCTCTGCGCTGACCACACTCGCCATTGATGACCACAATTGGGTGTCGACCACTGACAACCGCCTGCTGCGGCGCATTATCCGCGACTACAAGTATCGCGGTACGAGTGCTCTCGACACCATACGCCGCTGGCCGAGTGTGCGCCGGGGGGAAGAGCAGTGGATTTTTCCTTATCAGGAAAATGCCGATTCGATGTTCAATTCCTCGCTGCTGTTCGAGTTAGGGGTAATGCGTGACGAGGCTGAGAGGGTGTTGCGTAATGTGCCCCGTGATCTGCCGGAATATGCCGAGGCTCACCGTCTGCGCAAGTTTTTGTCATGCTTCTCGTCCATTCCTTCCAACATGATTCCGCCAAACTCTCTGCTGCGTGAATTTCTTGGCGGCAGTTCGTTCCATTATTAGACCGCATTTTTTCCTGGAGCGGGGCTGCCTGCCTCTTTTCGGGATGAGACACTGCAAAGATACAATCGCCGGCCCCGTTATCAGATGCGATAATGCGGGGCCGGCGATATTATTTATGACAAACAGTTGTCTGTCTATTTTCTGAGCCTGTTGATTATTTCAATAGCGAAGTGAACGAATATGCCGTAGGCAATGGTAGCCAGCAGGGCCATCCCCTCGTTGATGATGATAATGGACGGCAATGGCATTGGCCATTCGGGCCTTGCCTGATGGAAAGCCGCGGCCACAGCGCAGGCTGAGAGCACGATGAAGACAATGATCATCGACAGCGGAGCGAATCCAAGTTCATATCGGCCTATACGGATCATAAGTAACTCTTCAAAATCAAACGGCTTTTATTTCTGAGCGGCGGCTTTGTGCAGAACGATGTACTCTGATGGGTTGCGGCTGTTGAGGCGGGCTGTTGAATCGTTTCCAATATATAGGGTGGCGATATTCGGAAGGATTTTTCGGAGTGCGTCTTCTGTCGCCATGTTGTCGCAGGCCTTTTCTGTCATGGCGCCGTCACCGAGGACTATGGAGTCGCCCTTGATCATATAAGGACCGGAAACGGTGTTGCAGTTGGTCTGGATAAAGTATGTGCTGTCTTCAAATACTATATATTGGTGTGATCCGGGCACTTCTTCGGAGGGACGGACATAGTCGGAATCGGAGAAAACTATGTTTTCAATATTCCACCGTCCTTTGAGATCGGCATATGCAGCTACGTCCTGTGACTGACAGTCACTTGTGGCGGTCTGTCCGTTTTTGTTGCCTGTGCATGATGCCGCGCTGAGGGCTGCCAATGCCATTAGCGAAATTTTGATTTGAATTTTCATATTTAAACAACCTTTTACGGTTTATGCAAAATTGCGGTCTCCTGACATTTTGTATCCATGCAGAGAGACCGCAAAATGATTCTATATAATATAAATAGGTGGTAGATACCGATGTTTATCAGTCCATGAGCTTGCGGTAGCGGCGGCGCGGGGGTTCCTTGCCATCGTTGTGGGCTTTCTTGAACTCTTCGTAGTCTGAGTAGGAGCCTTCGTAGAACACTACATTGCCGTCGCCTTCAAACGAGAGGATGTGGGTGCAGATGCGGTCGAGGAACCAGCGGTCGTGGCTGACAACCACGGCGCAGCCGGCAAAGTCCTCCAGGCCTTCTTCGAGAGCGCGAAGGGTGTTCACGTCGATGTCATTGGTAGGTTCGTCGAGCAGGATAACGTTGCCTTCCTCCTTGAGAGCCATAGCGAGGTGCAGGCGGTTGCGCTCGCCGCCTGAGAGCACTCCGATTTTCTTTTCCTGGTCGGCTCCGGTGAAGTTGAAGCGCGACAGGTAGGCGCGGGCGTTGACGTCGCGGCCACCCATGCGGAAGCTTTCCACTCCCTGCGAAATCACTTCATAGACGCTCTTTTCGGGCAGAAGGTCGTGGTGGGTCTGGTCGACATAGGCGATCTTTACGGTCTCGCCCACTTCAAACGAGCCTGCGTCAGGAGTCTCCTGGCCCATGATGAGGCGGAAGAGGGTGGTTTTTCCGGCGCCGTTCGGGCCGATCACGCCTACAATGCCGCCCTGGGGGAGCGAGAAGCTCAGGTCTTTGAACAGCTGCTTCTTGCCGAAGGCTTTCGAGAAGCCCTGCACGTCGATGACCTTGCTGCCGAGGCGCGGGCCGTTGGGGATGAAGATTTCGAGACGTTCCTCGCGTTCCTTCTGGTCTTCGTTGAGGAGGCGGTCGTAGCTCGACAGACGGGCTTTGCCTTTGGCCTGACGAGCCTTGGGGGCCATGCGTACCCATTCGAGTTCGCGTTCGAGGGTCTTGCGGCGCTTGCTTGCCTGCTTTTCTTCCTGGGCCATGCGCTTGGTCTTCTGGTCGAGCCATGAAGAGTAGTTGCCTTTCCAGGGAATTCCTTCGCCGCGGTCAAGTTCGAGGATCCATCCTGCCACGTGGTCGAGGAAGTAGCGGTCGTGGGTGATGGCTATCACGGTGCCGGGATATTGCTGGAGGTGCTGTTCGAGCCAGTCGATCGATTCGGCATCGAGGTGGTTGGTGGGCTCGTCGAGCAGCAGGATGTCGGGCTGCTGGAGCAGCAGGCGGCAGAGGGCCACGCGACGGCGTTCGCCTCCTGAGAGGGTGGTCACGCTCTGGTCGTCGGGGGGACATTGCAGGGCATCCATAGCACGTTCGAGCTTGGAGTCGATGTTCCAGGCGTCGGCGGCATCGAGTTTGTCCTGAAGTTCGGCCTGACGGGCGAGCAGGGCGTCCATCTTATCGGGGTCTTCGAGCACATCGGGGTCGCCGAACGATTCATTGACCTTGTCAAATTCAGCAAGGAGGTCCATGATGGGCTGCACACCTTCGCGCACAACCTCGATGACAGTTTTCTCAGGGTCGAGCTGAGGGTCCTGTTCGAGATAGCCCACGGAGTAGCCGGGCGAGAAGACAACTTCGCCCTGATAGCTCTTGTCAATGCCTGCTATGATTTTCAGCAGCGAAGACTTACCGGAGCCGTTCAGACCGATGATGCCGATCTTGGCACCGTAGAAGAATGAGAGATAGATGTTTTTCAACACCTGCTTCTGGGGAGGGTAGGTCTTGGAGACTCCTACCATCGAGAATATAACTTTTTTGTCGTCAGCCATGATTGGATGGTTGTTGATGCTTGTTGAAATTCAGGATATTAGGATTCAGCGCTTTTTGGGTGCATATTTGGCGGGATAATCGCAGCGGGTCTTTCCGGCTATGATGTTGTTGAGTTTTCCTTTGATCAGCTGCTTGCGGATCATCGAAATGTGGTCGATGTATAGTTTGCCTTCGAGGTGGTCGCACTCATGCTGGACTATGCGGGCCAGGAAGCCGGTGATCACTTCTTCATGCGGTTCGAAGTTTTCGTCGACCCAGCGCAGGCGGATGTTTTCCACGCGGCTGACGTTTTCCGAAAGTCCCGGCAGGCTGAGGCAGCCTTCGCCGCGGCTGACGGCTTCTCCGTCAAGCACCTCGATCTCCGGGTTGATGAGCACGAATTTGCGGCCCTCGCATTCGGGGAATGAATCTTTGACGGGGTCGGCATCGATCACAACGATTCTGTCAGAGCGACCGATCTGTGGAGCGGCAAGGCCTACGCCTTCACTGGCATACATGGTGGTGAACATGTTCTCTATAAGCTCTTTGAGCTCAGGATAGTCCCGGCTTATCGGGGCCGCTGTCTTGCGGAGCACCGGATGGCCGTAAAGATAGACTGGTAAGCGCATTGATATATCTGTTTTTTTGATTATTCCTGGATGATTGGCAAGGAGGGGGGAG
Organism: Duncaniella sp. C9; assembly: GCF_004803935.1. Taxonomy (GTDB): domain Bacteria; phylum Bacteroidota; class Bacteroidia; order Bacteroidales; family Muribaculaceae; genus Duncaniella; species Duncaniella muris. Next base: position 975,550 of record NZ_CP039547.1, read on the forward strand.
GCGCCGGCCTGTGGGTGGGCGGCTCTGCTTCCTGTGCGGCGGTCAGATCCGGCGTGATTCGAGATAGCCGTTGAGGATTATGACGGCCGCCATGCGGTCTATGGCGCCTTTGTCGCGGCGGTCGCTTTTCTTGACTCCGGCATCGAGCATGGCGCGGTGGGCAAGGGTCGAGGTGAAGCGTTCGTCGAAAAAGCGGATCTCCACTCCCGGCAGCTCCTTGCGCAGGCGGTTGATGGCCGGAGTGATATAGCGCATCGACTCTGACGGCTCCCCGCCCAGGGTTTTGGGGAGTCCGACAATGATTTCATCGACCGGCTCGCGGCTGACATAGGCCTTGACATAGGTTATCAGCTGGGCCGAGGGCACAGTGTCAAGCGCCGTGGCCACGATCTGCAACACGTCGGTCACAGCCAGTCCGCAGCGTTTGCGCCCGTAGTCAATAGCAAGTAATCGTCCCATAATGACTGCAAAGATAATAAAAATATTGTACATTTGCATGTCAAATCCCACCAGATCATCATGGACTATAATAGAATCCTGACAGAGATAGCGGTCGAAGTTGAGCCGCTCCGCACCGTAGGACAGCAGGCCTCCTACATACCGGCGCTTGCGAGAGTCAATCCTGACCGTTTCGGCATCTGCCTTCTCACCACCGATGGTGGCGGAGCCGAGCTGGGTGATGTCGGTGAGCGCTTTTCTATCCAGAGTGTCACCAAAGTCTTCTCACTCTCTATGGCCCTTTCGCTCAAAGGCGAGGCTCTTTGGGAGAGAGTGGGCAAAGAGCCGTCGGGCTCGGCTTTCAACTCGCTGATACAGCTTGAACTCGACCACGGCATTCCGCGCAATCCGTTCATCAATGCCGGTGCAATCGTTGTGGCCGACGTGCTCCTTTCGGAACTCTCCGATCCGGAGGGTGAATATATAGACTTCATACGCCGTATCTCCGGCGATCCCACCGTAGAATATGACCGCGAGGTAGCGGCTTCGGAGAGGACTACGGGCTATGTTAACGCCGCCATTGCCAACATGCTCAAGTATTACGGCAATCTGCAAAACGACATCGAGGACGTGTTGCGCTTCTACTTCCTGCAGTGTTCCGTCAAGATGGACTGCCGTCAGCTGGCCCAATCGTTTCTGCCCTTTGCCGACCGCAACCGGGAATTCTCCTTCGGCGGCGTCAGCCTGACCTATTCGCAGGTAAAGCGCATCAACGCCATCATGCAGACCTGCGGATTCTACAACGATGCCGGTGAATATTCCTATCTGGTCGGACTTCCCGGCAAGAGCGGAGTCGGCGGCGGCATAGCAGCCGTCTATCCCGGACGCTATTCCGTGGCCACCTGGAGCCCGCGCCTCAACGAAAAAGGCAACTCCGTGATGGGCATGAAAGCTCTGGAGCTGCTTACCTCCTACACCCACGAATCAATCTTCTGACAGCCGCCCGTCTGTCACCTTGAGGACTCCGATATAAAACCGTTCAAATGTGCTGATGACGATTTGAACGAATTTCTTTTTGACTATCCGAGGAAAGTGGTGTGAAAAATTGATAATGAAAGGAAAATTTTGTAAGTTTGCAACTCTATATGTCATACTTACTTATCACATTTTATTCCTTACATCAAATTTCAATTATGAGACATCACATAGTCCTCTCTCTCGCTCTCGGCCTGATGGCTGCAGGGACATCAAAAGCAGATGAAGTGCTGAAATCGCCTGACGGCGACATCGCGCTGACGTTTGAGATCCGTGACGGACGTCCAACCTACTTTGTCGACTTCAAAGGCAAGCAGGTGATCGCCCCGTCGGGTCTCGGCTTTGACCTGTCGAGCGAGTCGGGACGCAACAGCTTCGAGCAACAGGGCAAAAAGGCCGGAGCCGACGCTCTTTCGCTCAAAGACGGCTTCGAGCTTGCCGGAGTGAGCCGCGACAGTGTCGACACCGTGTGGCAGCCTGTCTGGGGCGAAGAGTCGGAAATCCGCGACCACTACAATGAAATGACCGTCAGCCTGCGTCAGCCGGCTTTTGACCGCTCTATGGAGATACGCTTCCGAGCCTATGACGACGGAATCGGTTTCCGGTATGAATTCCCCGGACAGCCAAATCTCAACTATTTCGTAATAGCCGAAGAAGCAACGGAGTTTGCAATGACCGGTGACCATACCGCCTACTGGATTCCCGGCGACTATGACACCCAGGAGTATAACTACACCCGGTCGCGCCTGAGCGAGATCCGCGGCCTTTTCCCCTCCAAAATCAATCCGGACAATGCCTCGACCACGCCTTTCTCTCCCACAGGCGTCCAGACTGCGCTCCAGCTCAAGACAGACGACGGCATCTATCTGAACATCCATGAGGCCGCCACTGTCGACTATCCGACAATGCACCTTAACCTCAACGACACAACCATGACATTCTCCTCATGGCTCACCCCCGACAATCAGGGCCGCAAAGGCTACATGCAGACCCCGGCCAAAAGTCCCTGGCGCTCGGTGATGATAGTCGATGACGCGCGTGACATCCTCGCCTCGCGGCTGATCTACAATCTCAATGATCCGACAGCCTATGAAGATGTCAGCTGGATCAAGCCGGTCAAATACATCGGCGTCTGGTGGGAGATGATCACCGGAGCCGGTACCTGGAACTATACTGATGACGTCTACTCCGTGAAGCTCGGCGAGACAGACTACTCAAAGACCCGTCCCAACGGGCGCCACAGCGCCAACACCGCCAAGGTCAAGCGTTACATCGACTTCGCTGCCGATCATGGTTTTGACCAGGTGCTCGTAGAGGGCTGGAACGAAGGATGGGAAGACTGGTTCGGCCAGTCGAAAGACTATGTCTTTGACTTTGTCACCCCCTATCCTGATTTCGATCTGAAATATCTCACCGACTATGCCCGGTCAAAGGGCGTGCGGCTGATGATGCACCACGAAACCTCGGCATCGGTGCGCAACTACGAGCGCCATCTCGACCAGGCCTACAAGCTGATGAACGACTACGGCTACAATGCCGTCAAGAGCGGTTATGTAGGCAACATCATTCCCCGCGGCGAATATCACTACTCACAGTGGCTCAACAACCACTACCTCTATGCCGTCCGCAAGGCCGCCGATCATAAGATAATGGTCAACGCCCACGAGGCAAGCCGTCCTACAGGTCTGGCCCGCACTTATCCCAACCTCATCGGCAACGAAAGCGCCCGCGGAACAGAGTATCAGGCTATGGGCGGCAATGAGAAATGGCACACCTCGATCCTGCCTTTCACCCGTCTGCAGGGAGGCCCGATGGACTACACTCCCGGCATTTTCGAGTTTGACCTGTCAACGTTCACTCCTAACAACAATTCAAAGATCGCCTCGACCATTCCCGGCCAGCTGGCGCTCTACGTCACCATGTACAGCCCCCTCCAGATGGCCGCCGACCTTCCTGAACATTATGAAAAGCATATGGACGCATTCCAGTTCATCAAAGATGTGCCTGTTGAATGGGAGCGTTCGGTCTATCTTGAAGCCGAGCCGATGGAATATGTGACAGTGGCCCGCAAAGACAAGAACTCCGATGAATGGTATGTAGGATCTACCGCCGGCACCGCCGACCGCAAGAGCACCATCAGCCTGTCGTTTCTCGATCCGGGACGGAAATATGAAGCCACGATCTATGCCGAGGCCCCTGACGCAAACACCGTTGACGGCCAGACCCGCTATGATATTACCCGCAAGACAGTCACCTCAAAGTCGAAACTGACACTCGGCGCCATTGCCGGCGGTGGCTATGCCATATCTATAAAACCGCTAAAACGCTAATTGAAGTTGAAGAAAAAAACGTATCTGATGTTAGCTCTGGCAGCCTTGGCTGCAAGCACTGCCGGAGCCCGCACACTCACTCCCGCCGAGGCGCTCGCCCGTGCTGCGAAATCATCACAGGCCGCTGCGACAGGCACAAGCCGTGGTCATTCAGTGCTTGAACCTGTAATGACCATCGGAGCAGATGACACCCCGGCTGTCTATGTGTTCACACCCAATGAGTCGGGCTATCTGATAGTATCGGCCGATGATGTGGCGGCGCCCGTGCTCGGCTACAGCGACACCGGGATATTCGATCCTGAAAAGATGTCACCGTCGATGCGTTGGTGGCTTGAGGAGTACAGCGCCCAGATCAGGGCTGCGGCAGCGGAAAATGCCGGCTCGTATGAGGTCACTGCCCGCGAAGACCGAGACCCTATCGGCCCTCTGCTTCAGACCAAGTGGGACCAGGGTGAGCCTTACAATAATTATTGTCCCATCTACGAGTACAAAGGCAAGGAATATCCGACCTACACCGGTTGCGTGGCCACGGCTATGGCCCAGGTAATGAAATATCACAACTGGCCTGACAAGGCGGCATCAAATGCGAATTTTTCTTACACGTGGGAAAGCAAAACGCTGACGGCAAGTTTCGGAAACTATGCTTTTGACTGGTCCAACATGCTCCCGGACTATTCCGCCGTTTCTTCAACGAGAACTCAGCAGGAAGCAGTGGCCAAACTCATGCAGGCCTGCGGTTATTCTGTCAGAATGGACTACGGCCCTTCTGCCTCAGGCGCTTCAAGTGCGGCTGTAGGAGGCGCACTGGCCAACTATTTCAAATATGACGGCCGTCTTCGCAACGAACTGCGTCATTGCTATACTCTTGCCGACTGGGAGACTATGATCTACAACAGCCTGCAGACCGACGGCCCGGTGCTCTATTCAGGCAGCAACAGAGAGAGCGGCCACTGCTTTGTCTGTGACGGCTATCGGGGCAACGGCTATTTCCATATCAACTGGGGCTGGTCAGGCATGAGCGACGGCTATTTCCTTCTCAATGCGCTTGACCCAGACCAGCAGGGAGCCGGAGGCAGCACTTCAGGCTACAACAGCGGTCAGGAAATTCTCATAGGCATCCGCCCCGCCACTTCGACCACATCTGTCCATGATATCAAATTCGTAGCTCTCGGAAATATCTCAGCTGAAATCAGCGGGTCTAATTTTGTGCTCTACGGAGATTTTGCCAACTTCTCGATTGATGAGGTTTCAGGTTATGTGTCTTTAAGAATTACCGATCAGAACGGCAAGGATATAAAGATTGTAGACCGTTATACTGTGCCGGATTATTATCCCGGTTCATATTATCCGTCTGTTTCCATTCCGCTTTCATTTCTTGGTATAAGCGACGGAACCTATCGTATCTATCCGGTGTTCAAGATCGGATCGACCGTTTATCCTTATCAGTGTTCTATCTCCCAGCCGGGCTATGTGCAGCTGTCGCGCAGCGGTTCGAATTATTCGGTGTCCACACCCTCTTTGGGCAACTACTCGGTTACAGGGCTGACAGCCTCCCGGCAGATGTATTCCGGCTGTGGCTTCCGGGCTACCGGACTGGCAAAATTTTCGGTAGACATGGAAGCTACAATGCCTGTCTATGGACTTCTGCTCAGAGATAACGGAACAGTTCTGGGCCACGGTTGCGAACTCAACCAGCTATTCTCCGTAGCCGGTGAGCCGTTTGACTATTTTAGCGAATGGTTTGTCAATGACAACGGCGATGAAATCTCAGTAACCCCCGGAGCCTATAAATTCGCAATGGGCTATAAGTCCGGTTCGGGTTACAAGGTGATTTCCGATCAGATCAGTGTCACCGTAAGCAGCAACCCCGGAACTCCATCGCTGCAGGTTGTAGGCTGGAACGTGGAAAATGCCTCTGCGGTTGATCCTGACAACGTTGTCATAAACGTGACTCTGAAATGTCAGTCAGGCTATCTGGCCGGACGGATCTGCGCGGCTTTCTTCGGCGAGAATGACCAGTATGCCTCGGCTCAGCTCAATTCTCCTCTGCTTATGATGAACGCCGGCGACACTCAGTCATTTGTCATCAGCGGAAGTCTGACGGGCTTCAGCGCCGGAGAGCTCGTGGACGTGGGTCTCTATAACGGCAACAGCTTTATTTCGTCTGGTAAATATCTGTCATTTACAATCGGCGAACGCAGCGGAATTGCCGATGTCATAGCCGATGGCGCGAATGCAGTTACCCTCTCGCCCAATCCGGCAGTAGATCACACCGTGATTTCTGCTTCGGCTGAAATCAGCCGCGTGGACCTCTACTCGCTGTCAGGCAAACTTACCGGCGCGCAGACAGAGATTGACGGTCAGACAGCCCGCGTCGACCTCTCGGCTCTCCCCTCAGGCCTTTACATAGCAAGAGTGCTGACAGCTGACGGCGTCCGCACTGTCAAGGTCATAAAGAAATAGAATCCGGAGAGGATGCCGGCGGCTTCGTGCAGGCCCCGGTAATGCTCTCTCCCATACACAATAGTGACAGATATATAGCACCTTCAGAAGGATGCCCGGCGAGATTGAAATTCTCAGCCAGGGCATCCTTTAAAATTTGGAGGGTGTTTCTTAATCCAGGCATGTACATAAGCCGGAATGAGACCGATTCAGGCCCCATTTCGGCCAAAATCGTGAAAAAGTAAGAAGATTTTCAAAAATATGTATATTAAAACAGTCGCAGGGAGTTGGTTGATAAGAGTATATTACGTAACTTTGGAGGGTGACTTTTTCGCGTATGAAACAACTGCTCCTGCCAATACTCTCCATCTCCCTGGCAGCTTGTTCCTCTCACAAGGAGCAGGCAGCGGTTTCAGCGCCTCAGTCACAGCCTGCGGTCATAGGGGCGAAACCGCTGCCCGCACCCACGGTCAACGCTGTTGCGATGGCTCGGATCTATAAGACCGACGGAGACTATGCCGACCGGGTGCCTGTCACTCTTGACAGCCGTCACCGCAGGCTGGTGTCATATCCGGCCCCGTCAGATCTTGCAGGAGCCGCTCCGGTCAGACTTTCAGACGGCTTTCTGCTTGACCGGCGCGGTGTTTCCGGCAATACGGCTTTCACCCGCTGGACCTATCGGGAATATGCCGCGATGGAGTCTGCTCCGTCGCCTGCTGAAATAATGGAAGCCATTATTCCGGGTGCGCGGGTGACGGAAATCTATCAGATGCCATTTCCTGCCGGCACTCCGGATGCGGCCGCCAGATGCGACAGCCTCATAGCGGCCGGATTGCCGGACTGCCGTCTGGTTTTCAGTCTGCCGCAGAGAGACCGCGGAAGCTGACGGCCGGATCTTTCAGGTATCAGAACGGGTATTGAGACATTGGGGACCATGAAAAAAGAAAAGAAAGTAACTGACATACATTATATATTAAGGTGTATAGGATGTATGAAAAGTATGAGAATAAGAAAATCCTTGTCTGCTGACACTCCTAAGCTCAGTTCAATCAGATAAACTAATCACACCCTGCTAAATTCTTCACATTTTTATGCGTAAAACAGTATTGTTCCTGTCATTGGCCCTCATGTCCGGCATGTCGGCGACAGCCCGTAGCCTTAGTCCTGCAGAAGCATTGGGACGAGTGACCAACCAGCCCGCATTGCGCTCGTCAAGAGCTTCGGCCCAGACCCCGGTCATGACCGTAGGGACAGCGGACGCTCCGTCATTATACGTGTTCAACCGTCCGGAAGGCGGATGGATGATTGTTGCGGCTGACGATGTCGCCGCCCCGGTCATAGGCTACAGTGACAGCGGAGCCATTGATCCTGCCAATCTGCCGGAAAACATGAAAGGATGGCTTGACAACTGCAGCCGGCAGATTCTTGCGGCTTCGGCTGACGGTGCCGGGCCATATCTTGCATCCGAGACTCCTGACCGCGAAGAGATTGCCCCGATGGTAAAGACCACCTGGGACCAGGGGGCGCCTTACAACAAGCTCTGTCCAAAGGTATCAGGCCGTGCCACCTACACCGGCTGTGTGGCCACTGCGATGGCTCAGGTCATGAAATACTTCAACTGGCCGGCTCAGGCAGGTGCGAACGCCAACTTCTCATACAAATGGCGCGGAGGCCCTGCCGACACCCCGACTCTGAGCGCCGATTTCAGCAACTTCAGCTTTGACTGGAACAATATGCTTGACAGCTATTTCACAGCCTATAATTCAGCTCAGTCAGATGCCGTGGCCAATCTGATGAAGGCCTGCGGATATTCGGTCGAAATGGGCTACAGTCCTGTGGCATCCGCCGCGTTCAATGAAGTTGTGGGCCGGGCGCTTGTGACATATTTCGACTATGACGGCGGTCTCCACAATGAGCCCCGCGAGCTTTACTCCTCGGCCCGATGGGAGCAGATGGTCTATGACAACCTTAGAGACTGCGGCCCGATGGTCTACTGGGGTTCGGGCAGCGTGGCACACTGTTTTGTCTGCGACGGCTATCGTCCCGATGGTTATTTCCACTTCAACTGGGGTTGGTCAGGCAACAGCAACGGCTACTTCCTGCTTGACGCTCTGAATCCGTCATTCGTGGGTACAGGCGGAGGCACAGGCGGCTATAACAATGCCCAGGGTGCGCTTTTCGGTGCCAAGCCTTCTGACGGACTCAGGCCTGAACCGGTCTATACGTTCACTTGCTCCAGCTTTTCTGACCTTAAGGTCCAGGGAACTTACCTGACCATCCAGGGCATATTCAAGAACCGCTCGCCCTACAAGGTCAACGGAAACGCCGTCTATATGATCTACAGCGAAGACGGCTCGAAGCATGTGGCCACTGTCGATGATTTCTTCACCCCGTCGTCATTCACCGATTTCGGACCTGAGCTCGATCAGGTCACGCTGATGGGGTCGATCTCGAACTCAGTGCTCGGCGAGGGCACCTACCGCATATATCCCGGCATCCGTGTCGACGGCAAGGAATACGTGTTCCGCACACCGGTATCAGAGGCCGACTATATTATCTACACCCGCACCAAGACCGGAACCAACCAGTATCAGAACACCGCCACAGTGCCATCGGTAGGCGAGAAGGTAATCGAAAACCTGAGCACCAACGGCGATCTCTTTGTCAGCAGCCAGTTCAAGGTGTCGGGCACAGCCCGCTTCACAGGCGAAGCCGAGACAAGCCTCTATCTTCTTGCCGCGCTTCTCGATGATGAAGGCAAAGTGCTTGTGACCGCCGAAGGTGCCAACATCACCTTCACTCCTGAGGGCGAACCCTTTGAATTCATCAGCTCATGGTTCAGAACAACCGTCAAGCCCGGCGACTATACATTCGCGCTGGTCTATATGGATGATATAACTTACGAATACCGGATCGTGGCATCCTGCAAGACCACTGTGAGCCCGTATGTTTATGGTGAATATAAGATCAATAGCTTTGAAGTGGACAATCCCGCGGCTGTCGATCCGGCAGCTGTCCATATGACAGCCACAGTGTCCGGTCTGGGCGGTATTGCTCAGGATAAACTCTATTTCGAGATCAAGGATGCGGCCGGCAATACTGTCACAAGATTAATGAAAGATCTTTATGTGTCTGCCGGAAATACAGTCACTCTCAACGCCACCCTCTCGATTCCCGATGCAGTGGCGGGCGAAGCTTATACGGCCAATGTATGTTATGAACGATATTCTTTCCCCGGCGGCATGAAGCCGGTCTACGATTTACCTGACGTTCCCATCACCATCGGTGACACCAGCGGCATCCCAGGCATCGGCGCCGATGTCAATGCCAAGGTTGAGTATTTCAACCTCCGAGGCCTGCGCGTCGATGCGGCAGATCTTGTCCCCGGCATTTACATCCGCCGTCAGGGTTCGAAAGTCTCGAAAGTGATAGTGAAATAAACCGACTGAAAAAAAAATCCCCAAAAGATAAACCGATGAGAAAATCATTCTTATTCATATCGCTGGCCGCCGTCATGGCCGCCCCCGTAGCCTCGGCCCGCACTCTGAGCCCCTCGGAGGCCCTTGACAGGGCTACGGCTGAGGCCGTGATGCCGGTCTCACGCTCCGGCGGCTCGCCGGAACTGGTCATGACTCTCGGATCAGACGAGGCTCCGGCCATCTACGTGTTCAACCGTTCCGACAAGGGCTACATGATACTCTCGGCCGACGATGTCGCAGCACCCGTGATAGGCTACAGCGACAACGGCCGCCTCGATCCTGACAACCTCCCCGAAAACCTGCGTTTCTGGCTTGAACTCAACAAGGAGCAGATTCTCCGTGCCTCAGCCGAAGGCCATGCGCCTTATTCGCGTGCCGCCATTCCTGATCATGAGCCGATCGGTCCGCTGATGACAACAATGTGGAACCAGGAAGGACCCTACAATGACCTCTGCCCTATGATTGGATCGGCGAGAACTGTCACCGGCTGTGTGGCCACTGCTATGGCCGAGGTCATGAAATATCACAACTGGCCTGACAAGGGGGCGGAAGATGCCATGATCTCCTATCAGTGGCACAACGGCACGTCCGTTGTCACTCTGAGCGAAGATTTCAGCAACTACGAGTTCCAGTGGGATCTCATGATTGACGATTACCGCGACAGCCACACCAAAGAACAGGCCAACGCTGTGGCCAAGCTGATGCAGGCCTGCGGCTATTCCGTCAGTATGAGCTACGGCACCTCCGCCTCAGGCTCTTTCGGCGCGAAAGTGGGCGGTGCGCTGGTGAACTATTTCAAATATGACGCCGGACTCCACAATGAACCGCGCGAGATGTACTCTTCTGCCGCCTGGGACAATATGATCTATGAAAACCTGAAAACCTGTGGTCCGGTGCTCTGGTGGGGATCCGGCAGTGTCGGACACTGCTTTGTCTGCGACGGCTACCGTGGCGACGGATTCTACCACTTCAACTGGGGCTGGGGCGGTCTGAGCGATGGCTATTATCTTCTTGACGCGCTTAACCCCGGATCGACAGGGGTCGGCGGCGGCACAGGCGGCTTCAACAACGGCCAGGGTGTTCTCCTCGGTGTAAAGCCCGCCGGCAATGACTCGCCGGCCAAGCGCCGCTACACCTTCTATGCGTCTCAGGGTATCACCGAGACCTTTGTCTCCGGCTCGCTGCTGTCAATGTTCGGCACATTCAGCAACCTTTCGCCCTACATGGTTAACGCCACTTTCAAATTCCGTATCTTCGCTGAAGTAAACGGTGAGGAAAAATATCTGACATCATGCACGGCTTCGATCCCCTCGGCAGGTACGGAATTCTATCCTCCCTACTATGAGTCGATGATCGAATGTAACATTCCTGAGTCGTTGGAAGACGGGACATATCACATCTACCCCGCCGTTGAGTTTGATGGCGAGGAACATGTCTTCGCTTCGGCTCCCGGCTATCCTGATTATGTGATCTACACCCGCGAAGGAGGCGTCAACAAGGCCGAACTTCACCAGACGGCTTCTCTGGAAGTTGAAAATCTTTGTGCCAACGTCAACAATCTCATCTATAATGGCAAACGTTTCAGAGTCACCGGAACCGCGAAATTCGTTGGCGGCGTAGGCGATACCGAACGCTACATAGGTGTGCGCCTTCTCTCCCCATCAGGCGAGATCATTGCCTACAGCACCGAACTGAACATTAAATTTTCTGACGAGGGCTGTGACTTCGACTTCGTCAGCGCGGGCTTCAACATCGCTCCGGGCGAATACACTCTGGCTCTGCAGCTCGGTTTCGAGACGATAGCCACCTGCCGGGTGACCATCACCGACGAGATCCCTGAAGGGGAATATCAGATCACTGCCGTCGAGGTTGTGTCAGCCGTAGATCCGCAGAATCTCAAGTTCAATATCACGGTCAAAGGTATCTCCGGCCTGATCGACGAATACATGACGGTGAAAATCAGTCGCAGCATCACTCCGCTCAACACCGACAGACGGGTGCCGGTGTTCGTCACCGGAGGCCAGACCGCGGTCATCAGCTACACTGTTTCGCTGCCAAGCTATATGGTTCTCCCCGGTCAGCAGCATATTGTGAGAGCCGAACGCCAGTCAGGCACTTCTACTGTCGGCAAAACGGCCTCCGCTTATTTCATACTTGGCGACACCAGCGGCATTGACGGAATCGGGGCCGATACCGAAGTCCCTGCCGAGTATTTCAACCTTCAGGGCATGCCGGTCAGCGGTGAAAACCTTGCTCCAGGCATCTACATCCGCCGTCAGGGCCCGGAAGTGACCAAAATTCTTGTAAAATGACAATTCTCTATTCTTTACAACCTTATGCGTAAACCTCTATTGCTTTTGTCTCTGGCCGTCATGCTCGGCGGCCCTACAGCCACAGCGCGCAGTCTCAGCCCTGCCGAAGCGCTGGGGCGTGTCACCGGTCAATCGGTATCACGCTCAACGGCATCAGCCTCTGTGGCTCCGGTTATGACAGTGGGTCAGGCCGATGCTCCGGCTCTCTATGTGTTCAACCGTCCTGAAGGGGGCTGGATGATTGTATCGGCTGATGATGTGGCCATTCCGCTCGTGGGCTACAGTGAAAGCGGTTCGATTGATCCCGCTGATCTTCCCGATAATTTCAAAGGTTGGCTCGACCTCTGCGCCGACGGAATCCGTATGGCTTCTGACTTCGGAGCCGAGCCTTACAGCCGCTCTGTCAGCCGCGCAGGCGATCCCCGTGAGCCGATAGCTCCTCTTGTAGCCACCCGCTGGGACCAGGGAGCGCCTTACAATACATTCTGCCCCAAGTCATCAGGACGCCCAACCTACACCGGTTGCGTTGCCACCGCTATGGCCCAGGTGATGAAATATCACAACTGGCCTGACAAGGTGGCTGAAAATGCAAATCTCAGCTACAAATGGAACAACGAAACCCTCACCGAGGACTTCAGCAACTATGAATTCGACTGGGCCAGCATGACCGACACATATACATATGGTCAGTACACCGAAACCCAGGCCGACGCCGTAGCCAAGCTGATGCAGGCCTGCGGCTACTCGCTCCGCATGAGATATGCCTCCGATGCCTCGGCCGCCTACCAAGAGCAGGTTGGCAATGCCCTTGTGTCATATTTCAGATATGACCTTGACATACACAACGAGTTCCGCAGCTTCCACACCACCGACGAGTGGGAGCAGATGGTCTATGACAACCTCAAAAACTGCGGCCCGATGGTCTACTGGGGCGGAGCTCACTGTTTTGTCTGCGACGGCTATGACAAAGACGGTTATTTCCACTTCAACTGGGGTTGGTCCGGCCTCGGCGACGGCTATTTCAGCCTGTCTATGCTCAAGCCGAGCAGCCTCGGTACAGGTGGCGGTACAGGTGACTACACCAGCAACCAGGGTGCGCTCCTCGGCATAAAGCCTTCCACCGGCGCTGACTCTCCCCGCCGCTACACTTTCTGCATTGATGATCTTACGAACGCCTATGCCGGAAACACATATTTCAACATACACGGCACCTTCGTAAACCGCTCACCCTATACTGTCAGCGGTGAGTTCATCTATCAGATATTCAGCGAGGACGGAAGCAAAAAGATATCCACCAGCACCGTAGTTTCGCCTGTGTGCAGGAACTGGGGCATTGACATTGTTACCGGAAATACCGTGACTGCCCGTTCGATGATGGCCAAGATCTCAGGCCTTCCCGACGGCACTTATCGTGTCTATCCGGCTGTGCGTATCGATGGCGAGGAATACAACTTCCAGTGTCCTCCCACTGTGGCCGGCTATGTGCTTATCACCGTCAAAAGCGGACAGATTGTGGAATCTTCAATTCCCAAGGCCGGCGATCTGATTGTGGAGAACATTGACACCCACGGCGATTTCTATATCGACAGCAGCGTCAAAATCTCAGGAGTGGCCCGCTTCACCGGCAGAGCCGAGACAAGCACAGCTGTCAAGGCCGTGCTCCTCAATCCCGACAAGTCGGTACGCGCCTATTCGAACAGCAACATCACTCTTGACTTCTCGCCTGAAGGCACTCCCTTTGAATTTGTGACAGACTGGTTCTATGACAAGGGGCTATCGGTTGATCCTGGTGAATGGACATTTGCCATCGCAATGGTTGAAAACGGAGCCTACACCATGCTGGGCACCTGCCCCGTGACAGTCAATTCAAGAGTTCCGAAGCCCACCTACAAGAGTCCGATTACGGTTTCTGTAGCCAATGCCGAAGCGGTCGATCCCAATGACATCAAGGTCTCTGTTTCAGTTGAAGGTCTTACCGGAGTTGTCTACCGTGATTTTGAACTGCGTGTATTCCAGTCAGGTTTCCTGGGTACGGTAGTAGCAAAAAAGACTGTGCCGGTTTATGTAAGCGCAGGCCGGACTGCCACCGAGACCGTCTCGCTCTCTCTTCCCAAAGCCGTTGCCGGACAGCGCTACTATGTGGTGGCTGTGGTCAACAATGCAGGCAAAGAAGAGTATGTCACAGCTGGGAATGTCTACTTCACCATCGGCGACACCAGTGGCATAACCGATATCGAAGCCGACGGCAATGCCCCGGTTGAGTATTTCAACATCCAGGGTATGCCGGTAAATGCCGACAATCTTACTCCCGGCATCTACATCCGCCGTCAGGGCGGCAACGTGACCAAAATCCGGATCCGTTAATCCCCACGACCATCCGGACACGTCCGCGTTTATATTCCTCCATCCCCCGCAGCCGGGCTGATATGGCTTTGGCGTGATGGTAAATCAATGTCCTGTCGGACATTATCAAAAAGGATACTATCTACCCCCCCGACACCTGCGCGCTTTGCGCTGCGGTGTCGGGGGCTACTATTAAATCGGTGTCCTGCCGGACACCCGCTCCCCGCGTCCGTGCGGATCCGGCATGTTGCACCCGCCCTCCGCGTCCGTGTGGATCCGGCATGTTGCACCCGCCCTCTGCGACCATGCGGATGCGGTTCCGATGTTTCCACCGTCCCTGTGGGCGTGTGGTACCGGATGGTGATGTCCGTTAGGACATCGATTTACTCATAGCCCGTGACACCGCAGCGCCTTGCGCGCAGGTGTCACGGGTTTATGATTCCCCCGTCGTATCGTGTCCGTGAGGACACGGATTTACGGATCCGTAAGGCGGGCGTCGGAATGAGGCTTAACCGGGAGTTCGCGTCTTACGTCCGTATCGTGATGGTAAATCAATGTCCTGTCGGACACCCGCCCCTCCGCGTCCGTGTGGATCCGGCATGTTGCACCCGCCCTCCGCGACCGTGTGGCATGGCGGGGGGAAACAAACGCGGCGTCGGCCCGGATGAAGGGCAGACGCCGCGCGCGTTTTTTTATTCCGTAGGCAAAGCCTCTCAGGAGGCTAAACCGGTGCGGGATTTAGAAGTTGTAGTAGAAACCGAAAGAAAGGTTGTTTGAGAAATTGAATCCCCAGCCATATTCATAGCCAACAAGGTTACCTGCTGCTTTAGCTTCATCATTACCATCAAGATAACCAAGGAAACCGAAGTGAGCAACGAGAGAGCATTTGTCAGAAAGTGCATAAGATACACCGGGTTTGAAGCCGATACCATAAGTAACGGCAGTATCAGAAGAATCATCGCCGAATTTGGCTTTACCGAAGCCGAGGTCAATGCCACCGTCAACGAAAAGGCTGAGGTTGCCGGATTTAATGAAAGAGTAGCGTGCATACGGGTCGAATTTCACCAGATTGAGGGTTGCTTCATGCTGATGCTTGTAATCCCAACCGATAACTGTTCCGATCGCCCAAGTATCATTGAGATTATAACCAACTTCAGGAAGGATATTGATGTGGGTCAATTTACTAGAACCATCACGCCATGCGCCGATAGAACCACCTACATAAACCTGTGCGGATACACCGAGTGCCATAATAGCCATAACGGCCATAACTAAGAACTTTTTCATAATGTGAATTATTAAAGGTTAGTAATAAAAAAGTGTTTGTTTCTAAGGGTTGAAAACGAGTTGTTTAGGTTGAAATGTGTATATTTCGTGTGTGAGATATAGTATTTCGTCACAAAGATATGATAAAATTTATAAAAATTAAAAATTTTTCGATAATATTTTTAAATTGTTTGATCTGATTTTGGTTATAAACAGTTGGTAATTGGGGCGATAGACATAACCGGGAGGCTTGCAAATGCAAGCCTCCCGGTTATCAGATATACTCATTGTTTATCGGATGAGCACTTTGCCTGTCGAACCGTCGGCACGGCGGAAAATGTAGATGCCGGCCGAGGGAGTGCCGTCTACGCGGCGTCCGCAGAGATCGAAGTATTCGGTAATACCTGCCGCATCGGCCTCTATATCGGCTATGCCTGACTCGGCCGTGCCCTCGATCTTGGCGAAGCGTCCCCATAGGCTGTTGGCCTTATAGGCTTCAAGAGCGCTTTCTGGCACCGTGAGAGTTGCTCCGGCAAAAACTTGGGTCGAGAAAACCGACGAGTTTGCGTAGGGTGCGGTGTCGCGGTTGATATTGATGGCCGTCACGTTGTCGCAGCCGGCAAACGAATTATCAGGAATTGACGAGACGGCCTCGCCGATATTGATGGTCTGGAGAGTGGAACGTTTTGAAAACGGCAGGCCATTGACATCAGTCGCAGTGCAGGTCCATGAGCGGTTGAGATTCAGAGTTTTAAGGCGGCACCATGCGTCATTGTTCGGATTGGCGGTATATATGCCATGTCCAAAAACGTCAGAGCCTAATTTCAGTGGCTGAGAGGCTTCTTCAATTGTTACGGTGGCCAATTTTGCGCAGTAGCTGAAAGCCTCATTCCCTATTTCCTGAACATTTCCGGGTATCTTCACATTAGTGAGACTGGAGCAACCGGCAAAAGCCATTTTGCTGATCGTGGTGACTGTGGAGCTGATAATGAGAGTTGTGGCCCTTGAGCAATAGTTGAAAGCATCATCGTGAATAATCTCAATGCCTTCTGGAATCACTATTGCGGTAAGTGCTGGGTTGGCGTTGAATGCCTCGCGGTTTATCTCACGCATTCCCGTGCTGATCCACAGAGCATAGAGACTCCGGTTGCCATATACTCCACGTGGCTCCACTTCTGTGACGCTGTTGGGAAGCCTGAGTTCGAAAAGTCTGAGTGTCTGCGAAATGGCACAGCTTTTGATGACAGTGACGGTCTCAGGAATTTTTAGCGCGGTCAGATAGCCATTGCCGTAGAATGCGCTGTCGCCAAGAGCTGTGACGGTGTATGCTGTGCCGTTGTATTCCACGGTTTCTGGTATCACTACCGAACTGAGCTGGGCATTTTTGTCGTGTCGGCCCACTTCACAGGTTTTGTCGGCTTCAGAGAGAATATTGTAGTTTAAGCCTTCATAGGTAAAGGTCACTTTGTCTGCTGCATGAAGGCCTAAGGCAGTGCCGAGACCGATTGCAGCCGATAAAATCTTGTTTCTCATTGGTAATGCGATGAATGAATTTGGTGTATGTTGCAAATATACGATGTTGGAGTCGTTTTTGCAATATTTCAATGAATATTTGCTAATTTTGCAATAACAAAACCATCCAGTCAAACCATGCAATCAGACACAGAAGTCAGCCCGGCTGACACTATATATAATATATGTGGTGGCGAAGACTCGCTTCATGACAGCTTCGACCGCGAACATCTCTGGCATCCCTACACATCGACCATCGATCCGCTGCCGACCTATAAGGTCGACTCGGCCTCCGGAGTGCGCCTGCGCCTTGCCGACGGCCGCGAGCTGATTGACGGCATGTCGTCATGGTGGTGTACCATCCACGGCTACAACCACCCGGTGATCAATGCCGCAGTAGAGCGTCAGATATCGAAGATGAGCCATGTGATGTTTGGAGGCCTCACCCATGAGCCGGCAATAGAGCTCGGCAAGCTCCTGCTGGAGATGGCTCCGCCGTCGATGAACAACATCTTCTATGCCGATTCCGGCTCGGTGGCCATCGAAGTGGCCATGAAAATGGCGGTGCAGGCATCGGTATCGCGTTCGGGCGACCATCGGAAGACCAATTTCGTCACCATCCGAAGCGGCTATCACGGCGACACCTGGAACGCTATGAGCGTCTGCGACCCCGTCACCGGTATGCACGGAGTCTTCGGCCCGGCGCTTCCCATCCGCTTCTTCGCCCCCGCTCCGCAGGTGACTTTTGACGGACTCTGGGATCCCGCCGACATAGAGCCTCTGGCCGAGATTATCCGCAGCCACAGGGACGAGCTCGCAGCCCTGATACTCGAACCCGTGGTGCAGGGTGCCGGAGGGATGCGCTTCTACCATCCGCAATATCTCCGCGAGGCGCGTCGTCTCTGTGACGAAGCCGGCATTTATCTGATATTCGACGAAATCGCCACCGGATTCTGGCGCACGGGCAAATGTTTCGCCTTGGAACACGCCGGAGTGGAGCCCGACATCATGTGTATAGGCAAAGGCCTGACCGCCGGCTATATGACCATGAGCGCCGTGATGACATCGCGTGATGTGGCCGACACCATCTCGCGAGGCGAGGCCGGTGTGATGATGCACGGCCCGACATTCATGGCCAACCCTCTGGCCTGCGCTGTGGCCGTGGCCTCGCTGAAACTGCTGCGCAGCCAGAACATGGAAGCTCGCATCAACCATATAGAAACCCTCATGCGGCGCCATCTGATAGCCGCCGTCAGAGTGCCAGGTGTCAGAGATGTCAGAGTGCTCGGCGCAATCGGCGTGATCGAGATGGAAGAGCCGGTCAACGTGGGCGAATTCCAGAAGCGCTGCGTGGAGCGCGGCATCTGGGTGAGACCCTTCGGCCGCAATGTCTACATAATGCCACCTTATATTATATCAGACTCCGACCTGCGGCGCCTGATAGAGCAGATGATCGAGTGCATAAAGTGAAAAAATACGCTGACATACTCGACTCGCTGCGCCTGGGCGGAAATCTGCGGACCATTCCTGAGGAATGTGTCGCGGAAGCTGTGACCGATTTCTCGTCAAACGACTATCTCGGACTGGCCGCGCGCCCGGAGCTGCAGGAGGAATTCTTTGCCGATCCGCAGCGGAGACGCATCCCCATGAGCTCATCGGCCTCGCGCCTGCTGAGCGCCCGCCAGCGGGAATATGATGCTCTCGAACGCCGCCTCGGCGAGCTTTACGGACGGCCTTGCCTGCTGATGAACAGCGGCTATCATGCCAACACGGGGCTGATAGCGGCCCTGGCTGACAGCCGGACCCTCATCGTGGCCGACAAGCTGGTCCATGCGAGCATCATCGACGGCATAGTCCTGTCAAAAGCGCCCTTCGAACGCTTCCGCCACAACGATCTCGGCCATCTCGAACGCATACTGGCCAAGGCGGCCGGAAAATATGACTCGGTGCTCATTGTGGCCGAAAGCGTCTACAGCATGGACGGTGACCGGGCCGACATCAGCGGTCTCGCCGCCCTGCGTCGGCGCACTCCGGGAGCCATGCTCTATATCGACGAGGCCCACGCCGTAGGAGCCGAAGGCCCCGGCGGACTCGGACTCTGTCGCGCCTCGGAATGCTACGCCGATGTCGACGTGGTTGTCGGCACTTTCGGCAAGGCATTCGCCTCGATGGGAGCCTTCTGCGCCGTCTCGCCCGTGGTCCGCGACTATCTCGTCAACCGTTCGCGCAGCCTGATCTTCTCCACCGCCCTGCCCCCCATTACGGCAGAGTGGACCCGCTTCCTGCTTGAAAAAATACTGCTCATGGACAGCGAGCGCGATCACCTGCGCCAACTCGGCCACCGCCTGCGCGAGAGTCTGCAGCCGCTCTCTCCTGACTTCACCATAACTCCAAGCCACATCCAGCCACTGGTCCTCGGCTCTGCCGAAAAGGCCGTCAGCTTTTCACGCAGGCTGCTCGACGCCGGGCTGAAAGTGCTCCCGATACGCACCCCGACGGTGCCTCCCGGCACCGAACGCCTGCGTATCAGCCTGAGCGCGGCCATGACCACCGCTGACATAGACCGCTTAGCCAATGAAATTTCACGTATTTCCGCCGACTGACCCGAATGCGCCTGAGCGCGCCATACTCATCTTTGCCGGATGGGGTATGGACGAAAAGCCTTTTGCCTCGCTGAAGCAGGAAGGCTACAGGATCATTGCCGTGTGGGACTACCGGGAGCCCGCATTTCCTCCCTCCCTTGTGGAGGAGCTTGAACAGTATCGCGAGATAGCCGTAATAGGCTGGTCGTTCGGCGTTCCGGCCGCCACCCGCTTTCTGGCCGCCCATCTTGAGCTTCCGGTCAGCGCCCGCATAGCCGTCAACGGCACCATGCACCCGGTCAGTGACTCTCTCGGCATACCCGAAGCCATTTTTCGCGGCACTCTCGCCGGACTGAGCGAAAAGACCCTCTCGAAATTCAACCTGCGCATGTGTGGCTCTGCGGAGAGCTACCGCAGATTCTCCCTGACCCTCCCCGCGCGCGACATCGACGGCCTGCGGGCCGAACTTGTGGCTGTGGAGAGCGCGGGCGATGCCTGCGGAGCCATCTGGGACACCGCAATAGTAGGCACAGCCGACCGCATCATTCCGCCAGAAAACCAGCTGCGCGCATGGCAAGGCGGCGAGGCTGTCGAGACTCTGACAGTAGCTGATGGCCCGCATCTGCCCGATTTTCAGGCTATAATCAATGAATTCATAACCGAAAAAGGCCTTGTGGCTGAAAAATTCGGCCGCGCCGGAGAGACCTATGATGACAATGCCGTGGTCCAGCGCCAGATTGCCGAAAAACTCTGCTCGAAGGCCATAGCGGCTGGTGGCGAGCATTGCCGCACAATCCTTGAGATAGGCTGCGGCACCGGGCTGACCACCCGCATGCTTGCCGAGGCCTTTCCTGATGCCGAAATCACGGGCTGGGACCTCCACATACCCCACGCTTTCAGCCGCGCAGCCGGCTGCGGCCGCATAAAAGCCCTTGAATGCGATGCGGAGACTCAGATCAGACAGCTGCCTGACGCCTCGGTCGACATGATCTTCTCGGCCTCCACGGTCCAGTGGTTCAACTCGCTGCCTGAATTCCTGCGCCAGACCGCAAGAGTGCTGCGTCCGGGAGGCCTGGCCTTCATCTCCACCTTCGGCCCGGCTACCATGCGCCAGATACG
This sequence comes from Duncaniella sp. C9, assembly GCF_004803935.1. GTDB lineage: Bacteria > Bacteroidota > Bacteroidia > Bacteroidales > Muribaculaceae > Duncaniella > Duncaniella muris. Next base: position 996,408 of record NZ_CP039547.1, read on the forward strand.
CGACATTCTCCCGCAGGCCACCCACTATCCGCCTGCCGCAACCCTCCGGCGCATGATACCCCCCTCGCTGCACACCCTGTGTTTCGAGGAAGAGGAGCGCACCCTGCGCTTTGGCTCGCCCCTCGAAGCCCTGCGCCACGTCAAACTCACAGGCGTCAATGCCCTGAGCAGCGACAACGGCGGCGCGCGGGCGCGCGAAGTGCTCCGCCTTTATCCCGCCGAGGCCGACGGAAGCGCCTCGCTGACCTATAACCCGATCTATATATCACTCAAGAGGGTGTTATTAAACACTCTCTAAAAAACTGAACTCAAAACCGACCTATGAGCCAGGCATATTTCATTTCAGGCATAGACACCGACGCCGGCAAGAGCTACGTCACCGGTTATCTTGCTTCACTCATTATGAAGGAAGGCAAGAGCGTGATCACCCAGAAATTCATCCAGACCGGCAACACCGGATTTTCGGAAGACATCGACCTGCACCGCAAGATTATGGGAGTGGAAATGCTGCCGGAGGACCTCGACCACACCACAGCTCCGGTTATCTTCTCCTATCCCGCCTCGGCCCAGCTGGCCGCGCGTCTTGACGGGCGTGAGATCGACCTCGCGGTGATCGACGAGGCCACCCGCAAACTCAAAGAGCGTTATGACATTGTGCTCATCGAGGGTGCCGGAGGACTGATGGTCCCGGTGACCGATGACTTCTTCACCATCGACTACGTAAGTTCGCGCAGACTGCCGCTCATACTTGTGGCCAACGGAGTGCTTGGGTCGATCAACCACACAGTGCTCTCGCTTGAGGCCATCAAAGCGCGCGGCATAGAACTTGCCGCGCTCATCTACAACGAGCATTTCGACACCGACCGCGTCATAGCCGAAGACACCCAGGGCTTTCTGCGCCGCTACGTAAGCCGCCACTTCCCCGCAGCCCGCTTCGCCACCGTCCCCAGCCTTCAGGACTGAGGAAATTACACAAATAATTCGTAACTTTGCGGCGATAAAAGACCCTAATCCACATCATGGACATCAACCAATACAGCATATCCATATCAAAGGAGGAGCTATCGGTGCTGCCGACAGTCGAGTTTCCAGGAAAGATCACTGTGCTTGACAACGTAGGTGACGCCCGCGCGGCCCTGCGCTATCTGCGCAAATGCGGCACCGTAGGCTTCGACACCGAGACCAAGCCAAATTTCCGCAAGGGACAGACCAACACCGTGTCGCTGATCCAGATCTCGACCCTCGACCACAGCTTCCTGTTCCGCCTCAACAAGCTCGGCTTCTTCCAGGAGATGCGCGAGTTCATGGAGACCGATGATGTGGTGAAGGTAGGGCTGTCGCTGCGCGACGATTTCCATGTGCTGCACCGCATAGCGGCCTTCGAGCCGCAGAATTTCGTAGATCTGCAGGCTGTGGTCAAAACATTCCGCATAAGCGATTCGAGCCTGCAGAAAATCTACGGCATTCTCTTCAGCGGGCGTATCTCCAAGAGTCAGCGTCTCAGCAACTGGGAAGCCGCCGAACTTTCGCCCGGACAGCAGAACTATGCCTCGATCGATGCATGGGCCTGTCTGAGGATCTACAATCTTCTGACTGACGGAGGCTTCGACCCGGCCGAGTCGGCCTATCTTCACCCTATTGTCACAGCCGACAGCAGCGATGCCGCCGACAGCGGCAACAACTGATCATAAAACCTTATCTTAAGTATAGCATGAAACTACGCCGTTCAACTTTCATCCCTCTCATTCTGCTTGTCTATCTCGCAGTGATGAGCTACATCGGGTTCCCCGAATACCGCCAGGGCCACTATTTCTACTATTTCGGAGTGATAGGCCTGACCCTCATTATTATAGCGCTGCTCCATCTCTTCCTCAAGAAGCGCGAACGGCAGCGACCGTAACCATCCTCCCACATAAAACCGACATTATCAGCCATGCAGATCAGAATTCCACGCGAAATCACCGAAACCGCCGCCTCGGCCGGCGCCGCCAAGGCCTCGCTTACAGTCAACAGTACCGGCCGCCTGCTGACAGCCGCCTGTCTCGCCGGGGCCTACATAGCTCTCGGCGGAATACTCTCGCTCGTGGTGGGCTTCGGGTTTCCGGAAATCACCGGCGGCAATCCATCGATGCAGAAACTGCTGAGCGGGTGCATGTTCCCGATCGGGCTGATACTCGTGGTGGTGCTCGGCGCCGAACTCTTCACCGGTAACAACGCTCTGCTGATACCTTCCTACATGAAGCGCGAGCATTCGATGGCCACGGTGGTGCGCAACTGGACGCTTGTCTACATCGGCAACTTCATCGGCGCGCTGCTGTTCACCTGGCTCATGGTCTATGCCTGCGGGCTGACTTCGGCCGAGCCTTACCACAGCGCGATCACCGGCATTGCCAAGGCCAAGGTGTCGATGCCCTGGCTCACAGTGCTACTCAAGGGCATAGGTGCCAACTGGTGTGTCTGTCTGGCCGTGTGGCTTGCCTTGGCCGGAAAGACCTTCTTCGAGAAGGCTCTCGGCTGCTGGCTTCCGGTGATGGCCTTCGTGGTGCTGGGCTACGAGCACTCGATAGCCAATATGTTTTTCATTCCGCTCGGTATGATGGAGGGGGCTGAGATAGGCATAGGCGAAGCAGTGTGGCGCAATCTCATCCCTGCCACAATAGGCAATATAATAGGTGGCGCCTTGCTTGTAGGCACCGTCTACGGCTATCTTCACGGAATCCGGCGCAAATAGTGTCTGACGGCTTCACCCACACATACACCGGCTCACAGACTGGATTTTGCCGTAATCAGAATTCAGAAAAGCAGTAGGGCAGGAGCGACTTGACCGAGGGGAAGATGAAGCAGCGCCCCGCGCCTGCAAGTATGACGGGCACGTCAGCTCCGGCGAGAGTCTCATATTCAAGCAACACCTGGCGGCAGGCTCCGCAGGGCGAGATGGGCGAGTCGAGTTCCTTTCCGTCTGTTCCGCGGGCCGCGATTGCTATGGTCTTGAATTTTGCATCGGGATAGGTGGAGTGGGCGTAGAACGCAGTGGTGCGTTCGGCGCAGGTTCCCGATGGATAGGCGGCGTTTTCCTGATTTGATCCGCTGAGCATCTCGCCGTTGTCGAGCAGTATGGCCGCTCCGACGCTGAATTTGCTGTAAGGCGCATAGCTGCGGAAGGTGGCTTTGCGGGCGAGGGTGACGAGTGTCTGCTGTTCTAGGCTGAGTTCCTCGAACGAGGCCTCGGTGACGGGTATGGTGATATCAAATGTCTTCATAATCGGGAGGATAAGTCGGAATCAGATATATTCTTGTTGTCTTTTATTGGTCCTTACGGTGTCGAAAAGCCGTCGGCAACCGTCCTGCAGGAGGTCGAGTACCAGTTCGAAGCCTTCGGAACCTTCATAGTAGGGATCGGGCACATGGTCGTAGCGCTCCGACGGGGCGAAGAAGGCTGACATGGGCACTATCTTGGCCTCGGCCTGTGGCGAGGGGGCTATCCGGCGCAGGTTGGAGATGTTTGAGGCATCCATTCCGATGACAATGTCGAAATCATCGAAATCCGACTCGCTTACCTGGCGGCAGCGGTGGTTCAGGTCGAGACCGCGCTGACGTGCGTGGAGGCGCATACGGCGGTCGGGCAGATCGCCCACGTGATAGCCTCCGGTTCCGGCCGAGTCGATGATCCATCTGTCAGCCTCGTCTTCGCGTTTCACAATATCGTGCATGATGCCGTCAGCCGCCGGCGAGCGGCAGATGTTGCCGAGGCAGACGAAGAGCACTCTCACCGCTTGCTCGGAGTGATAGATGCGCCGTAGGGCGTCGATTGTATTTTCAGTGTTGGTTCCGGTCATGTATATGATTCGTTCTGTCAGAAAGTGTCATTGAGCAGCCGGTTCCGGCCGTGGATGTCCGGATGAGGTCTCAGGCTGCATGGCAAGTGCAAATATACTAATAAAATTCCACATATATATAAACACTGACGCCCCGCGGCTTGTTGCATGGCGGGGCGTCAGTGGGGTTATTGAAAAGCAAGTTTTATGGAAATGCTGCGGTATCGTGGTGCCGGCTTACTGTTCGAGGTCGCGGGGCACGGCTACGATGCGGAGGTTGACACTGTTGATGAACGAGAGGATGTTGTCACGTTCGGGAGTGTCTTCCACGTCGGCTTCGATGCGGCGCATGGCGTTGAACACCGAGGTGCCGGTCTGATAGATGTGGCGGTAGCACTTGGCTATGTCATCGATGCGCTCCTCGTCCATGCCCTGTTTGCGCAGGATTGTGGCGTTGACGCCGAAATAGGATGTCGGGTTGTGGGCCATGATGCAGAAGGGAGGCACGTTGCCGGTGATGCGGCATCCGCCTTTGATGAGCACCCAGTCGCCGATGCGTGAATTCTCGTGGACCACTACGCTTGACGAGAGGATGGAGCATTCGCCGATCTCCACGTCGCCGGCAATCGATACGTTGTTGCCGATCACGTCCTTGCCCTTGAGGTGCGAGTCATGGCCTACGTGAGAGTTGGCCATCAGGAAGCAGTCGTCGCCGATGCGGGTGCCGCCTTCGGTCTCTATGCCGCGGTTGATGATGACGTTCTCGCGGATTACCACGTTGTCGCCGATGTAGCAGTATGTGAATCCACCCTTCCAGCGGAAGTCCTGGGGATCGGCTCCTACTATCGCGCTCTGAAAAACCTTGCAGTTCTTGCCGAGGCGTGTTCCGCGGATGATGCTTGCGAAGGGCATGATCACGGTGTTGTCTCCGATCACCACATCTTTGTCGATGTAGGCGAAAGGATGGATGGTTACGTTCTCGCCTATCTTGGCCGAGGGGTCGATGTGAGCTTTGTCGCTAATCATGTGTAATCAGTGTTAAGGGTTAGGATTCGTCAGCGTCCGCCGCCGAGGTTCTGATAGAGGTTGATGACAGACTGTGCGGCGGCCAGATTTGTGGTGATCTGTGCGGTCTGTGCTCCAAGCAGGTTCTTCTGGGCGGTGAGCACTTCGAGATATGTGGTCGAGCCGTCGAAGAGCAGGAGCTCGTTGGTGACTTCCACAGCCTTGGTGAGGTTCTCGACCTGGAGGGTGAGCCACTGCTGTTTCTGCATGCTCTTTTCGTAGACGGTCATGGCGTCGCTGATGTCAGCCGAGGCGCTCATGATGGCATATTCGAAGTTGTTGAGGGCCTGCTGCTGCTGAGCCTTTGCCGCTTGGAGGCGGGCTATGTTCTGTCCGCGGGCGAAGATGGGAGCGGTGAGGCTTCCGGCAAGCTGGAGGAACCATCCGTGGGGATTGAGGATGGCTGAGCCGAGCGCGTCGGTGAAACCGCCGTTGGCAGTGATGTTGAGGCTGGGATAGAAAGCGGCGCGGGCCGATGCGGTGGAGTAGAATGCCGATGCGAGGGTCATTTCAGAGGCGCGTACATCGGGGCGCACGGCGAGTTCTGCCATCGGAATGGCGGTGCGCTTCATCACGGGGACGTTCAGAGTGGCGTCAGGCGAGATGGTCCACTTCTGAGGCATTTCGTTGACCAGGAGCGAGAGGGTGTTGTTGGCCTCGTGGAGCGAGAGTTCGATGTCGGTGATTGTGGCCTCGATGCTGTAGTACTGGGCAAGGCTCTGCACCACGGCGTCTTCTCTCAGGCGTCCGGCTTCCTTGAGGTTGCGCATTACGTTGACGCTTTCCTTCCAGAGTTCGGAAGTCTCGCGCGAGAGTTTGAGCTGAGATTCGAGGGCTGCGATTGAATAGTAGCACTGGGCCACGCCTGCGATGATCTGCGAGCGGACGGCCTGTTCGTAGTATCTGGTCTGCATCTCAGCCACCTGTGCACCGCGTTTGGTGTTGAGGATCTTGCCGAAGATGTCTATCTCCCAGTTGACGGCGAGCGGGAGCTGGTAGTTCCAGCTCAGATCGCTGTGGCCATATTTGGCTCCGTTGACGCCGGGGGCGAAGGTGAGCGATGGGAGATAGCTGAGTTTTGCGCCTTTGAGCTGAGCGTGGGCAATGTCGACATTGAGTTTGGCGTTGCGGAGGTCTTTGTTGTTGGCCAGAGCGCGGTCAATGAGGTCGACGAGGGCCGGATCTGTGAACACCGAACGCCAAGAGAGGTTGCCGAAGGCGGTGGAGTCGTCCTGCTGCTTGAGAGCCTCGGCATATTCCTTTACAAGGTCGCTGTCGATTTTTTCGGCGTTGTATTTATTGTAGATTCCGCAGCCGGTGAGCACCGAAGTGCTCACGCCGACTGCAAGAATGAGTGAAAGCTGTTTGATTTTCATTTGTCTGAGTTGTTAGAATCAGTAACTCTGTTTTGGCCGGGATCAATGAGAGGGGGTGTACTGCTCGATTTCGTTTTCGATGCCTTCATTGTCAGTGTCTTCCCACTTGAGCGGAGTGATCTTTTCCTGGATCTTCTGGAAGATCACGAAGAGGGCGGGCACGATGAGCACCTGGAGGATCATGCCTATTAGCATACCGCCGATAGAGCCTGTGCCGAGGGCGCGGTTACCGTTTGCGCCGGCGCCGGTGGCGAACATCATCGGGAGAAGACCGATGATCATGGCCAGTGATGTCATGAGGATCGGGCGCAGACGGGCGGTGGCACCCTGGATGGCTGCGTTGACGATCGACATGCCTGTGCGGCGGCGTTCAACGGCGAATTCCACGATAAGGATGGCGTTCTTGGCAAGAAGACCGATGAGCATGATGAGCGCGATCTGCAGATAGATGTTGTTCGAGATGTCAAAGATCTGAGCGAAGATGAAGGTGCCCATGAGGCCGAAGGGAATCGAGAAGATAACCGCCCAGGGGAGGATGTAGCTTTCATACTGAGCCGAGAGAAGCAGGTAGACGAAGAGCAGACAGAGGCCGAAGATGATGGCGGTTGTCGAGCCTGCGCCTGACGAGGCTTCCTCGCGGGTCATACCTGAGTATTCATAGCCGAAGCCTGCGGGGAGAGTCTCGGCGGCCACTCGTTCGATTGCTGCGAGACAGTCGCCTGAGGTGTAGCCCGGAGCGGGCTGACCGGTCACGGAGATTGACTGGAACATGTTGAATCGGTTCAGAAGGTCGGGACCGTAGACCTTGGTCAGGGTGACGTAGTTGGACAGCGATGCCATTTCGTTGCCGTTGCGGATCTTGATGGCCGAGAGGGTTTCGGGGCTGACGCGCGATTCAGGCGCTGCCTGCATCATCACGCGATATATTTTGCCGAAACGGTTGAAGTTGGAGACGTACATACCGCCGTAGTAACCCTGGAGAGTGGAGAGTATGTCCTTGGGCGAGATGCCGGCCTGCTTGGCCTTGGCGGCGTCGATGTCGATCATATACTGCGGGAAGGCCGGGTTGAAGGTGGTGTAGGCCATCTGCACTTCAGGCTGCTGGTTGAGCTGTCCGAGGAAGCCTTGCACAACTCCGAAGAAGGCGTTGACGTCACCGCCGGTGCGGTCCTGCATCTTGATTTCGAAGCCGTTGGTCAGCGAGTAGCCTGAGATCATAGGCGGTGCGAAGATCATGACGCGGCCGTCTTTGATCACCGATGTCAGTCCGTAGAGCTTGCCGAGGATGGCATCTGATGTCTGGTCGGCGCGCTTGCGCTCTTCCCAGTTCTTGAGCTTGAGGATAAATGTGCCGTAAGTGGCGCCCTGACCGGCCATGAAGCTGTAGCCGGCGATCTTCTGGCGGTATTCGATTTCGGGAATCTGTGCGAGGAGTCCGTCGAGCTGGTTGAGGACTTCTTCGGTGCGTTCCTGAGATGTGCCCGGAGGCATGTCGACCATACAGAAGAGCGTTCCGGTGTCTTCGTTGGGCACGAGGGTCGATGTGGTGATGCTCATGAGCCATACGAGGACGGCAACTGTGGCGGCCACGATGCCGAACGAGGTGATCTTATGGTTGATGAAGAACGATGTCCACTTGTTGTATTTGCTGAGGATGCGGCCGAATCCGATTTCGAATCCCTTGTGGAAGCGCTTGTTGAAGATGCCGAGAATGGTGATGAGGGCTACGACTGAAGCGATGGCCAGTTTCACGGGGTGTTCGATGTTGTACCATCCGAGCACCATGAAGGTGATTGTGGCTGCAAGGAAGGCGAAGGTCACCAGAGGGGGCATGTTGAGGGTGAAACGGCGTTTGGCGTTTCCGGCCACTGCTTCTGCTGCGGCTCCGTAGGCTTTGCCCATGCGTTCCTTAAGAGTGGAGTTGTCATCATGGCCTTTGAGGAACACGGCGCAGAGTGCCGGCGAGAGGGTGAGCGCGTTGAGCGCCGAAAGACCGATGGAGATTGCCATTGTCAGACCGAACTGGCGGTAGAACACACCGGTTGTTCCTGTCATGAATGACACGGGGATGAACACGAGCATCATGACGAGGGTGATCGAGATGATGGCGCCACCGATTTCACCCATCGCGTCGATAGAGGCCTTACGCGCACTCTTGTAGCCCACATCGAGCTTGGCGTGCACCGCCTCGACCACGACTATCGCGTCGTCCACCACAATCGCGATCGCAAGCACGAGAGCCGAGAGGGTGATGAGGTTCAGCGAGAAGCCGATGAGGTTCATGAAGAAGAATGTGCCGACAAGGGCCACGGGGATGGCGATGGCGGGGATGATGGTCGACCGGATGTCCTGAAGGAATACGTAGACCACGAAGAACACAAGGATGAAGGCTTCTATGAGGGTCTTGATCACCTCATGTATCGAAGCGTTGAGGAAGTCGTTGTTGTTCATCGGCACGGCAATTGCGAGGCCTGCCGGAAGTTCTTTCTTCATGCTGTCGACCACCTTGAGACAGTCGTTGATGATCTGGGTTGCGTTAGAGCCTGCTGTCTGGAACACGATACAGCTTGTAGAGGCGTGGCCGTTGAGCGAGTTGGAGAAGCCGTAGGTCACACGGCCGAGTTCGATCTCGGCCACGTCGCCGAGGTGGAGCACTTCGCCGGTGGGCTTGGCTGCCACTACGATTTTTTCGAATTCCTCAGGGGTTGTCAGACGGCCGCGGTACTTCATTGTGTACTGGAAGCTCTGGTCGCCCTGTTCGCCGAAAGCACCGGGTGCGGCCTCGATGTTCTGTTCGGCAAGTGCGTAGGAGATGTCGGTCGGGATCAGACCGTACTGGGCCATTACCTCAGGCTTGAGCCAGATTCGCATCGAGTAGTCGGCGCCGAACGACATTACGTCGCCCACACCTGACACACGCTGCAGCTGCGGGATCATGTTGATCTTGGCGTAGTTGTCAAGAAACTCCTGGGTGTAGTTGCCTGATTCGTCATAGAGGGCCACCATGAGGAGCATTGAGCTCTGGCGCTTCTGGGTGAGCACACCCACCTGTGTTACTTCGGCGGGCAGGAGGTTCTGGGCTTTGGCCACACGGTTCTGCACGTCGACGGCAGCCATGTCGGGGTCGAAGCCCTGTTCGAAATATACGGTGATGTCGGCCGAGCCGGTGTTGGTGGCGGTCGATTCCATGTAGGTCATGCCTTCGGCGCCGTTGATCGACTCTTCAAGGGGGGCGATCACGGAGTTGAGCACGGCCTGGGCGTTGGCACCTGTGTAGGTGGTTGAAACGCGGATGGTCGGGGGTGCGATGTCGGGAAACTGGGTGACGGGAAGCGAGAAGAGTCCGATCAGACCGAGAAGCACGATGAAGATCGAAATCACCGTCGACAGCACCGGCCGATTGATGAATGTATCTAATTTCATTGAAGTTACGTTATTGTATCCTTTTGAATCCGTTTTTTATTTCTGGGCTGTCTGGGCTGCTGCGGCTGCATCAGCGGGAGCTGCTTTGGGCTCTACCGGGGTGATGGCCATGCCGTCGGCGAGTTTGGTGCCTACACCTTCAATGGCGATGCGCTGTCCGGCCTGCAGACCAGAGGTCACTACGAAGTTCTTGCCGTCGTTGTTGGCTTCGATGGTGATGGGGGTCGATACGATCTTGTTAGAGTCGTTGACCACGTAGGCGAAGCGGCGGTCCTGAAGTTCGAATGTGGCTTTCTGGGGAATGATGATCACGTTTTCTTTGTTTTCAGGCAGGATGATCTGGCCGGTGGCGCCGCTGCGGAGAACTCCGGAGGGGTTGTTGAAGAGGGCGCGTACGCTTGATGCGCCGGTAGAGTTGTCGATCACGCCTGACACGGTGGCTACCTTGCCGCTGAGCGGGTAGAGGGAGCCGTCGCTGAGACGGAGCTGCACTTCAGGCATAGCCTTGATTGCTGCTTCGATAGTGCGCTCGCCTTCGCCTACCATGTTGAGGAGGTCTTTTTCGGTCAGCGAGAAGTAGGCATAGACCTGAGAGTTGTCGCTGACGGTGGTCAGAGGCTGTGCCGACGAGGGTGATGCGAGTGAGCCTTCGCGGTTGGGTATGGAGCCTACCACGCCGTCGCTCGGAGCTGTCACTACGGTGTAGGCGAGGTTTTTCTGAGCAGATGCAAGGGCTGCTTTAGCGTTTGCGAGCTGGGATTCTGCCTGGGCGAGAGAGTTTTGAGAGAGCTGATATTCGTATTCGCTGATGATGTTCTTGTCAAAAAGAGTCTTTTTGCTGTCAGCGGTCATTTTTGCGGTGTTGACGGCGGTCTGGGCTGTGCTCACGGCGGCACGGGCCTGATCGACTGCGGCCTGGAATGTTACCTGGTCGAGAGTGAAGAGGGTCTGGCCTTTGCGCACGCGCTGGCCTTCGTCTACAAGAACCTTTGTGATGAATCCGGTTACCTGCGGACGGATTTCAATGTCAGTCTTGCCCTTGATTGTCGCAGGGTATGTCGACTGGAGGTCGGCTGACTGCGGAGAGAGGGTGATTGTGGCGATTTCAGGCGCAGCGCCTTGCTGCATTTGCTGCTGATTCTTTGAACATGAAGGGAACAAAGCCACAGCTGCGAGCATCATTGCGATGCTGCCTTTCGATAACGCGATGGATTTCATTGCTTTTCTTTTCGTTACTTATATATACCTATTTTTTACTGTATTCGTAAATTTTAACGTGCAAAGTTACCAAGGATTTCTGCATCAAGCGAAAAAAGTAATAATAAAGTTTGTGAAATTGGCTAAAAGCCCCTCATTATTTCCGCTTTTGACCAATTAATATGACTGTTTTTTTGAGTTGAGACTAATTGGGAAAATATAAGTAACTTTGCACCCTTGAAAATTATCATCTGAAACATGTCATTTCTGAAGAAACTTCACCGGCTCGTGGATATGCCGGCTTTTCATGTGTTGCTTGCGCTGAGCGCGGCCCACTGTCTCAACGATCTGCTGCAGTCGGTGATAACGGCTGTCTACCCGATGCTTAAGGAGGACCTTGGTCTGAGTTTCGGGCAGATCGGTCTGATCACTCTCGTCTATCAGCTTGCGGCTTCGATTTTTCAGCCCGTGGTGGGCTATGCTTTTGACCGGCGCCCGTTTGTGGGGAGTCTGCCGGCCGGTATGTGCTGCACCTCCGTGGGCATTCTGATGTTTGCCTTCTGCTCGACTTTGCCGGGCATTCTTGCCGCAGTATTCATGGTGGGCATCGGATCGGCCACGCTCCATCCGGAGGCCTCACGCATCACCTCGCTTGCCGGCCATGAGCGCCGGGGGTTTGCGCAGTCGGTGTTTCAGGTGGGCGGCAATTTCGGCGGTTCGATCGGTCCGCTGCTCGTGGCTGTCATCGTGGCGCCCCACGGCCGCCGTTACGTGGCTTTCTTCCTGATTTTCGCTGCCTTGTGCTTCTGGGCCATGACTCCTATATGCCGCTGGTACGGACGCTATCTGCGCGAACTTCGCACGGCTGAAAATAGCAGTGAGTCAAGTGTCTCACTGCCGCTTTCGAAGCGGCGCACCATTTTTGTCATCGCGGTGATAATTTTGCTTATATTCTCGAAATACATCTATATGGCCAGTCTTTCGAGCTACTATACGTTCTATCTGATAGACCGTTTCGGTGTCTCCGTGTCGCAGTCGCAGATATTTCTGTTTGTCTTTGTGGTATCGACGGCCATCGGCACTCTTGTGGGCGGCCCGGTGGGCGACCGTTACGGGCGTAAGGCTGTCATCTGGATCTCTATTCTTGGCACCGCTCCTTTCAGTCTGCTGATGCCGCATGTCGGGCTGGCTCTTACTGTGGTGCTTAGTTTCTGTGCGGGCTTTATGCTTTCATCGGCTTTCCCGGCTATTCTGCTTTACGCCCAGGAGCTGCTGCCTACCAAGCTGGGCATGATCTCAGGTCTTTTCTTCGGATTTGCGTTCGGAGTGGGCGGCATTGCTTCGGCGGTGCTCGGCTCTCTGGCTGACAGCTACGGCATTGAGGCTGTCTACAATTTCTGCGCCTACACTCCGCTGCTTGGCGTGGTGGCGGCATTCCTGCCGGATCTCAGGGCGAGAAGGGCCGGGAATTAGGCAATTGGTCCAACTGGACTAATCTCCTATTATAATAAGGTGGTGCTTGGCTGGTCAGGAGTATCTTTCTGCTGCCTGTCGAAGTGTTCGTAGGCTTCCACTATGCGCTGTACGAGCGAGTGGCGCACTATGTCTTTTTTGCCGAACTCTACTTTGCCTATTCCTGGGACGTCGCTGAGTACCCGCAGCGCCTGGGTAAGGCCCGACTGCATGGAGCGCGGAAGGTCTATCTGGGTGGCGTCGCCGGTGATGATCATCTTGGCGTTCATGCCGAGGCGGGTCAGGAACATCTTGATCTGGTGGACGGTGGTGTTCTGGGCTTCGTCAAGCACAATGACCGCGTCATTGAGGGTGCGTCCGCGCATGAAGGCGAGCGGGGCTATCTGGATGACGTTCGTCTCCATGTATTCCTTCAGCTTGACGGCCGGAATCATGTCTTCGAGAGCGTCATAGAGTGGCTGCAGATAGGGGTCGATCTTGTCTTTCATGTCGCCGGGAAGGAAGCCGAGTTTCTCGCCGGCCTCCACGGCCGGACGCGAGAGAATAAGTTTGCGGACCTCGCGGTTTTTCAGCGCGCGCACGGCCAGGGCGATCGCCACATAGGTCTTTCCTGTGCCGGCAGGGCCGAGGGCGAAGGTCAGGTCATTTTCGTGGAATGCCTTGACCAGCAGCTCCTGATTCTTGTTGCGGGCGCTGATTGGCTTGCCGTTGACGCCGTAGATGATCACATCGTCCTGGCGTGGAGTTTCGGGCGACTTGCCTTTGACTATGTCAAGGATCACCTCCTCGGTGAGCTTGTTGTATTTCACGCAATACTCCTCCAACTCCTTGATCTTCTTTTCGAACTGGGCTGTCTCGCTGTCATCGCCGATGACCTTGATCACGGAACCTCTGGCTGCCATGCGCAGTTTCGGGAAGAGATTGCGGATGAGCTGCATGTTGCAGTTGTTGACTCCGTAGAAGCTCACGGGGTCCACGTTGTCTATGATTACGATTCTTTCAATCATGTAGTTCTGTTTGTGTGTCTCCCTCTGTTACAGTATTAACCTCGCTTGTCTTCTTTTTGTTTATCGGGAATGTGTACATCAGAGAGAAATTGCCCGTAACGGCTGATCCGCGTGTGCCGAAACCGGGTATGAACATCGGTTCGCCGTAGGAGCTTTTAGTGTCATGTATGAGTGAATGATAGATTATGTTCCAGCCGAGCGACCAGTTTTTGAACACCTTTACTTTCAGCCCGAATGTCACTTCGAGATAGCCCGAAGTGGAGCGCTGGTTCATGATGGAGAAATGTGACGGGTCGTCCCAGTAGCCTTCGTCGACAGTGACGTTTTCCACGCTCCATTTGTATGACGTAAATCCGTAGCGCAGACCCATCTGCAGCTTGTAGTCGGGGTTGGAGTTGTAGAAAAAGTTGTAGGACGCGCCTATCTTGAAGTAGGGCGAGACCGGGGTCCTGAAGGTGAAGTTTGACTCGTCGGGTGTGTCGTTGCAGTTGTCCACGCCGATTGCGAAATAGGGGAAATAGCGGTTGTGGAGGCTGAGCTCGGCCCACACGTCGCCGAGTCCGTAGCTCTGCCCGAAGGCTCGCATTATCGGGTTCCACAGGTTGACGCCTGCTGTCACTTCATGGAGCAGCGGATAGATCATCTTCGGTGGCGGAGCCATCAGGGCTGTGTCTTTGACTTCAGTTCCGGTGATTGTGTCGACGAGGATAGTGTTGCCGCTGGCATCGGTCATCTCCACCAGTTTGCTGCGGTCTATCCGGCGTGGGCGTTCGGTTTTCGGAGTGGTGCCCGGTTCGGGTGTCTTGACCGGTGTGACGCGCCGCTGGGCCGAAAGTTCGGTTCCGGCAATGACAAAGAGCGTCAGCAGAAGCATCTTCAGCAGTCTGCGGAGGCCGGGAGCTGTGGTTTTGGCTTGGAGATCAGTCATTGTCATCGGGATTATCGGGGTCGGCGGTGCGGAAGAATATCCTGATAGTCTCGCGGTCTATGTTGGTGATGAGCGAATCGGTCATCCCTACGGAGTCGATCAGGTGGGTGGTATAGGTGTAGCGGGTCACGCGGTAGTGATACATGGCGCCGCAGTCTTCCGAGGCGAAATAGGGCACTGCGTCGTAGTCGAAGCTCAGAGTGTCATTCAGCTCCGGGTAGTCAAGCGCTTTCTGGCAGTAGTGTATGTAGAAAGATGTTGAAGGGCTAGTGGAGCGGAAGGGCAGATAGAGCTGCTGCTGGCGAGAATCGAGGGTCAGCAGAAGGGTGTCAGACGGCGCGCCGACGCCACCGATGGTGATCGAGTCGGGGACTATGGCCTGTCCGGTCGACATGGCGTAGAAGCCGGCCAGCGGTAGGGAATTCTGGTTCTCGGTGCAGCCCACGTTGCTGCATGACTGCGTAAGCAGTGCTCCGGCGGCGAGTAGGCCTGAGATGTAAACGAGTGATTTCAATCCTGTATCGCGATAAATTTGAATCGGGTTTTGTGTGGCGGGCGTGATCCTGATGCCGGTCGGCCGATGTTCAGAATTTGCCCCATCTGACGATCTCGTCGAGGCTCTTGCGCTTCTTTTCGGGCACAGCCTGCGGATCGGCGGGATAACCTATCGGAATTATTGCCACGGGTTCTACTCCGGCAGGCAGTCCGAAAGCTTCGGCTATCGGGGCCGGGTCGAAGTTGCACACCCAGCAGGTGCCGAGCTCAAGGCTTGTGGCTGCGAGGCAGAGGTGCTCGATGGCTATCGAGAGGTCTACGTCGGTGTGGTCTTTGCCGTCGCATCCTCGGTGCCAGGCTTCGTCATGGATGCCGCAGGCCACTATGAATTCAGGGGCGGTGCGTATCCACTGGCGGTCGTAGCTGCCGGTGATGGCTTCGCGCTGTTCGGCAGAGTCGGCCACGAGGAATACCCAGGGCTGGCGGTTGCAGGCCGAGGGGGCGAGGCGGGCCACGTCGAGCACCGAGCGGAGGGTGTCGCGGCTCACGGGGCGGTCAGAGTAGTCGCGGCATGAATAGCGCAGCTGGCTCAGACGGTATAACTGGGGATAGGCGTTGGATTGCATGGGTCTGTAATGGTTTATCCGGTGTGCGGTTGGATATCTGATTAGAAATGAATGAGATGCCTGGTTAGGCTGTTCCCTGTTACTTGTCGATGCCGATTTCTTCCTTGATCTCGTAGTGGTTGCGTCCGGGAGCGTTGCGGGCTATCAGCTCGCCGATGAAACCGGTGAGGAAGAGCATGGTGCCGAGGAGCATCATGGTCAGTGCCAGGTAGAAGTAGGGAGAGTCGGTCACCAGGCGGTAAGGATTGCCGTGGGTCATGTCATAGAGCTTGCCGAAGCCGACAGCCATCACGGCTATGAAGCCGATGATGAACATCAGCGAGCCGAGCAGGCCGAAGAAGTGCATCGGCTTGGCTCCGAATTTGCCTGTGAACCAGAGGGTGGCCAGGTCGAGGTAGCCGTTGACAAAGCGGTCGAGCCCGAATTTGGTGCTGCCGTATTTGCGGGCCTGGTGGTGGACTTCCTTCTCGCCGATGCGGGTGAAGCCTGCGTTTTTGGCGAGATAGGGTATGTAGCGGTGCATGTCGCCGTAGACCTCGATGTGTTTCACCACTTCCAGCCGGTAGGCTTTCAGGCCGCAGTTGAAATCGTGGAGGTTCTTGATGCCGCTGACCTTGCGGGCTGTGGCGTTGAACAGTTTGGTGGGGATGGTTTTCGACAGCGGGTCGTAGCGCTTGCGTTTCCAGCCCGACACGAGGTCATAGCCGTCGCGCATGATCATGCGGTAGAGCTCCGGGATCTCATCGGGCGAGTCCTGCAGGTCGGCATCCATCGTTATGACCACATCGCCTTTGGCGGCGTTGAAGCCGGTGTTGAGAGCCGGCGACTTTCCGTAGTTGCGGCGGAATGATATGCCGTGGAGATTCGGGTTTTTCTCCTGGAGGCGGCGTATGGTGGCCCAGGAGTCGTCGGTGCTGCCGTCATCGACGAAGATGACTTCGTAGCTGAAATCATGGTCATTCATCACGCGCTCGATCCAGGCGGCGAGTTCGGGCAGCGATTCGGCTTCGTTATAGAGGGGTATTACAACTGATATGTCCATTCTGTGTAGTTGTGAATCAGTCTTGTGTGGAGGTGTTTCTTATGTGAGTGCATCAGAGTGCCGGCAGGTGCGGGCTATGATTCGGAGCTTCCGCGGCGGCGCTGCGATTTGTGGAGCAGGGCGAAACCTGCCGAGATGATGATAGAGAGTATCGAGCCGCTGACTATCGTGGCCATTATGATCTCGGTCACAATCGCTATCGGGGTGGGGATGAAATTGGCCCTGATCATCCGGGCGGCTATCTCGCCGGCTTCGGCCACGGGAGTTCCGGGCAACTTCTTGCCGGTCTCTACCAGCCCTTCGAGCTGGCTGAGCACGAATCCGGGTTCGATCCATTTCATGTAGATCACCAGCAGCGCTCCTGAAATGAGGATGCCGCAGATGAAAGTAACCACACCGGTCATCCACATCATGGGGAATGTGGCGCATCCCTGCAGCTCACGGTCATAGCGCCTGAGCACTATGAAGATGAACACCGGCACTCCGAGCATCAGCAGCAGTGACAGCAACCCGGTCAGAGGCAGCGTTTTTCCGAAAATAGAACTGAAAAACATCACTGACAGGTAGATGCCGAACAGGAAGCCGAAGTCGGCGCCCCGGCGGTATGGTGAGGTTATGATTCTTCTGTCTGAATAATCCATATGCGAGAGATGATGATCGTCTGTAGAAAATCTCTACGACTTGCAAAGTTAGGTATTTTTTGGGATTTTATCGAAGAATGTTGTAACTTTGTGCTTCCATGAAAGCATTTGGATCAACATATCTGCTTCGCTTCTTGCTTGTTCTCGTCATGAGCTGCATGGCGGGAAGCTGCCGCATAAGCTACAAGCTCAATGGCGCGGCCATTGACTACACGGTCTATAAAACCATCTACGTCTCCAACTTCCCCATTCGCGCGGCCCTCGTCTATCCGCCTCTGCAGCAGACATTCGAAAACGAACTGCTCGACTACATAACGCGAAACACACGCCTGCGGACCATCGACACCAACAATGCCGACCTGCAGCTCGAAGGTGAGATTGTGGGCTACAACCTCTCGCCCCAGGCCGTGACCGAAAACGCCTATGCCTCACGCACCCGACTGACCATTCAGGTAAAGATCACCTACACCGACAACCGCCAGGAGGGCAAGGACATCAGTCAGACCTTCAGCGCCTACCGCGACTTTGACAGCTCAGAGATGCTGACCGACGTCCAGGATCAGCTCTGTTCCGAAATATCCAAAGAGCTTGTCGACCTTATTTTCAACGCCACCCTCGGTGACTGGTAACCAACATTCATCCGTACTGTCATTTATGGAAGAAGCTCTCAGTCATTATCTTCGCGCTCTTGCCGACCCTGAAGTGCCGGTCAGCATTTCAGACGTCGAGCATCTGCTCAGGGAATACCCCTTCTTTACGCTTCCGGCCCTGACGCTGATGCGCCGGGAGGGCGCTTCGCTTCCGGCCGACACACGCCGCCGGCTGATGGATGGTCTGGCGCTCAATGCCGCTGACCAGGCCGCTCTGGCCATCATGACCGATCCGCGCAGCGACGTGTGGCTTGATTTCTATCCGTCAGAAAAGAAACCGGAGGTCACAACTGACAATGCCATAGACACCTTCCTCGCCACTTACGGCCATTCTACCCCTGAAGAGGACGCCCTGCTTGAAAAACTTATTTTCAACCCCACGGCCGACTATTCGATGCTCCTTGCCCGCGAGGAGGAAGAAAGTCTGCCGCCGGAGCCTGCTCCGACTGATAATTCGCAGGACGCTCTGATCAACGCCTTCATACTCAAGAATAAAGCCCCGCATCAGCCGGTTCCGCAGGACGATGATGAAGCGGCTTCCGAACCGCACGCCGCACTCGCGCCCGAAGACCATCCGGTGGCCGTCAAAGACACCGCCGACGACTCCTCGCTGAGCGAAAGCCTGGCCAAAATCTACATACGCCGCCGCCGCTACGACAAGGCATTTGAAATAATTCACAATTTGAGTTTGAAAAATCCAAAAAAAAGTGTTTACTTTGCAGACCAATTGCGGTTTTTGCAGAAATTGATGATCAATTCCCGCTATAACACCTGATTTCTAAATTAATAAACCATACAATAATTATGTATATCGTACTGATTATCCTGACGCTCATCTGCGCTCTTCTTCTCATCTGCGTAGTGCTCGTTCAGAAGTCAAAGGGTGGAGGCCTTTCTTCCTCATTCGCCGGTTCAAACCAGATCATGGGTGTGCGCCGCACCAACAGCTTCATCGAAAAGCTCACTTGGGGCCTCGCCGGAGCCATCTGCCTCCTCTCCATTCTTGCAACATTCACAATGCCGAAAGCCATCAATGCTTCTTCTTCACGTGTGAACGCGGCCCCCGCCGAGCAGGCTGTCCCCGCCGACTTCAACACTGAAGTTCCTGCAGCTCCCGTAGCGGCTCCCGCTCCTGCCGCTGACCAGACTCCCGCGCAGGCTCCCGCTGCTGAAGAAGCTCCCGCAGAATAAACCCGATCTGCGGATTTCAACACGCGAATCACATTTTATCTACTCCATCCCCCCCTTACCGGCCTGCCCTGACCTTCGAGTCGGTGCAGGCTTGATTTGATTCTATATGAAAGACTTATGGCTGCTGCTGCGGAGGTTCGTGCCACCATATAA
This sequence comes from Duncaniella sp. C9, assembly GCF_004803935.1. Lineage (GTDB taxonomy): Bacteria > Bacteroidota > Bacteroidia > Bacteroidales > Muribaculaceae > Duncaniella > Duncaniella muris. The sequence goes on from NZ_CP039547.1 coordinate 1,015,490, forward strand.
AAAGTATCTTCTACTTAATATATTATTCAACTTCCTCTCGGCCTTTCTCACACTGTTTTCATTCGCGCTGATCATTCCGATTCTTGAAATGCTTTTCAAGGTGAAGGAGGCGCATTATGAATTCATGCCCTGGGGATCAGCCGGGTTGAAAGACACACTGATCAACAATTTCTATTGGATCACCCAGCAGTGCATAGGCGAGTGGGGCCCGATAGGCACCCTCGTGGCTCTCGCCGCTGCACTGGTCTTCATGACCGGACTGAAAACAGGCACTGCCTATGCCAGTTCCTACTTCGTCATACCGATGAGGGCCGGAATCGTGCGTGACATCCGCAATTTTGTCTATGACAAGATAGTCTCCCTCCCCATCGGCTATTTCACCTCCGAGCGCAAAGGCGACGTCATGGCCCGCATGACAGGCGATGTCGCCGAGATTGAGAACTCCATCATGGCCTCGCTCGACATGCTCTTCAAAAACCCGGTGATGATCATAGTCTGCCTGGGCATGATGATCATGATCTCCTGGCAGCTCACCCTCTTCGTGCTCGTGCTCCTTCCCATAGCCGGACTGGTGATGGGGCGAGTGGGCAAGCGCCTGAAGCGGAAATCGCTCCAAGGCCAGCAGCAGTGGGGCATAATAATGAGCTACATCGAAGAAACTCTCGGAGGTCTGCGCGTCATCAAGGCCTTCAATGCAGAGTCAAAGGTCACAGGCCGTTTCCGCAACGGCAACCAGCGCTTCTACAACATCACCACCTCCGTACAGCGGCGCCAGTCGCTCGCCCACCCCATGAGCGAGTTGCTCGGCACAATGACCATCGCCATAGTGCTCTGCTTCGGTGGCGCTCTGATCCTTTCCGGCAAGACCTCGCTCACAGCTCCGGAATTCATATATTATATGGTGATCTTCTACAGCATCATCAATCCGGCCAAAGATCTCTCGAAAGCGGTCTATGCCATCCAGAAAGGTCTTGCCGCTATGGAGCGTGTGGATGCCATACTCGCCGCCGTCAATCCCATAGCCGATCCGAAGACCCCGGCTCATATCCCTGACCTCAAAGGCCATATCTGCTACAGGAACGTCACCTTCGGCTACGATCCGGAACTGCCGGTGGTCTCTGACATTGATCTTGACATTCCTGCCGGCCACACCGTAGCTCTCGTAGGGCAGAGCGGCAGCGGCAAGTCGACCCTCGCCGACCTTCTGCCACGCTTCTATGACATCAACAAGGGCTCGATCTCGATTGACGGCTGTGACCTGCGTGATCTGCCTGTGCATGAGCTCAGAGGATTCATGGGCAATGTCAATCAGGAAGCCATTCTTTTTAACGACACTATTTTCAACAACATAGCTTTCGGCGTGAAAAGCGCCACCAGAGAAGAGGTGATAGCCGCCGCGAAGATTGCCAACGCCCACGAGTTTATCATGGCCACCGAAGAGGGCTATGACACAAACATCGGCGACCGCGGCTGCCGTCTTTCCGGAGGTCAGCGCCAGCGCCTGTCAATAGCACGAGCCATTCTCAAGAATCCCCCCGTGCTCATTCTCGACGAGGCCACTTCGGCCCTTGACAGCGAGAGCGAGAAACTGGTACAGGAAGCCCTGGAACGGCTGATGAAAGACCGCACTACTCTCGTCATAGCCCACCGCCTCTCGACCATCAAGAACGCCGACCAGATCTGTGTGCTCCACGAAGGACGCATAGTGGAGCGTGGCACGCATGACGACCTGCTTGCTCTCAACGGATACTACACGAGGCTTGTTGAGATGCAGTCCATGAAATAGAAACAGTGATCCCCTCTCGGCTTCGGCCGGCGAGGGGATTCATTTTGTAAGATCAAAACCGAATATTAATATAAATAGAAAGTAATTTTTGGCAAAATGTTTGAAAATTGTTTTAAAATGTGTATATTTGTCAAAAATTCACAGAATCTGCCAAGGCTGTCTCCGATAGGAATGATACATGAGTAAAGATTTGGATTGTTCAACGCTTGGATCGGACAAAGCCTGCTTATAGAGTACATGCTAATGGAAAAAATTGACAATTTAGACCGTAAGATCCTGGAGATCATTATGAGAAACGCGAGGATAGCCTCAAAAGACGTGGCAACGGAATGTGGAGTCTCACGCGCGGCTATCCACCAGCGCATCCAGCGTATGATCGACCTGAATGTTATAACCGGCTCAGGCTACAATGTCGATCCGAAAGTGCTTGGTTACCGCACCTGTACATATATCGGTGTCAATCTTGAGCGCGGGGCCATGTATCGTGAGGTAGTGCCGGAGCTTGAAAAGATACATGAGATCGTGGAGTGTCATTTCACCACCGGTCCATACTCCATGCTCATCAAACTCTTTGCCCGCGACAACGAGCACCTGATGGAACTCCTCAACGACAAGATCCAGATGATACCCGGCGTAACCGGAACAGAGACCCTCATCTCGCTCGACCACAGCATCTCGCGGGTGCTCCCGGTCACTTACGATGACTGATCGGGCTGACTCACCTACTCTCGCACTCCTCCCTCCTCAGGCTGTTTTTCCAACTCTATATATCTATCTGCAACTGCAAACCTCTCATGAAGAAACTGATCGGATCATTGGCTCTGGCCGCAGCATTTCCGCTGGCGGCCGAACTTGTGAATATTGATGGCGGATGGCGCTTCGCCTTCGGCAACACCGACCCGGCCAAGGATTTCGGGGCCGGAACAGAATATTTCAACTATCTGACCAAAGCAGCCTCGATCCATAACACGGGGCCTTACGCCGTGAAATTCAACGATTCGGCATGGGTCAGCATCGACCTCCCCTTCGACTTCGTGGTCGACCTTCCTTTTGAAAAGGATGCAAGCCACAGCCACGGTTACAAGACCGTGGGCTATAAATATCCCGCTTCGTCTGTCGGCTGGTACCGCAAAGTGCTCCCCGTGGCGGCTGCCGACTCGGCCAAACGCATTTCTCTCGTGTTCGACGGCATTTTCCGCGACAGCAAAGTCTGGTTCAATGGATTCTATCTCGGCGGCGAGCCGAGCGGATATGTCGGACAGCGCTACGACGTGACCCCCTATGTCAATTTCGGCGGTGACAATGTAATAGCCGTCCGCTCCGACGCCACTCTGGAGGAAGGCTGGTTCTATGAAGGCGGCGGCATCTACCGCCATGCCTGGCTCGACATCAGCGAACCGCGCCACATCAACCCCAACTCCGTTGCTACGGTCTATACTCCCGGTGCCGGACCCGAAATCAAAGTCAGCGGCCGCGTGGCCAACAAGCTCCACGGCCTCAGCCCCGCTCCAGGCGAGAAGTGGACCCTCTCTGCCGAACTGATTGACCGCGCGGGCTCTCCCGTAGCCTCTGAGCGCATCACCCTCACCGACCTCCCCGCCCCTGAAACCGAAAGCGCCTGGCAGCTCACTCTGCATCCCGCCTCGCTGACCGAATGGGATATCGAAAACCCCGCCCTCTACACTCTGCGGCTCCGGCTTGACGATGGACGTTCCGTATCAGCCGAGGACATCGTCACCGGTTTCCGGCGTGCGGAGTTCGACCCCGACCGCGGATTCCTGCTCAACGGCCGTTCAGTCAAACTCAAGGGAGTCAACATGCACCAGGACCATGCCGGTGTTGGAGCCGGAATACCCGATGCTCTTAATGTCTATCGCCTCAAGGAATTGAAGAAATACGGTGTCAACGCCTACCGCGCCAGCCACAATCCGATGACCCCGGAAGTACTCGCCGCCTGTGACTCGCTCGGCATTCTGGTCATCGAGGAAAACCGCCTGCTCGGCATCAACGGCTATCACACCGGCCAGCTTCGCAGCATGATTGACCGCGATCGCAACCATCCCTCCGTAATTCTCTGGAGCGTAGGCAACGAGGAGTGGGGCGTGGAATGGGATGAAAAAGGTGTCCGCATAGTCGATGAACTGCGCGATGTGGCCCATCGGCTTGACCCCACACGGCAGATGACCGTCGCCACAAGCAGCGGACCGAAGCCGGTGATACCCGCTGATGTGGCAGGCTACAATTATATGATGCAGAATCCGGTCGACCGCCACCGTGCCGACTATCCCGCGCGCTCGGCCTACGGATCTGAGGAAACATCAGGCTGCGGCACCCGCGGCGTCTATTTCGACGACCGCGCCAACGGGCGCATGGCCTCCCTCAACCGCACACCCGATCCGGCCGACAGCTGTCTCAACCGCATTGAACGCGGATGGAAGTTCTATGACGAGCGCCCCTGGCTCGGTGGCCTTTTCTATTGGACCGGCTTTGACTACCGCGGAGAGCCCAACCCGCTCGAATATCCCGCCGTAGGCTCGGAATTCGGCATTCTCGACTATTGCGGATTCCCGAAAGACGAAGCCATGTATCTGAAATCATGGTGGACCGACGAACCCACACTCCACATCTTCCCCCACTGGAACCTCCGGGGGCATGAAGGTGAGGAGATCGACCTCTGGGCCTATTCCAACATGGATGAGGTGGAGTTGCGCGTCAACGGCAAGAGCCTCGGACGCAAGCCGATGCCCCGCAACGGCCATCTGTCATGGAAAGCTGTCTACCGTCCCGGTCGCGTCGAGGCCATAGGCTATAAAGATGGCCGCAAGGTGCTCACCAAGCGCATTGAGACCACCGGTCAGGCCGTTAAGGCCATTGCGGAATGTGCCTGGTCTGAAGATGGGCTGCAGGTGATCAATGTCAGCCTTGTCGACAGCAAAGGCCGCTTTGTACCCGATGCCTGTCAGCCGGTCACAATCTCACTGACCGACGGCCTGAGGCTGCTTGGCGCAGGCAACGGCGACCCGGCCTTCCGCGGACAGGAACGTCCCGCCCCCGGAACCGCCCCGGAAAGCTTCACCATTCCCGCCTTCAACGGCCACGCACAGTTCATCATCCTAAACCCTGACTCAGCTCCCGTCAGAGTCACCCTCTGACTATTTTCACACCCGGATCATTTTTGACGTTTCAATCTGGTTGTGCCGCTGATCCGAAATAAAACCGCGGCAGCTTCTGTAAGATGAAGCCGCCGCGGACTGTTATTTTCTCGGCAGGCAGATAGACTGCCATGCGGATAAAATCAGGGTGTGTTTTTTTTAACGACCTGTTGGATAGTTTTTTTAGAGCTCGATGAGCTTTTTGATCTGCTTTTCGAGATTCTCCTTTGATTGAGCGCCTGCGAGACGGAGATCGCGGACCTGTTCGCCGTTCTTGAAGAAGAGGATAGTGGGGATTGACATGATGCGGTACTGGGTAGTAAGATCATTCTCTTCCTCGATGTTATATTTGCCTATGGCTACAGTGTCTTTGTATTCTTCGGCAAGTTCTTCAACCACGGGAGCCATGCGCTGGCAGGGACCACACCAGGTAGCCCAAAAGTCGATTACTACTGGTTTGCCGGAAGCGATAATGTCGTGTACGTTCTGATCGGTAAAAGTCATGACAGTTTATTTTTAGTTGATTTTTAAGGTTTTAAGGATTTTGATCACGAAGCCGTCCGGGAAGCGGATTGGCCGATGCAAAGGTAGGAATTTCCTTGATATTTCCAACTTTTGCGGTCACTATTCTGCTTAGCGGTCCTGAGGCAGACCGCTAATCGTTGATGGAGAAGCTGATATCTTCCTCGGTCAGGGTGTCGACAAGCTTGCGCGAGATCGGTATGCGCCGCGACGATGAAAGATGGAGCGAGCGGTTGATCTTCGGGTCGAAGATGCGGAACGAGAGTTCGCCCTTGGCATTGGCGTCGCTGCGGATCTCCTCCTCGATGAGCTCCTTGAGGTGCTGGGTGAGCTTGTCGGCCGGGAGATCGATTGTGATGCTGTTGACCAGCTGCCCCTTCACTGTGCTCAGCAGGCGTATGTTAGTGATGTTGAAGCGCGGGTCGGAGTTGGCATATCGGCGCTCGTAGCGTCCACTTATTAATATAGGTGTGCCGGGCACTCCGTAGTTGTGGAAGTTGATGTAGTTTTCATCAAACAGCATGAACTCCGCGCTGCCCGTATAGTCTTCTATCTTGAGTATGCCGAACTGCCCTCCGCGTTTCGACGGGCGGCTGGTGAATTCCACCACCATGCCTCCGAAGGTCAGGTCAACTCCCTCCACGGGTGCAAACTCGTTGAAGCCCTTGATGGTGCAAGATGTTCCATAGTTCAGTTCCATGTAATAAGGGTCGAGCGGGTGGGCCGAGAGATACATGCCCACCAGTTCGCGCTCGCGTTCGAGCAGGGTGGCTGCGGGCCATTCGGCCTGTGGAACCACCGGCGGACGTCCCGAAGTGGAAAGCTCGGCATCATCGCCGAAGAGCGACATGGCAGACTTGGTCTTGTCGGCCTGGAAAGCCTGGCCATAGCGCACGAGACTTTCCACGAATACCTCGCCGCGCTGGTTGGTGCCGAAGAAATCCTCGCGCTTGATGCCTTCGAAGCTGTCAAAGGCACCTGCATAGACAAGATTCTCCATCAGTCGGCGGTTGATGCCCTGTGAGGGCACTCGCTCCACGAAGTCGTAGATCGACTCGAACGGACCGCCGGCCTTGCGCTCTTCTATGATGGCCTTGACCACCCCTTCGCCCACACCCTTGATGGCCGCAAGTCCGAAGCGGATATCGCCGTGGGAGTTCACACCGAATTCCATGAAGCTTTCGTTGATATCCGGGCCGAGCACCGAGATCTTCATGCGCTTGCACTCGTCCATGAAGCCGGTGAGCTTGTTGATGTCAGAGCGGTTGCGGGTAAGGATCGCCGCCATATATTCCGACGGATAGTTTGCTTTGAGCCATGCGGTCTGGAAAGCAACCCACGAATAGCAGGTGGCGTGACTCTTGTTGAAGGCATATGATGCGAACTTTTCCCAGTCAGCCCAGATCTTTTCGAGCACCTTCGGATCGTGGCCGTTGGCCTGGCCCCCCTTGAGGAAGAGGCCTTTCAGCTCGTTCATCTTGTCGATGAGCTTCTTGCCCATAGCCTTGCGGAGCGTGTCGCTCTGGCCGCGGGTGAAGTTGGCGAGCAGGCGCGACAGGAGCATGACCTGTTCCTGGTAGACAGTCACGCCGTAAGTGTCTTTAAGATACTTTTCCATCACCGGAATGTCATAAGTGATGGGGCTGCGGCCGTGTTTGCGGGCAATGAAGTCAGGGATATAGTCCATAGGTCCCGGACGGTAGAGGGCATTCATGGCTATGAGGTCCTCGAACGTAGAGGGCTGGAGCTCGCGCAGATACTTCTGCATACCGGCCGACTCGAACTGGAAAGTGCCTACCGTGTTGCCGAGACTGTAGAGTTCATATGTCTTCGGGTCGTTGATGTCAATATTGTCTATGTCTACCTCGATTCCGCGGGTCTGCCTGATGTTGGAGATCGCTTCCTTGATGATAGAGAGGGTTTTCAGGCCGAGGAAGTCCATTTTGATCAGGCCTGTGTCCTCGATGATCGAGCCTTCATACTGGGTGACGATCATCTTGTCGTTCTCCTTCGAGTCGACGCTCTTGTCAACGGCCGTAGCCACAGGCACCCAGTCGGTGATCGGGTCGCGGCAGATGATCACGCCGCAGGCATGCACGCCCGTGTTGCGGACATTTCCTTCGAGCCGTTTGGCATATTCGAGCGTCTCGCGTATGAGCGGATTGTTCGAACCGAGCTCCTGAGCGAACTCAGGCACGTACTGATAGCAGTTCTTGAGGTTGGTCTTCAGCGTCTTGCCGTCAGGGCCGTCAGGCATACGCTTGGGCACGAGGTTGGCTATGCGGTTGCTTTCGGGCAGAGGCAGCTGCTCGACGCGGGCCACGTCCTTGATGGCCGATTTGGCAGCCATTGTGCCGAAGGTGATGATGTGGGCCACCTTTTCCTCTCCGTAGCGCTCGGTCACATAGTGGAGCACATCGGCGCGCCCGTCGTCATCGAAGTCGACGTCGATATCAGGCAGCGAGATTCGGTCGGGGTTGAGGAATCGTTCGAAAAGAAGGTCATATTTGATGGGGTCGACCTGCGTGATGCCCAGACAGTAGGCCACAACGCTTCCCGCAGCCGATCCGCGGCCCGGCCCTACGCTGACTCCGAGCTTGTGGCGGGCCACATTGATGAAGTCCTGCACTATGAGGAAGTAGCCCGGAAAGCCCATTGTCTTCATTATATAAAGCTCGAACTTGATGCGCTCCTCCAGCTCGGCTGTCAGAGGCGACCCGTAGCGGCGTTCGGCTCCTTCGTAGGCGAGTTTCGACAGATAGTCGGCCTCGAATTTTATACGGTAGAGCTTGTCGTAGCCACCAAGTTTGTCAATTTTTTTCTGAGCGGCTTCGGGCGAGAGCACCACGTTGCCGTTTTCGTCCTGCGTGAACTCGTCAAAAAGTTCCTGCTCGGTGATGCGGCTGCGATATTCCTCCTCCGTGCCGAAATCGGCCGGAATCTCGAAGAAGGGCATGATAGGCGCATGGTCTATGGAGTAGATCTCTACCTTGTCAAGAATCTCCAGGGTGTTTTCAAGCGCCTCAGGCAGGTCGGGGAACACAGCCGCCATCTCGGCCTGTGACTTGAACCACTCCTGCTTTGAATAGCGCATACGGGTGGTGTCGGCCACATAGTTGTTGGTCGAGATGCAGATCAGGCGGTCATGCGCCTCGGCGTCTTCAGCGTTGATGAAGTGCGAGTCATTGGTGGCTATGATCTTGATGCCGTGCTTGCGTGCCAGATCGATCAGCACCGGATTCACCTGCTCCTGCTCTACGTAGGTCTCGCGGTTGGCGTTGGGATCGTTGGTCTTGTGGCGCTGAAGTTCAATGTAGTAGTCATCGCCGAAAGTCTCCTTGAACCACAGCACCTGCTTCTCGGCCTCATCGAGCTGGCCGTTGGCTATGAGCCTCGGAATCTCGCCGCCGAGACAGGCCGAGCAGACTATCAGCCCCTCGCGGTGGGCGGCAAGCGCGGCCTTGTCGGTTCGCGGGTGATGATAGAAGCCGTCTGTATGGGCCTGTGACACGATCTTGATAAGATTCTTGTAGCCCTTCAGGTTCTTGGCCAGCACCACCAAGTGGCGTCCCTTGTCGGTCTTGTCAGAGCGGTCGGTCAGAGAGCCTTTGGCCACATACATCTCGCAGCCGAAAATCGGTTTAAACGCAAGCTTGCGCTCTATCTTCTCGATTTCCGGAGCCAGTTCGGCGCCGATCTTCTCGGCCTCCCCTTCGGGTGCCTCCTCGATCTTCTTCTTAAGGTCGGACAGCTTGCCTTTATACTTGCCTTTGACTTTGTTGACGTAGTTGAAATATTCCTTGACACCGAACATGTTGCCGTGGTCTGTCAGCGCGAATCCAGGCATACCGAGATCCATCGCCTTGTCTACAAGACCGGTGACAGAAGCCTGCCCGTCAAGCAGGGAATACTGGCTATGTACGTGTAGGTGAACGAATTGTTGCATGTGTGATCGTGTGTGGTTTACGGGCGGCCGCCTGCGGCCATTTCTATGCAAAGATAAGTAAAAAACTGCAATTTTTTTAGCTACATTTGCGGTAGTCATATACATTTCATGCAGAATCTTCTATGAAAAGAATTATTAACCTTTTGCTGCTGGCCGTAGCGATGACTGCGGTCTGTGCTGCTTCGTCAAGACCGGCGCATGGCTACCCTATTGATCCGGTTCCGTTCACATCAGTCCGGGTGACCGATGGCTTCTGGTGGCAGAGGCTGAAAGCGAGTCGGGAAGTCACCATTCCCCTTGCCTTCTCCAAGTGTGAGGAGTCAGGGCGATATAGAAATTTTGTCAATGCCGCCAATCCTTCAGACACTATTGCTGTCGGTGGATTTTCATTTGATGACACCGATGTGTACAAGACCATTGAAGGAGCAAGCTATCTGCTGCAGACATATCCCGACAAACAACTCGAACACTACATCGACAGCATACTCGTCATAGTGGCCGCAGCTCAAGAGCCGGACGGATATCTTTACACAAGCCGTACCATGAACCCTGAGCATCCTCACAAATGGGCCGGGTCAAAACGCTGGGAGAAGGTTGAGGAACTCAGCCATGAATTCTACAATCTCGGCCACATGGTGGATGGAGCCGTGGCTCACTATCAGGCCACGGGCAAACGTAACTTTCTTGACATTGCTGTCAGATATGCCGACTGTGTGTGCCGCGCCATCGGCGACAAGCCTGGGCAGCTGACGCTTGTGCCCGGACATCAGATTGCAGAAATGGCTCTTGCCAGACTCTATCTCGTCACCGGTGACAGAAAATATCTCGACCAGGCCGCATTCTTTCTCGACAAACGTGGCCGTACTTCTCGGCGCGATGCCTACAGTCAGGCCCACAAGCCGGTCACGGAGCAGGACGAAGCCGTGGGTCATGCTGTCAGGGCGGCATATATGTATGCCGGAATGGCTGATGTTGCCGCTCTTACCGGTGATTCGGCTTACATAAAGGCCATCGACCGGATTTGGAATAATATTGTGGGGATGAAATACTATATTACCGGCGGCATAGGCGCTACTGCTGACGGCGAAGCTTTCGGAGCAAACTTCGAATTGCCTAACATGTCGGCCTACTGCGAGACATGCGCGGCCATCGGCAATGTATATGTAAACCACAGGCTCTTCTTGCTGCATGGCGAGTCGAAATACTATGACGTGCTTGAGCGCACCTTGTACAACGGACTTATATCTGGGGTCTCGCTTGACGGCGGAAGTTTTTTCTATCCCAATCCGCTTGAGTCGGCAGGGCAGCATCAGCGCGCCCCTTGGTTTGGATGTGCGTGCTGTCCGTCAAACATCTGTCGCTTCATACCCTCGCTGCCAGGCTATGTCTATGCCGTAAGAGACCGCGACGTATATGTCAACCTCTTCATGTCAAACACGGCCCGGCTCGATGTGGCCGGCAAGCGGCTTGATCTCAGCCAGAATACCGCCTATCCCTGGAACGGCGACATATCGTTATCTGTTGACAGTAACAAAGCCGGCCGCTTCAGAATGATGATACGTATTCCGGGTTGGGTTGTCAACAGGCCGGTTCCGAGTGATCTCTACACATACACCGACGGCAAGAATCCCTCCTGGCATGTGAAGATCAATGGGCGAAATGCCGGCGGAGAGCTTGAAAACGGTTATCTTGCCATTGACCGGAATTGGAAAAAAGGTGACCGGGTGGAGATACATTTCGACATGGAGCCCTGCACGGTTAAAGCTGACAACCGTGTTGTGGCCGATAGCGGACGCATCTGTCTGGAGCGAGGCCCTATTGTATATTGTGCCGAATGGCCTGACAACAAATTTAATCTGCCTTCAGTACTTCTGAACCGCCATCCTGAAATCAGAGTGGAGAATGCCCCCGGACAGCTTTGCGGCATAGTCCGACTCGTGGCAGATGCCCAAAAGCTCGGATATGGCGCTGATGGCCGTCTTGTGTCTGAAGATATCAGCCTGACTCTCATACCTTATTATGCCTGGGCGCATCGCGGACCCGGTCAGATGGCTGTCTGGCTTCCGCAGTCACTGAACGCAGTCGTCCCGGAGCAATAGCCAACTCCGATAATCCATAAAAAGCAACTTGCCCCGCTTCCTGCTTGCAGGCGGCGGGGCAAGTTGTTGAGGATTAGATAATAAAAAATTGATTGTCTCTCGACAACCAATCTTAGTTAACCTTAAATCTAATACCATGAAAAACACGTTACAAAGGTAGGCACTTTTTGGATAACCTCCAAATTCGCGGCGATAAAAGTGTATTAATTTAACATATTTTACAACAAATTGTTTTCAAAAGGCGCTTTTGGGTGATATTTTGGCAGAAACAGCCATCATGGCTGGCAATTTGCTACAATGCGCCGCGCCTGTAGCCTGGTCCCTCGTTGACGGTCGAAATGCGGTTTGCATCAACACCAAAAATTTCGTATCTTTGCCTAATCAGTAATCCAATTCTGTTTCCACCACAAAATTATGAGCGAGGATACATTCACACCAGATGCTATAGACGACCCTGAAGAAAGCCGGGAAGAAACACAGCCCGTGCGCAAAGACGGATTTGATCCGCGGATAATTGTCGACACGTCAAACGACACCATCCGCCATCAGCTCCGCGGCATGTTTCAGAGCTGGTTTCTTGACTATGCGAGCTATGTGATTCTTGAACGCGCCGTCCCCAACATCGAGGACGGTCTGAAGCCCGTGCAGCGGCGCATCCTCCATGCCATGAAGCTGCTCGACGACGGTCGCTTCAATAAGGTGGCAAACATCGTGGGCCACACCATGCAGTTCCATCCCCACGGCGATGCCTCCATATACGAGGCCCTCGTGCAGCTCGGACAGAAAGAACTGCTGGTGGAGACTCAGGGTAACTGGGGCAACACGCTGACCGGTGCTTCGGCCGCTGCAGGCCGATATATCGAGGCGCGGCTCTCGCAGTTTGCTCTCGACGTGGTCTACAATCCCAAGGTCACAGACTGGACTCTCAGCTACGACGGACGAAAGAAAGAGCCCGTAACTCTGCCCGTAAAATTCCCGCTTCTGCTCTCCAAGGGAGCCGAGGGTATCGCCGTAGGTCTCTCCTCGAAGATCCTGCCCCACAACTTCAATGAGATCATAGACGCAGCCGTGGCCTATCTCCGCGGTGAGGAATTCACCCTTTACCCCGACTTCTACACCGGAGGCTTCATCGATGTCTCGCGCTATAACGACGGCGAACGTGGCGGCGTGGTCAAAATCCGCGCCAAGATCGAGAAGATCGACAACAAGACCCTCGCCATCACCGAAATTCCCTACGGCAAGACCACTGCCACCCTCATCGAGTCGATTGTAAAGGCCCAGGAGGCAGGAAAGATCAAGATAAGGAGCGTGGATGACAACACCGGCGAACATGCCAACGTCATCGTCTACCTCCAGCCCGGCACCTCAAGCGACAAGACCATCGATGCGCTCTATGCCTTTACTGACTGCGAGGTGTCCATCTCGCCGAACTGCTGTGTCATCTCCGAAAACAAACCCCACTTCATAGGCGTCAGCGATGTGCTGCGCCACAACGTAGACTCAACCCGCACCATACTCGGAAAGGAGCTGCAGATCCAGCTCGGCGAAGTGCGCGAGCAGCTCCACTTCGCATCGCTCGAACGTATCTTCATCGAAGAGCGCATCTACAAGGACAAGGGCTACGAAGAAAGCGAGAGCCGGGCGCAGGCCATAGAGCACATCCGCGGCCGTCTCGAAAAATTCAAAGACAAGTTCATCCGCGAGATAACCGACGATGACATCATCCGCCTCTTCGAAATCAAGATGGGGCGCATCCTTAAGTTCAACGTCGACAAATGCGAGGAGCAGATCGCGGCTTTCAACGACCGCATCAGCGATCTCAATTCCAAACTGGAACGCCTGACCGACTATACCATTGAATGGTACGAGAACCTCAAGCGCAAATACGGCGATGCCTACCCGCGCATGACAGTGCTCCGCAACTTCGACAATATCCAGGCGGCATCCGTGGCCGAGGCCAACGAGAAGCTCTACATCAACCGCGAGGAGGGCTTCATCGGCACCTCGCTCAAAAAAGACGAGTTCCTATGCAACTGTTCGTCGATCGACGATGTGATCATCTTCTATAAGGATGGACGCTACAAGGTGGTCAGAGTCCAGGAAAAACTGTTCATTGACAAGAACGTGCTTCACGTCGACGTGTTCAAGCGCAACGACAAGCGCACCGTCTACAATGTCATCTATCAGGACGGCAAGGGCGGCACATATTATATGAAACGCTTCTTTGTCACAGGCATCACCCGCGACAAGGAATACAACGTCACCGGCGGCAAACCCGGAAGCCGCGTCTGCTGGTTCACCGTCAACCCCAACGGCGAGGCCGAGGTGGTCAAAGTGACCCTCAAGCCAAAACTCAGGCTCAAGACCCTGCAGTTTGACGTCGACTTCTCGAAAATCAACATCAAGGGGCGAGCCTCGCTGGGCAACATCGTGACCCGCAACGAAGTCCACCGCTTCTCGCTCAAGGAGAAAGGCCGCTCGACCCTGGGCGGACGCGATGTCTGGTATGATCCTGACGTGATGCGCCTCAACTATGACGGTCGCGGCGAATATCTCGGCGAATTCAACAGTGGCGACCTTGTGCTCGTCATCCAGAAAAACGGGGAGTACTACACATCCACCTTCGAGGCCTCGAACCATTATCCCGACAACATTCTGCGCATCGAGAAATTCGCCCCCCATAAGGTCTGGACCGCCATTCTCGATGACGCCGACCAGAAATATCCCTACATCAAGCGCTTCACCTTCGAACCCACGGCAAAACCACAGCGCTATCTCGGCGACAACGAGAAGTCATCGCTGCTGCTGCTCAGTGACGAGCCTGGCCTGCATGTCGAGGTAGTCTTCGGCGGAGCCGACTCTTTCCGCCCGGCTATGGAGATCGTGGCCCGCGATTTTATCGCTGTCAAATCTGTCAAGGCCAAAGGCAAGCGCCTGACAACCTTCGCCATCGACCATATCACGGAACTCGAACCTATAGCGACCGAGGATATCCTCGATGAAGATGACGCCGAGCCGGGCCAATCCTCCGAAAGCGCCGATCAGGAGTCTGAAGACGTGGCTGAACCTGAGAAGAGCGACGATGAGGTGCGCGACGAACTCACCGGACAGCACCGTCTGTTTTAGGACACCTACTCTGACACCCCTCTTGAAACAGTCTCTGAAATGAAAGTCCGAAAAGCACTTCTCTCACTCGCCTCGCTGCTGCTCTGCCTGCCGGCTTCCGGCATGCGGCCCGTGGCCGACGCAGATACAGCCGCCACCGTAGTGCGTCCGGTTTTTGCAGCCTACACTCTGGAATATGGCTCGGCCCACTTGACTGACACCTATCTGACTCCGCTGAGATATGAAGGCTGGCATGCCGGATTTGACTATCAGCGCTATCAGGCCATGCGCTTCGCCCCGCGCGACTGGACCATGCGCCTGCACATGAATCTCAGCGTTGACAAGACCGACAATCCCGCCCGCAACGCATCGATGTGGGACATCATGCTCTCCGCCGACTGGGGTATGATGCGCAGATTCCGCCCGCTCACAGGCCTCACTCTTGCAGCCGGCGCATCAACCGGAATCGAACTCGGCTGCCTCTACAACCCCCGCAACGGCAACAACCCGGCCTCGGCCAAAGCCGCCTGGACTGTCAACCTGACCGGATTCGCCTCATACAGTCTCCGCATCTGGCGCCTGCCGGTTACTTTCACCTATCAGCCCACACTCCCGGTCACCGGCCTCTTCTTCTCGCCTGACTACGGCGAACTCTACTATGAGATCTACCTCGGCGACCATTCAGGCCTGACTCACTGCGCCTGGTGGGGCAACTATTTCAGGCTCGACAATCAGCTGAGCGCCGATCTTCACTTCGGATCGACGAATCTGCGCCTGGGCTACCACGGCACAGTCTTCTCATCGAAAGTCAACCATCTCGTGACCAACAGATTCACCCATGCGCTCTCAGTCGGTGTCAGCGGTGAATGGATGTCAGTCAACCCGCGCAAAGGCCTTCCTCGGAAAGTCCGCATGATCAGCGCGCTCTACTGATCAGCCGTCACGCCACGCTCACCCCGTCATCCCCCCCTCATTCCCGATCATTCATGAAATCAACCCTCTCAATCATAAGCGCACTGATTCTCTCGGCCTTCATGAGCTCCTGCCACGATGTCCGTGAATACGCCGATGATCCACGCGGCAATTTCGAAGCACTCTGGACAATTCTTGACGAACACTACTGCTTCTTCAGCCAGAAAGACATAGACTGGGATGCCGTATATGACACCTACGCCCGGCGCATCGGCCCTGAAATGACGGGCGAAGAACTTTTCATTGTCTGCGCCGACATGCTTGACGAACTGCGCGACGGCCATGTCAACCTCTCGGCGGCATTCAACACCTCCTACTATCGCAAATGGTGGAGCGACTACCCGCAGAACTTCTCGCTGCGCCTGATCGAGGAATCGTATTTCAACTTCAACTACCGCCAGAGTTCCGGAATGCTCTACGGTATTCTCCGCGAGAACATCGGCTATATCTACTACGGATCTTTCGCCAACCCTGTGGGAGAAGGCAATCTCGACAATGTGCTTTATTTCCTGAAAAATACCCAGGGGCTGATCATTGATGTCCGTGACAACGGCGGAGGCGATCTGACCAACGTGCGCACTCTTGTGAGCCGCTTCATCACCCGCCCGACCGTGGTGGGCTACATCTCCCACAAGACCGGTCCGGCCCACGATGCTTTTTCAGAACCTATGGAGATCACCTATAATCCCGCCGACATAGGCCGCATACGCTGGGGCAAACCGGTCATAGTGCTGACAAACCGGTCTACATTCTCTGCAGCCAACAATTTTGCCTCTGTGATGAAACTTCTGCCCGGAGTCAGACTGGTCGGAGCCACAACCGGCGGGGGTAGCGGAATGCCCTATTCGTCCGAACTGCCTAACGGATGGGGAGTGCGTTTTTCGGCCTGCTCAATGCTTGATGCCGAAGGCCGGAGCACTGAAGCCGGCGTAGAGCCTACAGAAGGCTGTGCGGTCGACATGGACCCCCTCCAGGCCCTCTCAGGCAAAGACACCATCCTTGAATTCGCCCTCGACCTTCTCCAGAATCCCCGATAGCCTCAATCTTCGAGATTTATGAGGTCATAAAACATTAAACGTGTAGGTTTTTCGCTATCGGTACTATTGAGATAAAGGAAGCCGTTTTTAAGATAAAATTCCTCTGCGGTGCGATATGCGTCTACCGTCATAAACCGACATCCGGTTTTATTGTCTGATACGAAATATCGTTTCATGAAATCCAACAATATAGAGCCGATATGCTTTCCTCTGATGTCATTGCTTAATGCAAAGCGACATAATTTTACAGAGGGATAATTTGTCAGTCTTTTTTCATTGACAAACCGATGTTTGCGGAATTTATTAAATTCATTGTTAGACGGAAAGTCTTTAATCGTGATTCTGTCATTTGCAAGGCTGAAATAACCGACTACTTTTTTATCAGAATTCCGTTCAATGATATAAGTGACAGCCAATAAAGCCTCTCTGTATAGGGGCGCATCGTTTAGTATAAAGTCATCTAAGTCATCATCGCCACATGAAAAAGCGGTGATGTACTCTTTTAAATCGAGTTTACGTATGCCATAATCACGATAAAATTCTTCAAAATTCATTTTTTTTGATTACGGGCTAACATTTTTATGACTGTATCATAGGCCGCCTTGATCTGGGCTTTACGTTCGGTGGTTTCCGGACGTGGGGTATTCATCAGCTCAACGAACCGACGGGCATCTTCTCCACTTAGGATAGGGGTATCTTGAATTGGTCGTGCCATATCTTTATTATAATTGAATACAAATATATAACAATTTTTGAAATAAAATAATCATCGGGTGATGACCCGGTATTCGGTCGGACCGCCTGAATGCACGTGGTAGCGCCTCAGAGCATAGCCGCGGTCTGCGGCAGGGCCGGTCAGCGGATTGCCGTGTGTGGCTCCGTAGATGTCGAAAGTGCTCCCGCACTGCGGACAGCGGGCCTCGGTTGCCCCCGGAGCTACCTCGATGCGCACCGTCGGGCGTGCCTCAACCGGGCAGGCGAGGTCATAGACATAGAGCTCGCCGAGCACATCAGTGGCCAGCAGCAGACCTCCGAAACCGGTGCGGTCAAGAGCCGTGTATGGGAAATCGGCAGGAATTCTTTCAGAGGAAGTAAAGATATAGCGTTTCGAGTCAGCGGCATCGCCTTTGACGCCGTGGATGTTCCAGTCGCCAACGGTCAGAAAAGTCAGCCGCACCTCCGCATAGGGGATGCGGTCATCGTCGACCGACTCGCATGAAACGAGCGCGCCCGTCACCGCTGAGGCGGCGAGCGCTGTCAAAAGGGCGGGAATCCGGAGGAGTGGACGGATTGTCATGTCTGTCTTGGAGAGTTGCTTATATATATATGTGTGTAAAGATCTCTTACTTGAAGAGCGAGGTGAAGACTTCGCCGAATTTGTTGGCGGCCTCCTGGAGCTTGTTGCCGATAAACGGGCGCAGCATCGGGGGAATCTCTATCTTGATAGCCGGAGTAAGCACGGTTGATTCCGGGCCCTCTTCCTTAAGGTTGATGTTGAGCGAAAGAGGCACGGGGCAGCCTTCGGCTGCGAAGCCTACGTGGGTGGGAGCTGTGCGCTCGCTGATGCGGAACACGATCTGGCCGATCGAAGGTGCGTCCATGCGCACGGTTTCGCCGTCGAATTCCACTCCGTTGAGCTGTTCGCGCTGTTCGGCGGGAAGCTGCTCTACGAGGTCGCGGTATTGCGACAGGTCTGCTACTTTTTCGTAGATCTGGTTGATGGGGCGGGGCAGGGTTACGGGTTTGCCGGTGTAGGTTGCCATTGGTTCGGGGTGAAGATTTTGAAAAAAGCCACCTGACCGAGGGCTGACAGCCGTTGATCGGGTGGCTTCTGATGGGGTTATTACGTTTTTTTGAGTGTTCTGCTGCTTATTCAGCCTCAGTAGAAGCGGCGGGAGTCCAGAGAGAGGGATCTTTGCGCCATTCCTTCAGAGTGTCTACATCGTTCTCGTGGATGAAGCCTGATTCGAGAGCGGCGGTGATGAGTGCCGAATAGTTCGAAAGGGTGATGAGGTTGACATTGGCATCTTTGAAGCGCTTTGTGGCCACGGGGAATTCATAACTGAAGATAGCCACCATGCCGATCACTTCGCAGCCGGCGTTGCGGATTGCCTCCACAGCCTTGAGGCTGCTGCCGCCGGTCGACACGAGATCTTCTATCACCACTACTTTCTGGCCGGGACGCAGATCGCCTTCGATGAGATTTTCGAGTCCGTGGTCTTTCGGGGTTGAGCGGACATAGACGTAGGGAAGGCCAAGGGTGTCAGACACGAGCGCGCCCTGGGCGATAGCTCCTGTTGCCACACCTGCTATGGCATCGACATCACCGAAGTTTTCGAGGATGATGCGGCTGAGCTCGACCTTGATGAAGTTTCGGACATCGGGATAAGAGAGAGTCTTGCGGTTGTCCGTGTAGATGGGTGAGTTCCAGCCGGATGCCCAGGTGAAAGGATTGTCAGGCTGCAGTTTGATTGCGCTGATCTTCAGGAGCTTCTCGGCAAGAATAAGGTCAAGATGTTTCATTTTTTGAATGAGGGAATAATGAAAATAATGGACTGATTATAATTCAAAGTGCAAAATTAGAATATCCTGCGCTCAATTGCAACTTTTTTTAGTTTACGTTTCTTAATGACTGCTTTGAAAAATAGACATTTGAAAAACAGACAGGCCACCGCTGACCCGATATTTGCCGGACCCTCTCCGGTGTTTCACAGGCGGATAGATAAAAAAGGAGATGTCTCACGACATCTCCTTTCCTTTTTAAACCTTTATCTTAATCTAATACTATGAAAAACACACATGCAAATGTAAGGATTAAAATTGGAACATTTGCACATCATAGCGTATATTTAACAATATTTGGCTAAAAATTAGAAAATAGATCAAAAAATGGCCTCTAAGCCCCCAAAGAGCTGTCTCGGATCTTGAAAAGAGCATAAATTTGATGTAACTTTGCATTTGAAAGGGATGCAAAATCAGTGAGGTTGTTAGAAACGACCTTTAATACAATAGTTAAACGAATGAAACATCTGTATGTGACCGATATGGACGGGACTCTGCTTGGACGCGACAGCCGAGTCAGTTCAAGAAGCGCGGAGATAATCTCTCGGCTCTCAAAGTCTGGAGTTCCGGTGACCGTAGCAACGGCCCGCACTCCGGCTACAGTCGAGATGCTCCTCGAAGACACATATATTAATATACCTGCCATCGTAATGACCGGTGCCGCTATGTGGGACCGCGTCAGCCAGCGTTACATGGATGTCATGTATCCCGAAGCCGATGCGGCCTGGAGGGTGATGTGCTGTTGCCGCGAGCATGGGGTCAATCCATTTGTCTACGTGCTCCGTGACGACACCATGCTTGAGGTCTACCACAACGGACGCATGAATTCGCGCGAATGGAAGTTCTATGAAGAGCGCTGCGGCCTCACCCGCAAGCGTTTTATCTTCGATGATCCTCACGCCTATGAGGAGCCACAGGCCGGAACGGTACTGATTTTTGCCGTGGGAGAGGGCAGGGCCATCGAGTCGGTGGCCGCAGAACTGATGGCCGACGGTCGCCTTTCAGTATCTTCTTACCGCGACATCTTCAACCCCGATGTGGCCTACCTTGAAGTCTTTGCGGCCGGCGTAAGCAAAGCCGCGGCCATCGGGAAACTCGCACGGCAGATCGGTGCCGACACAGTGACGGTCTATGGTGACAATCTCAACGATCTTTCGATGTTTGCCGTGGCTGACGATGCCGTGGCGGTTGACAATGCCATGCCGGGCGTGATGGAGAAAGCCGACCGCCGGATCGGAGCCAACTACGAGGATGCCGTGGCGCTTGACATGGCTATGTGTGCGCGCGCCGAAGGCTTCAGAGTATGACCAGTGTGATGCCCATGAGCGCCATCCCGACCACCACGCCTATGAGCGACAGATGGTGATGACCGAAACTTTCGGCGCCGGGAAGAAGTTCGTCAAAGGCTATGTAGACCATTATTCCCGCAACCACGGCCAGACAGACGGCATTGACCACCGGCGACCATAACGGCAGCAGAAAAGCCATGCCTACCAGTGCGCCAGCCGGTTCAGCCAGCCCTGACAAGAGCGAATAGAAAAAAGCCTTGCGCCGGTTGCCCGTAGAGTGGTAGATCGGCACCGACACGGCTATCCCCTCCGGAATATTGTGTATGGCTATGGCTATGACGATCGGCAGTGCCATTTCGAGCCCGTCGAGTGCCGAGATAAAAGTGGCCATGCCTTCCGGAAAGTTGTGAATGCCTATGGCCATTGCGAGCATTATGCCGGTGCGTTTCATCTTGTGGTGACTGTGGCCGTCAGTGAGCTCCTCCATCGAATGGGCTTCGTGAGGATTCTCATCGGCAGGCACGAGCCAGTCTATCAGCGCTATCAGGCCTATGCCTCCGAAAAATGCCGCGAGCATTGCAGCCGCGGCCGTCCGCTCTGGCATGACCGTGGCCAGTCCCTCGGAGGCTTCCGGCATTAGCTCCATGAAGGAAATATAGATCATCACACCGGCCGACAGCCCCAGCGCCCCGGCCAGCAGGCGGGTGTCGGTGTGGCGTGTGAAAAACGAGATCATGGCCCCGATTCCGGTCGAAAGTCCGGCGAAGAGGGTCAGCAGCAGCGCTATTAATATGGTTGAAAAATCCGGCATGTACTCTGATTGCAGATAGTTGTATTGTCAATTGATTAACATGCGGGAACCTGACTTGGTTTGTCCCGCTCAGTTATAGGCCGGAACTTTCGGGGCCACCACCGGAATCTTGAATCCGAGCCTGGCAATGAGTATGCTCATCAGTGGGGTCAGTATGTTGAAGATACAGCAGGGCGCATAGGCTAAGGTGCTCACACCAAGCACCGTTGACTGGGTGATGCCGCAGGAGTTCCACGGTATCAGCACCGAAGTCACCGAGATCGAATCTTCCATCGAACGGCTGAGAAGCCTGGCTTCGAGACGGTTGCGGCGATAGAGCGGGCGATACATGTTGCCTGTGATAATGAGCGAGAGATACTGGTCGGCAGTGGCGCAGTTCATGGCCAGACCGCTCGCCACGGTGGCGCTTACAATCCCCGTGCGGCGGCGCAGGCGGCTGGTAAACGCCTCGGTAAGACTTGTGAGCATACCTGTGCCTATCATGGCCGATCCGAAAATCATGGCGCTGAGCACCAGATAGACCGTAGGGAGCATACCGAGTATGCCGCCGGTAGCTGAGAGCTCGTCAAGAGCCCCATTGCCGGTCGACAGCGATGACCCGTTCCAGAGCGCAGGCAGCAGATCGGCCGCGCCAATTGACAGCTGCGGCTGGAGCAGGAAAATGCCCGCCGCGCCGAAAATCGTGGCCGCGGTCAGCACAAAGATCGTCTTTACTCGCATGATGATCAGCACAAGTGTCAGTGCCGGAATAGCCATTGTCCAGGGCGAGAGATTAAATGTCGATCCGAGCGCATCGAGCAGCGGAGCCGACTCCGGCGAGGGTGACAGACTGGAGGTCAGACCCACGGTCAGAAACACCAGCAGTGCTATGGTCATGGCCGGCACAGTGGTGAACATCAGATAGCGTATGTGGTCGAAGAGATCCACTCCGGCCGTCGACGAGGCCACCACCGTAGTGTCGCTCAGCGGAGAGACCTTGTCGCCGAAATAGGCCCCTGAGATTATAGCACCCGCAATCCAGGGATCGCTGTAGCCCATCACTTCGCCTATTCCCAAAAAGGCCACGCCGATGGTCGCGATAGTGGTCCATGAACTGCCCGTAGCCACGGAGATCACCGAACATACCGCGCAGGTGATTATCAGAAAGAACTTAGGCGACAGCAGATGAAGCCCGTAGGATATGAGCGTTGGCACCACCCCTGAAAGCATCCAGGTGGTGGCCACGGTGGCAATGCAGATCAGAATCGGCACAGCCGGAAGAATCTGTATGGCGCTGCGGCGCAGCCCCGTGATAAGGCTCCGGCGGGTGGCAATACCCCCTATGGCGCTGAGACCGAGCGAGAGAGCCGCCGCCGTCAGCAGTATCCACGGGCCGAGTTCCGAAACGGCATCGGCGCCACGGGCAATGATTACCGAAATGAGGGTAACGAGCAGAAAAGCGAGAGGGATGAGCGAGATTGTGACTGCGGGAGAGAGACGGCGGCCAAAAATTTTTGATCTGTTCAATTCAACTGACGGTTTATGAAAGTAAATATTCTTGGAAACTGTTGGAAACACATTGTTACTGCACGGCTGATCACAGCCTGACAGAGTCTGGTGGGATGAGGCTACACTTATCTTTTCGGACATCGACATGTCACTTGGAAGCACACATCGCGTTAATAATCGTGAAAAGCAATTCTGAATATCGCAGCGTCATCCTTTTCGTGCCTACAAAATTACAAAAAAATCCCCGATTGGCATTCGTTGCGGATCACAAACTCCGCTAAAAGGTCAAAAGGCATGTTAAAACCCCTTGCCCCCCTTCCGCTCAGTCTTGACATTCCCGCCCGCATCCCATCCGGAACCGTAAATCGGTGTCCTCGACCGGACACCCAATGCAAGATGAATAGCTAACCCGTGACACCTTTGCGCTCTGCGCTGCGGTGTCACGGGCTACGAGTAAATCTGCGTCCTCCGGACGCCCCCGCAGGCGGATGTTGTCCGCCGATGTGTCCCCCTGATGGTCTTGCGGGTAGCGGGTGTCCGTCAGGACACCGATTTAATAGTAGCCCCCGACACCGCAGCGCAGAGCGCGCAGGTGTCGGGGGTAAAATATATTCACGTAAATGAGGTGTCCGGACGAGGACACCGATTTACCGTTCCGGACGGCCCCATCGTGGGTATGCGTTCGCCAATATGGGTCTCCGGACGGCCCCGTGATCAGATCGCCTCGTCTTCAACGGTTTCGAGCAGGTCGGCATCAGTCGGCGCAGGAGAATCGGAAGTCGCGGCTTCGAGCTTCTTCATGATAGAGAAGATGAAAGCGGCCGAAACAAGACAGATGGTCACAAGGATACCCCAGAGCATCGCCGTCGAAATCTTGCCCCAGAGGAGCATCGGGATCGACACCAGATAGTTGCCCACAGCCGTAGCCGCGAACCAACCGCCCATCATCGAGCCTTTGAGTTTCGGAGGAGCCACCTTGCTGACAAAACTGATGCCCATCGGCGAAAGCAGAAGCTCAGCAAAAGTCAGCAGCAGATAAGTGGAAATAAGCCAGTTGGGCGACACTGACGCCGAGGTGCCGGTGATGGCCAGCGAACCGACGAGCATCACGCCGTAGGCCACGGCGGCCATGATCATGCCGTAGCCGATCTTGCGGGGAGCCGAAGGCTCGCTCTTGCGCTTGGCCAGCCAGCCGAAGAAGGCAAGCGAGAAGGGGGTGAGAGCCACTACATAGAATGGATTGAACTGCTGATACTCCTGCGGCTGGATGCCGGTGAGCGGATCGGGTGTCACAGAATAGAAATACCAGAGCGCCCAGCCCACCAGGCCGATGATGGCCACCGAGATCACGCGGCTGAGAGTGCCCTTCGACTGGAAGAGATTGAAGGCTGCATAGACACCTACGGCGATGCTCAGAAGAGCCCACACATTGAATCCGATGCGGGTCCAGCCTCCGGCTTCGGGCGAGGTGCAGCTCTTGGCGAATTCCGTCAGCGTAGCGCCGTTCTGGTGGAACACCATCCAGAAGAAGATCACCACTGCGAAGACGAGCAGCAGTGCCACCACTCGCTGCTTGGTCTGCGTCGGAGTGAGTTCCGGACCGCTTTCAGCCACAGCCTTTGCCGCTCCGGGCTGCTTCTTGTCGGTGAGGATATGGGCATAGGTGCGGCGTCCGAGGAAATAGATCAGGAAGCTGACTATGAGCGAGCCGCAGGCAATGGCAAAAGCATAGCTGTAGCCCGCCGAGAGGGTCGAGATATAGTTTGTGGCAAAAGCCGCGAGGTCGGTCCCGGCGTTCATGCCGTGGTCGGCCGCGGTGGTTATGAGTTCTGCACCGTTTTCTGTACCGTCGAGATAGGCGTTGCATATAGCGGGCAGCGATGCGGCATAGGTCAGGCCTTGCGCCTTCATGGCGAGGTTACACATGGCTGTGGCCGCCATCGGAGCAAACATCGAGCCGATGTTGATAGCCATGTAGAAGAGCGAGAATGCCGCGTCGCGCTGTCCGCTGTAGCGGGCTTCGTTGTAGAGATCGCCCACCATCACCTGGAGATTGCCCTTGAAAAGGCCTGTGCCGCAGGCTATGAGCACGAGTGCGGCGCAGAGTATCACGAGCGAGGTGGTGCTGCGGATGTCAGTCGGGATGGCCATGACCATATAGCCGGCAAACATGACGGCCAGACCTGTGACCACACACTTGGAGAAGCTCCATTTGTCAGCCACCCAGCCGCCTATCAGAGGCATGAAATAGACAAGGGCGAGGAAGCCCGCGTAGATCTGGCCCGACACGGTGGAGTCAAGGCCGAATTTGGCCTGCAGGAAGAGCAGGAAGATGGCAAGCATGGTGTAGTAGCCGAAACGTTCGCCGGTGTTGGCGAGCGCGAGCACATAGAGGCCTGCCGGTTGGTTTTTGAACATGGCGATTTTTGCAAAATATCGGAGAGGACCGCTGTGAGGGGTCCTCTCCGGGGTGAGAATTCAGTTATTATCGAGCATCAGTTATTTATGCTTTGGTGACACGTTCGAGCCAGTTTACCATGCCGAACATGACGCCCATCGAGATGATGCAGACTGCGAGGAAGACGCTCCAGCAGATCCACAGCGGCCAGTTGTTATACATCAGCGGGCCGATCCAGAGCAGAAGATTGCCGAGGGCGGTAGCGCCGAGCCAGAGACCCTGGCAGAGACCCTGCATGTGGGCGGGAGCCACTTTCGACACAAACGAGAGGCCTAAGGGCGAGATGAAGAGCTCGGCCACGGTCAGGAAGAAGTAGAGCAGGAGAAGCACCCACGGACCGGCCTTCATTGTGGCAGCTATCGCGTTGGGGAGTTCGCGGAACTCGATGCCTGAGGGATAGGCTTCGAAATATGAATAGAGGGCTAGGAAGAGGAAGGCCATGCCCGCCAGACCCATACCGATGGCGATCTTGCGCGGAGTGGAGATCTCGATGCCGGCGCGGCTCAGGGCGCTGAACATGAGCATTACAAGCGGGGTGAGTATGATCACGAAGAAGGGATTGGCTGCCTGCCAGATCTCAGGCGCGATGGATGAGGTGTCGACAAAGTCGCGGGCGAAGAGCGACAGCGATGTGCCGTTCTGGTGGAATGAGAACCAGAAGAAGATCACCACTCCGAGCACTGCGAAGAGGGCGGTCATGCGCTGCTTGATCTCCTTGGCCATTGCGCGGCGTTCCTCGT
Organism: Duncaniella sp. C9; assembly: GCF_004803935.1. Taxonomy (GTDB): domain Bacteria; phylum Bacteroidota; class Bacteroidia; order Bacteroidales; family Muribaculaceae; genus Duncaniella; species Duncaniella muris. The sequence continues at coordinate 1,041,457 of NZ_CP039547.1, forward strand.
CGGAGATGCGCACTCCCTCGGCCTTGGCTTTCTTGCCGGGGGTGGGGAGGTTTTTCTTGACGCTCACAAAGATCAGGAGCGAGAGGAGCATGGCGCAGACAGAGGCGATGAACGAGTAGTGGATACCGGTGTTGAACACATCGAGATACTGTGCGCAGAAGGCCTGGATGTCACCTGCGGCGTTGCCTCCGGTCTCGGTGATGAGGGCATAGAGGTTGTTGAGGTTCTCGGTGCTCATTGAGTCGGTCACGCTCAGATACTCATGGCAGAGGGCCGGGAGCTTGGCGTTGTAGGCCAGCGAGTGCACGCCGAGCCACCAGCTGCGGAGCATCGGGGCCACGAAGGGAGCTACCAGGCCGCCCACGTTGATGAACACATAGAATATTTGGAAGCCGGAGTCGCGCTTCGAAGCATATTTGGGATTGTCATAGAGCTGACCCACGATGGCCTGGAGGTTGCCCTTGAAAAGACCGTTGCCGAAGGCTATGAGGAAGAGGGCGAAACAGGTCATCGGCAGCAGCCATGAGATGTTGTCGGAAGTGGAGAGGATAGGAATCGAGAGAATCACATAACCGAGGGTCATGATAATGAGACCGTTGATGATGGTCCCCTTGTAGTTCTGGGTGCGGTCGGCAATGGCACCGCCCACAAGACTGAGCAGATAGATGCCGGCGTAAAAGAACGAGTAGACAAGCGCGCTGGTCTCCTCCGAGAGTCCGAATTTCGAACAGAGGAAGAGGACTAAGACGGCATTCATGATGTAGTAGCCGAATCGCTCGCCCATGTTGCTGAGTGCAGCAGGAATAAGGCCTTTGGGTTGGTCTTTGAACATAACGGATTGATTAGTTTGATTTGGGTATTGATTCAGGGGGTTAAGAAGCTGTTTTTAGAAAACTCTAAACCGGGTTCCGGCGCAGAGTTTCCGCAAAAATAAGCAAAATAATCATAATTTATAATATTCCGGTAGAAAAATGCTGCGGTGACGGGCCAAAATCACACAAAATCTTACTATGACTCCTTATCCGGACAGTTGATTCTTTTTATAAAGAAAACAATGATGCATGCCAATAATGCAAATATGAACATCAAACCGATCATAAATAACTTACCACGTAATATGCTATACATCAGGAATGTCATCAAAATCATGCTCCATGCGGTCATGCAATCAAACATCTGTCTGATGATTGAAATTCCGGCGGCCGATTTTTTTATCTCATTTCGGACATTCCACCAGTCTGGGTGATTCTTGACAAAAAAAATCATACCCCACGTTATAAGAGATAATAATGGTATTATCAGACTGACTGAAGGACTGCCATATGAATCAATAGCTCCACTTATATCCCAATGAATCGGAATCAAATCGTATTGAGTTATCAGATAGCAACTGATCCCTAATTGGATTAATATTAATGTGATGTTAAATATCCGGATAAATTTATTCATTTATTTTGAGATTTGACATAATATAGATTTGTTTGATCTAAAATTAGCTCAAAATTCATTAATATCATAACAAATCGATAGTTTTTTATCTTTAAGCTTAAAAATTACACAAGCTTATTCTTATGACAAATGTGTGTTTGTGAGCGAAAAACTATGTATCTGGAAACGCCTGAAATTAGCGAACTTCAACAAAAGAAACAATAGCCTATACAATGAATATTTCCAGCCTCGATTTACTGCCTGATGGGAAAAGATAGGAATATTGGGGCCGATTTCTTACTTTTGCAGATGTCAACGGTCGCTTTTAACAAGATCTTAATGATAATGCAAAGATGGATAATGCAGATTTTCTGATACGTTTCAGCAGCCCCCGGCTGGGATATGGCAGTGTTGTGCTTGACAATTCGGAACTTTTGGAGATACCTCAGGGTGTGTCGGTAGTGCTCGGCCCGAACGGTGCCGGCAAGTCGACTCTCGGCCTTGTGATGGAAAAAGGACGCTACGCCTATGGCAACCGCCTCGAATTCGCCCGCCCCGACATGAAGGTCAGGATGCTGACGTTCACTGACATACATTCCTTTACCGGCATCGACGTGGTCAGCCACGAGCAGCGCCTGGAGTCGACAGTCAATGACTTCGTGCCGACTGTCGCCGAGCTTGTAGGTCAGCTGGCCTCTGACGGCGAATGGCTGCGCCTCTGCGAGTCATTCGCCTTGCGCGACGTCATGGACAAACGCATCAACTATCTGTCGAGCGGCGAATTGCGCAAGCTGCTTGTGGTCAACGCCCTGCGCTCGCGCCCCGACCTGCTGGTGCTCGACAATCCCTACATAGGTCTCGACTCCGCCTCCCGCCTCGAACTCGATGCGGCCCTGCGCTCCCTCCCCGCGCGCGGCACCTCCGTGGTGATGCTGCTCTGCGATCCGGCCGACATTCCCGCCTACGCCGTAGCCGTGTTGCCGATGGCCGGAAGGACTCTGCTGCCCCTCGTCACCGACCGTGCCGCGATTGACGCCCTGCGCTCTCAGACGCCTGTCTGCGAGGAAATTGACGCCTCGCAGCTACCCCTCCGCCCGGAAGCTGACGGCGATGACTATGAAGTGGCCTTCTCGATCACCGACGGCCATGTGAGCTACGGTGACCGCCGGATCATCAGTGGTCTTGACTGGACCGTCAGGCGCGGCGAACGCTGGGCGCTCACAGGCCCCAACGGCAGTGGCAAATCGCTGCTGCTGAGCATGATTTGCGGAGACCACCCGCAGGCCTACGCCAACTGCATCACCCTCTTTGACCGTCGTCGCGGCAGCGGCGAAAGCATCTGGGAGATCAAAGACCGCATAGGCTACGTCTGCCCGGAGATGCAGCTCTACTTCCGCAGCCCCCTCTCGGTGGTCGATGTAGTGGCCCAGGGCCTGCGCTCGGCCCTCAACCGCTATGCCCGGATCACCGACAGTGAGCGCAGCGAAGCCCTCGCCTGGCTCCGGCTAATGGCCATCAGTCATCTTAAAGACCAGACCTTCGATCGGCTCTCCTCAGGCGAACAGCGCATGGTGTTGCTGGCGCGGGCCTTCATCCGTCAGCCCCGACTGCTGATACTCGACGAACCGCTCCACGGCCTCGACGCTCCCGCCAAACAGCGCATCCGCCGCCTGACAGACCTCCTGACCGGGCGCAATTCCACTTCACTCATCTTCGTCAGCCACTACCCCCACGAAATCCCCTCCGGAGTAAATCATATCAAAACGCTGATCAAGAGGTAGATATAAAAACATTGAAAATATGGCAAAGCGAATAGTTACGAGAATCGGCGATATATTCTGCGTTGAATTGGGTAATGGCTACAAGAGCTATTTCCAATACATGCTTAAAGACTGTCATTATCTTGGAGGTGCTGTTATCAGAGCCTTTAAGACTAATTATCCGGTTGAATATGAGCCTAAAATAGAAGAAATTGTCAAAGATGAGGTTGCTTTTCATGCACTTACATATCTTCGTGCCGGGATAGATGAGAATACATGGTATAAAATCGGAAATTCCAAAGAAATAGGACAGGAAGAGCTTAAAAGTTTTGTGTTTGGGCTTCCACAGGAGGAGGATACCACCATTGGATATGAAAAAGCAAATGAACTGGATGCAAATATGGAGCCATATGAACATTGGTATGTTGGCTATGCCGGATGTGAAAGAAAAGATATCGGGAAAATTCCTGAATTTTTGAAGTCGATCATTGAGTGTGACGGCGTTTTGCCTTATACGTGTATCGTGGACCGTATCAGATATGGATACTATACATGGACAATGACTTTTTATGATGAAGTCAAGCGCAAGCCTTGGCCGTGGGTTGACAGTTATGTCCGGAAAGCCGACCCTCTTACCCGTGAAACGACTTATTTTCATTTCCACGGAAGCCGTGCTGTCAGAGAGGTTATTGTTGACTGCGATGGCAATATAACGCGATTGTCCTGCGAAAATCCTGTGGATGGCTGCCACACACTTTATGCCGGAGATTTCGGCGAAATCAACTGGCGCTACAAAGAATTCATCACCGAGGATGCGTTTGAAGATGTATGGAATAAATCAGATAAAAGCAGATAATGACATCCGTCCGATGGACATATATTTTTAAGAAACATTGAAAATATGGCAAAGCGAATAGTTACGAAAATCGGCGATATATTCTGCGTTGAATTGGATGATGGCTACAAGAGCTATTTCCAATATATCGCCAACGATATGACGCAGTTGAATAGTTCTGTCATTCGGGCTTTTGTTGGACGCTATCCGATGGATTATCAGCCGGACATGGATGAACTGGTTAAATCAGAAGTGGCGTTCTATGCCCATACGGTACTTAGGATCGGGCTTGTGGGCGATCATTGGTATAAAGTAGGCAAAAGCAAAGATTTGGGCCTTGATGAACTGGCTTCAGCGTGGTTTGTCGGCGAGTCTTCAACTGTCTATAATCCGGAAACAGACAAATTTGACGACGTTGATCCGTTGGAACATTTTTATGTATGGCATTGTAACGAATCGCAGATTCCCATCGGAAAAATGACTCCGGAAATCTCGGAAAGCCCGATGACAACAAATGGCAGTGTCTTGTCATGGTTCAGAATTGTTGAAAGAATCAAATATGGATATACTTCAGCAGATCTCTATTTAAACAGATATGTTAAACAAAAACCGTGGCCGTGGGTGGAGAGTTATCTGACTTACTTTGACCGCATGGCGAGACTCCGGTATTATTTTCATTTCAAAGGAGAGAAAATCTGCAGGGAAGTAATACGGACATCAGATGGAAATTTCATAAATTTATCCGAAAACGATCCGGAAAAAGATGGTTACGCTCTTTTTGCGGGATCTTTTGGCGATATAAGCTGGTGTGCGTGGAATGTCACAGGCGAAAAATTCAATACTATCTGGGATAAACATCATGGCAAAGAGAGTTAAAATAAAAATAGGCGATGTGTTCTGCCAGGAACATGGTGACGGCTACAAGAGCTATTTCCAATATATTGCGGATGACAGCGAGAAAGATGGTTGTCCGGTGATCAGGATTTTCAAAACCCGCTATGCGGTAAGTGAAAATCCCGGAATCGAGGACGTAATCTCATCAGAGGTGGGGCTGTATGTACATACGGATGTCGTGTCAGGAAGTGAGTTTGGAGGCGGATGGTATAAGGTTGGCGAAAGTGCCGATCTCGGTCTTGACGGACTGGCATTAGCCCGTTTTGTTGAGCTTGGCGACAAAAGAGACGACGAAGGAGAATGGTCGATAGATAAATTAAGCCGACTGGACCCCTATGAAGAATGCTTTGTCTGGCGTTGCGATGAACCACGTGAGAATATCGGTCCGGTCAATCCTGGCGACTGGATAGCCGGTGATGCTTTTGACGGCTCTGTTTATCTGTGGCCCAAGACAGTAGAACTGATAAAGACCGGTTATATAACACAGCGGATTGAAATGCCCCTGATTGATGATATTGTAAAACGGCGTGCATGGCCGTGGGTCGACAGTTATACAAGCCTTATCGACCCGTTGACGAAGTTTCAGTATTATTTCCATTTTCATGGAGATAACCTTGTCTGTGAAGTAATCGAAAAGCCTGACGGTAATACAGTGTGCCTGTCACCTGACAAGCCGATAGCGGATGGCTGCTCTCTTTTTGACGGGAAGTTTGGAGATATAGGGTGGCACAGTCATGAATTTATCGGAAAAGAAAAATTTAAGTCAGTTTCGGATAAATGTGAACAGGCTTCAACAGCCCCTGCCGGCAATGGCGGTTTCTTGCGCGGACTCCGTGACAGACTATGCGGCCGATAGGTGTCCGTGCGCGGGGACGGGACAGCTGCTATTGCCGGTGACGAATTTTATCTTTTGATTTTCGGATGGAATTCTGTAATTTTGCACAGTTATTACTCTCTCCCTCCGCATACCGCAATCAATAATCTTACAATTTCTATAACATCATGGCAAAGAAAGCATTGTTAATGATTCTCGACGGATGGGGAATCGGCAATCACTCCAAGAGCGACGCTATTTTCTCTACTCCTACTCCCTACTGGGACTATCTCGTAAAAAACTACCCCCACAGCGAGCTTCAGGCTTCAGGCGAAAACGTCGGTCTGCCTGACGGACAGATGGGCAACTCGGAGGTGGGTCACCTCAATATCGGCGCCGGCCGCGTGGTCTATCAGGACCTCGTGAAAATCAACAAGGCATGTGCCGACGGCTCTATCCTCGAAAATCCTGAGATTGTAGATGCCTTCTCCTATGCCCGCGACAACGGCAAGGCCATCCACTTCATGGGCCTCACCAGCGACGGCGGTGTGCACTCTTCGCTCGACCACCTCTATGCCCTCTGCGACATAGCCGCTAAATACGGTCTCGAAAAGGTCTACATCCACTGCTTCATGGACGGCCGCGACACCGACCCCCGCAGCGGCAAGGGCTTCATCGAGCAGCTCGAAGCCCACTGCGCCAAGTCGGCCGGCAAGATCGCCTCGATCATAGGCCGCTACTACGCTATGGACCGCGACAAGCGCTGGGAGCGCGTCAAGGTTGCCTATGACCTTCTGGTGAAAGGCGAGGGCAAGCAGGCGACTGACATGGCCAAGGCCGTGCAGGAAAGCTATGACGAGGACGTGACCGACGAATTCATCAAGCCCATCAACAACGCGGCTGTCGACGGAACAATCAAGGAAGGCGACGCTGTGATCTTCTTCAACTACCGCAACGACCGCGCAAAGGAGCTCACCGTGGCCCTCACACAGCACGACATCCCCGAAGCCGACATGAAGGTGATACCCGGCCTGCAGTACTACTGCATGACCCCCTACGACGCATCCTTCACCGGTGTCCACATCCTCTTCCCCAAAGAAAACGTTGAAAACACCCTCGGCGAATATCTCTCAAGCCTCGACAAGAAGCAGCTCCACATAGCCGAGACCGAAAAGTATGCCCACGTGACATTCTTCTTCAACGGCGGACGCGAGCAGCCCTACGAAGGCGAGGAGCGCATCCTCGTGGCATCGCCCAAGGTGGCAACCTACGACCTCAAGCCCGAAATGAGCGCCTATGAGGTGAAAGACAAGCTCGTGGAGGCAATCAGGGAAGAGAAATATGACTTCATCGTGGTCAACTACGCCAACGGCGACATGGTGGGCCACACCGGAGTCTACGAAGCCATCTGCAAGGCTGTCAAGGCCGTTGACGAATGCGTGAAAGACACCGTTGAGGCCGCCAAGGAAGCCGGCTACGAGGTGATCATCATCGCTGACCACGGCAACGCCGACAACGCCATCAACGCCGACGGCACCCCCAACACAGCTCACTCGCTCAACCCCGTGCCCTGCATCTACGTGACCGACCGCGCCGGTGCTACCGTGGCCGACGGCAAACTCGCCGACGTGGCTCCCACCATGCTGAAAATCATGGGCCTCGAACAGCCTAAGGAGATGACCGGCCACGCCCTCATCGGCTGATAGGCCGAGCCGGCATCCACCACACCCTCCACTTGACCTCACAGATGGAATCCATAAAACAACTCTACAAGATAGGCCACGGCCCCTCCAGTTCCCATACTATGGGGCCGCTCAAAGCCGCGCAGGAGTTCGGAGCCAGCTATCCGGAGGCCGCATCCTTTAACGTGACCCTTTTCGGTGCCCTCGCAGGCACCGGAAAGGGCCACATGACAGATGTGGCTATCCTCGGAGAGCTTCAGAAGACAGCTCCGACCACAATCCTGTGGGAACCCTCGGTGTTCCTTCCCTTCCACCCCAACGGCATGACTTTCGTGGCCCTCGGCGCTGACGGCAGCGAACTGGGCCGCGACACGGTCTACTCGATCGGCGGCGGCGACATTGTCCACGAGGGCGAGGAGCGTCCCGACGCAAAGACCGTCTATCCCCTGAGCCGTATCTCCGACATCCTGGACTGGGCCGACAAGTCGGGCAAGAGCTTCTGGGAATACGTCGACGAATATGAAGACAGCGACGTCTGGGACTATCTGCGTGAGGTCTGGCAGGTGATGAAAGAGGCCGTAGAGCGCGGCATCGACGCCGAAGGGGTGCTCCCCGGAGGCCTCGGAGTGCGCCGCAAGGCCGTCAGCTACTATCTCCACGCCTCAGGCCACAACGACAGCCTGCGCAGCCGCGGCCTGGTTTACGCCTATGCCCTCGCCGTCAGCGAGGAAAACGCATCGGGCGGCAAGATCGTCACCGCACCCACCTGCGGGTCATGCGGAGTGCTCCCGGCTGTCCTCTATCATCTCTCGACCTCGAAAGGCTTCAGCGACAAGCGCATACTCCGCGCCCTTGCCACCGCCGGACTATTCGGGAGCGTGGTCAAGTGCAACGCCTCTGTCTCAGGAGCCGAAGTGGGCTGTCAGGGCGAAGTCGGAGTGGCCTGCGCTATGGCCGCCGCAGCCGCCAGCCAGCTCTTCGGCGGAACCCCCGCCCAGATCGAATATTCGGCCGAGATGGGACTCGAACACCACCTCGGACTCACCTGCGATCCGGTGTGCGGGCTGGTGCAGATACCCTGCATCGAGCGCAACGCCTATGCCGCCGCCCGCGCGCTCGACAGCAACCTCTACGCATCCTTCTCCGACGGCCGCCACTCGGTCAGCTTCGACCGCATTGTCGAGGTGATGAAGCAGACGGGCCATGACCTGCCGTCGATCTACAAAGAGACCGCCCAAGGGGGCCTGGCCGCTATAAAATAGTCTTAAAAAAATTCAGATGGCATGACACGCAAATATGATTTTCTTGTGATCGGCTCAGGCATAGCCGGCATGAGTTTTGCCCTTAAGGTCGCTTCAAAGGGCAAAGTGGCCCTGATATGCAAGACCACTCTCGATGAAGCCAACACGGCCCTCGCCCAGGGCGGAGTGGCTTCGGTCACCAACCTCGAAGTAGACGATTTCGAGAAACACATCAACGACACAATGATAGCCGGCGACTGGCTCAGCGATCCTGAAGCTGTCAGAAAGGTTGTCACCGAGGCTCCCGGACAGATACGTGAGCTTATCAACTGGGGCGTTGACTTCGACAAGAAGGAAGACGGCAGCTTCGACCTCCACCGCGAAGGCGGCCACTCGGAGTTCCGCATCCTCCACCATGCCGACAACACCGGATTCGAGATCCAGGAATCGCTCATCAAGGCTGTCAGGTCGAACCCCGACATCGACATCTTCGAACATCATTTTGCCATCGAGATCATCACCCAGCACCATCTGGGCAAGATAGTGACCCGCCGCACACCTGACATAACATGCTACGGAGCCTACGTGCTCGACACGCAGACAGGCGAGGTCGACACCTTCCTCTCGCGCATCACCCTCATAGCCACCGGCGGTGTAGGTGCCGTCTATCAGACCACCACAAATCCGCTCGTGGCCACCGGCGACGGCATCGCTATGGTCTACCGCGCCAAAGGCACCGTCAAGGACATGGAATTCATCCAGTTCCACCCCACGGCCCTCTATCATCCCGGCGACCGCCCGAACTTCCTGATCACCGAGGCCATGAGAGGCTACGGCGCAGTGCTCCGCAACCTCAAGGGCGAGGAGTTCATGCACAAGTATGACCCCCGCCTCTCGCTCGCCCCGCGCGACATTGTGGCCCGCGCCATCGACTCGGAGATGAAGCTCACCGGCGATGACCACGTGTATCTCGACGTGACCCACAAAGACCCCGAAGAGACCCGCCGCCACTTCCCCAACATCTATGCCAAATGCCTCTCGCTCGGCATCGACATCACCAAAGACTACATACCCGTGGCTCCCGCCGCCCACTATCTCTGCGGAGGCATCAAGGTCGACTCCAACGCCGAGTCGTCGATCAGGCGCCTCTACGCCGTGGGCGAGTGCTCCTGCACAGGCCTGCACGGCGGCAACCGCCTAGCATCCAACTCGCTGATCGAGGCTGTGGTCTATGCCGATGCAGCTGCCAGACACGCCATTGCCAACGCCTCGCACTACGAGTGGCGCACCGATGTGCCCTCCTGGAACGACGAAGGCACACGCCACCCCGAAGAGATGGTGCTCATCACCCAGAGCATCAAGGAAGTAAACCAGATCATGGGCACCTACGTGGGCATAGTCCGCTCCAACCTGCGCCTCGACCGCGCCTGGAACCGCCTCGACATTCTCTATGAGGAGACCGAGAAGCTCTTCAAGCAGTCAAAAGCCTCGCGTGAGATCTGCGAGCTGCGTAATATAATTAATGTTGGCTACCTGATCATGCGCCAGGCCAAGGAGCGCAAGGAGTCACGCGGCCTGCACTACACGGTTGACTATCCGCCCGTGCCACGCGGACAGCACGGAGAGTGATCCCCCTCTGACATTTCCGACCGCCTGGCTGTTATAAGTTGTTATAATAGGTATAATGATCCTGATCCGAAAGATAATATTCCTCCTCATACTGACGGCTGTGACGGTGGCCGCGCCTTCGGTGGCGCAGGCCGCCGGCGCCGCTCAGGCGCTGCCTGACGGCCCTGAGACCGATGTCGAGGTGGGCGACGGCAGGGTCAAGCCGATCCGCGGCTATTACTTTTTCGACGGCGAGGACGGCGAGCAGACCCTGATGCTGGTGCTCGCCGATGTCACCGTGTTTCCTCCCCTCAAGTTCAAAAACAAGAAGGAGGAGGAGTTCTACTGGAAAACCGTGCGCGATGTCAAAAAGACGCTCCCCTATGCCAAACTCATCTGCGAGACGCTGATCGAGACCTATGAATACATCGAGACATTCCCCACCCAGAAGGAGCGCGAGGAGCATCTGAAACGCATGGAAGGGGAGGTGTTCAAGCAGTATAAGCCTGCCTTGAAGAAGTTTACCAAGTCGCAGGCCCAGATGCTTGTCAAGCTCATAAACCGCGAGACCAACCAGTCGAGCTACAATATTCTGAAAGCATTCCTCGGCAGTTTTCGCGCCGGATTCTGGCAGACCTTCGGCCGTCTCTTCGGCGTGAATCTCAAGACGGATTATAACCCCGACAAGGACCGCAAGGATGCCATAGTGGAGCGCGTGGCCACAATGGTCGAACTCGGCCAGCTCTAACCCGCAGCCCGTGGCCTGTCCGGAGCACACCTGGCGGACATGTTGAGGTCCCGGTCCGTTCGGGTTTGTAAATCGGTGTCCTTGACCGGACACCACATTTGCGTGAATATCTTTACCCCCCGACACCTGCGCGCTGTGCGCTACGGTGTCGGGGGCTACTATTAAATCGGTGTCCTGTCGGACACCCGCCCGTGGGGTGATCAGTGGGCGAAGAAGACGATGAGCCAGGTGGAGATTGACATGTAGATGAGCATGCCGATGATGTCGTTGGTGATGGAGATAAAGGGGCCCGTGGCTATGGCGGGGTCGATTTTCAGTTTCTCAAGCGTGAGGGGCACGAAGGTGCCGAAGACCGAGGCGAACATCACCACACAGAATATCGAGATTGACACGGCGAAGGTGGTGACCTCATGGCCGGCTCCGAGGGTGAAGAAATTGTAGAGGAATACCAGCAGGGCTATGATGCTGCCGTTGAGCAGTCCGACGCCGAGTTCCTTGAGCAGCTGGCGCGAGGATTTCTTGATGTCGAGCGAACCGTTGGCGAGGCCCTGCACCACGATTGCCGATGACTGGGTGCCGACGTTTCCACCCGTTCCGCCGATCAGGGGGATGAAGAGGGCCAGGGCCGGATCGACCACGAATCCACCTTCGAAACGTCCGAGAATCACTGAATTACACAGTCCTCCCACCATGCCGATGAGGAGCCAGGGCAGGCGTGCTTTGGTCTGGGCGAAGAGTTTGTCGTCGCTCTCTACGTCGCCTGACAGACCCGATGCCAGCTGGTAGTCACGTTCGCTTGAGTCACGCACCTTGTCCATGACGTCGTCGACGGTTATGCGTCCAAGCAGACGGCCTATGGAGTCGATGACCGGCATGGCCACAAGGTCATATTTTTCGAAATCGAGGGCCACATCGTCAATCGGCGTGTCGGCCTTCACGGCCACCGGATCGGTCTCCATCACGTGGCGTATTTTCGACACCGAGGGGTGGGTGATGAGTTTTTTCAGCGGGAGGGTGCCGCGCAGACGGTCTTCGTTGTCAACCACATAGACGTAGTAGACCTCGTCCATGTCCTCGGCCTGCATACGCATCTGTTTGATGCATTCGGGCATGCTCCAGTTTTCGTTGACCACTATCATTTCGGTGCCCATGAGGCCGCCGGCAGTGTCTTCGTCATATTTCAGAAGGTCGATGATATCGCCGGCCTGCTCGACGTCGTCGATGTGGCTGAGGATCTTCTCGCGGTCATCCTCGTCGAGCTCCTGGATGATGTCAACGGCATCGTCGGTGTCAAGGTGTTCGATCTGCTTGGCGATGTCGGCCACGTCCATCTTAGAGAGGAGCTTGGCGCGGTCATCCTCGTCGAGTTCCATGAGCACATCGGCCTGCATCTCTTCGTCAAGAAGTTTGAAAAGATATTCGGCTTCTTCGAGGTCGAGATCCTGATAGAGTTCGGCAATGTCGGCCGGGTGGAGATCGGCGAGTTCCTCGCGGGCCGCGGTGTCGGCGCGGTCATGGATTATTTTGCGGAGATGTTCGAGATATTCGGGGGTGAATTCTTTCATGGTGCGAGGCTTTTGGAGTGGTGCTTGTGGGGTAAGACTTCCGTTGGTTTGCTCATTCGGGGCGCCATGTCAGAGGGTCATTCAGTCCTGACGGGCGCATGAGGCGATGAGCCGTGTGAGCTCTATGAACTGCTTGACAGTGAGCTGTTCGGGGCGCATGGAGAGCAGCGGGTCGTCAGGCAACGGCACTCCGGCCGGGAAGAGTCCGCGCAGGGAGTTGCGTAGGGTTTTGCGCCGCTGGCCGAAGGAGGTCTTCACCACGGTTTTGAACAGACGGTCGTCACAGCCGAGGTCGGTCACGCCGTTGCGGGTCATTCTGATGACTCCGCTTTTGACTTTCGGGGGCGGGTTGAACACGTTCTCGCTCACCGTGAAGAGGTATTCCACGTCATACCAGGCCTGTAGCAGTACGCTCAGGATGCCTCTGGCCTTTGTGCCCGGAGCGGCAGCGAAGCGTTCGGCCACTTCGCGCTGGAGCATTCCGGAGCAGCAGACCACCTGGTCGCGGTAGTCGAGCACATGAAAGAAGATCTGTGATGAGATGTTATATGGGTAATTTCCGATCACGCAGAATTTCTGTCCGTCGGGATAGGTCTGCGCCAGATCGAGCCTCAGAAAATCGGCATCGAGGATGCGCCCCGACAGTTCGGGGTAGTTGTAGCGGAGATATTCTATGCTCTCGCCGTCGATTTCGGCCACTTTTACGTCGTGGCCGCCGGCAATGAGATATTTGGTTAGCACGCCCATTCCGGGGCCTACCTCCATCACGGGCAGTCCCTTGAAGTCATCGAGGGTCGAAGCAATGCGGGCGGCAATGCTTTCATCGGTCAGAAAGTGCTGACCGAGAGCTTTTTTCGGGCGCACCGGTGAGCCTGATCCGGCTCCGCCGCGGTTTTTTCTGTTTACTGCCATAGTTTTTCTGCGATACGTGATTTCCAACTGCAAAGATAAGCCTTTTTCGGCGATATTTGCGATATTCAACATCAATTTGCTTATTTTAAGCGGCCGTGAGGCAACCATAGGCGGTGGTGTGTGGTTTTATAGATGAACGTGAATTCAACATCACGCTTCATCAAGGTAGCCTCCCGCCACAGGCCTCAGGCTATAAGCGAAGAGCAGAGCTCGAACCTCAATTCGGCTCTCTCTGCCCCGATTGAAGGTTTCTAAACCGTAGAAACCTTAGAGAGGCGGCACCAAAAGCCCGCCTCCCGACTTTTTATTACCCAGCCCGGCAGTGGAACCAGCGTCCCGCCGGGCTTTTTCGTGCGCCCGCCGGCGGGCCGTCAGGGGCCCGCTTTGCGGACACCCGCCGATCGCGGGGCCATCCGGGGCGGTAAATCGGTGTCCTCGACCGGACACCACATTGGCATGAATGTCTTTTTCCCCCGACACCTACGCGCTTTGCGCTGCGGTGTCGGGGGCTACGTGTAAACCGGTGTCCTGGCGGACACCCGCTGTCCGCGGTCCGTCCGAAATCCGTCATGTGGACACCCGCTGTCCGCGGTCCGTCCGAAATCCGTCATGCGGACATCCGCCACCCGTGGCCCGTCCGAAATCCGTCATGCGGACATCCGCCACTCGTGGCCCGTCCGGAAGGCGTCATGGCTGACACCCGCTGTCCGGCCGGCCTGGCGTCCGGAGGACGCAGATTTACTCGTAGCCCGTGACACCGCAGCGCAAGGCGCGCAGGTGTCACGGGTTAGCTATTACCCCGGTAAAGGTGTCCGGTCGAGGACACCGATTTACGGCTCCGGACGGCCTGTCTCCGCATTATCGCACTCTTTCGGGAGCCGGGTGTTGTATCTTTGCAGAAGTTCTTTCCGATATGGATTTCAATAACCTTTTAACCTTTCAACCACGTTTTGAAGCTATGAAAACCACTGTTACCGAAAATAATACCAAGGTAAAAAGACAGAAGCGTCAGGCCGAGCCCAAACGGCCTGTGTCACAGAAGTTTTATGACGACATCAGCAATCGCGTCGGCATAGCCACGTCATATCTCTGTGACCACAGAACCCAATATCTTATGATCATGCACATTATCGACGGCTATATGGCCGGCGGCCCGGCTCCGGTCAGGTCAGACGGCATTGACGCGCTGATGACTTTTGCTCTTTTGCGGCCTGAGATTGACAAGGCTATGGCGCGCTCACGCCGTGCACGCGAGTCTGCTGCGCGCCGGCGTGAAGCAAAAGCGGCCGCCCGGACGAGGCAGCCGCTTGATGGTGATGATGTGTCTCAGCAGGCAGAGGTGCCCGTGACAGACGGTGACAGATCAGTAGCCGGTGGCCTTCATGGTGAGACCGGTGGTTTCCTGGAGTCCGAAGAGCAGGTTCATGGTGTGGACCGCGTTGCCGGCGCCTCCCTTGAGGAGGTTGTCGATCACGGCTGTGATGAGCAGCTTGCCTCCGATCTTGTCGAGGTGGATGATGCACTTGTTGGTGTTGACCACGTCTTTCAGGTCAGGAATCTTGGAGGTGATGAACGTGAAGTTGTGGTCGGCGAAGTATTCGCTGTAGATCCTGATGATCTCGGTGAGCTCCAGCGGGCAGTCGAGATAGCTGACTGCCATTATGCCGCGCGAGAATGAACCGCGCATCGGCAGCATGTGGATCTGTGAGTCGAAGCTCTGCTGCATGGCTCTGAGCACCTGAAGTATCTCAGGCATCTGCGGATGGGCAAAGGGGCGGTAGACCACCATGTTGTCGTTGCGCCAGGCATAGTGGGTTGTGGGCCGGCGTTCGGCTCCTTCGCTTGTGGCTCCGGTGACGATGGTGGTGTGGATGTCGGAGTTGAGCAGCAGGTTTTTGGCCAGGGGTATCAGCGAGAGTTCCACGGCCATTGCGAGGCAGCCGGGATTGGCCACATGCTTGGCTCCGCGCACCATCGGCTTGCGGTTCAGTTCTGAAAGACCGTAGACAAAGTCATGCGAGCCGTCCTCGATGCGGTGGTCGCGGGCGAGGTCTATGATCTTGAGGTCTTCCGGTATGGTGTGGGTTTCGATGAACTCACGGGTTTTGCCTGCGGGGCGGCAGCAGAAGAGGACGTCGATGTTTTTCAGGTCGATCGTGTTTGAGAAGCTCATGTCGATCTCGCCGTGAAGTCCCTGGTGGACGTCGACAATGCGCTGTCCGGCCACGGTGCGGGAGTGGACCCACTTCAGTTCGACGTCGGGGTGGTTGAGGAGAATTCTGACCAACTCTCCGGCGGCATAACCGGAACCGCCGATGATTCCTACGCGTATCATGGTTCTGTTTCGATAGATTCTGTGTGAGAGATACTGTGTGTGTGAGGATTGATGTCCGGTTGACTATGCTTCGGGGAGGCTGATGGTCTCGATGCCGCGGGTGATGCGTCTGACGGTCTCTTCGAGGCCCAGCAGTTCGGTGATGTCGAAGATGTGGGGCCCCTTGCATTCGCCCACCAGGGTCAGGCGGAAGGCGTTCATGACGTTGCCGAGATGATAGCCCTTGGCTGCCACCCATTCGAGCACCGGGGGCTCGGCTGCGGCAGAGCTGAAGTCGGGGAGGGCGCGGAGCTGTTCGATGAGTTCGGCGAGCAGCTGCGGTGTTTCAGGCTTCCAGCGCTTCTTGATGTCTTTTTCCGCATAGGTCTCAGGGGCCTTGAAGAAAAATTTCGACTGGTCCCAGAGCTCGGCCACGAAGTTGACACGGCCCTTGACGAGGCTGATGACGCGGGTTATGTAGTCGTCGCCGAAATCGTCGGGGTTCACGCCGTTGGCTTCCAGCACAGGGCGGAAGAGGCGGGTCAGTTCGGCATCGGGAGTGGCCTGGATGTATTCGTGGTTGAACCAGCGGCCCTTGTCGAAGGCAAACTTGGCGCCTGAGCGGGAGCAGTGGTCGAAAGAGAATTTGCTGATAAGTTCGTCCATCGACATGATCTCGGTGTCATCGCCGGGGTTCCAGCCGAGCAGGGCGAGGAAGTTGATGACAGCCTCAGGCAGATAGCCCGACTCGCGGTAGCCCGACGAGATAGCTCCGGTCTTTGGATCGTGCCATTCGAGGGGGAAGACAGGGAAGCCGAGGCGGTCGCCGTCGCGCTTCGAGAGTTTGCCTTTGCCGTCGGGCTTGAGCAGCAGGGGCAGGTGCACGAAGTCGGGGCGCGTGTCGGCCCAGCCGAATGCCTCGTAGAGAAGCACGTGGAGGGGTGCCGAGGGGAGCCATTCCTCACCGCGGATCACGTGGGAGACTTCCATCAGGTGGTCGTCGACAATGTTGGCCAGGTGATAGGTGGGCAGATCGTCGGCGCTCTTGTAGAGCACTTTGTCATCGAGGATCGAAGAATTGATGGTCACCTTTCCGCGGAGCAGGTCGTTGACCTCCACGTCGCGGCCCGGCTCGATTAGGAAGCGGACCACGTAGGGAGTGCCGCCGTCGATCAGGCTTTTCACCTCCTCGGCGGGAAGAGAGAGCGAGTTGCGCATTCCCAGACGGGTCGAGGCGTCATACTGGAAATTGGGGGTTGCGGCACGGGCCGCTTCGAGTTCCTCAGGGGTATCGAAGGCAATGTAGGCCTTGCCGTTGTCGAGGAGCTGCTTCACATACTTGCGGTAGATGTCGCGGCGCTCGCTCTGCTTGTAGGGCCCGAAGTTGCCGCCTTCGCGCACACCTTCGTCAATCTTGATGCCGAGCCAGGCAAGCGATTCGTTGATATAGTCTTCGGCGCCGGGCACAAAACGGTTCGAATCAGTGTCCTCGATGCGGAGAATCATGTCGCCGCCGTGACGGCGTGCAAAAAGATAATTGTAAAGGGCGGTGCGAACGCCGCCGATATGAAGAGGCCCTGTGGGGGAGGGGGCGAATCTCACTCTAACTTTGCGGTCCATATTTGACTGTGGTTTATTTGAGTGGCAAATTTAGTAAAAAACTATGTAAAAAGCGAATTAAAAATGTCAACGAAAGGACTTATAACTACAAGGCTTTTTACGATTTCAATAATTCGGAATTGTAAAGACGAAATAATTTATCTAATTTTGTGAACTATAAGTATTGAATCATCCAATGAGAAAAAATATAGAAAATCTGTTTAAATTTAAATTCCCGGACTTTCCATGCAATAATGAAAAGCTGTCTTGTAACTACTCTAATGAGGACAAGTTAGCAATAATAAGTCATTATGTTCATAGGTTGGATGATACTGTAGATATGGATATTGCGGCTTATTCTGAAAGATGTCTTGATTTATATTACAGACATGCAGATTCAGAACAGAAAGAGGCTGACAATTGTGTGGCTGAACCACAATTGTCTTATGGTCTTTTTAAAGAGTTCTTAGATATACCGTTCCCGGCGCCACGAAATACAGAGTTTACATTTATAGACTTGTTTGCCGGTATGGGAGGTTTCAGATTGGCTATGCAGGCGCACGGAGGGAAATGTGTCTTTTCTTCCGAATGGAATAAATTTGCTCAAAGAACATATTTTGCGAATTTTGGTGAAGTTCCTTTTGGTGATATAACAAAGGAATATGTCAAGGGTTATATTCCTGAAAAATTCGATGTCCTGTGTGCTGGATTTCCATGTCAGCCTTTTTCAATAGCCGGAGTTTCTAAAAAGAATAGTCTTGGACGTGAGACAGGATTCAAGGATAAGGCCCAAGGTACGTTGTTTTTTGATGTGGCTGAAATTATATCACGTCATAGACCAAAGGCTTTTTTTCTTGAAAATGTGAAGAATCTGGTGTCGCATGACAAGGGTAATACCTTTGCGGTTATCAAAGGTACTCTTGAAGAACTGAATTATACTCTCCATTATCTTGTAATGGATGGGCAGGATTATGTTCCGCAACACAGAGAGCGAATAATTATGGTAGGTTTTGATAAATCCGTTTTTCATGGGCAGGAAGACTTTCAATTCCCCCCTGTGGGTAGAGGAGATCACTCTATGACGGAAATATTGGAATCGGCAGTGGATGATAAGTATGTTCTGAGCGATAAGCTTTGGTCATATTTGAAAAATTATGCAGACAAGCATAAAGCAAAGGGCAATGGATTTGGTTTCGGCCTGGTTGATATCAAAGGTATTTCCAGAACTTTGAGTGCCCGTTACTATAAAGACGGCTCGGAAATACTGATTCCTCGTGGAGAGGGGATGAATCCTCGGAGGCTTACTCCTCGTGAATGTGCCAGACTGATGGGTTATCCGGATGAGTATAGACTTGATCAGGTTTCTGATGTCCAAGCGTATAGGCAATGCGGTAATTCGGTCGTTGTTCCGTTGATAACCGCAGTCGCTGAACAAATAATTAAAGTATTGAAGAAAAATGAACAATCTGCTTGAGTCTGCTATAAATGCAATACAGCGTTCGGAGAAGGCATGGTGCCGTTATATAACAGCGAATGATACAGGTCAGACCGGTGGACATCAATCGGGTTTCTATGTGCCGAAATGTGCTGCTCCGTTATTGTTCGATGAATTAGGACGTAAAGGCGAGAACAAAGAAAAGACTGTCAGCATCCTGTGGCAAGATGATTTTTATACTACAAGCCGTATGAAATATTACGGTCAGAGGACAAGAAATGAATACCGTATCACCCGATTCGGGCGCGATTTTCCGTTCCTGAATGACGAATATATAGGGTCATTGCTTATTTTGAGCAAAATGACAGATTCTGATTATGTAGCTTATGTGTTATCCTCAGATGATGATATAGATGGGTTCTATGCTTACTTTAATCTTAGCCCGAATGAAACTAATCAGCTGATAACCGCTGGAGGCACTGATCCGGATAAGAAATTGGAGATGTTTTTTCAGGAACATGTGCGTGAATTGGATGATTTTCCGACAACCTTACAGATGTCTTCGCTGGCTCAATTGAACTTTAATAAGGCTCATTCGATCAGTAAATCCGATTTTATAAAGTCGCCTGATTCATTGCTCCTTTCTTGGCTCGATGCAGAATATAGACTTTTTAGACTTATAGAAGAAAAAATATATTCCGGCAAACTCAAAAACGCATTTGAATCTGTCGATGAATTTGTCAGGATCGCCAATGAAGTATTGAACCGGAGGAAATCCAGAGCGGGAAAATCTCTTGAACATCATTTGTCAGAGTTATTCTCAAAGAACGATCTTGTATTTGAAGAACAGGCTCTGACAGAAGGTAAGAAACGTCCGGATTTTTTATTTCCAAACAGTTCCTGTTATCATAATTTTGAATTTCCTGCCAAAGATCTTGTTGTTCTGGGGGCAAAAACGACATGCAAAGATCGGTGGCGACAGGTTCTCTCGGAAGCGGATAGGGTTGAGGAAAAATATTTGTTTACCTTGCAGCAGGGAATATCCCTTTCGCAGTTGAAAGAAATGTCTGATGCGAAATTGACACTGATTGTGCCTAAGCCGTATATACAAAGCTTCCCAAAAGCATATCAGAACCAATTGAAGGATCTTTCGGAATTTATAGGCATAGTGAAAAGAAGGCAGGATAATATACCGAAACATTATCTGATATAATGTATAGCTGATAAGTAACTATGAAAAATTAATTTATACTATATGCGGGATTTATTCAGAGACGGAATTGAGGACTGAAGAGGGAGTTTATAGACATAAACGACCGATGAAGAACTTGATTCTGACCGGAATAAATCTGCAGAGAGTATAAAAGATCATACATGGGAAATACTAATGTACATTATATCGTTTAATTTTGAAGAGTTACTTATAAAATGCCGTTTGTCAAGTCGAAAGTATTATTTTGATAATAGGTGGAAATGTTGTACTTTTGCGACTGATGGGTCTCCCAAGTGTCAATCTTCATACTAACAACCACGCTAAAACACCCCTCTTAAAGTCATGGAAAACAACGAACCATATGTTCCGGAACCGGCCATCTCGCGCCTGCCCTGGTATCTGGCCTGCGTGTCGCGCCTGAGGGCCCAGGGGGTGGAGTATGTCTCGACCACTGCTATCTCGCAGGAACTCAACGTGGAGTCGTCGCAGATTGCCAAAGACCTTTCATATCTCAGCATCAAGGGCAAGACCCGCATCGGCTATGAGGTCAAGGAGCTGGAGAGGGGGCTCTATGACTTCCTCGGTTTCAGACGCGAGCACAAGGCGGTGATGATGGGAGTGGGCAGTCTCGGCTCGGCTCTGATAGCCGACTCCGGTCTGTCGCGCTACGGTCTTGATATTGTGGCGGGTTTCGATGTGAACCCCGACGTTGTCGGGCGGTCGCTCAACGGCAAGCCTATCTATCCGCTGTCGGAACTGAGCCGACGTGTGGGCGAGTTGGGCGCTGAGATCGCCGTGATCGCCGTGCCGGTGGAGAGCTGTGCGGAGGTGGCCGAGCTGTGTGTGGCCGCCGGCATAAAGGCTCTCTGGAATTTCACCCCGTTCCGCATACGCACGGCGCCTGACGTGGTGGTGCAGAACACTTCGATCTATGCGCATCTGGCCGTGATGTACAACCGTATGCCCCGGCACAAAGACTGATAAATTCCCCCAAAAGCTTACTTCGACTACAGAACATGAAGATAATCCGTGTCATAGCTCTCGATCCGGTGCTCCGGCTTGAATTCCACCCAGACTCCGCGCTGGTGCTCCAGGGGCGTCCGCTGTTCATGCCTGAGGAGGGCGAGGGATGGCAGGCGCAGATCTGCCTGGCGGTCAAGATAAGCCGTCTCGGCAAGAATATTTCAGAAAAGTTCGCTCCGCGCTATTATGACGGCATCAGTTTCGCGATGCGCCTGACGCTGCCGTCGGCTCCTGAACTGGCCTCGGTCATAGCCGGAATGGACTCCGGAATTGTCCACGGACAGTGGATCGCTGCCGCCAAAGCTTCGGCTCCGATGGCTGTCACTGCCGGAGGTGTCGAGATCAGACTCGCCCCGCAGGCTGCGGCTATAGACAGAGCCATCAGCATGATAAGCCGTTACACGACTCTAAAGATCGGCGATCTGATTCTGTTCCCTGCGGCTGACACGATGGTGCCGCTGGAAGCGCCGGGCAGGTTCGGCTTCACGGTTGACGGTGTTGAGATTCTCAGCCAGAAGCTTGTCTGAATTCAACCTCTTAGCCTCTTTTCATTAGCTTTTTCTCCTTCCCCCCCACACACAAAACCTGATACTCTCATGAAAGCATTTTTCCTGAAAACAGCAGTGGTATTGTTAGCCGGCGCGGCTGTGGCTGCGTGTGACGGCGACCGGGAGGCCCCGGTGGCCGTGTTCAGCGATTTTTCATACAGTGTGACTCTGCCCGACGGCGATGAGGTGGCCTCTCCCGACTGGGCGCCGCTGCTGCCGGGATGCTATCCTGATCCGTCGGTGGTCAGGGTTGGCGATGACTATTATATGGTCAACTCGTCGTTCGCGTTCTATCCCGGAGTGCCTCTGTGGCACAGCACCGATCTGCGCAACTGGGAGCGTCTGGGCTATGTGCTCAATCGCCGCGAGCAGCTCGATCTGCCTGACAGCCTGAGGATTTCGGGCGGAATCTACGCGCCTGACATTTCATATAATCCCCACAACGGAACTTTCTATATGATCACCACCCTTGTGGACAACGGGGGCAATTTCTATGTCACCACCACAGATCCGAAAAAAGGCGAGTGGAGCGACCCGGTGTGGCTTCCGGAGGTGGGAGGCATAGATCCGAGCTTCCTGTTTGACCGTGACGGCAAGGCCTATATAGTCAACAATGACGCACCCGAAGGCGAGGCGCTCTATGAGGGCCACCGCGCCATCCATATCCATGATTTTGACTGGCAGACGGGCAAGGTCACAGGCGAGTCGCAGGTGATTGTCAACGGAGGAGTCAATATTGACGAGAAGCCCGTGTGGATCGAGGGGCCGCATCTTTATAATGTGGACGGAAAATATTTTCTGATGTGTGCCGAGGGTGGCACCGGCCCCGACCACCGCGAGGTGATCTTCGAGTCTGACAGTCCGAAAGGTCCCTTCAGGCCCTGCCGCATAAATCCGATACTGACGCAGAAAGATCTCGATCCGTCAAGACCCGACGCGGTGACCTGCGCGGGCCATGCCGATCTTGTGGAAGACAAGAACGGAAAGTGGTGGGCCGTGTTTCTCGGAGTGCGCCCGTATGGCGCTGACGGCCATGACATAATGGGCCGCGAGACTTTCATCCATCCGGTCAACTGGAAGAAGGGGCAGCCCGTGATCACAGAGCCGGGCGAGGTGCTTGCAGGGCGTAGGCAGAAGGAATTCGAGTCGACGCTGTGGGCTGACGGAACCTTGTCGCCCGTGGCCTTCTTCATCCGCAATCCGCAGAGCGCGTTCTATGGCATCAACGAGGACGGAAGCCTCAGTCTGGTGGCATCGGAAGTGGCGCTCAGAGACAAGAAATCGCCGTCGGCCATCGGAATGTGGGCCACGGAGAGCGCCTTTGACCTAAGTGTGAGCCTTGATGAATTTACTCCCGAAACCTCGGCCGACATAGCCGGACTGCTGCTTTTTCAGGATGACGAATGCAATATAGTGTTCGGCAAGACCATGAACAGTTACGGAGATGTGGTGGTCCGCGTGATAGGCCGCAGCAAGGGCGGTGTCTGCAAGGAAGCGGAGGCCATTCTCTCCGACCCCGCGGCATCTCTGCGCCTGAAGATCAAGGCTGACGGCAAGGGAGTCTATTCTTTTGCCTATGCCGAGGGCGAGGCTGATTTCACTCCGATGGATCTTGAACTCCCGGCCTCGATGCTCAGCACCCGCACCGCAGGCAATTTCACCGGCACCATGATCGGTGTCTATGCCTCCTCAGCAGAGTGACAGCCGGAGTGCGGACCGTCAGCTTAAACATCCAGGCAGAAAATAAAAAATATTATGGCAATACCGCATAAGCATAAAGGCAGATATATTTTCCATTTTACGGATATTCGCAATCTTGATTCGATAATCAAGAACGGATTGTTATGCACCAATCTGAAGAATGAGAAAGAAATCAAGCATAAGAATATTGCCAATCAACGCATTCAGGAGCGCAGAGCGCGGATGGATGTGCCTGTGGGGCCTGGTGGTAAGGTACATGACTATGTGCCGTTCTACTTTTCATCGATCAATCCGATGCTGCTTTCAAAACTGATTCAGAAGAATGTCGACCAGCCAGGTATA
This sequence comes from Duncaniella sp. C9, assembly GCF_004803935.1. Classification (GTDB taxonomy): domain Bacteria; phylum Bacteroidota; class Bacteroidia; order Bacteroidales; family Muribaculaceae; genus Duncaniella; species Duncaniella muris. The sequence goes on from NZ_CP039547.1 coordinate 1,065,119, forward strand.
ATCTATTTCTGCGTCAGTATAGACAGGCTTGAAAAAGAAGACGCTGTTTTTACGGATGCTTCGGCAAACACTGCCGAGGCTCCGGAGTTTTTCGATGACACCTCTGATCTTGACGAACTTGACTGGAAAATAATAGACAGTAAGAGTTGGAAACAAGATTCGGAAGAGGATAAACATAAGAAGATGGCGGAGGCGCTCATTGCTTCAAGAGTCGATATCAGTGAGATCAGCCACATAGTCGTTTATAATGAGCATGTGAAAAAGTATGTGCAGAAGATTTTTGATGATAATGGCGTAAAGGCACCAAAGATCCTTTTTGACGGATATTTTCCATTGGAAAGATATAAATTCTATTACACGAAATTTTTTTTCGGAGACCGAAAGAACGAGACTCTTGTAACCGGGCCTGAGTTCCTCAAAAACAGTTACGAAACTACGCTGAAAAAGATAAAGAAAAAAAGGTCCGGAGGGCGGGGTATGTATCGGTTCGAGACGATTTCCGATCTGATTGTCGCGATTGAAGAGGATTTTTCGGTTTTACCTGAACTAAAGGGCATAATCGGCCTTTATCAGGATTATTCTCCGCATGATGATTTTTTGGAAGATCATACGAAAAAAGTTGTCAGAGCAATGAAGTCTACGGGGTATTATAAAAAGGCTTCCGAGACAAAGAAATCATTGCTTGTGCTTGCTGCTTATCTGCATGACATAGGGAAAGGTCCGAAGAAAAGATGGGACAATGGGAAAATGCTCCGGCCTTATACCGATCATCCGGCCGATGCCGCGGAGATGCTGGTGCGGATTCTGTCAGAGGAAGTCAGGAATCTGACTGATGAGGATGTCCGGGAAATCTGTATGCTTGTGATTTACCATGATATCATAGGCGATTGTCTTGGGAAAGGCCGTGATAAGGAACAGCTCGCCGGTATAGTGACCGGTGAGGATGACTTTGAAATGCTTTGTGCCATCGCGCTTGCCGACACATCGGCGATCGGTGATTTATGGGCCACACAGATCGAATTGAACAAAGCGGCTCTGAAGGCAGAAGTCATGGACCTTAAACGACTCTCGTAAATTATGGGAAAGATATTGAAATACGCTTTTCGCATCACTCATATTGACAATATTCCTCATATTCTGAAGTTTGGGCTTTTACTGGCTGATTCTTCAATGTGTGATGAAAATTTTGTCAGTATCGGAGATCCGCAGGTGATAAATATTCGAAAAATGCTGATGGTCGGAGGGAAGAATCTCCGTGATTATGTCCCGTTTTATTTAGGTCCCCGCACTCCGATGCTCTATGTTATCCAGCACGGTTATAATGGAGTCCGGAGGCAGGATCCTGCCGGAATTGTCTATTGTGTATTGCGTCTTGCAGACCTTATCAGAGACAAGGTGGATTGTTTTTTTACTGATGGTCATGCTCTGAGTGCTCTTACAAAGATTTATGAGAAAGACCGTCTGCCGGAGATCTGCCAGATAATAAATTATGACGACGTGTATGTTTCCCAATGGAACAATGACTCGGATATTGATCTGAAGCGTAGAAAGGAAGCGGAATTGCTGATAAAGGGAGATGTTCCGCCTGACTATATCAGAGGCTATATCGTTTATAATGATGATGCCAAAGAGAAACTGAAGTCATTTGGAATTGCGGAAGAACTGATTGTCGTGGCCCCTAATTATTATTTTTGATGATACATTACGTAAAAGGAAATCTGTTGGAAAGTGAGGCTGATGCCTTGGTCAATACTGTCAATACTGTCGGAGTGATGGGAAAAGGCATTGCTTTGCAGTTTCGGGAAGCGTTTCCGGAAAACTACCGCATCTACCGTAAGGTCTGTCAGAACAAGGAACTTCATGTCGGCGAGATGCTTGTGACAGAGGAGGGAACCTTGATGCAGGGCGTTAAGACGATCGTAAATTTTCCGACAAAAACTCATTGGCGTTATCCATCGGAGTACTCTTATATAGATCTGGGACTCAAAGCTCTTCGCCGGGAAATAGAGGTCCGTGGGATACGTTCGATTGCAATTCCGCCGTTAGGTTCACACAACGGCGGTCTGGACTGGCTTCAAGTAAAGCAGATGATAGAAAGATCACTGGCTGATGTCAATTGTGAAATCTATCTCTATGAGCCGACAGAGGCGATTATTGAAAGGATGAAGTCAGAGCGCGTGAAACTCACTCCGGCCAGAGCTATGCTGCTGATGATGATTGCCGACATGAACAGATACGGCGAATTCGCTTCTGTTTTTGCTGTTGAGAAGCTGGTTTATTTTATGCAGCGTTTCGGGGGTAAGAGCTTTTTCAGAATTGATTTCAAACCCTATATATACGGGCCTTACTCAGGCGGGAAAGTGGCTCATGTACTGTATCACATGAATGGAAGTTATGTGAAAGGGATGGGCGGGATGCAGAGCCGTCCGTTCGATTATATCTGGCTGACTGATGATGCGGAGAAAGAGGCCTCCAGATTCATTGAAGATTATAAAGATGACAGTCTGAAGAATATATGTCAAAGGACAATGGCGTTTTTGCGCAGCTATTATTCAAACTATTCTTTGGAACTGTTGTCAACGGTTGATTACATCTTGCAGAATATACCGGCTCTTAAAGACTGGAAAACCGATGATGAGGATATGGTTGTCGGTCTTATCGGTCAGGAGATCTGCCGCTGGAGTTCCAGAAAAGAATCATTGTTTAATCAGGAATTTCAGAAAAAGGCTTTCTGTTATCTGAAAGAGTCGGAACTGAAATGATCCGGACCGTGGAAACGGATTTGCGGGGTGCGGGGGATAAAAAATCAAGTTTTTTTGGAAAAAAGTTACGATTTTAGAAAATAATCAGTAAATTAGCACACTCAACTGATCAGAAGCTCCTGCGGGGGTTTGAATCAGCACATTAAATCTTTGTACCAATCCCTCTCGCGTGGGTGTCCGGGCGGCTGTGGCCGCAGACCGGAAGCCAGCGAGCTTACTCACATTAATCCAACCCGTTATGGAACTGCGTGACACTTCGATGTCCGGCGAGACATTGAACCAGCCCCTGAATGACGGCGCCGCCACTCCGGCAGCCGAATCCGTGAACATTTCCGAGTCAGTAACAGCCGAATGCCCTGCGACCGCCCAGGAGGCCGCTCCGGCCGAGGAATGCTCTGTGGCCGAAGTTGCCGCAGCCGAGGCCGAGGCCCCGGTGTCAGCAGAGGTTCCGGCAGCCGAACCGGTCACTAAAGAGGGTCTTGTTGAGGCCCTCAGACTTCTTTCGGAAAAGGAGGCCTCAGAGATTGCGGCAGATGAGGTGTCGCGCCTTAAGCAGCAGTTCTATGCCATACGCAACGAGGAGCAGCGCCGCCAGCGCGAGGCTTTTGTTGAGGCCGGCAATCAGGCGGAGGCATTTGAGCCTCAGGCTGATCCGGCTGAGGAGGGCTTCAAGGCTCTGCTTGCGACTGTCAAGGAGAAAAAGGCCGAGCAGCGTGCGGCCGTAGAGGCTCTCCAGCAGGAGAACTACAACCGCAAGAAGGCTATCGTTGACAAGATCACCGAAATGGGTGCCGATGTTGACAATGCCAACCGGTTTTTCCAGCAGGTGCGCGATCTGCAGACAGAGTTCAAGGAGATAGGCGAGGTGCCGGCTCCGCTTTCGGGCGATCTCTGGAAGAGCTATCAGGACGCTGTGGAAAAATATTATGACCAGCTTAAGATCAACAAGGAGCTGCGTGACTATGATTTCAAGAAAAATCTTGGCGAGAAAGAGGCTCTGGTGGCCGAGGCTGAGAAACTTTGCGGCGAGGAGGATGTGATAGCGGCTTTCCGCCGCCTGCAGACGCTCCACGACCAGTGGCGCAACATCGGTCCTGTGCCCAAGGATGTGCGCGAGGAGATCTGGGGCCGCTTCAAGGATCTTTCGGCCGACATCAACAAGCGCTATCAGGCGTTTTTTGAAGAGCGCAAGGCCCGCGAGCGTGAAAACGAGGAGGCCAAGGAGGCTATCTGCCAGAGAGTGGAGGCTTTCGAGTTTGACAAGCTGTCAACTTTCGCAGCCTGGGACGAGATGACCAAAAAGATCATCGAGGCTCAGGAAGATTGGAAGAAGATCGGTTTCGCATCGCGGAAGTCAAACAATCAGCTCTTTGCCCGTTTCCGCGAGAGTTGCGACAAGTTCTTTGCCGCCAAGGCTGAGTTTTTCCGCACCATGAAGGATTCGCTGTCAAAGAATCTCGAACGCAAGATTGCTCTGTGTGAGCGCGCCGAGGCTCTGAAAGACAGCACCGAATGGCGCAAGGCCGCCGATGAGTTCGTGGCCATGCAGAAGGAGTGGAAGACTATCGGCGCTGTGGCCAAGAAGCACTCCGACCAGGTGTGGCACCGCTTCCTTGCAGCCTGTGACTATTTCTTCGAACAGAAAAAGAAAAATACTTCAGGCACACGCCGCACCGAGCGCGCGAACCTCGAACAGAAGAATGAGATCATCGAGAAGCTCAAGGCTGTCAATCCCGACGAGCTCGGCCGCGAGGAGGCTGTCAAGGTTGTCAAAGACCTTCAGGCCGAATGGCAGAGCGTGGGTCATGTGCCTTTCAGCGAGAAAGACGCTGTCTATGAGGCTTACCGTGCGGTGGTAAATGAGCTTTATCAGAAGCTCGACCTTTCGCAGCGCGGATCGCGCATGACTTCGTTCGAGAATTCGATCAAGGAGATCGGCAATGACGAAAACCGTCTTTACCGCGAGCGTGAGCGTCTGATGAGGGCTTATGAGCAGCGCAAGGGCGAGTTGCAGACGTATGAGAACAATATGGGCTTCCTCACAGCCAAGTCGAAAAACGCCGGAACGATGCTCCGCGAGATGGAGCGCCGTGTGCAGCGCCTGAAAGATGATCTGGCTGACCTTGAACAGAAGATCAAGGTCATTGACAGTAAACTGTAATAACCACATACCCCTTTTGCAGGGACGCTTTTCGCAATGCCGAGGTGCCGGAGGCCGAATCTGCCGCCGCCGGTGTCGAGGCCTCTGTGGGGGGCGTCCCTGCGGGGCAAATATCATGAGACCACACTCCGAGGGCCTGCCGCCGGCGAGGCCTTGTTAAAGAATGACTGGACCGGAACCGAAAATCAACAGGCCGACAGGCCGCTACAACCGTTACTATCGAAAGATACTCATAGCCGTGGACTTCGTTATACTCAACGCGGTCTTTTTCGGCGTGACGATGATGAATCCTGACGTGGAGGTGCTTCACGGGCGTCTCGTCTGGCTGCTTCTGAATCTGGCCTATGTGCCTGTGGCGCGCTATCAGGGGCGCATCCACAAGATCAGGGCGCTGCAGATGGACCGCCTGCTGCTGCTGACGCTCCGCGGGGCGCTCTGCCAGGCTCTGCTGTTTATCTTTCTGCTCTATCTGATGGGTCAGGAGCCGTTGCCGCTGATGACTTTCGTGGAGCTCTACGGGCTGTTCACGCCGCTGCTGATGCTGTGGTGGGGCAGCGCGCATTATCTGCTCAAGACATACCGCAGGAGCGGGCGGAGTTTCAGCCGCATAGTGATTGTGGGATGCCGTCCGACTGCCGAGAGGCTTCTGACGGAGATGCGCCTCGATCCGGGTTTCGGCTATCTATGCCAGGGATTTTTCGATATATACTGTCCGCCAGATTTCCGCTATAAGAATCTGTATGCGGGAAATTTAGCTGATCTGGAGGAGTTTGTGATCCGTGAGGCTACTGATGAGATTTTCTATACGCTTTCGGGCGAGAACAGTGAGGCGGTGCAGCTGGTTTCGGGTCTGTGCGAGAAGCTGATGATCAAGTTTCATTATGTGCCGCAGATCTCGCCTTATCTGACCCGCCGTTTCCGCCTTGACGCCATAGGGCAGATGCCTGTGCTTGAGGTGCGCCACAATCCGCTTGAGCGCGGGGTGAACCGGGTGATGAAGCGGACTTTCGATATTGTTTTCTCCGGGCTTTTCCTGCTGTTCTCGCCTTTGATTTTCATTCCGGTGGCCGTTGCGGTGAAGCTGAGTTCGCCGGGTCCTGTGTTTTTCAAGCAGGTGCGCACGGGCTACCGAGGGCGTGATTTTCTGTGCTGGAAGTTCCGCACGATGCATGTCAATAATGACGCGGATACGGTGCAGGCTACCAGAAATGATCCGCGTAAGACGCGCCTTGGGGAGTTTCTGAGGCGCACGAGCATTGATGAGCTTCCGCAGTTTATCAATGTGTTCAAGGGTGATATGTCGATTGTCGGTCCGCGTCCGCATATGCTGAAGCATACGGAGGATTACCGCCGTCTGATAGATCAGTATATGGTGCGTCATCTGATCAAGCCTGGGATCACCGGCTGGGCGCAGGTGCGCGGTTTCCGCGGTCAGACCGAGGAGCTGTGGCAGATGGAGAAGAGGGTGGAGAATGATATCTGGTATATAGAGCACTGGACTTTTATGCTTGACATGAAGATAATTGTGCGCACTGTGATCAATGCTCTGCGCGGCGAGGACGGTGCGTTCTGACAAGACTGATACACACATATACATACAGAAGGATTTTACAGAGTTCCAATGGATAACAGAGAGGAGATCAGGGAGAGGGCCGAGGCTCTGCTGAGAAGATTTTACGGTTACAGCAGTTTCCGTCCGCTGCAGCTTGACATTATCAGTTCGGCTGTGGAGGGGCGCGACAGTGTGGTGCTTATGCCTACGGGCGGCGGTAAGTCGATCTGCTATCAGATTCCGGCTCTGATGTCGGAGGGTGGTATCACGATTGTTGTGTCGCCGCTGATCGCGCTGATGAAGGATCAGGTGACGGCTCTGAGATCAAACGGGATTCCGGCTGCGGCTGTCAATTCGATGCAGACCGATGAGGAGAACCGCCACATTCTGGAGCAGCTTTTCAGCGGGCGCATCAAGATCGTCTATATTTCGCCTGAGCGTCTGCTGATGGAGATCGACCGCTGGTCGAGGGATCTGCCTGTGAGTCTGATCGCTATCGATGAGGCTCACTGCATTTCGCAGTGGGGCCATGATTTCCGTCCGGACTATACGCGGCTGTCGCGGATCAAGGAGCTTTTTCCGCATGTGCCTGTGATGGCGCTGACTGCGACTGCTGACCGCCTGACGCGCGACGATATCGCCACGCAGCTTGCGCTGAGGAATCCGCAGCTGTTCTTAGGGTCGTTTGACAGGCCGAATATTTCGCTGCGCGTGAGGAACAATCCGGGGAAGAAGGAGCGGATTCGCTATATCTCGACTCTCATAGAGCGTTACCGCCATGACGCGGGTATTGTCTATTGCATCAGCCGTAAGGCGGCGGAGTCGATGAACGATGATCTGCGGGCTCTGGGCTACCGTTCGGTGGTCTATCATGCGGGTCTGCCTGTGGCGGAGCGCAATCTGGCTCAGGAGAAGTTTATCAACGGCGATGTGCAGGTGGTGTGTGCCACGGTGGCTTTCGGTATGGGTATCGACAAGAGTAATATCCGCTGGGTGGTTCACAACAATATGCCGCGCAACATTGAGAGCTATTATCAGGAGATCGGGCGTGCGGGCCGCGACGGGGTGAAGGCTGAGGCTGTGATGTTTTATTCCTATTCGGACATAATCACGCTGCAGTCGTTCGTCGACGAGAGCGGGCAGCAGAGCATCAATGCGGAGAAGCTTAAGCGGATGCGTGAGTTTGCGGAGGCTTCGCTGTGCCGGCGCAGGATTCTGCTGAGCTATTTCAACGAGACGATGGATCATGACTGCGGCAATTGCGATGTGTGTCTGAATCCGCCGGAGCGGATGGACGGGACTGTTATTGCCCAGAAGGCTATGAGCGCTATTATCCGGACTGAGGGTCAGGCTGGTTTTTCGATGCTGATCGATATTCTCCGCGGGGCTGCGCGTCAGGATCTGATGCAGCGGGGTTTTCATCTGATCAAGACTTACGGTGCGGGGCGCGATCTGTCATATGCGGAGTGGAACTGTTATCTTTCGCAGCTGATCCAGTTAGGGCTGGTGGATATCGCTTATAATGAGAGCAATCATCTGAAGGTGACGCAATATGGCGCTGAGGTGCTGCGGGAGCGGCGCGAGGTGACTCTTGCGCGGTATAAGGAGCCTGAACGGCGCAAGGGCGGCCGCAGGCGTGTGGCTGTGGAGGAGGAGTTTACGGAGCTGAAGCCTGCGGAGCGTCTGCTTGCGGAGCTGAAGGAGGTTAGGCAGAAGCTGGCGCGGAAGGAGCAGGTGCCGCCTTATATTGTGCTGTCAGACAAGGTGCTGCTTGAGCTGGTGCGTGTGGAGCCTACGGATATGGAGGCTTTCTCGAAGGTGGAGGGTGTAGGCGAGAAGAAAACAATCCGCTATTGGAAGCCGTTTGTAACTGCGATAAGGAAGTTCAAGGGTGTTGCGGAGCCGCTTGGCACTGGGCTTTCGCATGAGGAGACTCTGCTGCTGCTGAATGCGGGCTATGATGTGGGTGAGATCGCGGCGACGAAGGGGATCAAGGAGCGGACGGTCTATGGTCATATCGCGGGGCTGATCCGTGATGACAAGCTGTCGGATTTTTCGTCGGTGATCACCCGCGAGCAGTATCTGCGTGTGATGGCTGTGGCTAAGGAGAGTCCGGAGGAGATGTATACGATTCTTGCTGACGAGATGCCTCCTGGGCTTCCGGGTGTGGCTCTGGCGATCAGCGATTATCTGCTGAGGCAGAAGGATAAGTGATTTATAAATATATAATATATACGATTATGGATTGTAAGAGTAATGATGATTCAATGAAGTGGGAGGTGCTTGAGAGTGAGTATCTCCACCGCCGGCCGTGGCTTACGGTGAGACGCGATAAGGTGCGTCTGCCTGACGGGACTGTGCATCCGGAGTATTATGTGCTTGAGTATCCTACGTGGGTTAATGTGATTGCGCTGACTCCTGAGGGTAAGTTTGTGATGGTGAAGCAGTATCGCCACGGTCTTGGGATTGTGGCTACGGAGCTTTGCGCGGGTGTGGCTGAGGAGGGTGAGGTGCCTCTGGAGGCTGCTCGGCGTGAGCTTCTGGAGGAGACGGGTTTCGGTGGCGGTGAGTGGGAGCTGCTGTCGGTGCTTTGTGCGAATCCGGGGAGCCAGAATAATCTGAGCTATAGTTTTGTGGCCCGTGGTGTGGTGCGGGTTGCGGAGCAGCATCTGGATGAGACGGAGGATGTTAGGGTTGAGATTCTCGATGAGGAGCAGGTGTGGGATATGCTTGTGAATGATGATCTTAAGCAGGCGCTTATGGCGGCGCCGCTCTGGAGGTTTTTTGCGCTTAAGGGGTGGGGATGATATAGGGGCCGTGCGGGTTGGTAAATCGGTGTCCTTTGTCGGACACCATTTTTAGGGAAATTTTTTACCCCCGACACCTTTGCGCTGCGCGCTTCGGTGTCGGGGGCTATGAGTAAACCGATGTCCTGACGGACATCACCGGGGCGTTGTCGGTCAGGTTTCGGGGTATTGGTCTTCGTCGTCGTATTTCTGGAAGAGGAAGTCGTTGTAGGGGAAGCGGGTGAGGTGTATTTCTTTTGCGCGCTGGTAGAGCATGTTTTTGAGTTCGTCGATGTTGGCTCCGGTGCGTGCTGAGATGAAGACGCAGTCGTGGGGCAGACGTGACATCCACATGCGTTTGAGCTCGTCGAGTGAGATGTTTTCGCGTGTCTGCGGTGTGAGGTCGTTTTCGTCTTTGGGTGTGTAGGTGAATGCGTCGATTTTGTTGAATACCATTATCATGGGTTTGTCGGCTCCGTTGCAGACTTCGCGGAGTGTTTTGTCGACAACTTCGATCTGTTCTTCGAAGTTTGGGTGTGAGATGTCTACTACGTGGACGAGGAGGTCGGCTTCGCGGACTTCGTCGAGGGTTGATTTGAATGAGTCGACCAGGTGTGTGGGGAGTTTGCGGATGAATCCTACGGTGTCTGTGAGGAGGAAGGGGAGGTTGTCGATGATTACTTTGCGTACGGTTGTGTCAAGTGTGGCGAAGAGTTTGTTTTCGGCAAATACGTCGCTTTTGCTGAGGAGGTTCATGAGGGTTGATTTGCCGGCGTTGGTGTAGCCTACGAGTGCTACGCGTGTTAGTTTTCCTCGGTTTTTGCGCTGTATGGCTTTCTGTTTGTCGATGTTGCGGAGTTCTTCTTTGAGGAGTGAGATTTTGGTGAGGATGATGCGTCGGTCGGTTTCGATCTGTGTTTCGCCGGGTCCGCGCATACCGATGCCGCCTCGCTGGCGTTCGAGGTGGGTCCACATTCGGGTGAGGCGTGGGAGGAGGTATTGGTATTGTGCGAGTTCTACCTGGGTTTTGGCGTTGGCTGTGCGGGCGCGTTTTGCGAAGATGTCGAGGATGAGGCTTGTGCGGTCGAGGATTTTTACTTTGAGTTCGCGCTCGATGTTGAGGACTTGTTTTGATGAGAGGTCGTCGTCGAAGATGGCCATGCTGATGTCGTTGTCTTCGATGAATGCGCGGATTTCTTCGAGTTTGCCTTTTCCTACGAATGTCCGTGGGTTGGGGTATGGGAGGCGCTGCATGAATGTGTGGACTGTCTCGGCTCCTGCGGTGTCGGCGAGGAAGGCGAGTTCGTCGAGGTATTCGCGCGATTTTGCTTCGTTCTGCTGTTCGGTGATGAGGCCTACCAGCACTGCGCGTTCGTTGATCTGCTCATTGAGTATGTTGTCGATCATGAGATTCGGGGTGTTATGTGTCTTTGTGGAACTGATGATTCCACAAAGATAACAATTTTGCTCTGAAAAAGGGTAATGGCGCGGGCTGGAATAATGTGGCGGCGGGGTGCGGGTGGTGTCTGTGGGGCCGGTTCAGGCGGTGACGTTGCGTTTTTTGATGAGTCTGGAGAGATAGATGTTCGAGAGTCCCCAGAGGAGTATGTCGAGGATGATGATGATGTTTATGTTGACGCTGAGGAGGCTTGACAGCGTTACGTTAATGACGGTGAACATGAGCGATACGCTTACGATGGTTATCATTGCTGCACGGGGTTTCATTCCGGCGGCAAGGATTTTGTGGTGGATGTGGTTTTTGTCGGGGAGGAAAGGGCTGTGGTGCTGGCGGATGCGCAGCATATAGACGCGGATTACGTCGAAGCAGGGTACGATCAGGGGTGAGAAGGCGAGGATGGGTGTGCTGATGGATATTTTGGCTGAGTCGGGGTGGATGAAGAGGATGGTGCCGAGGACGGCGAGGATCAGTCCGATGGTGAGCGATCCGGTGTCGCCCATGAATATTTTTTTGTGTTTGTTTGCGTCGCCGAATACGTTGTAATAGTAGAAGGGTACGAGGACTCCGAGTGTGGCGAAGCTGATGACTGAGAGTGCGTAGTCGCCGAGGAGGTAGAATGAGAATCCGTAGATGACGCATGCTATTGAGCTGAGGCCTGATGCGAGGCCGTCGATGCCGTCGATGAGGTTGATGGCGTTGATTAGGAAGACGATTACGATGAGGGTGAAGGGGTAGCCGAACCAGGGTGATACGCTTTCGATTCCGAGGACTCCGGCGAGGTCTGAGAACCAGACTCCGCTGCTTATCAGGAAGGCTGCGCAGATGATCTGGACTACGAATTTTGCGCGGTATTTGATGCCGATGAGGTCGTCGGCCATTCCGACGAGGTAGAGGAGTTCGAGTGCGATGAAGGTTGAGATGAAGGGGAGTACTGAGTCGGCGAAGGCTTGGGAGATGTTGTCAAATCCGAGCTGGATGTTTGTGACAAGGGCTACTGCGATGGAGGTGAAGATTACGGGCACAAAGGCGATGCCGCCGAGGCGGGGGACGAGTCCTTTGTGGATCTTGCGTTCGTTGACTTCGTCAAAGAGATTGCGGCGGAAGGCAATCAGGAGTATCTGCGGTATAAGAAAACCTGCAAGGAGTACGCACAAAATGAATATGCACAACAAGTTAATTGGCCAATATCCCATAATTCCGGAGCTTGATAAAGAGTATTAAAAGATAAAAGAATGTAGACGATTGAAAAAAGTGAATTTATTTCTATGAATCAGCAATATTTATGACGGGCAACGAGTCTGGTTTCTGGAGGAAATAGAGATGTATGCCTATTCAAACGCAAATTTACATTATTTTTATTTATTTACAAAATAAATGTTCGGTTGTCTGTCGGGCCGGGAGGGGTAGTTTGCTGATATGTGGTGTGTTGGTGGCTGTGATTATGTCCGGGCTGCGAGTGACGGGGCTGAAAATTTGTGGTTTTTTGTGTTTTTGTGTATTTTTGTGGCGACCAACACACACACATCTGCTTATGACCAGCTTTTTTGGAAAATTGAAAGGGCTGCTGCTTTCTTATCCCGACAAAGAGTATATTGACTGGCAGATGTCGGGTCTGAAGCAGTCAGTCAAAGAAAATCATATTGCGCCTCTTCTGATTCAGAATCTTCTTTACCGTTCTGATCCTGGGGTTACTTCGGAGCGTTGCTGCGGAGAGGAGCTTGTCGTGTCGCTTTCGACTTTCGGGCAGCGTATCCACGGTGTGGCTCTTACGGTGGAGTCTATTATGGAGCAGACGGTGAGGCCTAACCGTATTGTGCTCTATCTTGGGCATGAGTTCGAGGGGCCGGGCCGGATTCCGGGTTCGCTGAGGTTGCTTGAGCGGAGGGGGCTTGAAATCAGGTTTGTGCGTGATATCGGGCCTTATACGAAGCTGCTGCCTGCGTTGCGTGATTTTCCGGGGGCTACGGTGATTACGGTGGATGATGATATTCTGTATGATTTCGATTTTGTTTCGACTCTTGTGAACGGGCATCTTGTTTGTCCGGGTGCGGTTGTGGCTCCGCGTTGCCGTGTGATGGAGGTTGCTGCTGATGGTGGTCTGAGGCTGCCGTTTGTGGACTGGGGGCTGGCTGAGAATGGGTGTGAGCCTTCGATGTGGCTTCAGCCTGAGGGTGTGAGGGGTGTGCTTTATCCGCCTGAGTCGCTTGACGGGCGGGTGTTTGATGAGGAGGTTTTTATGGCGCTTTGCCCTACTACGGATGATTTCTGGTTTAAGGCTATGAGTCTGCTGCGGGGTACTCCGGTGATGAAGTGTTATGGCGGTGGCAATAGGGCGAGTCTTGTGAATTCGCGGTCTGATGTGAGCCGTACGCTTCATGAGGTCAATAGCGGGTCTGACGGTTATGACTGTCAGTGGAGGGCGCTTTTCAAGTATTTTGATCTTGGGCGGTTTCTTGGGTGATTGTCGGTCTGTCTTTCCGGTGTGTGCGGGGTTTTTCTGTGTGTGGGCCTTGCGTGATGGTAAATCGGTGTCCTCGCCGGACACCATTTTTAGGGAAATGTTTTATCCCCCCGACACCTTTGCGCTGCGCGCTTTGGTGTCGGGGCTATGAGTAAACCGATGTCCTGGCGGACATCAGCCGTGCGGGATGTTGGCGGACATCACTGGGGCGGGTGTATGCGGGGGTCTTTCAGTATGAATGCCGTGCGGGGCGGGGTTAGTTTTCTTCGGTCCATTTGGGGAGGGTGAAGATGAATTCGAGGCCTCCGGTGGAGCGGTTGTGGACTGAGATTGTGCCTCCGAGGGAGATTATGGTGCTTTTGACGATGGGGAGGCCGAGACCTGTTCCGCCCATTTTGCGGGAGCGTCCGGTGTCGACCCGGTAGAAGCGTTCGAAGAGGTGGGGGATGTGTTCGGAGCTGACTCCGTTGCCGTTGTCGTAGAAGGAGAATACGTAGAAGCGTTTGTTTTCGGATATCATGCGGAGTCCTATCTCTGTGCCTCCGGAGTGGAGTGCGGCGTTGCGTATGAGTCCGCATATCATGCCTTGAATGAGGTTGTAGTTTCCGGAGACGTTGCATTCGAAGGGTATGTCGAAGGAGAATTCGAGGTTTCCGGAGAGGTTGTTGGCCGGGAGGTCGCTTTCGATCTGGTAGACGAGGTCGTGCATGTCGATTTTTTCGACGGCTATCATGTCGGCTCCGTTTTCGAGGCGTGTCATTGTTGAAACGTCGTTGAGCAGGTCGGTGAGGCGCTCGACGTTCATGAGCATTCTGTCGAGGAAGCGGTTGCGGGTTGCGGTGTCCATTTCGGGGTCGGCTATGATTGATTCGAGGTAGCCTCGGATGATGCCGACCGGGGTTTTGATTTCGTGGTTGATGTTGTTGGTGAGCTGGCGTGTGATTTTGACTTTTTCCTCTATGGCGTTGATGGCTATCTTGCGTTCTTTTTTGATGAGTTCCATTGCTTTGAGGCGTTCGCGGTAGAGCTTGATGATTTCGCGTGAGATTTCGCCGAGTTCGTTGCGGGGAAATTTGTCTTCGCCTGAGAAGCGTCCGCCGGTCGTGGCGCGGTAGGCGAAGTCTTTGAGCAAGACTACGTTGCGCGAGAGGATGCTGGTGAAGTAGTAGGTTACGAGGAGGGTGGTCAGTAGGCAGCCGATTATGACGAGCCATACTGTGGTGTCGACGTCGATTGCGTCATGGACGTTGTCGCTGTATGGCATGGCTGTGCGGACGGTTACGCGCCCGTCTGAGCTTTTTGTCTTTGAGAAGAGATAGCAGTTTCCGTCTTCGTCGCTTCCGACGGTGCGTCCGGCTATGATTTTGCGTTCGCTTCCTTCGGTTGGGCTGTTGTCGAGCCCGTAGCCCCTGAGAGTCAGGCCGTCGTTGTCGATGGGGATGGGTGTTCCGAGAGAGTATTGGAGCTGCCCGTCGAAGTAGACGCTGACTCTGACGCCTTCAAAGACTGATCCTTTGAATAATTTCTGGATGAAGTTGAGGAAGGTGCGGAGGTTTACGTCTTCATCGTAGGCGTTGAGGATGCGGTTGTCGATCATTTCCAGTTCGGAGCCGAATATCTGTGCGCGGTAGTCGGCCTCGCGTTTGTATTGGTAGTATATTATGAGGCCGAATACTATGCAGAGTATGGTTGCGAGCGGCAGAAATAGTCGCCATTGATAACTGAGCTGGTGTTTCATAACAACTGTGAGGCCGGGGGGTGGGTATTGTTGTGAAACGCTCTTTAGTCTTTTTCTTTAAAGCCGTAGCCGAATCCGAGTCTGGTTTCGATGTTGTTGCCGTAGCGGCCGATTTTTTTTCTAAGACGTGTGATGTTTGTGTCGATGGTTCGGTTTGTGACTACGACGTCGTCGGCCCAGACGTGGCGTATGATTTCTTCGCGTGAGTAGATGCGGTTGCGGTGGGTGAGGAAGAAGGCGAGGATCTCAAGTTCGGTTTTTGTAAGGGCTATTTTTTCGCCGTCGAGGCTGCAGATTTTGTCGTTGGGGTCGATGCGCAGGCCCTGGTAGGCGATCTGCGGTTCGAGCGCGCTGTCGCCGGCTATGGTGGCGGCTGCGGCTTCGCGTGCGCGGCGTGCTATCTGGGTGCGGCGGAGGACGGCGTTGACTCTAGCTGTCATTTCGCTGATCTTGAAGGGCTTGGTGATGTAGTCGTCGGCTCCGATGTTGAGGCCCATGACGGTGTCGTCTTCTCCGTTGAGGGCTGAGCAGAAGATGATTGGGGTTTCTTCTGTTGCCGATGAGTTGCGCAGGCGTTTGGCGAAGTCGAATCCGCTCAGCCGCTCCATCATGATGTCGACAATGAAGAGATCGTAGGGCGTGAGGTCCATTTCGAGCGCTTCTTCGGCGCTGAATGCCATGTCGACATGATAGCCTTCTTTCTCAAGGTTATATTTCAGGATTTCGCAGATTGATTCTTCGTCGTCGATTACTAAAAGGCGTGTACTCATTGTCTATGGTCAGGGTCTATGGCGGTTAGTGTAATATATGTATGCGGATGCGGGGCTTGAGGAGGGGGTGGGCCCGCTTTTTAAGATGCTAAGGTACGACATTTTCGGGGAGTGTGGTGTTAATAAGTGTTAAATACAGAGGGTGTGTGAACTTTCCTCCGGCACGGCGGTTATAAAGACATAGTTACTATATTTGCACTGTGTTTTCATGGTATTAGATTTAAGGTTAAAGAGCAAAGAGGCTGTCGTGATGACAGCCTTTTGTTTTTTTGGGGTGTTACGGTGCCGAGGATGAAAGACATTCAGACAAATTTGCTGCTTAACAAAATCTAAATAGGGTTAAATGCGGAAACTATCGGCGGGGCGGGGGCGTTTTGATTCTGTCAGAAGACGGAGTTTTACTATAGATAATAATAATTAAACACACACCTGACTATGGAATTTCTTAAACATGACCATCCGGAAGAACGTGCGAAATGTCGCCGTCGCCACATCGTCCATTGTATTATTCATGCGACTCTGCAGGTTGCCACTCTTGCTGTGGCTGCCGCAGCTCTCTGTGAGATCGAGAAGTTGCGTGAATCGGTCGGCCATCTGAAGCGTGCCAGGTAGGCCGGGCCGAGAAGATGAAAAAAGCAGCTCCGATACCTGACCCGGTACCGGAGCTGCTTTTTAGTGACTCCTACAGGATTCAAACCTGTAACCTTCTGATCCGTAGTCAGATGCTCTATTCAGTTGAGCTAAGGAGCCGTTTTGTGAGTGCAAAATTAGGCCTTTTATTTTAAACCACCAAATTTTTTCGGAAAAAATATTGAAAAAGTTTTCAACATAGTTATTAACATAGTTGTCAACAAGTTTTGAACACAGCTGTGAATAATGTTGAAAACCTGAGGGGGAGGATATAAAGCAATCGGGCTATCCGTCTGATATACCGTTGGTTGTCGGCGTGGTGACGGATGGCCCGATGTTAATAACTGATGTTGATAAGTCAGTGGGGCGGGTGTTATTTGCCCATGAGTTCCTTGACTTTGTCGGCGCCGGCCTGGGCGGCGTCGGCGGTTTTTTCTTTGGCGCTTTCAACTGCGGAGGCTGCTTTTTCCTTGGTCTGTTCGGCTGCGTCGCTGATGGCTTCTTTAGCTGAGCTGACTTTGTCGCTTACGGCTTTTGAGGTGGAGTCGGCGAGTTCTTTGGCTGATTCTTTGGTTGCTTCGAATGTGGAGTCTGCTTTGGCCTTGAGGTCAAGAGCTGTGAGGCCCAGCACTGCTGATGGATCTTTGGCCTTTACAGCTGGGGTCACATCGCTGAGGAAGGTTTCGGCGGCTGAGTCTTTGCCGTCTTTGATGAGTTTGTCGGCATAGTCTTTGGCCTGCTGGACGTAGATCTTGAGGCTGTCAGGATCGGTGCAGTTCTCGATTTTTGCCTTCAGGGCTTCACCCTTGTCCTGGGCTTTCTTTTCGGCACTGCAGCTGACCATCATGACTGTGGCTACGAGTGCGGCTGATAGAAATAGCTTTTTCATAATCTGGTAAAGTATGAGTTTTACCTTGTTATAAAACCTGAGAGGGGTAAAATGTTCATCGGTCGGATCAGAGCGGGGCTACGGCGATGCGTTTGGTCATTGTGGATGACTGTCCGCCGGTGGTGACGGTGGTCTTGTAGAGGTAGATGCCGCGGGTTACTTTCGATCCGGCGCGGTCGGTGAGGTTCCAGGTGACGGGGGCTGAGGCATACATGTCGGCTCGGCCTGTGGTCTGGGAGTCCCAGAGGAGTTTGCCGTTGAGGTCGTAGACCTCGATGCGGACTGTGAGTGTGGCATCTGGGCGGTTGTGGGTCACGTAGAAGTTTGCCTGGGTGAGGGCTGGGTTGGCGTCGGAGTAGATGTCGAAGATCCTGGGGGCAAGGTCGGGGTTTACAAAGAAGTCGATCGAGGCTGAGGCTGAGTTTCCGGCTGTGTCCCAGATGCGGAGGGTGGCGGTGTGGTTTCCGGCGCTGAGTTCGGGGAGGCGGTAGAAGATGGAGCCTGTGGGAGAGCCGTCGATGTCAGGGGTGTAGCCGTTTGAAATGTCGGTGAGGTTCAGGTCGTTGTCGATGCGTAGGCTCATCTGATGGCCTATGCCGAGGTTTGACATGTTGAGGGCTACGTCGTCTCTGACGCGGGCTATCAGTACGGGGTTGGCGCCTACGACGTCAGACGGGCGGAAGCTTTCGTGGTCGAGGTAGAGCGATTCGATTACGGGGGGCACGTTGTCGGTCTCGGCGTCGTAGTCAAATCCGTAGACGTAGAGGTTGCGGCTCACTCCGGTGGCCTCGGTGCCGTCATCGGCGGCGGCAAATAGTGTCATGGTGGCGGGGCGGTAGTTTTCGGCTACTTCGGAGGGCATGGGTATGGTTATCTCGAAGAGTCCGTCGGTGACTGAGGTGCGGCCTGAGAAGAGGCGTTCGCCTTTTTCGTCGAATGTGACTGATTCGCCGTCATCGCCGCGTCCTTCGGTGGTCTGGCTGTGTTCGGCATCGAAGAGTGTCAGTGATAGCCAGCCGTTGAAGCTGTCGATGCGTTTGCCGGAGGGGTCGCAGATCTCACCTTTGACCACGGGGCGGCCGAGGGCTTTGAGCTCAGGTCGGGATTCGTCGCTGACCTCCGTGCCGTCGACCGAGAGGAGGCGCACGGTGTTGACGGGGGTGGCGAGCCTCAGGGCCGGGTCGCCGAAGAAGACGTAGCGGCGGATGTTTTCATCGACTGTCATGTTTTTGGCCTGACGTACCACTTCTCCCATAGGTATGAAGCGCCCGTCGGAGTCGCGGGTGAGGGCTACTTTGCCGAAGTTGTCGGAGAGTACGCCGTTGCGGGCTATGTAGACGGGGCGCACGGCGCAGAGGCCGCCGATGATGCCGCCGTTGTCAGTGAGCAGCAGTGATTCCATGCCGCAGGTGGCCGATCCGTCAAATTGGGCGAAGGTGCAGGTGGCGGCGTAGAAGAAGGGTGGCTGGCGGAGGTAGAGGCTGTTGAGGTTGGCGGTGGTGAATATGCCGTCGCCTGAGAGGGAGTTGATTGATCCGTGGCCTATGTATGACCATAGTATCACGCCGTCGTCGAGCAGCGAGAAGATGCGGTCAGAGGCTTCTTTGGAGGTGCCGTCGGTGAGCCGGTAGGCGTCGATGAATACTTTGTTGAATGTGAAGCCGCTGCCTGATTCGGTGGATAGCATCCGGGCTTCCATTGTTTTGGTCTGGGTCATGTGGTCGCCGCCGTTGCCATCGTCGGCAAACATCATGATGCGGTTGCGCCATTCGCTTTGGGCGGGTGACGTGACGTATTTTTCAAGCCGCCGCACAAATATTTCGGCCGATTGGGCAGATCGGGCGGGTATGCGGCCCACGGCTATGCTGTTTGTGGCGTTGACAAGGCTTAGACCTGAGTTGTCTTCGAGGAAGGTGAGAATGTCGTCGGAGCAGAAAGAGTTGCTTTCGTTGACGCAGTGTTCCGACTGCCAGATGGGGAGGGTGAGAGCCGGGCTTGATGACATGGCTGGCGTGAGGCGGCGGTGGTCATGGGTGGCGCCGCCCATGAGCAGGACGTATCTGAGAGTAGTGGCGGAGGGAGTGGCTTTTCCGCGGTCGTAGAACATTTTGAGCATGCGGCGCATGGCGTTGACGTCGGCGCAGCCTGAACCGAACTCGTTGAAGACCTGTTCGTCAGTGACTATGAGTACTTTCATGTTGTCAGGAGCGGCGGTGTGGATGGCGGCTATGCGGTTGCTCTGGCCGAGGAGCTGGGGGGGAGAGATTATGATCATGTCAGGCGTCTCGGCGGCATGGATATCCTGGTTGTCGAGATGGCGGACGAGGCGCGGCTGGGGCAAAGAGGAGGTGGAGGTCCAGGCGCAGTAGGTGCGCAGGCCGTTGTAGTCGTTGGTCCAGCCGGAGGTTTTGCCGTCGGCTGTAGCGCGCATGGCTATGGGGCGGCGAGGGTCTGTGACGTCCCAGATGCGTGTCTCGGCCGAGGTGCCTTCGAGGCGGAGCGAGCGGCTGTCAGAGGTGAACACGAGATGGCCTGAGGCTGGGAGGGCCAGGCGGCGGGTGTAGGTGAGGTTGATTTTGTCGAGGTTGGCTATGCGCAGGGCGCCGCTGATGCTGATGCCGATGCCTAAGGAAAGGGAGGTGCCGTTGATGGTGAAGCGTTTGCGCACGCGGCATGTGTCGCCCCAGTTGTCG
The DNA here is from genome assembly GCF_004803935.1 of Duncaniella sp. C9. GTDB lineage: Bacteria > Bacteroidota > Bacteroidia > Bacteroidales > Muribaculaceae > Duncaniella > Duncaniella muris. Next base: position 1,085,020 of record NZ_CP039547.1, read on the forward strand.
TTGCTTACGCCTGAGACCTTGTCGCCGGCGGCTTTCGGGAGGGTCTGGCCGTTGGCGGTGAAGGTAAGGTTGATGGGGGTGCTGACAGATTTTCCGTAGAACTCGCATTGCATCCAGATGTCGGTGTTCTCTACTCGGCCCGGAAGCTGGAAGCTGAAGGTGCGCGATGGGGTGAAGCGGAAGTCTTCGCCTAAGAGCTGGTGGCCGCTTTCGGCGGGTGTTGTGCGGTCGAGTTCGTGGTAGAGGCGTTCGGTGAAGGTTGTGGCGGCGTCAGGCTGCGGGGCTGAGCCTTCGGTGGGGATTGAGGGGTCGTCCTGCGGGCGTGAGTCGCTCAGGAAGTAGTAGCCGAGGGTGGAGTAGGGGTTGAGGGAGTGGGTGAAGATGTCGTCGCGCTCGCGGGTCCATGTGACGGGGCCTTCGGCGTAGAACACTATGCCGGCTGAGGTGAGTTCGCTGCGCACGAGCGGGAGGTCATCAATGTAGTTGTCGATGCTGAGGAGGTCGGGGATGCGTTGGCCGCCGTAGCCGTAGACGCGCACGTTTTCAGGGTTGGTGAAGCCTAAGGTGCGCAGTGTTGATGTGGTTATGAGGTGCGGACCAGAGGTCTCGACGCTCATCTTGACCCAGCGGCCCGACGAGAGGACGGACGATGTCGTGTAGGTGTCGGTGCTGAATCCGAGAATCCGGGCCGGAAAGGCACAGAGGAATGTGATGGCGGTAAGTATGCTGAGTAACCGGAGTTTCATCTGCGGGGTTATCTGATTGGTCTATGGGATATCTTTATATAAACGTGGCTGTTAGCCTATTATTGTGTGTCGGCTGCTGCCGATGTCATGCATCCGGAGGCAAACACAGCCCAGTCGGTGCGCGAGCCTTTGAAGGCGTTGATGTCGACCGGGGCGTTGATTCCGTTGATCCAGCCGTTGTGTGTTCCCTGCCAGAGGTGCCATTTCATGTCTTTTGGTTCGTCGACGAGCGAGCAGATCCATAGCGGGTAGCCTTCGAGACGGCCTTTGATGAAGCGGGCGAAGCCGTTTTTGTTGGTGTAGATCATCACGCGGTAGCCGTGGCTTTCAAGATGATCTATCATCTCGGATAGGCGGTTGAGCACCATCGCTGTTGGCTGGCTGTTTGGGTTGGCCCACTCTTCGAGGTCGATGACGAGGGGGAGGTCGAGCTGGCGTCCGCGCACGGAGTTGAGGAAATTGAGCCCTTGCATGTAGCCCGGAGTGTCGAAGCGGAAGAAGTGATATGCGCCTGTTTTCAGCCCTGCTTCGCGGGCAAGCCTGATGTTGTCAATGAATTTCTTGTCTTTGAAAGTGCCTCCTTCGGTGGCTTTTATGATTGCGAAGTCTATGCCTTCGGCTGCCACCTTGCGGAAGTCGATATCGCCGTTGTGGGCGCTGATGTCGATCCCGATGACCTCGAAGCGGTCACGGTCGGGATAGATTTTGGTCGATCTCCTGCCGTAGCCGCAGCCTGTCAGCAGGACTGCGCCAAGGAGCAGCAAGGCGACGAGCGGCGAAAGTAATACTGATTTCTTCATGGCGGCGGATTTGTCAGCAGATACAAATATAGCGCTTTTTTCGTGAAAATACCGAAAACAATCTCTAAATTTGCACTTTCAGAAAGCCGGAGGGTGAAAATCGGCTCTCCTGTCACACCCTCTTATATAGTTTTAACCGGACCATGAAATTGACCAAGAGATCATTTGTAGTTTTTGCAGTAGCGGCAGCCGGATGCCTTATGAGCCGGGCCGCAGTATACAATATAGTGGATTACGGTGCTGTGAGTGACACCACCCGTCTGAGCACTCAGGCCATCCAGCGAGCCATAGACAGTTGCACGGAGGCAGGTGGCGGAACGGTGCTTGTGCCGGCCGGATCGTTTAAGACCGGAAGCATTTTTCTGCGTGACAATGTGACGCTCAATCTTGAAAACGGCGCCACGCTCTATGGCAGTACCGACATAAAGGATTACACACCGGTGACCACCGGCTATGTCTCGCTTCGCACCGTCACTCCGACAATCCAGCTGATCTATGCCGACGGGGTGTCACACGTGGCTGTCACCGGCCAGGGCACCATCGACGGCCGCGGAAGCGCTTTCCCGAAACTGTCGTGGAACGACGAGGGAATCACACGCCCCCATCTGCTGCGTTTCATCTGCTGCTCTGATGTGAGCGTTGAGGGGGTAACACTCAGAAACTCAGGCTGCTGGATGCAGCACTATCTGGCCTGCGACAGGGTGAGGATCGACGGCATCACGGTGTTCAACCGCAACAATTACAACAATGACGCTCTTGACCTCGACGGTTGCCACAATGTGACCGTCAGCAACATGATAGCCGACTCAGACGATGACGGGATCACTCTCAAAAGCACCTCGCCGCGCCTCTGTGAAGACATCACGATCAGCAACTGTGTGATTTCAAGCCACTGCAACGCCATAAAACTCGGCACCGAGACCAATGGCGGTTTCCGCAACATCATAGTCCGGGGCATCACGGTGAAACCGTCGGCCGACCAGTCATCGCAGTTCTTCGGCTTTCCCGGCGGTCACGGCCATTCGGCCATCTCGCTTGAGATTGTAGACGGCGGCACGATGAGCAATGTGGATATAGCCGACATAACCATCCGCGGCACCGAGTCGCCGATCTTCATACGTCTGGCCGACCGCCGCCGTCCCTATTCCAAGGATGTGCCTGTTGAAAATGTAGGTTCGATCAGCGGAGTGCGTCTCCACGACATTCTGATCGACGAGGCCGGTCCCGGCGGAAGCTCGATTACCGGAGTGGAGGGCCATCCGGTCAGAGACATTGAGCTGCGCAACATCACCATACGCCACAAGGGAGGCCAGAAGGCAGTAGCGGCTCCGACTGACGAAAAAATAGCGGAATATCCGGAGTCGACCATGTGGGGCATCCTTCCGGCCCAGGGCTTCTGGCTCAACCACACGCGCGGAGTGATCTTTGACAACGTACGCATCGAAGCCATCACCCCCGATGCCCGCCCGCTCTTCGTCGCCACAGACTCCGAAGGCTTCGTAACCAAGTAGCGAAAGCCGGGGTGATTACCTTCGGTTACGTCAATGGCGTACCTTCGCAGGACTATCTCCATTCGGTTTCCGTAAACTTCATCCATTATCCGGATCTCGGCTGGATTGTCAGCAGTCTTGAAAAATAAGATGACGTTAAGAGGGTGTCTCTGACGTTCTCTGAACGCGATAAAACAACCGCTCCATCCGCAGTGCCGAAGGTGCACAGCGCGGATGGAGCGGTTGTTTTATCGGGAGGGTAGTGAAACACCACTCGCTATGGATGCAATAAGCGGGGGCTTATTTGAGTTTGTAGACTTCGGTTCCGGCCAGAAGGAAGCAGCCGGTCCCGTAGTCGTCGAAGTCGGGCTTGGAATCATAGGCCACGGGCTGACCGTCTTTTGGCTCTTTGCCGGTGCCCTGCACATAGCCGAGGTAGCCGTTGGGGTGAACGGCTTCATTGACCATCGCATTCCAGGCCTTGGTGATGACGGGGAGATATTTGGCGCGATCGAGAATGCCGTTGTTGACACCCCATGCCATGCCGTAGACAAAGAGAGCGGTTCCGGTCAGCTCCTTGCCGCCGAAGTTGCTTTCGTCATGGAGGCTCACGTTCCAGAATCCGTCTTTGCGCTGACATTTCACGGCTGCCTCACACATGGCCTTGAGGTCGGCGATGTAGGCTGCACGGTGGGGATCGTCGGCAGGAATCTCGTCAAGCACACGCACGAGAGCGGCCACAACCCAGCCGTTGCCACGTGACCAGTAGCAGTTCTTGCCGTTGGGTTCCTTGTAGGGGGCACGAAGTCTTTGTCGCGCCACCAGAGACCTTCTTTTTCGTTGAAAAGACCGCCGGCGAGAGTGTTGCGGCTCCAGCAGTACATGTCCCAGGCTTTTTCGTTGTAGCGCTGGTCGCCGGTCAGTTTGCTCATCTTGGCCAGTACGGGCATACCCATCTGGATAGCGTCGATCCAGGTCCAGTCGTCTACCTGGGGAGTGTTGACGAGCATGTTCATGCAGGCTTTGGTCTTGGTGAGCATACGGGGTTCGGGGGTCAGATTATAGAGGTCGATGTAGGTCTGTGCGGCGCAGTAGTTGTCGGCGTTGCGGGTGGTGGTGTCGTCGCGGCGCATGCCCCAGTCGAAACCGTCGGCCCAATTGTAGGCGTAGTCGTAGTAACGGTTGTCGGGGTAGATCGAATGGAGAGCCATCAGGCCTTCGAAGTAGACGGCGCGGGTCCAGATGTTGGCCTCGTAGACTTTCTTGCGCGAGTAGTAGGGGATTCCGAGCAACGGATCGGGATGTTTTTTGAGATAGTGGTCGTTGACCTTTATGAGGGTCTTGAGGGTCTGTTCGCGGGGAGGAAGCTGTTCGGCCGCCATGCAGGGGAGTCCGAGCAGGATTGCAAGTGCGATGATGATGGATTTCTTCATGGAATTGCAGTGATTGGATTGTTATTGTTTAATTGTTGATTTTTACGGGTATGAGACTCACTGTGGAGTTGAGTCCGGCGGGGACTTCCTCCCAGTCGCCGAACGAGAATGTCTTGGCATTGGTCACCGAGGCGATGTTGGCATCTTTGAAGATGCGCCACTTGATACCGCGGCGCTCGAAGTCGGCTATGCGGTTGGCCTGGTTGTTGGTCACGCGGACTTCGAGGCGGTTCAGCCCAGGCTTGAGCAGACGGCCCACGCTGAGGGTGAAGGGGGCTGACCAGACTTTGCCTGCGTCCTGGCCGTTGACGGTGACTTCGGCGCTGTGGCGCACGTCGCCGAGGTCGAGTATCCAGTCAGAGGCTTCAGCCGGATTGTCGAGGCTGAACTCTACGCTGTAGACAGCGGTGCCGAAGTTTACTTTGGCTTCCTCTGTGGGCAGATCGGTCCATGCGGTGAGGGTGTCAGTGGCGAAGGTGCCGCTGATGGCCGGCTGGCTGTTTTCAAAGACTATGCTCCAGCCGCGGTCGATATTGACTGGCTTGCCGGCAGGCTCGATGTAGCCCCAGGGAGCCATTTCGGGCTTCACGGCGAAGGTTTTCAGCATTATCGACTGACCGGGACGTAGCTGCAGGCGCAGGCTTGTGGTGCCCGGCTCCGACTCATAGGTCTGAGCCAGTCCCGACTCTCCGGTGAGCGGGTCAAAGATGCCCACGGCGGCAGCGGGAGTGGCCAGGGTGACTTTTCCGTCGATGGCGTCGCCTTTGAGGTTGGCGAGGAAGTAGTTGAAACCTCCTGCCTCGTTGCGGCGGCGTATCATGGAGATGTTACGGTCGGAGCGGAGGGTTTCGGGGCGCAGTCCGGAGAGTTTCAGTCCGGAGGCTATGTCAGGAGCGGTGATTATGCGGCCCTTGCCTTCGGAGTGGACGCATGGCACGGAGCCTATTTCAGGAGCGGCCTGCAGAAGGGTCCGGAGTGAGTCGAGGCGCTGGTCGTAGCGGCTGAGACCGGGCACATCAGCGGGCAGAGAGCCGGTGACGATGACCGTGGCTCCTTCCTGAGCGAGTGATAGCAGCTTTTTCAGTGTGGCCGGGTGCATGAAGCGCACGGCGGGCACTATGATAGCGCCGTAGGTGGCATCGCCTGTGCCTTTCAGACGCCCGTCTGTGCTGACGGTGAGAGTCTCGGTCAGGGCGTCGGAAATGTAGTCGGGGTCGTAACCGGCGGCCATGATTTCGGTGACGTGCTGCTTGATGTCGGGCATGCGCTGCTGCATCTTGTGGATGTCAAACATCAGATAGGGATTGCCTCCCTGACGGTGCCAGACATCTTCAAGCGGGAAGTAGAGAAGCACGTCATTGTCGGGAGTTCCGGCTGAAAGGAAAGCCTGGCAGCGGGCTATGTAAGCGAACAGTGCGTCGGCATCGCGCCAGATGCTGTTGGTCGGCGACATGTTGATCGAGGCGTAGAACATCCATCCGGGGAAGGCAGCGCCTTTGGGCGAATAGGGGGCGCCGTGGAAATAGACGTGGTTCACGCCTGAACAGAACATCTGGTCGAGTTCGGGCTTGCAGCGGGCCAGAGTGGTGCGGAAATGTTCGGTGAGCCAGGTGAGAGTCTCGGCCGAAGTGAGTTTCTTGCCGGTGACATGGGCTGCCGAGGATGCGAATTTCAGCACGGCGGGGTCGGAATCGCTCGGACGCGAGGGGCCGTCCTGCACCAGACCGGGTATAGAGAAGTCGGTCTGTCCGAAGGATTCGCATTCAGGGATGTCGACCGCGGCGTAGAGGTCGATGATATTGGCCGGTGATCCGTGACTCTGGTTGCGCACCTGCGCGCCGTGGCGGTGGGAGCGGGCCATCCACACGTCGGTGAAGTTCTCGCGGAGCATTCGGGCGAGGGTGGCGCGGTAGTCGCGCACCACTCGGCTGCGGAGGCTGTCGTGGTTCTCCTGGTCGAGGAATTCGGGCAGGTAGAGTTCGAGCTTGTAGCCGTGGTCGCGTTCGAATTCCTCGAAGATGTTGTCGGCCCAGTCGGAGCCGTAGACTTCATAGGAGTCGTTGAAGAAGCTGTCGGGGTATGGAATGCCTGATGAGGCAAACGCGCGGTCGAAGCGGTCGAGATAGCTGTTGACCGCGATGCTGTCATAGTGGTTCACCACCAGGCCTTCGCCTCCGGGTGCGGCGCGTTTCACTTTCTGGAAAGTGCGTCCACTGAAAATGGCATAGACTTTCCAGTCGCTTTTGGCCTTGGGGGCTTTCCAGTCGAGCAGGGAGTCACGGCGCAGGTGCGAGGTGATGTCGATTCGGCGGTCGCCGTTGACTGCTATGATGCGCTGGAGGGTGGCCACTCCCTGCTGCTTTCGGTCAGAGGGACGGACGGTTATTTTGAGCTTCTTGCCTGGGCTTACGGTCCAGCTTTCGGCCACACGCTTGCGCGCGCTTTGGGCGGCGGTGACTTCCGGGCCTCCGAAGGGCCAGCCGGTGCCGTTGTTCATGTCGATCTGCAGGCCGAGGCGCTTGCCTTCGGCTATGGTATGGCCGAGCATGTTCATCCACTTCGGCGACAGATAGGATATATCATTGGCTTCGTTGCCTTTGACTCCGTAGATAGGGGTGATCTCGACTCCTCCGAGTCCCTGGCGGGCAAACTCTTCGAGGTTGTAGGTGAGACCTTCGGGGTCAACAGCGCTTCCGAGCCACCACCAGCGCACGAAGGGGCGGTTTTCGGTGGTGACCGGATACCAGTCGGTCACTTCTGCGGCGCTCAGGCATCCGGTGCCTGCGCCGAGCAGAAGGCCGAGGGTCAGGAGGGTTTTATTTTTCAGATTCATGTGCGGTCTGTTTAGAGAATCAGGGGCGCTGGAGGGTTATGCCCATAAGGCCGATGACTACGTCGCCTGAGAGGGTTTCGATTTCCAGTGATTCGAGCTTGCGCTTCGGATCGGCGGGGATGTCAAGCACCACGGCGGCGCCGCCGGGGATTGTGCCTACGATGTCGCCGTCGGCTCCGGTGCTTTCAAGCTCCTGGCGTTTGCCAACCTCGCGGGCGAGATCGCGGGCCACGTGGCCGGTCTGCAGATGCATGCGGTAGAGCGGCTTGGTGCCGGGAGCGAGGGCGAAAGCGTGGTTGTCGTTATAGAAATCCTGTTCGATCGGGGCCCAGTTGTGGGGATTTACCAGAGGGGTGACGCTCTCGCTGCCGTCTTTGTAGCGGATGCGGATCTTGCCGTTCTCGATGCCTGACTGCATGTGGTTTGTCGAGCCGGCCATGACGAGATAGAGATGTGAGGCTTTGCCGCTGAGTTTCACGGAGGCGCGGTCGGGATAGTTGTCCCAGAGAGAGGTGTAGATCACGTTTGAGCCTTTGGCTGGTAGGGCGAAGGGGATGCCGAGTTCGGTGACGAGGCGTCCTTTCTCCCGGTCCAGGCGGCTGCGGAGTCCGGAGTCGTCGATCTCGGCGGTGAGTTTCGGGTGACACCATTCGCCGATGCCCTGCGCGGGGATCTGGAGGGTGGTCACCTGCGGACGTGGCGAGAGGTAGCGGTTGCGGAAGATGTCAGTGACGGAGGCGTTGTAGGCCTTGCGCAGGTCTACTGTCTCGCAGCGGGCGGGGTTGATATCGTCGAATCCGGGTGCGGCTACGGCGGTGAATGGCCTGTGGGCTGAGATTTCGGCGGTCCACCATTTCAGCACGCCGTCAGCCATCTCGGTGAATTTCACCGGGCCTTCCTCGCGCACGCGGCCGGTAGGGATGGCGGTCAGCTCGCCGGCGGTCTCGATGACCACTTCAAGCTGCGGTTCATTGCCGGCGTTGATGCGCAGACGCGGGGTGCCTATCGAGCTGTCGACATTTTCCCAGGCTACGGTGCGGCCGTTGACTTTGACTGAGCGCACGCCGTGGACCGGCACTGTGAGCAGCACCTGAGGCGCGAGGCGGTAGCGGTTGTCGATGGTGTAGACCAGGCGGTCGCCGTCGCGGCGGAAGCTGTAGGCTATGTCGGGGAGATTTATCGAGGCTGAGTTCCAGTCGGAGGGGAAACCGGGAATGATCTCCACACGGGGAGTGGCGGCTGTCATGTCAGGGCGGATGCCGAAGAGGCCTTCGGTGAGGGCGCGGCTCCAGACTCCGATGGGGTCGGCGAAGTCGCGGTAAGACTCGCCGCGCACGGCGTCATAGTGGCTGATCTGGCCGAAGTTGAGGGGCGATGCGCCGAGATACATGTTGTCCATCACCACGGCTTTCATCAGCCGGCAGGCTTCCTCGCTGCGTCCGGCCTGCCAGTAGGCGAGGGCGGTGTGCATTACTTCGGCGATGGCCACGTTGTTGATGCTCCAGGAGTAGGGTTTCCAGTTGGTGGTGGAGATGGTGTAGATGTTGTCGACTCCGCTGTCTGAGAGCACGGGGATGTGGGGGATTACGCTGTCGACATAGCAGGTGGCGGCGTAGGCCTGGAAGGGGTCGGCGATCTCGGAGTCGATGGCATGGTAGATGGTCCAGACTGCTGCCGAGGGGTGGAGACGCTGTTTGCCTCCGGCATCCTTGAATTCGGCCCAGTGGCCGCGTTCGGGCATCCAGAGGGTGGCGTCGATGGCTTTGCCGATGGCTTCGGCTTCATCGAGATAGGGGGTCGGGTCTTCGCCGATGATCTGTGACACGCGGGCGGCCATGAGGTTGGCGAAGCGGTTGTAGGCCGAGGAGTGGGTGACGGCGCCGCCACTGTAGTAGAGAGCGTCACTGGCCCAGATGCAGCAGTAGGCGTCATAGAGGTGGTCGCCGTCAGGGTCGAAGTTGAGTTTTTCCCAGGCGAGATGGCGTTTGATCACCGGGAAGAAGCGGCGCATGGCTGCGGTGTCGCCAGTGTGGCGGAAGTGGCGCATGAGGGCATCGATGTAGACGAGATTCATGTCGTAGTGCGACATTTCGCCTTTCTTTCCCGGTCGGCGGCAGATGTAGCCGTTGCTGTACATGGGTGTTCCCCAGCGTTTTTCAGCCCGCGCGAGGTTGAGGGTGCTGTCCTGGCAGGGATGCTGGAGTGTGGCGGGGATGTCGGTAACCTGATTGTCGGCATAGGTGGCGAAATGGGTGAGGGCGCGGTCGTGGCGGCCTATGGCGTTGCCTACGTAGGCACCGCGCCATCCGAGGTGGGGCGTGCGCCATCCAATCGAGCCGTGGAGCCATGCCTGTCCGCTCCAGATGCCGTCAGCGGCCACTGACATGGCGCTGCCTATGGGGTTGAGCCAGGGATCTGGGGTTGAGATGGAGACTGCCGATGCGAGAGCGGCTCTTTCGCTCTCGGCCTGCTTCATCATGGCGGGGATGGAGAAGCCGGCCGGGATGACCGACGAGGGGAGCAGGGCTATGTATTTGCTCTCTCCGGGGGCGAGTACTATCTCGCCTTCGGAGACCGGGAGCTCGCTGATGCGTGAGTCGGCGGCGGGGATGAGCAGCGAGAGCTGTGCGCGCTGCTTGTTGCCGTATTCCACTCTGACGGTGTCGCCGGTGACGGTGAAGATGTTGCCCTTGCAGTATTCGGGTTTGAGGTCGAAGCATGTGGGGTCGTCGACACCGAGGTCGCCCTCGCGGAAGAATTTCTTGTCGGCCACGCCTCCGAAGCGCACGGGCACTGTGACGGCTGAGGCGGTTGTGTTGGTCAGGCGCCAGAGGGCCATGTCGGTGCTGCGCATTACCTGCGCCTCAACCTCGATGCCGCCCTGGGAGTAGTCCATGCGGCCGGGGGTGTAGCGCGCGGTGCAAGGGCCCTGCGGGAGTGTCAGACGGAGGTTGCCGCCCATGCGGGGCAGGTAGATGCCGAATTCTGGCATGTCGCTGCACTCCATGCGGAAACCTGAGTGTGCGCCGTAGAGGGCTCGGTTGAATTTGGTCTGTCCGTCGGTGCAGACAGCCGAGATTCCATCGGGGCGGTAGTGGGTCTTGCGGATCTGTGTATTAGATGCCGCGCCTGCCCTGAGAGGGGCAAGCGTGGCTGTTAGGGCCATGCACAGCATGGCGGCTTTTGTGAACTTCATTTACAAAAGTGATGGTTTTGAAGGGTGCCGTCAGAGAGGCACCCTCCGATTGTGGATTCAGTATAATTCCGGGTTGAAATGCGAAGTCAGGACCGGCGGCTTCAAGCGCCGTGGTCCGGCTTCGGATCAGGGGAGGGGCTTGATGCCTTCCCAGCGCACGTCCCAGGTGCCGTCTTTCGGGAAGCCGGGATTTTCGGTCTCGCAGCCGTCCCAGCCGGCACACATGAGGGCCACTGCGGTGAGCAGGCCGCCGTTGCCGGGCAGATAGCAGCGCAGACGGTTGTCCTGATAGTTGTGGCCGTTGGGGAGATAGGTGTTGGTGCGCTTATCCATGAGCAGGGCGTTGACTGCCTTTTCGGGATGGCCGAGGCGCACGGCGTTCATTGCGGTGGTGGGGTAGTCCCATCCCCAGGTCTTGTCCCAGTTCCAGTTGTCATAAACCCAGTCAAAGGTGTTGTCCATGATGTCGGCTTTCACCAGGGGTGAGTTGGGGAGGATGCCTACGGCGGCGAGCACGGCCATGTGGTCGGAGGTCAGACGGATGTCGCTGTAGGTCTCAGGAGCTGTCTCGGCGGCGAGATAGAGGCTGTCTTTTGCGGCGAGGGGCGAGAGCGATGCTATGATTTCGTCCCATTTCTCCACGCGGGGCTCACCCTTGCGCTCGCGCCACTGCTGGGCGGTGTTGAGGGCGAAGTGCCAGTAGGCCAGTTCGAAGGGGGGATTGACGGTTTCGGCTGCGCGGAGGGTTTCCTGTGCGGGGATGATGCCGCGGAGTATGTAGCGGCCGGTCGAATCCTGTTCGGCGAAGTCGGCCATGAATTCGGCTGTGCCCTGGATGAGGGGATAGTAGCGGTTGACCATCGCGCTGTCGGGGTTGGCGCGGTAGAGGAGTTCGGCCAGATAGATCAGGTGGGGCTGCTGCCAGATGAGGAAAGATCCCACCTTCGAGGGGGCTTCCATGCCTGAGGGATCGGTCATCTTCATCCAGCGGAGACCTTTGAAGCCTTGGCGCTCGGCTATCTCGCGGGCTACTCCCTTGGAGCTTTCATACCAGGGGAGGGTGCGGTTGAGCAGGTCTTCGTGGCCGTAGAGGGCAAACTGTGCCTGGTGCCACCAGATCATTTCCATGTGGAATTTTCCGAACCATGAGTTGTAGGTGAGGCCGGTTTCCTGGGGAGGGGTGGAGCCTGCACACTGGATGGCGAGGAGGTATTGCGAGAGCACCACGCGGCGTTCGAGTTCCTTGGCGCGCGGGTCGGTGCAGTGGCTGAAGTCAACCACTCCGCCCTTGGTCCAGAAGTCTTTCCAGTAGGTCGAGGATGCATCGCGGGTCTGGGCTACGGTTGGGGCTGCGTCCTGCGGCACGTCGGGGAGGAAGGTGGCGGTAACGGTCCACTCGTTGTCGGCCGGGGTGAGCGTGAGCTGGTTGCGGCCGTCCTGACGGAGTGAAGCGTTGCCGCTCCAGGCGAGGTCTATATAATAGGTGGTGGAGTCGAGGCTGTGGCGCAGGAGGGCGCTGTTGGCGTCGGCGCGGACAATGTCTGTGGTGTGGAGCGAGTCGGCGGTCCAGTTGCAGGCATCGTCACAGTGTCCGCCGGTCGGATAGGGGAGGCGGATTGCCAGGGGCAGATGCTTTTCGTCTTTGATCGAGGCGGCGAGCATGTCTTTTTCGGGGTGGACGTAGGTGCGGACAGCCACGGGAGAGCCGTCGACCTTGAAGTCAGAACGGATTTCGCCGGTCCACATGTCGAGGGTCTGGTCGATGTCGGTGATCCGGTCGGGCTGAAGTCCGGCAAAGCCTATTGCTCCGAGGTGGAGGCGGTGGGGGTTGACGCGATACCAGTTTGCGGCATCGTGGGGGCGTCCGGCTTCCTTGAACTGCACTGCGTAGGGTTCTTTGCGGCCGCGTCCGAAGTCATAGTCCTTGAGGGCTTCTTCGGGACGGAGGTTGTCAGGGTTGGCGAAACTGTGCCATCCCCACTGAGCCTGAGTGCCGAGGGGCACACCCTTACTGTAGAGTTCGGGGAATGTCTGGAGGCCGGTGACGTCGACGGTCACGGCGAATTCTCCGTTGCCCACAGAGAGCGAGGCGAGGGTGTCGATGGCGGTGATGTGGGGGTTGTTTCTTTCCACTAAAGCCTGACGGTCAATGGCTGAGGCAGATCCGCAGGAGTAAAGAGCCGAAAGCGGCAACGTGAGAGCCGCTGCATAGAATAAGTTTTTGAAAGTCATCGGTTCCGATACTGTTATGGTAAATTTTAAGGTATTTGGCACAAAGTTACGAATTTACCCGCAGACTGCAAAATTTGGCTTCAGGGTGGGTTTGGGTGGTTTGGGAGGTTTGGGGACTTTGGGGTCAAGCCGAAAGCACGGTGCATGAATTTTGAGAAAAGTGTTAAATTTGTGGCATGAAAACCGCAGATGCAATATGGATGTGCCTGCCCGAGGGCATGGACGAACTATTTGAAATGGTGCGCTTCGAGCGCACGGAACAGTCCTATGACATATGGCTTGACGAAAAGAAGAAACTGTCTGATGAAGACTATCGTAATCCAAATATCGTAGCGCGAGGCTATACGGATTATGTAACAATACAGGACTATCCGATGCGTGGACGGCCTGTATTTCTTCACATGCGCAAGAACAAGTGGTGGGACAGGCAGACCAACGAAATCTTCAGCTACAATCTCGAACTTCCCAACGAGGAAGGAACACGACTCAGCGCCGAGTTCGTGGCTTTTTTAAAAGACGAAGGTGGAGACGACAGCCCTGTCGATTAAACAGATAGCGCAGATGTACTGCGTCAACGGCAAACATTTTGCCGACTTGTACCGCAATAAGATAAGCGGTTACGCCGACTGGTGCGAACAGGAGCTTGGCTGTGGGTTCTATTTCAACGCCGATAATATCGGCCCTTACATGAGTCTTGATGAGACGTGTCTGAGCAACGGGGAGGTATGGACGTTCCTGACCAACAAGGACGGCCACGGAGGCAAGGGAACACTTGCGGCAGCCATTCCCGGAACAAAGAGTGACGAAATTATATCCATACTCATCGGAGCTATGGAGAAATCAATCAGACGCAGGGTCAAGGAAGTGACCTGCGATCTCTCGCCATCAATGATGCTCATAGCCGCAGAAGTGTTCTATAACGCCCATGTAGTCAACGACCGTTTTCATGTCCAACAGGTCTATAATGAGGCCGTTGACGAAATCCGCATTGACATTCGCCGACAGCTCATCGCAGAGGAAAACAACCGCAACAAGTCCGAACCGCCGGTAACGTACTCCAACGGAGAGACCATGCGCCAGATACTGGCCCGCAGCAAACACACTCTGATGATGTCGCAGAACAAATGGACTGACATACAGCGCCATCGTGTCAACATACTGTTCAAATACTATCCAATGTTGAAGGCTGCATACAGCCTTGCGATGGAGCTGCGCAAGATTTTCAACGCTAAAATCTCACCGACAAAAGCCATGGGGAGGATGAACAAGTGGTATGAAAAGGTAATGGCATTGGGTAACAACAACTTCCGCTCGGTAATCAAAACATTCAAGAACCACGCCCCAACAATCCTGAACTATTTCCGTCGTCGTGCGACCAATGCCTCTGCCGAGGCATTCAACTCTAAAGTCAAAATATTTCGCTCACAAATGCGTGGTGTCCGGGACCGCGACTTCTTCATCTTCCGATTAGTCAAACTCTACGCCTAAAAATTTAACACTTCTAATTGCCCAATTTAACATATGCACCGTGCTTTCGGCTTGAGCCGACTTTGGGAGATTTGGAAGGTTTGGGGTTGGGTCAATTGGGCCAATTGGCCTGATTGGAGGGCCTAAGTATGTTTAGTCAGTAAAGGTTTTTAAAATTTCGGTCAAGCTTGATCTCAGGGGCAGAAGGTCTGTTTCAATAGTGGCGAGTATTCTTTCGGCTTTGATCTGATAATATCCATGCACAAGAACGTGCCTCATGCCGATGACTGCTGACCAAGGAATTTCAGGGTGGCTGCTGCGGGTTGATTCTGTTAGCTTATAGGCTGCCTCTCCGATAATTTCCAGACATTTCACCATTCCATAAAACAGAATCGGATCGGAAGTCAGAGCTTCTTCCGGATAGCGTGACTGTGCGGAGTCAATTTTGTCAATGGCTTCAACCATATGTAGAAGCCGTTCGCGGTCACGGATTTTCTCTCTCATAGATCAGGATTTTGTCGCGGTTGACTGACGGGAGGGCATAGGGCATGAGGGTGTCAAGCTCAACAAGGTCTACTGCCCGGTGGAGCATCTTGGTTAGTGCGGAATACATCTGCCCCATTGTGAAAAGTGTTATATTCTGGCTTTTGTCGAATTCAAGCAGTATGTCGACATCGCTTTTATCAGATTCTTCTCCGCGGGAGAATGATCCGAATAGCCATACACGGCTGACCGGCTGTGTCGAGAAGAAGTCTTTCAGGCGTGGAATCAGTGTTGATGCGGTCTCTTTGGTCATAACTGCAAGAGTTTGGCGGTTTTCGCAAAGTTACGAATTTGCCCGCAGACTGCAAAATTTGGCTTCAGGGTGGGTTTGCGAGATTTGGGAGGTTTGGGAGATTTGGGGTTGGCCTGATTAGCCTGATTAGAAGGCCTCAGGGTTCTCAAGAGAAAAAGTCAGCCCCGCCATAACCGGTCGGTCGGGGCGGGGCTTGGGTCAAGTATGGTTGCTGTTTGTCTGTATTGTTGTCAAATCAACGGACCATTTTTTTGTCCGATAGCTGAGATTGTCTCAGCGGGCAAGCATGGTGTCGGAATTAAGTGTTGTTTCGAGTGCAGGTTTTGCAGAGACTATTCTTGCTGCGGCCGTCTTCTTGAGGGGTGTTGCAGCTGTGGTTTCTTCAGTATTTCCGCCTTCTTCCGAAAGAGTCTGCATTCTCATCAGTATGGGTTCTTCCATTTTCTTAATGTAGCCGGCGCTTGAAGCTGATGATGCAGGCTGAGCCTTAAACGCATGTATCTGCATGGCTGACAGGGCGTAGTCAAATGTTTTTGCATCAACAAATGCAGCTGCTGTGATTCCCATGTCTTGTGATTCAAAGTAGGTGAACGAAGCATTCATGCTCGGTTTGGTATCCCAAGTATAGAATATGGCATCTTCTTCAGGATCATAGAATGTATAGCACATATAAGCGAAATATGAGCTCCATTTGCCAAGATAGGCTCCTCCGGCAAGATTAAGGGTCTTGGTTGCGTCATTCCATTTCAACGGTGCCGACAAATTATATGCACCTACAGTGAAGTCGAGTGTGTAAGTGTTGCCGTTGCGTTTCATTGTGGCCGGGAAATAGTAGTTTTTGCCGTCAGAGGGATCAGTGAATATCCACTGGTATTCGCCTGCAATATCCTTGTCAAAATCATACTGAGAAACGGTCAATGAACCGGCAGCTCCTTCGAGACTGTAGGAGAGTGAGCCTGAGCGCATGTGGCCGGAGTTGTTTTCATCAACTGTGATGGTCACTGTCTCGTTGGCGAAGGTTGCGTGGATCCAAGATGACTCAGTATTGAACTGAACAGTGATGTCAGAGGGGAAGTCATAGGTATAGGTTTTGGCATCGTCATTCTGGCTGATTTCAGTAACCTTTACCAAGGGGAAGATGAGAGGTCCTTGATTGACTGTAATGTCATTGGTGAGATTGCCGACAGAGATTGTGACAATGCCGGTGCGTGCCTGCAGTTTGGTGTTGCGGTCAGCCGCGATTGTCAGGATACCGTCAGTCAGAGAGGCCTTGAGCCATTCAGAGTCAGATGTAACAGACACTGGAAGTGTTGCCTCGGCTTTATAAGATTGAGACCAAGCATCGGAATCAATATCAATTGTGCTGACATCGTCATATTTGAAGATGATGCCTGACTGGATAATCGAGATGTTGTCAGTGGCGTTGCCGCATTTGACTGAGATTGATCCGCTTCGGCCTGAGAAGTCGTTGTTCTGGTCAACGGCGATGTCAATGCGGTTGCCATCAACAGAGGCTGTGATCCATTCATTGTTGGCGGTTACTGTCACCAGGCCTTTCGCTTCGAAGGTGATCGAGCCGGTAGAAGCCGAGGCGGGGAAAGATGTCTCATGGCCTGTGATTGTGATGGCCGATTCGGTTGTGATGTCCGGCGCTTCATAATCGCTGCACGCGGTGAAACCCGCGGCAGCAATTATAGCGAACAATACTGATTTATATATCTTTTTCATCTTTTTCCAGATTTAGTTTTTGATAAATGCTTTGACATTTGAAATGTTGTAGTCGCCATTGATCCGATAAGAAGTAGGTGGAATATAATATTTGTCAGCGGATTCAATGATTACGAAACTATTGTTACATTTGCTTGAATAGGGATCATTGTTGGGCATAATCTCATAATGGGTCGGATTCTGGGGATTTTTGATAAAGAAGAATCCGACTGATGATTTTGCATAGAAACTGGATGATGTACCGCCCATGAATAATATCTGTGAATCAGAAGTAACCGCTACCACCTGTCCGCAAAGTTCCATACAGCCTAAGCTCCTGTTGTAAGTGGCGATAAGGTCGTAGTTACGGTTGAGACCTGAGATCGTGATGATTCCGTTGACTTTATCAGGAACGAGGGTGCAATTTACATTTTTGGCTCCGTTGGCATAGCTGAAAGTGAACGAACCTTTAAACTCATCAAAGAACGCATAAGTTTCAGGAAGAACACCGGATAGAGAAATCGAATTACCGTTAGAATCTTCACCGGTAAATGCGCCTGATTTATTAGAATCGTCAAATGTATAATTTAATTCAGAGATTGTGGCTCCATTTACTGTTACGGGATTTTTGAACCGAATTCCGGTAGAAGTTGACAGATAGTACTCACCAGAGGATTGACTATTGTCACCACCCCAGAAAAATTCCATGTAGTGAGCATTAATGTCATTCTTGCAAGTAATGGCATTTGCGCCTACAGAGCCATTAGCCGATGGTAAAACATTAGTATCATAGATTTTTCCTATGGCATGGACAAAGGCATCAGGGTCTTCATTGAGGCGGCGGAGATACATGGTGTTGCCTGTACGGTTGCCACGAAGGGTGATAAGATCTTCGGTTACATTCATGATCATGAATTCGAAGTCTCCGTCTTTCGCTTGGTATTCACCACTTGATGGAGTGGCGAAGAAGTGCATGAGGGTGTTGTAGGAGTCGAACGAGAGTACAGGGCCGTTGTTGGTATTGAGCTTGTAGAAGCTGGTTTCCTCCATGTCTGGTGAGAGTTCGCAACGGACAGATACTTTTTTGTCATCGAACTTCAGAGCATAGATGATTCCGCCGTATGAAAGGTTGCGGTCAGGATAGTAGTCGAAGATCCATCCGTTGTCAGAGCTTGTGAGTACGGCCTTGGTGTTTTCAAGGACAGCCTGCATACGTTCTGACGATGATTCGTCAAAGAAATCTTCCTGATCTTTCAGGCAGGACTGTAACGCAAGAGTCGAGAATGCAAGCAGAGTTGCTATGAATAATTTATTGAGTCGCATAGTTTGAATCGTTTGGGAAGATTAATAAACAGAGAGATCCTGCAGGTCGACAACTCCTGTCATAACTTCATTCTGACGGCGCTGGATTACGTCGCGGAGTTCGTCAAGGTCGATGCCGAAGTTTGAGAGCATGTATTCGCGTACAATATCGAGTTTCTGCTGGATGAGGCCTGATCCGGTTGCTCCGGCCTGGGTCATCCATTTGTCCCAAGTGGCGCTGTCGTTTGTGATATATACTGACATTACTTCAGCAAAGTCTTCAATGTAAGAGTGCTGCGAGTAATCGGTGATGAATCCGCGCGGGAGCCAGTTGGGGGTCTCATTCCACATGTCAGATACATAACCGGTAGATGTTATGGTCTGGAAATCAGATGGAATAGTCCTTGTCTGATTGAGGATGTGGGTGAACTCATGGTGGATTGTCTTGATGTAATAGTGATTGAGCGTTCCGGCATTTTGCAGGTAGGTCGGCAGATAGTTGAGACCGGTAAGGTAGATTTTCAAACCTCCTTCGGCGGTGCCGAGAATGAATG
Organism: Duncaniella sp. C9; assembly: GCF_004803935.1. Lineage (GTDB taxonomy): Bacteria > Bacteroidota > Bacteroidia > Bacteroidales > Muribaculaceae > Duncaniella > Duncaniella muris. Next base: position 1,103,576 of record NZ_CP039547.1, read on the forward strand.
TGCCGTTGTTCTTGTATTCCCATTCACCGACGGTGTAGAACATCTTGGGGAAGTACTGACGGGTGAAGTCAACGCCGGCTACTTCATTATAGGTCTCAACACAGAGGTGTTTGATGAGATGGGCCATAGTGATGGCATCTTCGTAGCGGGCAGGTACGAGATAGTAGTCAAAGTCACCTTCAATGTCCTCGTAGCGGTATTTGAAGTCAATATTGTAGGGCTTGTTGTAATTGGCTTCAATCCATTTGTCGAAATCGTTCTTTTCGGTATTGCCCAAAGTGATAACAGATTTGCCGGTGTCGGGGTCATCATCGGAGCAGGCAGTGAAGCCTAAAGTTACGGCGGAAAGCAGTAAAAGGCTTAATATTCTGGTTTTCATTATTATGATCTTTTAGTAATGATTAGTTTGTTTGGAACTCTTAAGAGAGTTGATAACGAATCAGCGAGGATTGGCTTCAAGACCAGCGTCACGTACGTCAAGGGGGATCTGGAATGCACGGCGCTTGTCATCTTTGGCAAGGAAGTCGGTCTGAACCGAAGGAAGTCCACCGGCATTGAGAGTGCGTCGGGGAATTTCTATTCCGTAGCGCTTGATGTCGAACCAGCGGAAACCGAAATGGAGGGTCTCAACGCGATGGAATGCAAGCATGCACTGGAGCATGGCTTCCTGGGTCGATCCTTCGGCTCCGATTGAGAATGCAGGGTTGAGGTGCTTTTTGAGGGTGCCCTTGATCGGAGATTCTGCGCTATAGCTGTATTCCAGACTGTTAAAATATTCTGTGATGTCGGTCGGAGTCAGAACCGGACAACCGCTGTAGTAGTTTTGAGCCCAAAGAGTCAGATCGGCAGCAGCCTCGTCATAACGGTTGAGCATGATATAGGCCTCTGCACGGTTGAGAAGAGCTTCGTCAGTGGTAAATACAGGAATTACAGAGTGTACAAAACCGGTCTGAGCAACGATGTCAGTGTATTCAAAGAGACATACAACTTTACGCAGAAGAGCCATATCGCTTGATCCGATATATTTGCCATAAATTCTTTTGAAAGATCCGAATTTGTTTTGCAGGGCAAGAAAAGTTTCAGTCGATGCAATATGGTTGTTATGGTTGATGCGACCGCCGGTATATGAACGACCGAACACCCAGCCTATACGAGATGTAGCAGTGGTCATCATGAGATTGCACTGATGTGTCAGCTTAATGTATTCCAGGGCCTGAGGTTCTCCATAGACTCCATTTCCATCTACGGGTAAGGCTGCCTGTGCATCGTTGTCACGCAAAACAGAACGGGGTGATGATCCGAGGCATTTTGTGGCCCAATCGGCTGCATCCTGCCATTTCTCCACAGCAAGATAGAATTTAGTTGCGAAAGCATAGGCTGCTTTCTGGTTGAAGTGATATTTGGGGACGTCAAGGTGAGAATCGGTCACATATTTGAGCCCTTCTGTGAGGTCAGCTTCGATCTTTTCATAGAAGTCGGCAAGATTGCCTCGTTCATATTCCGGACGGAGTTCGGTTTCAGAATGTTCCATGTAGGGGAGACCGAGTTCCTGGGCTGCATTCTGTGTCCAGGGCATGCAGAAGAGCTGCGCGAGCATGAAGTGGTTGTAGGCGCGGCAGAGAAGAGCTTCCGAATAGAGACCCTGAAGAGAAGTGGTCACGGGGCCTCCAAGGCGTTTGATGCCCTCAAGGGCTTCATTGGCTGATGCGATGCAATTGTAGGAGTCTTCCCAATAGCGAGACAGAGACTCGTTTTGGCCGGTTTCCATTTCATCTTTCCATGCAAAGGCATCTTCGAAAAATCGTTCTGAATATGGACTGTTGGGATCGATGTCATCACAATTGTCTGATGATAATTCGCAGACAAGACTGAATTCATGAGTGGGATAGGCCGACACGAGGAGGCTCTTGATCTTGTCTTCGGTGTCGATGGTGGCGCGGTTGTCGGGCATGGTGTCGAGGTAGTCGTCGCATGATGAGAGGGCTACAGTCGGCAGAGCAAGCGCGAATGCGTATTTTATATATTTGTTCATTTTACTGATTCTTTAGAGTGGATTAGAAACCGAGGTTGACTGTCAGAGTGAACTGCTTGGGGGTCGGGGCAGCCACACCGCCGGTGTTGAAGAACTCAGGGTCCTGACCGTTGAGTTTTTTATCGGCGTAGATAAGGAAGAGGTTGGTTGCCTGGAGCTTCAACATGGCGTTGGAGAGACGCAGCGCGTTTGTCACCTTGGCGGGCACCTGATAGGCCAGCGAGATTTCCTTCATGCGGATGAAGTCGCCCTTGGCGATACGTGCATCCGAGTAGTTGTAGGCGTTGTAGGCGTAGTCCAGGTGAGAATCATTCTTGTTCTGGCGCATTGAGGCGATCACAGGGATGTTGGTGCGGTTTTCGTCGCCGGGCACTGTCCAGCGGTTGTTGAATTCCTTCGGAGTGGCGGTCAGGTCGGTGTATTCGTCAGAGAAGACGGGATCGAGACGGATGACGTTGCCGAAAGAATAGGTGATGTAGACGTTGAGGGTGAAATCCTTGTAACGGAAGATGTTGCCGAACGAACCGAGATCAGTGGGGTCGATGCTGCCGGAATACTTCAGGAATTTGAGCTTTTCGGGGTCTGAGGTCTGGAAGTAGATGCCGGTGGTCGAGATGTTGCCGTCCTGGTCAAGGAAAGTGGGGAGACCTTCTTCGTTAAGTCCCATGAAGGGAATTGAGAAGAGCGAGCGCACGGGGTAGCCTTCCTGGGCGAAACCGCTGCCCGAAACGAGCTGCATCACATTCTTTGTGGTCTTGAGGTCAGTGACCTTGTTTTTGTTGTAAGAATAGATGAAGTTGGTGGTCCAGGAGAAGTCCTTGGTCACGATGTTCTTGGTGGTGAGTGAGAGCTCGACACCGTGAGAGCGCATAGAGGCAACGTTGCCGAACTTCTGGATCTCACCGCCGATGCCCTGGGTGTTGGTGACACCGATGAGGTCGAAGTTGTTGCGGCGATACCAGTCGAATTCTACATTGATGCGGTTGTCGATGAAACCGGTTGAGAGACCGAGGTTGAGCTCGTGTTTCTTTTCATATGTGAGTTCGCTGTTGGCGAGAGATGATACGTAGAGTGAGCTTTCGTTTGCACCTGTAGAGGGGCGCCAGGGATTCTTGGATTTGATTATGGCGTAGGCGTTGCTGACAGAGGGACGGTCGCCGGTCAGAGAGTAAGAAGCCTTGAGAGTGAGGTGGCTCCATGTGGGGTTGAAGTTGTGGAACCATTCTTCTTCATGGGCGTTCCATGATCCTGACACGTTCCAGGTGGGGAGCCAGCGGGAAGAGCGGCTCTTGCCGAGTGAGTTGGTGCCTTCGTAGCGGAGGGTGCCGTTGAGGTTGTATTTTCCCTTATAAGAATAGGTGGCGTTGCCGAAGAAGGCTACCGAGCGTTCGCTGGTGTTGGTCAGGGTGTAGTAGTCGGTGTTTTCTTCCTGGCCGCGTTTGAATACCTGGTAGGCATAGTTGGGGATTTCACCCATGCTGTACTGCATGCCCCAGCCGCGGAACCAGGTTGAGTGGCGGTCAACGGAGTTGGTTTCCATACCGGCGTAGAGGTTGACGATGTGGTTTTCAGCGAATACATCGTTGTAGCGGGCTGCGGCACGCATGTCCCACTTGAACATGCTGCGGTCAGCGCGTTCGTAGATACCGCCGTTGGGGAGGATTGAAACGGGGAATGCGTAGGGATCGTCAGGATTTGTGTAAAGAAGCGGGTTTCTATCGCGGATAGCGGCAGTAGGCATCCAGCGGTATGCCAGGGCCTGGTTGGAGTCATCGAGGATGAAGTGTTCCTGCGAGGTAGAGGTGTTCTGCATGCCGCCGAGGAGCGAGAGCTCTACTTTACGGATGGGCTTGTAGGTGAGCACACCGGTAAGGCGGAAGTCACTAACACCGAGCTTCATGTAGTTGTTCTTGAGCTCGTGGAGAATGTTGAATGGAGCGTATGAACGGGTGTAGAATTCGTTGACATCGAGTGTGCGCGAGGTGTTCATCGAGTATGAGTAGGGGTTGATGTCGAAGTCGCGCTTCACTTCGCCAGACACGGCATCGATCTCGCTGCCGAGTGTGCCGGGAGCTTTCTGCTTACGGTAAGAGGCGTTGGAGATGAGGTTGAAAGAAACCTTATCAGAGATATTGAAGTTGGAGTTGAGGTTGGCAGTGTAGCGCTGTACGTCGCTCTGCTTGTACCATCCCGGATCATACATTACTGATGCCGACACATAGTGCTGGGCCTTCTCAGTACCTGAAGAGAGGCTGATGGAGTGGGTTGACATCACAGAGTTTGAGAAGAGCTGGTCAAACCAGTCGGTGTTGCGGTATTCGGCAGCGCGGAGATAGTTTGCCTTGGCCTCATCGGTGTTTTCAAGACCGAAGCGGCCGGTGGCGGGATCGTACTGGTTGATGAGCTGATACATCTTGCCGTAGACACCGCTTGACGATGCGTTGGCGATTTCAGCATAGTTGAGGTAGCCTTTCTGGGCGAGTTCCTGGTAGACGCTCATCTGGTCCTGCGAGTTCATGATGTTGAAGTCGCGGTAGTTGGGCTTGAGGCGCATGGTGAATTCGCCGGTGTAGTTGATGGAGTTGCGACCGGCTTTACCTTTCTTGGTAGTCACAACGATCACGCCAGCCATAGCGCGCGCACCGTAGATAGAGGTTGCGGAGCCGTCCTTGAGGATGTCGAAGCTTTCAATGTCGTCGGCGTTGAGGCCTGCGATAGCTGAAGAGATGAGGGTTTCGGCGTTACCTGAGGAGAGGTCGTCGGCAGAAACATTCATCACGTCTTCCATGATCACACCGTCGACCACCCAGAGGGGCTTGGAGCTACCGTAGATAGATGTGGCACCGCGGACGCGGATCTTGGGGGCGGTACCGAAAGTACCGGATACGTTCTGGACAGAGACACCTGCAGCGCGGCCTTCGAGGCTTCGGCTGATGTCGGCCATGCCGCTGATGCGTGCATCCTGGGCGTCAATCTTAGTGGCCGCACCGGTGAAGAGGCGTTTGTCCATCTTCTGCATACCGGTCACCACTACTTCCTGGAGCTGCTCGGCGTCAGATTCGAGAGAGATTTTCATTTCGGTGCCTTTGACAATGGGCACCTGTTTTGTTTTCATGCCGATGTAGCTCACCACGAGCGTTTTTGCACCGGCCGGGAGCTTCCCGATTGTGAACTTTCCGTCGATGTCGGTCGAGGTTCCAACTTTGGTGCCCTTGACCATGACGCTTGCGCCCACAACGGGCTCATCGTCATCCGCAGAGATGACAATGCCCGTAACCCCCCCTATACCAGAGGTTTGCGCGTTTGTCAGCCCGAATCCAACAAGGATCATGACTAACAGCATTAATAGACTTTTCCTCATAATAAGACAGATATAAATGATAATGATAGATTATATGGGGTAGTGATAGATTGTGCAGGATTTGCAGATGTTCGCGATTAGAACACTTTTTAACTAATCGCCTTGATTTAGCCTTGGAGTTGCAAAAATATGAAATTGAAATTTAATAAACAAATTTTATGTCAATTTTTGTTTTGTAAATGGAAAAAGTAAGAAAAAAATGGCTCAAAAGCATCGAAAAAGTGATCGATAAAATGACAAATTGTTAAAATATGGAGTCTGAATTAGCCTAAATATAGTTAAAATCAGCCCTCGTTGACAGCCCGCAGGACCCCTGCAAACCCGTCTGTGCACCCATCTGTGAGCCCATGCAGCCCCATTCCCGCATCTGCTCCTCCCTCCAATTTGATAAACCGACACCGAAAGTCCAGCCCGATCAGAAGCACGTGGTTTAGTTTTAACTAAACTTTTAATGACTATTTTTTGTTTTTCAGACGAAAACAGATTATATTTGCAGGTGAAAACAATTGAGCAGCCATGTGTTGATAAGAATATAATAGATTAATGTGTGGCGGCAATATAACCGGACCACAGTCCGGGAATCTATCAATTAAAAAAAATAATTATGACGAATTAATGGACGAATATCATCTGTGTCCTTTGGATGACATAGGCAACCCGAAGTATGAATTTTATTTTCTGTATAAGAACGGCCGCTGTTTCTGTAAGGAATTCATAGATTCGCTACAGCAAAAGAGCGATATTGACGAACTTGCGGAACTTCTTGCCATAATGGGCAAGGTCGATAACAACAATCTGCCGCAGAGCAAATACAGGCATATCACCGGCGGAAAGCGCGACAGGAAGGATGTCTATGAGTTCAAGACCAAACATCTGAGGCTTTATGCCATAAAGAAGGAGCCTGACTATTATCTGGTGGTTGCCGGGTATAAGAAGGGACAGGATAAGGACATAGCAAAAGTGTTCAGGCATTTTAATTATATTCCTGACAGGATTGCAATCAAGGATGAAAGTGATGAAGTTGAAGCCGGAAAAGATTCCGGTAGTGATGATGTTAAGTAATCATTGATTAAAATGAAATTACTGAATAAGAATAAATATGAGTCATCGGCTTACTGGACACAGCTTGTGCAGCTGATGATATTTGATAATATTAAGCGTTATCTTGATGAAAACCATCTGACTCGGACCGAGTTTGCCGCCCGCCTCGGGGTCTCGAAAGGCTATGTGTCGCAGATTCTCAACGGAGATTTCGACCATAAGCTGTCGAAACTTGTGGAGCTTGCGCTCGCATGCGATATGGTGCCGCGGATCGAGCTTATGCCGAAGGCCTATGCCGAGCAGGTGGTAGAGAATACTTATCTGCAGCCGAAAGACTGGACGCAGAGCAGCGTTTATTTCAGGACAATACCTTCTGTAAAGCCCGAAGCCAAGGCCCCGGCTTCGGCTCAAAGTGTGAAAGTGCTGCCCGTGGTCGGCAAATCGTCAGTCAGAATCGGAAGCTGCGACTGGGGTGTTGCCGAAAATCGAAAATCAACAAATAAGATTGCGTGATGGTACGTTTTAATATGTCAAGGATTGCCGTCAGCCAGTTTGCAATCCTTTCGGAGAGCCTGCCGCAGGGCGAAATGAATATGTTGACTGAAATTTCGTTTCAGTATTCTTCGGAGAGCCGGCAGATAGCATGTGAGGCCGGTTTCAGGTTTACGCATGAGGACAATACGATTCTTGTGCTCAAAGTGCTGTGTGAGTTCCGGATCCATGAATCGGATTGGGCCGGTTTTGTCAGGAAAGACGGAGTCGGGATACCGAAATCGGTGCTTGAAATTCTTGCAGTGCACACGGTCGGAACCTCGCGCGGGATTCTGTTCTGCAAGACGGAGGGTACGGCGTTCAATAGCCTGATGATCCCGCCTCTGAATGTGGCCCGTATGATGGAAGATGAGGCCGCGGTGGTTAAAAGCAAGTGACAGGCTGCTTGAATTTTCCTGAAAATAGGCTAACTTTGCGGTGTGTTTTACTGCGGAACCAGAAAATCAATCAAATCATACCTAAATTATCATGAAACTTATTTCATCACTGTTTATCGCATTAGCTCTTCCGGTGCTTGCCTGGGCGCAGGCTCCGTCTGACACTATCACAGTGTTTATGATCGGTGACTCGACAATGGCCAACAAGCCTCTCGACAAGGAAAACCAGGAACGCGGCTGGGGCCAGATGCTGCCTATCTATCTCGAAGGTGCCATCAAGGTCGACAACCACGCCGTAAACGGCCGCAGCTCGAAGAGCTTCATCGATGAAGGCCGCTGGGACAAGGTGCGCGAGAAGATCCGCCCCGGCGACTATGTGATCATCCAGTTCGGCCACAATGACGAGAAGGCCAAGAGCCTCGACCGCTACACTGTGCCCGGCGGAAGCTTCGATGCCAATCTTAAGAAATTTGTGAGCGAGGCCCGCGAGAAGGGTGCCACACCGATTCTTATGAACTCGATAGTGCGCCGCAATTTCCCGGCCAACGGTATTGCCGCTGCTCAGACCGACGACCGCCAGAAGACCTGGAAGAAGGGTCTGGAGAACTATCCCGCCGAGGGCGACACGCTGGTTGACACTCATGGCGACTACCGCATAGCTCCGCGCAATGTGGCCGAGGAGATGGGCGTGGTGTTCATCGACATGAATTCTCTGACCCATGAGCTCGTGCAGGGCCTCGGCCGCGACAATTCACGCTCGCTGTTCATGTGGATGCCCGTGGGCGGCTATGAGTTCGCTCCTGACGGACGTATCGACAACACTCACCTGAATGTGCTCGGCGGTATCATCGTGTCGCGTCTCGCTGTCAACGCCATTGCCGAGAAAGTGCCCGCGCTCAAGCCCTACATCCGTCGCACGGTCTATAACCTCAACAAGTAATCTCCTCCAGGCCGACAGATTCTTATCTGACACTACCGCCACATTATAATATATAAGAGCGCCGTAGGGGCGAAACTTCAAGTTTCCACCTACGGCGCTCTTACATGTTTATCTATGATATATTATAATGTGGCGGTAGTGTCAGATGCGTTCGAGGACGGTGGCCACGAGATCCTGCACGGCTGTCTTGTAGTTTGGGTTGGCATCGTTGTTCATGCGGTTGGCTATGATGGAGCAGACGGTCATTGCTCTGTGGCCCATGAGGCGTCCGAGGCCCTGGAGAGGAGCCGATTCCATTTCATAGTTGGTCACCTTGCGGCCGTTGTGGCGGAATTCCTCTATGCGGCGGTTGAGATCGGGGTTGGCCAGAGGCAGACGGAGCTCGCGACCCTGCGGACCGTAGAATCCGACAGCCGAGATGGTGTTGCCGCGGACCATGTCGTCACGGCCTATCTGGTTGACAAGCTCTTCATCGGCATTGACCACGTAGGGTTTCGCCCAAAGCGGATTCCAGCCCACTGATTCGCAGAAGGCGTGTTCGAAATCGAGATCTGCCACTTCATTGCGTCCGGCATAGTAGTTGAGCACACCGTCAAAACCGATGGCTTTTTCGGCAATAACCGGGGTGCCGAGCTTGAGCTCGGGCTGGAGGGCTCCTGAAGTGCCGATGCGCACCAGTGTCAGACGGCGTTTTTCGTCTTTGACCTCGCGGGTCTTGAAGTCTACGTTGGCGAGGGCGTCGAGTTCATTGATTACAATGTCGATGTTGTCGGGGCCGATGCCGTGTGAGAGGCACATGATGGGCTTGCCGTTGTAAGTGCCGCCTATAGTGTGGAATTCGCGAGAGGAGACTTCAAAGTCTGTGGTGTCAAAGAACGAAGCTACCATATTGACGCGGGCGGGGTCGCCTACGAGAATTACACGGTCGGTCAGCTGTTCTGGACGCAGGTGCAGGTGAAACACTGAGCCGTCGGGGTTGATGATCAGCTCTGAAGGGGCTATGATTTTCTTTTCCATGATAGATGAAGTTGTTTTTAGGTGTGGGGAAAGAGGTGGTTGATGATTATAAGGTATAAACGTTTGCCGGGCAGGAGTGGTTTGGTCAGCGGAGACGGTAGCGTCCGCCGGGTATTGCCAGGATGAGCGATCTGAATTCGAGGTCTATCAGCATGGCCATGAGTCTTGGCGTCGGTATGTCGATGTGGGCCGTCAGATCATTGAGAGTGGCCTCGCCGCGGTCGGTCAGCAGGTCGATGACAGCTTGCTCTTCAGGGGCGAGTTCCTGAAAGAGCGACGGCTGAATGGGCACGGTTTCGGCTGTGGGCCATCGCATCTGCGATGCGAAGTCTGCGGCGGAGCTTACGAGTCCGGCTACATGATCGGCTATAAGGGCGTTGCAGCCTGCCGAATAGCGGTCGGAGGTGCGGCCCGGAAGGGCGAAGACATCGCGGTTGTAGCCGGCGGCAAGCCGGGCTGTCACCAGTGCGCCTCCTTTTGAGGCCGATTCTGCCACCACGAGGGCGTCGGCCAGACCCGCCACAATGCGGTTGCGGGCAAGGAAGTTTCCTTTGTGGATTGAGGCCGACGAGGGGTAGTCGGTCAGCATTCCGCCACCGCTGCGTATCATCTCTACAGCTGTCGGCCTATGTGCCGGAGGATAGACCGTGTTGAGTCCGTGGGCCACTACGGCTATGGTCGGCAGTCCGGCTTTCAGGGCCGCGCGGTGGGCCGCAATGTCTATCCCGTAGGCCAGACCGCTCACAATCACGGGCTTTTCAGCCATGATATCGGAGAGCTCTCTGACGAAGCGCTCGGTGAAATCGCAGCCGTAGGCCGTGGCGTGGCGGGTGCCGACTATCGAGACCACACGTCGGCTGTTGAGGTCGCAGTCGCCTAGCATGTAGAGCATCAGCGGGGCGTCGTCGCACTGGAGAAGGCGATGCGGATAGTCAGGATTGCGGAAATAGATGGCGCGGATGGAGTTTGACTCTACAAAATCAGCTTCGCTACGGGCTTTTTCAAGAGCTTCGTCTCTGACTTTTTGGCTGAAGAGGCGGTTGGCGAACCCCATGACAGCCGATAGCTGCGACTCAGACAGACGGAAGAATGCTTCTTCCGAGCCTGTGCGGTCGAGTATCGCGTCAGCGAGTTCCGGCGAGAGCGAGCGCAGAGACGAGAATGCTATTTGGCTTACAAGAGGTTCCATCGGGTGAGAAATGTGAGTGAGGGGTGAGAGATTCAGGCTTTGCGGAGCGGAGCCGGTGCGATTTTATGCGAGATATTCGCGGAAAGCCTCGGCGAGAAGATCGCCGCGCGAGAGGCGCCCGTTTTCAAGGCAGACAATTGTCACGAGCGCATGGACTACATGGGAGCTGTTGGTTGCGTTGTAGATGTCCTGCGTGAATACAAACCTGGCGCCCTTACGCTCCATGCTCAGGCGCGATATCATAGTCTCGCCAAGGGTGAGCGACGAGAGATATTCGATTTCGATTTTTCTGACCACCGGGTCGAGACCCTGTTCCTGCATGGCGCGGAAGGTCGTGCCTGCGTGTTCGCAGAAATCGTGGCGTGTTATTTCGAGATAGTGCAGATAGTTGGCATTGTTGACTATGCCCTGCGAGTCTACTTCGTAGTCGCGGACTTTTATGATCTGTTCGTAACTCTTCATGATTGGTTCTTTGGGTCGGGCGCCGGTCTACGCGTTATAGAGATAGCGCTTTATGGATCGTTTGGGAGTTTTTTCGAATTCGTTGGCTATCAGCTGTATGCGGTCTATCCTTTCGTATGGGGCCACTATGCGGTTCAGGTCGGTTCTGACCTGCTCCATGAGAGCCGGCAGCTGTTCGTTGTGAACTTTGTCGCGGTCCATAGCCTCATAGTCGGGATAGACGAGGGCCACGAGGTGTTTGCCGCGCTCCACGATAAGGCTTTCCGACACGTAGGGCATGTTGTTTAGCTTGGCCTCGATCTCTTCAGGATAGATGTTCTGCCCGCTGGCTCCGAGGATCATGGTTTTGTAGCGCCCGCGTATGAAGATGATGCCCCGGTCAGAGATTGTGCCCATGTCGCCGGTGTGTAGCCAGCCTTCTGCATCGATCACGGCCTCGGTAGCTTCCGGATTCTTGTAGTAGCCCTTCATCACGTTTTCGCCACGCACGCAGATTTCGCCCGGCTCGGTTTCCGGATTCCGGCTGCCTGCTATTTTGCTCTCCATAGTCGGCAGTGTGCGGCCCGATGATGAGACGATGAAATTGCGCCAGGGGGTATAGCTGATGAGCGGGCCGCATTCGGTCATGCCGTAGCCCACGGTGAAGGGGAATTTTATTTTGTGGAGAAAGGCTTCTACTTCATGGTTGAGAGGGGCGCCGCCTACTATCACTTCCTCGAACTCACCGCCGAGAGCCTCGACAAGGCTGTTGCGGATCTTGCGGTAGACGAGAGTCTTGAGTCCCGGCAGTTTCAGCGCGCGGCGCACCGAGGGCTTCTCGATGATCGGGCGCAGTTTGTTGCGGTAGATCTTTTCGAGAATGAGCGGGACGCAGATGATCAGATTGGGCCTTACCTCTGCAAAGGCTTTGAGCAGAAGTTTGGGAGTGGGAAGTTTGCCCAGAATGGTGATGTGGGTGCCGACGGCAAGAGGGGTCAGCATGTCGAAGGCACATCCGTAGGCATGGGCGAGAGGTAGAAACGACAGGGCTCTCGATCCGCGGTAGTGCAGTCGGGATGCCACCCCGAAGCGGACGTTGCCCCCAAGGTTGCCGAGAGTGAGCATCACGCCTTTGGAGAAGCCTGTGGTTCCTGAGGTGTAGTTGATTTCGGCAAGGGTGCTCTCGTCGATTTCGGGATAATCAACATCGGCCGTGGTGAAGCCGTGTGGATAGCGTCTGCGCATTTTCTGCGGCAGGCGGGCGAGGAATTTCTCTACCGCATGGTTTGTGACCGGGTGTTCGGCGAGCACGGCGCGGCGGTCGAGCGAGAGGACGGCTTTCACGGCAGGAATTTTTTCAAATTCCATTGAGTCGAAGATGCTTTCATTGATGAAAAGCATGACGCTCTCGGAGTGGTTGATGATATGCTGCGCATCCTGGACGTTGAAATCATGCAACACGGGCACAATGACGGCTCCGTAGGTGAGAGTGGCCATGTAGACCACCACCCAGGCAAACGAGTTCTTACCCATGACGGCAATCTTGTCGCCGCGCTTGATGCCTGCCTCTTCATAGAGCAGATGCAGGGCGGCAATGCGCCTTGCCATGTCGGCATAGGTCATTGTCTGGTCAGAACCGAATTCCGTAAGAGCCGGCAGTTCCCAGTTTTTACGGAAACCGGAGGCGTATATCTGTAAAAGATTCTCCTTGTTCATAAATAAGTTGGCTGTGAAAGGGATGTCAATCATATAACGCTGACAGACAATCCTTTGTTTTTCCCATTTTGCGCCCTTTGGATATTCCGGAGTGCGGATGCGGGACAATCTATTCACAAAGTAACTAAAAATCACCCGAATATGCAAATCGTGGCCAAAGCTGAAGCCGGAGTGGAGCCGGCCCTCCGCCGCGTATGCTTCTCAGATGTTCTGCCCGATGTCCGCAGGCAGGAAAAAGGCGCATAGAGCACGCAGGCCCCGCAGGACCGGTGTACGCTATGCGCCTTATGCTTTTTTCGGAGTCAGTCCGGATTACATCTTGTTGAGATATTCGCGGAGAGCTTCGTTTTCGGGGTCGATTTCAAGGAATTTTTCGAAGTAAGCGCGAGCCTGTTCCTTGTCACCAGCCTTGAGGTAGTAGTTGGCGAGATTGTTGTAGGCGCTCTTGTAAGCGTCGCGGTATTTTTCCTTGTTTTCGGGGTTTTCGTCGTAAGCGGCGAGCATCTGCTGATATGTCTCGACCAGGGCGGGAGTGATCTCGGCTCCGTCACGGACCATCATGAGAGTGGCTTTGTTGCGGTAGAGCGGGCCTTTGTTGGCGGCTGACTCGATAGCCATGTCGACATACTTGATACCGTTGTTGGCGGCTTCGATACGTTCGGGAGAGCCTTCGGGAAGCGATACGCCGAGGTTCTTGTAGCGGTTCGAGAGGATGAAGTAGTCGTTGAGAGAGGCGTCGCCTGCGTCAACGAATTTCTGCATGTATTCAGCGGCCTTCTGATAGTCTTCGAGGGCGGTGTACATTGACGAGATGTTGGCGAGGATCTGTTTGTTCTTCTCAGGATTGAGCTCATAGGCCTTGGTGTAGGCGGCTACAGCATCTTCAGGACGCTTGAGTTCGCCGAGGATGTCACCGTAGGTGGTGTAGTCAGTGGCTGTGAACTTGGCATCGGCGTGAGAGAAGAGTTTCTTAGCGGCTTCTTCAGCACCGGTGAAGTCTTTGAGGGCAGCCTTGTTGAGCATAACCATGCGCTGCATGTATTCGTTGTTGGGGTCTTTTGCAAGCACCTGGTTTGCCACGTCGAGAGATTCCTGATACTTCTTACCGAAGTAGAGGAGACCTGAGTAGCGCTGTTCGTCACCCTGGAAGTGATTGGGGTTCTGGATGTATTTGCCATACTGTTCGGCAGCTTTTGTGAACTGGTTGCCGTCATAGTATTTTTCAGCGAGCTCGCTCTGGGCAAGAGCCGAGTTGGGGAGCTTTTCGTTGAGCTCGACGAGCTTGGCGATAGCGAAGTCAGGGTTTACCTTGTTGTAGAGGTTGGCATACTTGACATAGGCTTCGGGGTTGATGTTGCCTGCTTCTTCGTCATAGACCATAGCCTGTTCGTAGCGGCCGGCTGCGGCACCTACGTCAGTGGTCTTGAGCATGTCGCCCTGGAGAACGTAGATCTGAGCTTCCTTGTTTTTGGAAACTTTCATTGCCTTGTCGATCTGCTTGTCGATTTCCTTGGCGTAGAGAGTGGGGTCTACATTAAAATATGCGCGGGCCACGGCTGCCATGAGCGAGGCGTCTTTCTTGTTGGTCTCAAGAGCTTTCTTGAAGAGGTCAGAGGCTTCTGATTTGTTGCCGTTCTTGAGGGCGATTTCGCCGAGACCTACATAGTTGTAGCCATAGTTGGGGTTTGCTTCCTTGCCTTTGTTGAAGTTGGCGGCCGCAGCGGCGGTGTTGCCTTCACGCATGTCAAGTGAGCCGAGATAGAAGTATGACACGGCTTTGTCTGTAGAAGGATCATTGAGTGTTTTCTCAAGGATGGTCTTTGCCTTCTCGAAACGGTCGGCGTTGTAGTAGTCAACGCCATCCTGATAGCCGCCCTGGGCGAATGCCGTGAGGGCAAACCCTCCAAGAACGAGGGAAAAGATAGTACGGAATTTCATTTTCTGGTTTACTATAGATATTTAATTTTTTTTTGATTGATGTTCGTTGTTGTTTACATCCGGTTCCTGCAAACTGGATAATGATTTTTCAGTTTGAAAGACCGTCAGGCGGGTTCGGGGTGTGTGATGTCATTGATAGACTAACGCAGAAGCCACCTTATTATTGTTTTATTCGAGAGCAACCATGCGCGGGCGCACTGTGGCGGGCAGAATGCCGGTCATCTGTATGAGCTTCTGGCCCTGGAATCCGGTGACGAAGCTGAAGAATCGGTGGGTTATGGTGCCGCCGGGGGCTGTGCTGATCATGTAGACCGAGCGGTAGAGCGGGTAGGAGCCGTCGAAAATATAGGCCTGATAGGGCTTGTAGGCTGCCACCACGTCATTTCCGCGTATTTTCAGCACCTTTACTTCGGAGTTGAAATCGAGCTGGGTGGTGTCGCTTTTCTCTACTGCCTGGGCGAGTTCATCGACTGATTTTTCGCGTCCCTGCATGTCGCTCGAAACCCAGCTGACGCCGATGACGCCCATAGCGTTCTTGTTTTCGGCCACGGCTTTGAACACATCGGGGTTTGTCTTCACTGCTGATACATTCGGTCCGAATGCTTTGCCGTTGAGAATCGAGTCGCGCATGAACTTGACGGTTGACGATCCCTGATGGTCGAAGATTACGTCGATCTCGCCGAGCTTGCAGGGTTCTACCTGATCCCAGCGGCTGACCTCGCCTGAAAGGATCTCTGCGATTTCCTTTTTAGATAGGATCTCCACAGGGTTTTCCGGGTTTACGATTATGGCGAGGGCGTCAACGGCGATCTTTTTCTGGTTGACAATTTTTTTATTGCTGCGGAGGAAGCTGACTTCCTTTTCGGTCAGAGGACGGGTTGTGACGGCGCATTTCACACCCTGCATGGCCATGATGGAGTCGATGCAGGCGTTTTCAGGGAGGTAGTAGGCGAGCACATCTTCTTTAGGGTAGATGTATTCGTAGACGTTGATCTCCTGTTCGAGTATGTTTTCGAATGACTCGTCACATGCAACCTTGGCCATAGGGTCAGGCTGCATGGATGCTTTCTTGCCGCATCCGCTGAAAGCGGCGAGAAGACTCAGGGCCGCAAGGGCGGCCATGCATTTGCTTGATTTGATCATAGGCTGACAAACAGTTTTTATTGATCGTCACGTTCGTTGCCGTAGCCTGGGTCTATGCCCTTGAACTGGCGGTAGGCACGCCACAGACCGTAGACGGTGAACAGGGCGCCGCCGACCCAGCGAACCCATTTCCATGTTGGGAAGAGAATGTCGAAATAGCCGCAGAAGAAGAGAACACCTACGCCTACGTAGATGATAATCATTATGATACCGAAGATGTTGCGCATAGCGGCAGGAGTTCCGGTCGGAGTTCGTTGAGCACTCATAGCTTTATAGTTTTAACGTTAATTCATTCGGTGTCCGGCATTCAGAGATGCGGCCGGATATTAAATTAACAATTGTTGTGTGTGAAAGTTCGAGTGACCCGAAGCGGCGTTGCATGGGTGTCGGTGTGGGACGGCTGCAAACTCACGGTGTAAAATTAATGAAAAAATATTAATTCGCATAGGCTGAGAGGGAATTTTAAAACCTTTAACATTATTATAATAGGTGTAGGTGTGTGGCGGATGCGGATAGAGGTTGCGATATATGGCGGATAATTATTAATTTTGCATTATCATGAACCAGCCACTTGCCGAGCGCCTGCGTCCGCGCTCATTAGATGATTATATAGGTCAGCTCCACCTCGTTGGCGAGGGAGGGGTGGTCCGCCGCATGATTGAATCGGGCAAAGTTTCGTCGTTTATTCTTTGGGGACCTCCCGGAGTGGGCAAGACTACGCTTGCGAGAATTATTGCCAACTCTGTCAATGTGCCTTTCTATACGCTGTCGGCCGTCAGTGCCGGTGTCAAGGAGGTGCGTGAGGTGATAGAGCGCTGTAAGGGCGATGCCATGAACATGTTTTCCGGCGGGCGTCCGATTCTGTTCATCGATGAAATCCACCGCTTCAGCAAGGCGCAGCAGGACAGTCTGCTGGGGGCTGTGGAGAGCGGGGTGGTGACTCTGATCGGGGCCACTACGGAAAATCCGTCGTTTGAGGTGATCAGGCCTCTTCTGTCACGCGCGCAGGTCTACACTCTGCGTCCGCTGGAGGAGGCGGATCTGCGTCATCTGCTTGACCGGGCTGTGGCGGGTGACAGTGCCCTGCAGCTCCACGGTGTGAGCATTGAGGAAACTACGGCTCTGTTCCGTTTTGCCGGAGGCGATGCCCGCAAGCTGCTCAATATAATAGATCTGCTCGAACAGTCGACTCCGCAGGGAGAGCCGGTGGTGATCAATGACAAGGTGGTGACTGAAAGGCTCCAGGAAAATCCGTCGGCCTATGACAAGAACGGAGAAATGCACTATGATATCATCTCGGCCTTTATCAAGAGTATCCGCGGTTCTGACCCGGATGCCGCTCTCTACTGGCTCGCCCGCATGATCAGAGGCGGGGAGGACCCGGAGTTCATAGCGCGCCGGCTGCTGATTCTTGCCGCAGAGGATATAAGCCTGGCCAATCCGAACGCGCTTCTGCTGGCCAATGCTACGTTTGAGGCTGTTCATAAGCTCGGTTTTCCCGAAGGGCAGATTCCGCTGGCCGAGTGTACGGTCTATCTGGCGCTGTCGGCCAAGAGTAATTCCACATATACAGGGCTTCACAATGCCATGAAACTCGTAGAGGAGACCGGAGATCTGCCGGTGCCGCTGCATCTGCGCAATGCGCCGACTTCTCTGATGAAGGATATGGGCTACGGACGCGACTACAAGTATGCCCATAACTATCCGGGCAACTTTGTGGTGCAGCAGTTCATGCCTGACGAGCTTGGCCACAGGCCTTTGTGGCAGCCTTGCGACAATCCGGCCGAGATGCGGTCAGCAGCTTTGCAGAATCAGCGCTGGCAACAGGGTGCCGGCGCTGATCAGGAAGTGAAGCAGTGACAGTGTGCTCCGTATCTGGTGTGTGTTTCTTTTCGCGGGTTCAGATAGCGGCTGAGTCATCGGTGGACCATCCGCCTCCGAGTACTTTATAGAGATTTATGAGCGCGAGATATTCATCGCGGATGGCGTTGCTTACGCCTATCTGTGCGTCGAAGTAGCGGCGCTGTGCGTCAAGCACGTCGATATAGTTGAGTGTGCCGCCGCGATATTGCAGATGTGCGAGCTGGACGTATTTGACCGCCGCGTCGCGGAGCTCGACTTTGAGTGTGCGGGCCTGCTGCACGTGGTGGTAGGTGGCCAGTGCGGTGTTGACTTCTGTGAATGCCTGGATTACGGCTTTTTCATAATCGTAGCGTGACTGGTCATAGACGGCTATGGCTGCCTGGTATTTGCGCTTTTTGCGCCCGAAGTCAAAAATGGAGCCGGTGATGGAGCCTACGGTGTAGGTGAATGGCGATTTGAAGAAGTCTGAGAGGCTTTCGTTTTCGAAGCCTGGTGTGAATCCGAGGCGCAGGCGCGGGAAGCGGTCGGCGTAGCTGACGCCGACATCGGCCATAGCCGCTTTCAGTCTTTGCTCTGCGGCGCGCAGGTCAGGACGGCGCTGAAGCAGTGTGGATGGCACTCCGGCAGGAAGTTTTTCGGGGAGAGAGACATTGAGTGCCAGGTCACCGCGCTCGGAGATCTCACGCGGATATTCTCCTAAAAGGAGTGTGAGCGCATTGCGGGCCACGGCTACCTGGCGTTCGAGGTTCGGGACGAGGGAGGCGGCTGTGGAGTATTCCACTTTGGCCTGCTGATAGACGGTTTCGGAGGTTAGACCGCCATCGAAACGTATTTTGGCCTGTTCGAGTGACTGTTTGCGGGTTGCCATTGTCTGGCGCACGATGGAGAGTTCGTTGTCAAGGGCTATGAGCCTGTAATAGGCCATAGCGACATCGGCAATGATGGTCATGCTCATTGCGCGGTAGTCTTCCACCGACGCTTTGAAGCGGGCGGCTCCGGCGCGTTTGGCCTGCGAGAGTGAGCCCCAGAGGTTGATTTCCCAGTTGACGGGCAGTTTCAGGTCATATTCGGGATCTTTGGTGGTGCCGGCTCCGTTGTAGTTGTTTGTTTCATAGCTTGCGCCGGCCATGCCTCCTATTTCGGGGTAGAAGTTGGCTTTGTCGATGCCGTAGAGCTGGCGCATCTGTTCGACGCGGGCTGCGGCTTTGAGCAGGTCGCGGTTGTTGTCAAGCGCGAGGCGCATCAGGCGGGTCAGGGTGGAGTCTGCATAGAATTCCCACCAGGTCAGATCGGCAATGGATGCGGTGTCTGATTCGAGGCCCGGCATGTAGGCCTCCGGCATGTCGACGTCGGCCGGTACGAGGTTTTTGGTCCCTGAGCAGCTTGCCAGGGCGAGGATGGAGAGTATTATAGGGATCAGTCGTTTCATTTTTTGAGGGAGCGTTTGCGGTTTGTGAATTTGTTGATGGCAACAAAGAAGAACGGAACGAAGACAATGCCGACTGTGATGGCCACAAGCATTCCGAAGAATACTCCGGTGCCGATGTCGCGTCTGGCAGCCGAGCCTGGGCCTGAGGCGAACAGGAGCGGGAGCAGGCCGAGCATGAAGGCGAGAGAGGTCATGACGATCGGGCGGAAGCGGAGACGGGCGGCTGTGAGGGCGGCGTGGACTGCATCGACGCCTTTGTCAACTTCCTCTTTAGCGAATTCGACGATGAGGATGGCGTTTTTGGCCACGAGGCCTACGAGCATCACCAGACCGATCTGGAAGTAGATGTTGTTTTCCAGCCCGCAGATCCAGATTCCCAGGTAGGCTCCCACTCCGGCTATCGGGAGGGAGAGGATGACGGCGAGCGGGACAGACCAGCTTTCATACTGGGCGGCCAGGAAGAGGAACACGAAGAGCAGGGCGAGTCCGAGCACAAGGCCTGTGTTGCCGCTTTCGTGGCGTTCCTGATATGAGAGGCCGCTCCATTCCACTCCGATGTTGTCAGGAAGCTTCTCTCTGACTATTTTTTCGAGAGCGTCCATAGCCTCTCCGGTGCTGTAGCCGTGGGCCGCTTCGCCTGAGATGGTGGCGGAGTTGAACATGTTGAAGCGCCCGATGGTGCCTGGGC
This sequence comes from Duncaniella sp. C9, assembly GCF_004803935.1. Classification (GTDB taxonomy): domain Bacteria; phylum Bacteroidota; class Bacteroidia; order Bacteroidales; family Muribaculaceae; genus Duncaniella; species Duncaniella muris. The sequence goes on from NZ_CP039547.1 coordinate 1,123,303, forward strand.
CGGTGGTGAAGTGCGAGGTTCCGAGCGATGAAATGGGCACCATTGTATTGTCGGCGCTCTTCACGAAGAAGAGATTCATGTTGTCGCGGCGTGAGCGGTAGGGAGCCTCGGCCTGGATATAGACACGGTAGATGCGGTTAAACATGTTGAAGTCGTTGACATATATCGAGCCGGTGAAGGCTTTCATTGTGGAGAAAATGTCGCTGACGGGGATGCCCTGCATCTTGGCGCGGTCACGGTCTACGTCGAAATAGAGCTGCGGGATGTCGGCTTGCATTGATGTGGATAGGTCGGCAATGGCCGGAGACATGGCGGCGTAGTGGCGGAGGGTGTCGACGGCATGTTGCAGGTCGGTGTATGTGGCGTCGCCTCTGGCTTCAAGCACCATCTCGAAACCGCCTGAACTACCCAGACCGGGTATGATCGAGGGTGAGAAGATGTAGACTTTGCTTTCGGGATATTGCGAGAGGCGTTCGTGGATGCGGCTGCGGACTTCGGCTATGTCTGATGACGAGCGTTCGCCCCAGGGCTTAAGGATTACTGTGAGCTGCGAATGGGCCGGGTTGGTGCCTACACGTGGCGATGATCCGGTCACGTTGAGCACATACTGCACGTCGGGGTCTTGCATCAGATAGTCCATAGCTCTTTCAGTTACTTCGCGGCTGCGCTCTATGGTGGAGCCTTCTGGGAGTTCCAGCTCGACGGTGAAGTAGCCCTGGTCTTCCTGCGACATGAAGCTTCGGGGCATAAGTGCATTCATCATGTAGATGAACACGAGCGCGAGGCCGAAGGCGGCATACATGCGTTTGGGGTGGGAGAGCACACGGGTGATGGTGCGGCCATATGATTTGTTGCCACGGTTCAGCCAGATGTTTATAAGGCGGAATATCCTTGCCTTGCGTCGGCGGGTATCTGTGGGCTTGAGCAGTTTGGCGCACATCACGGGCGAAAGGGTGAGCGCCACGATGGTCGAGATGATCACCGAGACGGCGATCGTGATGGTGAACTGGCGGTAGAGCTGGCCTGTGATGCCGGGCAGGAAGCTGACGGGGACGAAGACGGCGCAGAGCACGAGCGACATGGCTATCAGTGCGCCTCCGAGGTTGCTCATGGCTTTGGCCGTGGCCTCATAGGGCGACAGGCGCTCGGTGTTCATGATGCGGTCAACGTTTTCAACTACTACAATCGCGTCGTCGACCACGATGCCGATGGCGAGGATCAGGCCCAGGAGGGTCAGCATGTTGAGCGAGAAGCCGAACATCAGCATCACTCCGAAGGTGCCGACAAGTGAGATCGGGACGGCAATGACCGGAATGAGTGTGGTGCGCCAGTTCTGCAGCGAGAGGAATACCACGAGGATCACCAGCACCAGCGCTTCGAAGAATGTGCGGTAGACATGATGGATGGATTCCTTTATATATGTGGTCATGTCAAACGGAATGTCGTAGCTGATGCCTTCCGGAAAGTTTTTGGATATGATTTCCATTTCTTTCTTTACGGCCTCGGCCACTTCCATTGCGTTGGAGCCGGGGAGCATGTTGATGTTGAGCACGGCGGCGTTTCCGCCGTTGATTCCGCTCTCGGTCGAGTAGCTTGAGGCTTCGAGCGAAACGCGGGCCACGTCTTTGAGTCTGATCAGCGAGCCGTTGGCTCCGGCGCGCAGAACGATGTCTTCAAATTCCGAGACCGACGAGAGGCGTCCGCGGGCTATGATAGGCATTGTGATGTCTATGTCGGTTGCCGGAGCTTGTCCAAGAGCGCCGGCGGCTGATTCGCGGTTCTGGTCTTTCAAGGCGTTCTGGATGTCCTTGACGGTTAGTCCGAGGTCGGCGAGCTTGTCAGGCGCTACCCAGATCTGCATGGCGTAGTAGCGGCTGCCCACGTTGCTGACACTACCTACTCCGGGTATTCGGCGCAGGGGGTCGAGGATGTTGAGGGTGGTGTAGTTGCTGAGGTAGATTTCGTCGAATTTAGGGTCGTCAGACTGGATGGTTATGGTCATCAGTCGGCTTGCGGTCTCTTTGGAGACGGAGATGCCGTTCTGGACCACTTCGGCCGGCAGGCGTGACTCGGCTTTCTTTACGCGGTTCTGTATGTCGACAGCGGCGAGTTCGGGGTCGGTGTCGATGTCAAATGTCACCAGGGCGGTGAAGCCTCCGGAATTGGAGCTTGACGATGACATGTAGATCATGCCCGGAGTTCCGTTGAGTTCCTGCTCGATAGGGGTTGCCACGGCCTGGGTCATAGTCTGGGCGTCGGCGCCGGGATAGGATGCTGTGATTTTCACCACCGGAGGGACTATCTGCGGGTATTGGTCGACAGGGAGCAGGGTGAGGCCGATGGCTCCCACGATGAAAATGACGATCGAGATTACGATCGAGAAGACCGGGTGGTCGAGGAAGAAATTCTTTTTCATCGGCTTACTCCTCCTTTCCTGCTGCTATGGTTTCTGATTTTTTGTCGGTTGTTTCGTTTTTGTCTTTTTCATCCGGCGGAACGGCCACGGGATTTACTTTGGTGTTGTGGGTGAGTTTGTGATAGCCTTCCACCACGATTTTCTCACCCTTGGCCAGGCCGCGTTCCACTATGGTGTTGTTGCCCACTTCCGGACCGGTCTCGATGAAGCGTTTCTCGGCTACACTGTCGGGGCGGACCACATATACATAAGCTCCGCCTTTCTCGATGATGAGGGCCTTGGAGGGGATTTCGATTGCTTCCTCACGCACGTCGAGAAGCACACGCACTTTGGTGAATTCGCCGGGCAGGAGGCTGTGGTCGGGGTTGGGCATCTCGGCGCGGACGGAGAAGGTGCCGGTCTTGGGGTCGACCTGTGGATCGGCGAAGTCAACGAGGCCTTTGTGGGGATATTCCGAACCGTCGGCAAGGGTGATGGTCACGAAAGAGTTCCATTTGCGGGTGGAGTCGGACACTCCGAGATTTACGTTGCGGTCTTTGCTGCGGAGATAGTCGAGCGCGGTCATTGAGAAGTCGACTCTTACTGTGTCGCTCTTTACCACTGTGGCCAGAAGCGATTTGCCTCCTGAAGGGCCGACCCAGGTGCCTATGTCGGCCACACGTTCGGAAATGTAGCCTGAGATGGGTGACGATACACGGGTGTAGCCCAGCGTCAGTTCGGCTTGGGTGAGGTCGGCTTCGCTGACGGTGACTTCGGCGTTGGCGCTTTCATAGGCGGCTGTGGCGTTGTCGAGATCGAGCTGTGAGGCGGCGTTCTGGGCGTAGAGCGGTTTGATTCGCTCATAGTCGCGTTTGGCCTTCTGGGCCTGTGCGCGGGCTTTGTTGAGCTGTGCGCGGGCTTTATTGGCATTGGCCCGGTAGAGACGCGGGTCGATTATGAACAGAGTCTGTCCTTTTTCTATATATGAGCCTTCTTTGAAGAGCATGCTTTCGAGGTAACCTTCCACACGGGCGTGGATCTCGACGAACTGCTGGGCGCGGATGCGGCCTACGTATTCGCCGTAGATATTTACGTTGCCGGTCTTGACGGTCTCAACTTCAACTATGGGTAGAGGTGACGCCTGATGCTTCGGGCGCATGATAAAGTAGAGTCCTGCGGCTACTATGAGGACTATCAGGGCTATGACAAGCCAGGCTTTCTTGCTGTGGGGGCTGTGTCTTTTGGCTGATTTGAATCCGGTGTTTACTTTCGAACCGATTGATTCGCCGATGTGATGGAGATTCATTTTACCTACTCTGTGTTGAATTAAAATTGCACTGGATGAAAACTAAAACAATATATTAACATTCGTGCCTTAAAAAAGTTCGAAGTGTTAAAAGGATGGAGCCCTTGTTTTTTTGTATCGGGCTGATGTTAGTAAAATTAGTCAATCTCCGGCAGACTGCAAACAGAGTGTTAATAAACGGCATGAATATGTTAATGGACGGCATCCGGCGCTGACCGGATAGCAGGCGGAGCGATTTGAAATTCTGTTAAGAGGTTGTTTAAAACCAGGAGTTAAAATCTGAGTGGAGTATGTTTTAGATAAATCGTTGCAAAAGAGGAAGGGGTATGGCAAGCTATACCCCTTAGGCTCAGAACCATATCTACCTCAAAACTTTCGCTCAGATTTTAACTATTGTTATGAAACACCCTCTTAAATCGGGCAGGGAGAGCCAAAAATGGAGTAATTACGGAAAAATTTCTATATTTTCATGCTCTTAATGTTTGGAGGATTGAAAAATTCACTATATTTGCGGGGTCTAAGTCTGTGAGCGCGCAGCATAGACATAACCAATCACGCCAACTTTCATTTAATCCCCCTCTTTTTTCAGTTATGAAGAAGCATAATTTCTCCGCAGGCCCCTCTATTCTGAGTGAATACACTATCAAGAATACTGCCGATGCGATTCTCAACTTTGCCAACACCGGTCTTTCACTCCTTGAAGTGTCACATCGCGGCAAGGAATTCGTCGCTGTGATGGATGAAGCCCAGCAGCTTGTCAAGGAGCTCCTTGATGTTCCTGAAGGCTATCATGTCCTTTATCTCGGCGGTGGTGCCAGCCTGCAGTTCTGTATGGCTCCGTATAACTTACTGCGCTCAAAGGCCGGCTATCTTGACACCGGCACATGGGCTGCCAATGCCATCAAAGAGGCCCGTCTTTTCGGCGAGGTAGAAGTGCTCGCTTCTTCAAAAGAGGCAAATTACACCTATTATCCCAAAGGCTATGAAGTGCCTGAGGATCTGGATTATTTCCATATCACCACAAACAATACCATCTATGGCACCGAACTGCGCACCGATCCTGATGTGAAAGTGCCTCTGATCGCCGATATGTCATCGGATATTTTCTCCCGTCCGGTAGACGTGTCCAAATATGATCTCATCTATGCAGGCGCGCAGAAAAACCTCGGCCCCGCCGGCGCTACTCTCGTGATTGTCAAGGAAGACGCTCTCGGCAAGGTAGACCGTCAGATCCCGACCATGCTTGACTATCGCACCCATATCAAGAAGGGGTCGATGTTCAACACTCCTCCGGTGCTTCCTGTCTTCTCTTCACTCCAGACTCTCCGCTACTACAAAGAGCTCGGCGGCGTGAAGGAAATGGAAAAACGCGACCTCGCAAAGGCTGCGATCCTTTATGATGCCATCGACTCAAGCAAGATGTTTGTAGGCACTGTGACTGATCCGGATTCGCGCTCGATCATGAACGTAACCTTCGTGATGACTCCCGAATACAAGGAACTCGAAAAAGATTTTGTTGACTTCTGTGCCGCCCGTGGCATTGTCGGCATCAAGGGCCACCGCTCAGTCGGCGGATTCCGCGCTTCGCTCTACAATGCTCTTCCCATCGAAAGCGTGCAGGCTCTCGTCGACGCTATGAAAGAATTTGAAAAGGCTCACTGATCCCCCCTGCTTCAGACTATGAAAGTTCTTATCGCAACTGAGAAGCCCTTTGCAGCAGTGGCTGTAGACGGCATGAGAAAAGTTATCGAAGAGGCCGGTGCGGAACTGGTGCTCCTTGAGAAATATACCTCCAAGCAAGAATTGCTTGACGCGGTGGCTACCGCTGAGGCTCTGATTATCCGCAGTGACAAAGTGGATGCCGAGGTGCTTGCAGCCGCTCCCGCGCTTAAAGTTGTGGTCCGTGCAGGTGCAGGGTATGACAATGTCGACCTTGAGGCGGCTACAGCCCGTGGAGTGTGTGTGCAGAACACCCCCGGCCAGAATTCAAATGCCGTGGCTGAACTCGTGTTCGGACTGGCCGTCATGATGAGCCGCAATATGTTCAACGGCACATCAGGCACTGAGCTTAAGGACAAAACTCTCGGTATCCAGGCATTCGGTCAGGTAGGACGCAATGTGGCCCGTATAGCCCGCGGATTCGAGATGAATGTCTCGGCTCTTGATCCGTATTGCCCTGACAATGTTATGGAAGATGCCGGAGTGACCCCAGTCCATTCGGTCGAGGAGCTCTATCGCCTGAATAAGGTAGTCTCGATCCATATTCCCGCTACTGCTGAGACCCGCAAGTCGATCGGCTATGATCTGATTGCGTCAATGCCTAAGGGTGGGCTTCTGATCAACACAGCCCGTAAGGAGGTGATTGACGAGGAAGGCCTTATCCGAGCCCTTGACGAACGCGCCGATCTCAAATATGCAGCCGACGTGGCTCCCGAACGCGCTGCCGAGATCAAGGAGCGCTTTGGCGACCGAGTGTTCTTCACTCCGAAAAAAATGGGAGCGCAGACCTCCGAAGCCAATATTAACGCCGGTATCGCGGCCGCCCGTCAGGTGATCAGTTTCCTGACCACCGGCGAAGAACGTTTCCGCGTGAATAAATAAGCCCCCGATAAATAAAAATTAGAAATTCCCTTGATGCAGTTTGTCATCCGGCCGACTGCATCAAGGGAATTTTTTTTACAGGTCCTCATTTTTTTAGATTGGCTCTTGAACTTTTTTTAAGCTGAGCCGGATTCGCCGTGAGGCATGGCGGACATGACGGGGAGTGACGTTTTGCCCTTATTATATATAAAATAGGTGTAAAACCGCTTGTAGAAGACTGAAATGGCTGAAGTGTTAAAATTCTGTTAAAATACTGTGAAAAATTTGGAGGGAATTGGGGAAATGTCTACCTTTGCACTCGCTTTTGAGAAGCAAGGCCTGCAGCGGCAGACTGATAGAAGATATAACGCTGGGAATGGTAGATCGGTTCGCCGGTCAAATCTTAAGAAAGGTTAAAATCTTCAGAAAAATTTGCGAGATTCAAATAAAGGTTGTACCTTTGCAAAGTTTTCCACTGACCGCCACGGCGATCGAGAAAGCAACGAGAGAACATTGAAATATTTGCAACATAACGAAGTAGTACAAGAGTCAAATCTTCTACACGATAGAAGAAGCGATCTCTGTTAATTTCCAAGATCCGGCGTTTAGACCGATAGTCAGTCAAGGACAGCGGGGAGCGATCCCTGCGATCTCTGAGGTTTCTGTGAAAGCAAAAAGAAATAACAGAACAAACGGTCTGTATTTTAGCTTTGCTTTTTTTTAATAAAGAAGAAAAGAAAAATATATAGACAACAACGAAGAGTTTGATCCTGGCTCAGGATGAACGCTAGCGACAGGCTTAACACATGCAAGTCGAGGGGCAGCGGGGAGGTAGCAATACTTCCGCCGGCGACCGGCGCACGGGTGAGTAACACGTATGGAACCTGCCCGTAGCAGGGGGATAAGCGGAAGAAATTCCGTCTAATACCGCGTAATAACTCCGAGAGGCATCTCTTGGGGTTAAAGGGTGACACCGGCTACGGATGGCCATGCGGCGCATTAGCTAGTTGGCGGGGTAACGGCCCACCAAGGCGACGATGCGTAGGGGTTCTGAGAGGAAGGTCCCCCACACTGGTACTGAGACACGGACCAGACTCCTACGGGAGGCAGCAGTGAGGAATATTGGTCAATGGGCGCGAGCCTGAACCAGCCAAGTCGCGTGAGGGAAGACGGTCCTATGGATTGTAAACCTCTTTTGTCGGGGAGCAAAAGACGCCACGCGTGGCGTTCCGAGAGTACCCGAAGAAAAAGCATCGGCTAACTCCGTGCCAGCAGCCGCGGTAATACGGAGGATGCGAGCGTTATCCGGATTTATTGGGTTTAAAGGGTGCGCAGGCGGAAGATCAAGTCAGCGGTAAAATTGAGAGGCTCAACCTCTTCGAGCCGTTGAAACTGGTTTTCTTGAGTGAGCGAGAAGTATGCGGAATGCGTGGTGTAGCGGTGAAATGCATAGATATCACGCAGAACTCCGATTGCGAAGGCAGCATACCGGCGCTCAACTGACGCTCATGCACGAAAGTGTGGGTATCGAACAGGATTAGATACCCTGGTAGTCCACACAGTAAACGATGAATACTAATTGTTCGGGGAGAATGATCCCTGAGTGATACAGCGAAAGCGTTAAGTATTCCACCTGGGGAGTACGCCGGCAACGGTGAAACTCAAAGGAATTGACGGGGGCCCGCACAAGCGGAGGAACATGTGGTTTAATTCGATGATACGCGAGGAACCTTACCCGGGCTCAAACGACACAGGAATACTTTTGAAAGGAGGTAGCTCTACGGAGCCTGTGTCGAGGTGCTGCATGGTTGTCGTCAGCTCGTGCCGTGAGGTGTCGGCTTAAGTGCCATAACGAGCGCAACCCCCATCGCCAGTTACCAGCAAGTCAAGTTGGGGACTCTGGCGAGACTGCCGGCGCAAGCTGTGAGGAAGGCGGGGATGACGTCAAATCAGCACGGCCCTTACGTCCGGGGCGACACACGTGTTACAATGGCAGGTACAGAGAGAAGCAATGCGGCGACGCAAAGCGGAACTTGAAAGCCTGTCTCAGTTCGGATTGGAGTCTGCAACTCGACTCCATGAAGCTGGATTCGCTAGTAATCGCGCATCAGCCATGGCGCGGTGAATACGTTCCCGGGCCTTGTACACACCGCCCGTCAAGCCATGGAAGCCGGGAGTGCCTGAAGTGTGCAACCGCAAGGAGCGCCCTAAGGTAAAACTGGTGACTGGGGCTAAGTCGTAACAAGGTAGCCGTACCGGAAGGTGCGGCTGGAACACCTCCTTTCTGGAGCGGAAATCTCAACGACAACGACACAACGGTCAGACGGACCGAAGGAAACGCCGGAGAGCGGAGCAATCCGCCTCTTGATACTGCTTCACAGTTGCAACTATATATTAATCCCCACACAAGCGGATTCCCAGCAGTCCTTCCTTAAGGGATTAAGCACAGTCCCTTAGCTCAGTTGGTTAGAGCGCTACACTGATAATGTAGAGGTCGGCAGTTCAACTCTGCCAGGGACTACTCAAAAAAGAGGACATTGACATATTGGAAGCGAAGAAGATACAATCTTCAAGCAAACACAACGAGTAAATCAAATCAAGCGAAACACGAGGTAAACAAACTTCGCGTTTCTGAAATCAGACAAAAGACTGAACAATTTCAGAGAGCGAGCCGCGTGATGTTCGAACCGATTGAAAACTAAGGTCATAAAGAAAGGAGAGAAGGGCACATGAAGGATGCCTGGGCTCTCGGAGGCGATGAAGGACGTGATAAGCTGCGATAAGCTGCGGGAAGGAGCAAATATCCCTTGATCCGCAGATTTCCGAATGGGGCAACCCACTGCCCGAACAGGCAGTATCTTCCGAATGGAAGAGGCGAACTTGGGGAACTGAAACATCTCAGTACCCAAAGGAAAAGAAAATAACCCAATGATTGCGCCAGTAGTGGCGAGCGAACGCGCAAGAGCCCAAACCGGCGGTGTTCAGGCACTGACCGGGGTTGTAGGACCGTCAGCAAATGGACAGTTTGAAGTTAGCCGAAGCCTCTGGAAAGGGGCGCCGCAGCGGGTGACAGCCCCGTAGGCGAAAACAGACGACTGACAGAGACGGCACCTGAGTAAGCCGGGACACGAGAAATCCTGGCCGAATCCGCGGGGACCATCCCGTAAGGCTAAATACTACCGAGAGACCGATAGCGAACCAGTACCGTGAGGGAAAGGTGAAAAGAACCTCGAACAGAGGAGTGAAACAGACCCTGAAATCATGTGCCTACAAGCGGTCGGAGCTGCTCAGTGCAGTGACGGCGTGCCTTTTGCATAATGAACCTACGAGTTACCGTCGTTGGCGAGGCTAAGTCCACGGATGGACGGAGCCGAAGCGAAAGCGAGTCAGAATATGGCGCGATATAGTCAGCGGCGGTAGACGCGAAACCAAGTGATCTACCCTTGGGCAGGTTGAAGGTGGGGTAACACCCACTGGAGGACCGAACCGGTAAGCGTTGAAAAGCTTTCGGATGACCTGAGGGTAGGAGTGAAAGGCCAATCAAACTTGGAGATAGCTCGTACTCCCCGAAATGCATTTAGGTGCAGCCTCGGGCGCAGTACCGTGGAGGTAGAGCGACTGATAGGATGCGAGGGCTTCACCGCCTATCAAGTCCTGACAAACTCCGAATGCCACGGCACGATCCCCGGGAGTGAGGGCGCGGGTGCTAAGGTCCGCGTCCGAGAGAGGAACAACTCAGACCACCGTCTAAGGCCCCCAAATCCGGGCTAAGTTGAAGACAATAACGAGGTGGGATTGCAAGGACAGCTAGGATGTTGGCTTGGAAGCAGCCATTCATTTAAAGAGTGCGTAACAGCTCACTAGTCGAGTGATCCCGCATGGATAATAATCGGGCATAAGTCCGGTGCCGAAGACGTGGAATTGACGGTTCATCCGTTGATTGGTAGGGGAGCATTCCGGTAGCCGCAGAAGGTCAGGCGCGAGCCTGGCTGGAGGTCCCGGAAAAGCAAATGTAGGTATAAGTAACGACAAAGGGGGCGAGAAACCCCCTCGCCGCAAGACCAAGGGTTTCTGATCAACGCTAATCGGATCAGAGTCAGTCGGGACCTAAGGCACAGCCGCAAGGCGCAGCCGATGGAAGAAACGGTCAACATTCCGTTACTCCCTTCAGGAGTGACGTGGAGACGGAGAAGTGACACTCCCGCGTGCTGACGGAATAGCACGTTAAACCGCGTAGGTATATCTGAGGCAGGCAAATCCGCCTCAGATGCTGAAACGAGACAGTACGGAGAGCCCCCGTGGCAATCCGACAGCGGAGGTAACCAGGCTCCCAAGAAAATCCGCTAAACTTAATCCTGAAGGGACCCGTACCCCAAACCGACACAGGTGGTCGGGTAGAACATACCAAGGCGCTCGAGAGATTCACGGTTAAGGAACTAGGCAAATTGACCCCGTAACTTCGGGATAAGGGGTCCCCTCCTTCACGGGAGGGGCGCAGAGAATAGGTCCAGGCAACTGTTTAACAAAAACACAGGGCTGTGCAAAATTGAAAGATGAAGAATACAGCCTGACACCTGCCCGGTGCCGGAAGGTTAAGAGGAGATGTCATCGCAAGAGAAGCATTGAATTGAAGCCCCGGTAAACGGCGGCCGTAACTATAACGGTCCTAAGGTAGCGAAATTCCTTGTCGGGTAAGTTCCGACCTGCACGAATGGTGTAATGATCCGGACACTGTCTCAACCGTGAGCTCGGTGAAATTGTAGTATCGGTGAAGATGCCGATTACCCGCAACGGGACGAAAAGACCCCGTGAACCTTTACTGCAGCTTAGCACTGTGACCGGGTGTGCGATGTGTAGGATAGTCAGGAGACAGAGAATCGGTGACGCCAGTCATCGTGGAGTCGACGTTGAAATACTGACCTTTGCACATCTGGTTTCTAACGCGCATCGGCGCGGACACTGCTTGGTGGGTAGTTTGACTGGGGTGGTCGCCTCCAAAAGCGTAACGGAGGCTTCTAAAGGTGCGCTCAGGCCGATTGGTAACCGGCCGCAGAGTGTAATGGCACAAGCGCGCTTGACTGAGAGACAGACAAGTCGAACAGGTAGGAAACTAGAGCATAGTGATCCGGTGGTTCCGCATGGAAGGGCCATCGCTCAAAGGATAAAAGGTACTCCGGGGATAACAGGCTGATCCCTCCCAAGAGCTCATATCGACGGAGTGGTTTGGCACCTCGATGTCGGCTCGTCACATCCCGGGGCTGGAGAAGGTCCCAAGGGTTAGGCTGTTCGCCTATTAAAGTGGCACGCGAGCTGGGTTCAGAACGTCGTGAGACAGTTCGGTCTCTATCTGTTGTGGGCGCAGGAGATTTGCGAGGCCCCGACACTAGTACGAGAGGACCGTGTTGGACCGACCTCCGGTTTACCGGTTGTTCCGCCAGGAGCACCGCCGGGTAGCCGCGTCGGGTAAGGATAAGTGCTGAAAGCATCTAAGCACGAAGCCCCCCTCAAGATAAGATCTCCACATAAGGGCCGTTTAAGACGAAGACGTAGATAGGTCGCAGGTGCAGGTGCGGTAACGTACACAGCCGAGCGATACTAATCGCCCAAACCCTTTCTTGGGAGCAATCCCAAACAAACAAAAACAATTTCAGCCGGCAGAACATCAAAGCAACGGCAAACGATAACAAAGCCTCTGGTTCAGTTCAGAGCGTCTGAAATACAAACTCGCGAGATAGCTGAAGAACATCAGCTTCGCTTCCAGTCACCTCTTTTTTAGCGATACTAAGGTGGCCATAGCGTGAGGGCTCCACCTCTTCCCATTCCGAACAGAGAAGTTAAACCTCACCACGTCGATGATACTACGAAAGTGGGAAAGTAGATAACCGCCCCCTCTAAACCGCGGACCGGATCCTGTCACAGCGACAGCTTCCGGCCCGCTTTTTTTATATACCCCCGAAACCACTCTTCCGCAATCGCCATCCGCAATCACTGTCAGCCGTCACCGTCAGCAATCAGACCCTCCCGTCACCGCCACGGCCCCAGGCTGCCACATCGGCAATCTGCCACGCGCTTTTCGCGCAGTCTGCGGGTGTCTGAGATTTCGGTTTTTGTGGGCTTTTTGGTGGTCCGGACATATTCCGGAGGCTCTGGAGAGGCTATAGTAGTGAAGTATAGCGGGTTTTTGTTTGCTGTTACACAAATTTGTTGTACTTTTGCATGAGAATGGCTTAGTGTGTCCATTCTTTTCCAATACATTAAAGCAAAGTAACTATACACAATCTATACGGATGGAACTTACTGCGTCACAACTTGCCACGCTGGTCAACGGAACTGTCGACGGTGATGAAAATGTGAAAGTGAGCACTTTTGCAAGAATTGAAGAGGGGCATCCCGGTGCGCTCTCTTTTCTGGCAAATCCCAAATATACTCATTTCGTTTATTCTACTGATTCATCGGTTGTGCTTGTCAGGAAAGACTTCGTGGCAGAGCATCCGGTGAAGGCTACCCTCATACGTGTTGAAGATCCTTATGCCACTGTGGCCCGTCTGCTTGAGATGGTGACAGAGATGTCAAAGGTGGAGAAGGTCGGTGTCGAGTCTCCGGTGTTCATTGCCGAGGGTGTCGAAGTGCCGGCTGACGCTTATGTCGGTGCTTTTGCTTACATAGGCAGTGGAGTCAAGCTCGGAGCCGGGGTCAAGATATATCCGCAGGCTTATGTCGGCGACGGCTGTGAGATCGGCGACGGCTCTGTGCTTTATGCCGGAGCCAAGGTCTATCACGGCTGCCGGATAGGCAAGAACTGTATAATCCATGCCGGTGCGGTGATCGGTGCTGACGGTTTCGGCTTCGCCCCTGTGGAAGGCGGATATGAAAAGATTCCCCAGACAGGTAATGTGGAGATCGAGGATGACGTGGAGATCGGCGCCAATACTACGATAGACCGTGCGATGATGGGAGCAACCCGGATCGGACGCGGTGTCAAGCTCGACAATCTTATCCAGATCGCTCACAATTGCGCGGTAGGTCCTCATACTGTCATGGCGGCTCAGGTGGGCATAGCAGGTTCGGCGAAAGTCGGCGCGCAGTGCATGATCGGCGGCCAGGTGGGGCTGGTGGGCCACATCTCGATTGCCGACGGAACGCAGATAGGTGCGCAGAGCGGTGTCAACCGTGCCACCAAGCCCGGCGACCGCATCATGGGCGCTCCGGCCGTAGAGATGGGTGAATATGCCCGCAGTCTTGTGTATGTCAAGAAGCTCGGTTCGCTTTACGAGCGTGTCAAAGAGCTTGAAAAGCAAATCAAAGAAGTAAAAAACTAAAAAAATATATGAATCAGATTACGTTGAAAGGTGAGTTCACACTCACCGGCAAAGGTCTGCATACAGGGCTTGAGATCACAGCCCGTTTCCTTCCGGCGCCTGAAAATCACGGCTATAAGTTCAAGCGCGTCGATCTTGAGGGCGAGCCGGTGATTGACGCTCTTGCAGAAAATGTAGTTGCCACAAACCGCGGCACAGTTATCGCCAAAGGCGAAGCTCGTGTGTCGACCATCGAACATGCGATGGCTGCGCTCTATGCCGCCGGAGTGGACAACGTGCTTATTGAGGTCAATGCTCCTGAACTCCCGATTCTCGACGGCAGCGCGCGTTTTTATTGCGAGGAGATAGCCCGTGTGGGCCTCGCCGAGCAGAATGCCGACAAGGATTTCTACTACATCAAGTCGAAGCTCGAAGTCCGTGACGACACAACCGGATCATCGATTCTTGTGCTCCCCGACGATGAATTTTCGGTTGACGTGAAGATTGACTTTGACTCCGTTGTGCTGAACAACCAGTTCGCATCTTTGGAGCATGTAGAGAACTTCCCTGAAGAAATCGCCGCAAGCCGCACATTTGTGTTCGTGCGCGAGATCGAGCCTCTTGTCAAGGGCAATCTCATCAAGGGCGGTGACCTTGACAACGCGATTGTCATCTACGACAGCCCGATGGAACAGGCCGAGCTCGACCGTCTGGCCGATCTCATGAACGTGCCCCACAAGGATGTCAGCATGTTCGGCTACATCAACAATATACCTCTGACTTCCGAAAACGAACCCGCGCGCCACAAGCTGCTTGACCTTATCGGAGATCTCGCGCTCATCGGCCGTCCGCTGAAGGGCCGTGTGATTGCCACCCGTCCCGGTCATTCGATCAACACCACCTTCGCCAAGCGCATCCGCCGCGAGATCAAACACCAGGAAGTGCAGGCTCCGGTCTACAATCCGGACAAGGAACCGCTGATGGACAACAATCGTATCCGTGAGCTCATACCCCACCGCTATCCCTTCCTCCTGGTCGACAAGATCATAGAGAAAGGCACCAACTATATTGTCGGTGTCAAGAACATCACAGCCAACGAGCCGTTCTTCCAGGGTCACTTCCCGCAGGAACCCGTGCTTCCCGGAGTGCTTCAGGTCGAGGCTATGGCGCAGACCGGCGGCATCCTGGTGCTCAGCGGTCTCGACGAGCCCGAACGCTATTCGACATACTTCATGAAGATCGACAATGTGAAGTTTCGCCAGAAAGTAGTTCCAGGCGACACTCTGGTCTTCCATGTGTCGTTCATGACCGAACTGCGTCGCGGTTGCGCCATGATGAAGGGCTATGCCTTTGTCGGCGAGAAGATAGTCACCGAATGCGAGTTCATGGCTCAGATCATCAAGAATAAATAACAAGAAGTTTAAGTAAACACAGAGTTTCTCTCTATAAAGTAACTATGAAACAACCTTTGGCATATGTCCATCCGGCAGCGAAGATCCATCCGAGTGTAGTGATAGATCCGTTTGTCACTATTGATCAGAATGTCGAGATCGGTGAAGGTACTCGTATCGGTTCGAACGTTACCATCATGGAAGGCGCACGCATCGGCAAGAATTGTACAATTTATCCCGGCGCGGTTATCTCCGGTCCTCCACAGGACCTGAAGTTCCGCGGCGAGGAATCGGTAGCCATTATCGGTGACAACACCACTATCCGTGAGTGTGTGACCATCCACCGCGGCACAGCCTCCAAGGGCAAGACCGTGGTAGGCAGCAACTGCCTGATCATGGCCTACTGCCATGTGGCCCACGACTGTGTGATCGGTGACAACGTAATCATGTCGAATGCCGTACAGTGTGCCGGCGAGGTTGTGATCGATGATTTCGCAGTGATCGGCGGTGGCGCTCTTATCCACCAGTTCTGCCACATCGGTCCGCATGTGATGCTCCAGGGCGGCGCGCTTGTCAACAAGGATATTCCTCCTTATGTAAAGGCCGGCCGCGAACCCATCGCATATGCAGGTGTGAACTCAATCGGTCTTCGCCGTCGCGGCTTCTCCAACGAGACCATCCGCGACATCCAGGAGACCTACCGCTACCTCTACCTGTCGGGCCTGAACAACTCCGACGCTGTTGAGCGCATCGAGGCCGAACTGCCTGCCACCAAGGAACGCGATGAGATCATTCTCTTCGTGCGCAACTCAAAGCGTGGCATCATCCGCGGTTACGTATAAGAAAATCAGGGTGTGCTGCTGAAACTGGAAGGTCTGCTTCAGCAGCACACATTCTTTTTTAATCTAACACTCTCCCTCCTATGAGACTCCTTGTCTCGCTACTACTCATCACAGGCACTTCGGTTCCGTTTCAGACGGATGCCGGGGTGCCTTTTAACGGTCTTGGGGGCGAAGCCCTTATGCGAGGCATCTCTCGCGCTTGCCGCCCGGTGACTCTTGCCACCTTCAAGTCGCTTGATGGCTGTGTGGACGATCCTTTCAACGGTGCTCAGGTCATGATCTTGGACGGAAAGCTGCCCGACGGATATCAGTGGGGCAATCTCGTCTCTGCCCGATGGTGGAGAATGGTGCCGGATCTCTATGGCGATACCGTCAGCCGAGATCTCTACAATCTGCTGCCGCTCGGCAGCGATGTGGTGGAATGGCGCGCTGACAGACCGGTGGGAGAAGTGGTCACACCGTCATATTCCAACGCCCTCTGGAGCGCCGGCCTTGGACTGCTCGGAGGAGAGGAATTCGAGTGCTATTGGCCCCCGGAGGCTCTGAGAGGACGGCTGGCAAGAACTTATTTCTACATGTCGACGCTCTATCATGCCGATCTCTGGGCTCCGGAAGCCTATCTCATGATGAGCTCGGAGACCTGGCCGGGACTGAGCGGCTATGCGGCCGGAATGCTTGTGGACTGGCACAGATCATGGCCTGCCGGAGCTGATGAAATACGGCTTAACGAACTTGGAGAGCGTCTGCAGGGCAACCGCAATCCATTTGTTGATTATCCGGAACTTGCCGAGTATCTTTGGGGTGCGCACAAGGGCGAGAATTTTGAAATAGAAGGTGAGCCAAAGGCTCTCAAAGGCACTTACCGTCTGAGCGAAGAGCGGATAGATCTCTACTCTCCCTATATTCCCTCAGATGCAGTCTGGACTGTTGACGGACTCTCTGTAGACGGTGCCTGGGTGATGGCTTCCGGGCTTGGCCTTGGGATGCACCGCCTGGACTACAGTTCGGCTTCAAGCGGAGAACGCGGACGTCTGACCATTAATATTGTTGAAGGATGAAAGCGCATGGCAGAATTGAATCGGTATTCCTTCTTTGGGCGGGCCGTAGTGTCTGCCGAAGGCTACTGCCGGGCGTCGAAACGTCTTTTCGGAGCCTGTGCTGCCTGCTCGTGGCCATAGTCTTGCTGACAGCCTGCGACAAAGGATCTGACGGAGTTCGGCGCACCGATACTCCGGACCCGCCCGGAAGTGGGGAAGGCCCTGTAGGGCGACCGGATCCAGAACAGGGATGGGATTTTACGGCGGAGAC
This sequence comes from Duncaniella sp. C9, assembly GCF_004803935.1. Lineage (GTDB taxonomy): Bacteria > Bacteroidota > Bacteroidia > Bacteroidales > Muribaculaceae > Duncaniella > Duncaniella muris. The sequence continues at coordinate 1,140,423 of NZ_CP039547.1, forward strand.
CGCCGACGGCTGTCTGCGCTTCGAGGGCAGTGAGATGCGTCTGCGCATTGACCGTGGCGGAGTGCTGTTCAAGACACTGCCCGACGGACATGGCGCTGTGATTGATCTCGACAGCGGCCGCAGGGTGGAGTATTTTATCGGAGAAGCCGGAAGTGACTCGGTCTGCCGGCAGTCATGGGTGTCGATTGACGGTCAAAAGCTTGAAGGAGCCACCGTCAGGATGAAAAAACAGACCGCCGGGACGGTCTGGTGTCATGTGGATGTGGCCCGTCCGCAGAAGGGCTACATGCTTGTAGGGCTCCGCTAAGCAATGTTGCGGCGCATGGCTGTGACGCGCGCGGTCTGAGGACCGACCCCACAGAAAGCATTTGCGGGCTTTATTTCTGCATTATTCGGGCCATAGTGCGCTTGTCTTCGCGCTCTTTGATAGACTGGCGTTTGTCATATTCCTTCTTGCCGCGGGCTATTCCGATCACGAGCTTGGCAAGTCCGCGATCGTTGATGAAGAGGCGCAGGGGCACGATTGTGAAGCCGCTCTCCTTGCCGCTTTTTTCGATCTTTGCTATCTCCTTGCGGTTGAGCAGCAGTTTGCGGTCGCGGCGGGTGGCATGATTGTTGTAAGTGCCGTAGAAATACTCGGCGATATACATGTTTTTCACCCACACCTCACCGTTGTCCACATAGCAGAAAGTATCGGCCAGCGAGGCTTTGCCCTGTCGGATCGACTTGATCTCTGTGCCGGTCAGCACAAGGCCAGCGGTGAAAGTGTCACCTATGGCATAGTCGAAGGTGGCACGTCGGTTCTTTATGTTAATATCTTTTGAAATCACCTTAGTTTAACCAATTATCAAAGAGAAAAGAAAATAAAAAATATAGGGAGGCATCAGCACTCCGAGTATGGCTATGATCATGAATAAGCCTGTCTTTTCAGCCTTCACACCCATATAGCTTGCCCCTTTCCACTGGATCAGAGCCACATAGAACGGCAGGAAGAAAAGCATCACCGAAGTGATCGGCAATACGTTTATGATCAGCGAGATCAGAGCCACCAGGCCCAGGGTGTAGAGCACGAAAGTGTGGCTGCGGGCCTCGTCATAGCGCTTTTCGAGGGTTGGTTCGGCAAAAAGCGAAAGCGCGAACACACCGAAAAAGTAGCTCACGAAATAGACCAGGAAAGTCACGATCATTCTCATGAACAGAACGAGGAATTCGGCATGATGGTAGACCCCCTGCATGAACACACTGAGTGCCGCTATGGCTATCAGCGGATAGAAACCGCGCGAGGCTATCGACTGCGGATTGTCATCAGCGATAGCAATATCCTCCCAGCCGTTGCCCGGCGAGAGTATCAGTTGAAACAGATATTTGAGATAGCGGCGCATAAAAAATCGTGTTTTTTTGTGACAGACTACAAAATTACACAGAATCGCCGAAAAATCATCTCCTTTAGCCCCTAAAATTGGAAATCATTAATGAGGATGTGGCCGATGTTGTGTGAGGATATGATTGTGATGTGGTAGATGTTGTCTCGCAGGGCTGTTATGGGTCAGACTGCAAAACTCGGTTGAAGTGTTAAAAACTATCCGAGTGTGAAAATGTTTTGAGCCGCGGATTTCGGATGTCGGCACATTCCGGGCCATCCGGGGCGGTAAATCGGTGTCCTCCACCGGACACCACGTTTGTTTGAATATCTTTTTCCCCCCGACACCTGCGCGCTTTGCGCTGCGGTGTCGGGGGCTACTATTAAAACGGTGTCCTGCCGGACACCTGCTAACCACAGCCCCTCCGGAGTCCGTCCTGCCGGACACCCGCGCAGCCCCGTGCCATCCACAGCCCATCCGGAGTCCGCCCTGCCGTCCCCTGCCGTCCCCTGCCATCACCTGCCAGGCTGGAACCTGTCTTGTCTGACTCGCTACTGCCTGCGGATCAGTCCGGGGCACGTAGCGCGTACTGAAACCGGATGGAGATGTCCGTCAGGACATCGGTTTACTCATAGCCCGTGACACCACAGCGCAAAGCGCGCAGGTGTCACGGGTTTGCCATTCCCTCAGCATATGGTGTCCGGTCGAGGACACCGATTTACTGCCCCGGATGGTGTGTCAAAAAAAGATAAAAAGACGAGGTTGCGTCGTTTAGACCTGTTTCACATAAATGTATCCATTTTGTGATGACATAATAATTTGGCTTTGTCGCAAATTTATGATATTTTGCGACAAAGCCATTGTGAAAGTCAAAAGTAATCGATTGGGTATCGATTGATTATGATTGTGCTAAAATGCGAAAGGGATGCATTCCGATTTCGGCTCAGCGTTGTCTCCGAGGGTCAGACAGCGACTTTAAATGTCTTGTCCAATATGCGGACAATGTATATGCCGCCTGCGCCTAAGTCGATTTTGCGCTCCGTTCCTCGGTATATGCATATGCCATAGGAACTGTATATCTCTACAGTCTCATTATCGTCAGCTCCTTCGATATATATTGCCGAATCTTTACCATAGACTTTTATGTTGCTTGGAGTGAGCACGGGGGCGATGCCGGATATTCCGAGCTCGAATGTAGCGGTGATGTTAATGTTTTCTGCCACGGCGGCAATTGAAGCCTTGAACTCTTCAGGCTTAAAGTCGGCGCGGCTACCGTTTACGGTTACTTCCGCAATTCGGAAATTGTCGGCCGGCCGGATTATGATTTCAGCGGCTTCGCCCTCTTCAAATTCGCTTCTGTCTGTCTTCTGTCCGTTGATGGTGGCATTGCCGCGGGAGTTGTCATATTCGACTGATATGGTGAAGCGTTCGCCGGTAGTGGTATTGCTGAAATTTTTCCACACATTGGCTTCGGTATATGCTTTTCTTGATCCGGCCGGTACGAAGAGAGACGCTGTCTTGTATATTTTTGAATCGAAGATATTGTCATTGGTGCATACGGGCGGAGTCACGGCGTGTGAAATGATTTCGGAAAGGGTCTCGCATTTCTCGAATGCCGAAAAGCCGATTTTGGTGATTGTAGCAGGCAATTCGACTGTTTTAAGTGTTCCTCGGACAACTGATATAAGTGTCGCTGTCCTCGAAGCGCACGTAGCGGAGCGATTTGTAATTGTTAAAGGCTGTGTGGCGAATTGCATTGACCGGGTATGTCTTGCCTTCATAGTCGACAGTAGCAGGAATTAAAAGTGAAGTGATGTCACGCGATGTTGCGCCGGTTACCATAGCCTCACCGTTTTTCAAAGTGTAATTGATCCCATCTACAGTGAAGGCCATAGCCTGACCGGCTGTTGACAGCAGCACGGCTGCGGATAGAATCAGTCTGGTAAAAATCTTTTTCATTGGCCGATTCGTTCGAGTTTTGCTGTTATATTGTGTATTGTCGTGTATACTGTGTTCATGGAGCCTTTATTGTCTTGACCGTCGCACGGAGTTTGTGTCTTTCCATCGGAACTGAGCCAGAATTCGGCTCGTTTGGATGTCCAGGAGTAATAATATTTACTATATGCCTGATTTTCGTATGCTTGGCGAAACACATAGTAATAATGATACTGATACCCGATGGATGTATTGATCATGGTGTTGCTGTCGTCTGAGTGGTTATGGGCTTCGTTTATACATAGTGAATACGGATTGTCAGACACATATGCACTTATGCGCAGGCTGGCACGCTCTTCCTTGAATGTAATGGTCGATTCTCCGTCTGTCCGCTCTACATTGTCAATCCATGAATAATACCAGTCGTTGCCCTGTCTTTCCATGCCTTCGATGTTTGTGATCTCAATATCGCCTTCAGCGCCTACGTCGGCTTTGATGATAAATTCTTTTTTGTCGGGCAAGAGTCGTTCATCGGCGGAATTAAGTATTGACAGGCGGTATGTCCGGCTTTCGATTATATCATCTGTTTTAAACAGGTACTCGTTGCCAATGAAGGTTTTGCCGAAAATGCTATAGAAGGGTGCGGCGTAGTATGTCTTTTTGGGCTTGAGACGAGAGAGATATTGTTTTTTATGGATTTTACTTTCATTTTCTTCGGTCGATGTGGGCTTATATCGGCCGACTACTTCGCTGTTTTCGTCAAGGAGGACAAGACCTTCTTCCGCCTGTATGTTTTCGAGGAAAAAGTGCTTTTCGCGGTCATACTCCACGACTTTTTCGGTCTCCGTGGCGCCTTCTCCGACTTTGAAGCCGGAAATGCCGGGGAAGAGATGGATACTATTGTCGTAAAGATCTATTTTGGGGAATGAATATGTGTATTTCCCTAAGTCGCAGCCAAATAGTTTTGCAGCAACGTATATTTCGCTTTCTATCCCTATGTTGTTGCTGACCATCGGATTGATGCGATATAAATCATCTGACGAGAGCGAGGCGCTTGCCGAAAGCGTATATTTCGGAATCAGATTTATCCCTACACCGGTGGTTGCACTGTAGAGCCCCACAATCACTCCGGCTCTGAGTCCGGTGGATATTGAGCCGTCCAGGTCGATTTTTTGAATTCCCCAAGGACTTTCATCGCCGTTGTTTCCATCACCGTTACGGCGCGAGGATCTCCATTGGCCTGACGAATTACTGATTGTGAAGGCTGAACTGAACTCATGAGTCAAGGTCGATTCGAATGTGATAGACCCGGCGGCGGCTGCCTCGAAATATAGATAGAAGGTTACAGGAAAGACAACAGGTACACCTGCCACGAGAGCTTTGAGATTTGTTCTGAGTTGGCCTATGCGGATATCCTTATTAACCTCCGCCTTGCACTCGACTATAGATGAAACATTTAAGCCGAGCGTAGGCTCGATGTCAAAAGTCATTATGGTGCGTCTGCCACGCTCCTTTTGGATTGTCGCACCTATGTATCTGAATCCGTAATATACCTGGCCAAGGAACCTAAGATGGTTCCAGGCTGTGCCGTTGGAGACCGAAAGATCCAAATGCTGCCGTGTGATGAGGTTGCATATGCCGGCTCTGCTTCTGCTACTGCTACACTGATCGTCTGGATCATACTCTTCAAATTCGATCCGATTGCCATCTTGGTCGAAGACCTCTATTTCCGATATTTCGAGAGTGCCGTCGGCGGTTGAAAGGTTGAACTCTTCGGCAAACTGCGACAAGTCGGGCCACGAGCATGTGAGCATGATCGTAGGCGACAGTCTTACAGATCGCACTGTGGCGCCGAATCCGTCAGGGAATATCTCGCATTCGGGTATGACGATGATTGAAGCCTCCTTCGGGATTCTGCCGGCAGGTGTGCTCTGTTTGAGGCTGACATATATGGTGGTTGAATCCGGGCTATAGTCAATTGATTCGATATAGGACGCGAAGTCTTCGCCGAGATTGTGCACCGGGAGCACGTCTGCGCTATCAATGTCTGTTTCAGTGATATCTCCGGGCTTATCTGGTTCAGACGGCTCTTCAGTCGTGTTTTTGTCGCATCCAGCGAGTGCTGTTGTCAGTACAAGGAGAATTAGATACAGAAAATGTCGAGGGAGGGAGCTTGAAATTTTCATATGATCAGATGGCAAGTCATACTCATTCCCTGCAGACCTGAGACTATGTTTTTGATTGGTCCATAAAAATAGAAAAGACGTGGAATGATGTTCGGTTTATCTTAGTGAAGGCATCGCCAAACGCCTGATTCAGAATAAACAGTCCACTCCCACGCCATATCGTATACCGATACCCCTTGTCGGGGAGTGGATATGCGACAAGCAAGGGCGTTTTTGACTGCTTTATCCTCTGAATCTAAAAATTTGGCGAATTTTCACTAAAGGATGAAAGCAAAAACGCTTTTCCGTATGTCTGCGCAGTTTCAGTCGCGCACCGCAAAATTAATGTAAATATTTGAATCTGTCAAACGAAACTTCGTGATCACAGAAAAGTCCTGCTGCAAGGATTTTGCGGCAGGACTTCCAAGTAATTATTACGAAAAATGGCTTAAGAGAATCTTTGAAAGCCGGGGTGGGCTGATGTGTTGGCAGGTTGTATTGCCGGAATCAGAATGAGAACTGGGCGAGGGCTCCTACGCGGTGTCCCCAGCCGTGGGTGCCGTCGAAGTTCATGCGCTCCCCGAAGTTGGCTTCGGCTCCGAAGCTGATGCGGGGTGTGAGATACCAGAACAGATTGACGGCTCCGTAGAGTCCATATTTGTAGTCGCTGCCGGCGGCAGTTCCGTGATGGGGCAGGTAGCGGCCCTGACCGAAGGTGGCTGACATGAAGACCTGAGGAGTGAAGTTGTATTGCAGGCCGGCGAAGTAGCCCCATCCTGGCACGGTGTTGAGCTGTCCGGGTTTTTCGGGGTTGGCCACAAGGTCATATTTGCCAAGGAGAAAGTCGCCGCCGAAGTTTGAATATGAGCGGCCGCCGTTGACTGTGGCATAGACCGTGAGGGGATCCACCGGGCGGAACACGGTGCTGAACTGCAGACCCCAGCCCACTTTCTGGTGGTTGCGCGAATTGATCATGTCGCGGTAGGGTAGGAAACGAGTGATGGCTGAGAGGCGAATGTGTTGTCCGGTGAGCCATTCATACTGCACCATAGCCGCGATGTTGGGCATAAACTGGCTGCGGGCTGCGGTTGAGGTCCCGTCTTCCTGCACGGTCATGTCAGGAGTTTCCACGGAGGCTGCCACATAGATGCCGCTTTTGCGGAAATGATGCATGTAACGGACAAGCACATTTGTTCCGTCCATCTTCATGGTGGGGCCGCTGGCATCTATGGTCGGAGGCACGGCCGCGCCATCGCCGAAAGTGGATGAGGCATAACCGATGGTCCAGTCATTTATGGTGGCATAAGCTTTCTTAAGATGGAAGTCGCGGGTCTGGTAGCCGTTGAAATTGGCTTCTATGTAGAGCTGATAGTCGCCGAGGCGCTTGTTTCGGCCTATGACACGGAAAAACAGGGCGGTGCCGGCCGGACTTGATCCGATACGCTGTCGGTTTAGCTCGTCGCGCTGCGTAGGGATGAAGTAAGGCGAGAAACCGGGAGTGCCGGTGGTACCACCCCAGTCGAAATATCCTCTCATGCGCACCATGCCGCCTATGCCCATAGCCAGCTGTGAGTCGCGGCTCATGAACAGGAAGTAAGGAGCCTGCGGGTCCTGAAAACTGCGGAACTGGTCATAGTAGAAATTTTCTACAAGATTGCGGATCGAGTCGCTTTGCGGAGTCTCGCCCTCGCCGAAGAAAATTGGCTTGTGGTCTTTGACAAGAGCCTCGTGCTGCTCATCGGCCGGTGCGGTAGCCATTGCGCCGAGAGCGCATGCCGCCGAAAGCATGATAGCAGCTGTGCGTGTGATGAAATTCATAAGCTGAAACGGATTTTTGCTTTTTATAACATTCATCACGATTGCAAAGTTCATGCCGGGTTGGGCAAAATAGTGCAGAAATTGAAAAAAATCAAACCGAGATGTAACGTTGACACCAATTTTCCGTCTATATGATAAACGGACCTTTGAAAGGACCCGCAGAGACTGATGGACCGCAGCGAGTTTGAACGGATGGCACCCCGGCTGAGGGAGCGCATTGTCAGCATGGTTGTCGGCATGTCGGCTGAGGCTGACTCCGATATGGCTGACGATGTAGCTCAGGACACTCTTTTGAAACTGTGGATGATGCGGGATAAACTTGACAAGTACAGGAGTATAGACTCTCTGGCCTTTGTGATAGCCCGCAACCGTACGCTCGACCTTCTGCGCAGTTCCTACGGCAGCTCAACTGTCGGGATGGAGCATGTGGGCGACATCTCAGACGGAGTCTCGCCCGAAGAGACAGTGATTGACTCCGAGGAGACGGCGGGCGTGATGGAGATCATTGCATCGCTCCCTTCGGTGCAGCAGGCAGTCATCAGAATGAAGCATATAGAAGGCCTGGAGGTCGGGGAGATTGCCCGGCTCACCGGTTCTACGCCGGGCTCTATCCGGGTAGCCCTTTCAAGAGCCCGTCAGAATATCAGAGATATTTTTATGCAAAGACAGTCATGAAAGAAATAGATCAGAATAATGTCAGCCGCTATGTGGAGCGTTTTCTTGCCGGAGAGACCACCTCTGCGGAAGAGAGGGCGCTGTATGACTATTTCAGTCACGGCCATATTCCGGCTGAACTGGAGAGTTACCGGGAGATGTTTGCCTGGTATGGCTCTCTCAGTCAGGCTCCCGCAGCACCTGAACCCATAAGGCTGCCGAGACTGCGCCGCTGGCAGTGGACAGGAGTGGCCGCCACCGTGGCCCTGTTGCTGGGGCTCGGCTTTGTGTTCAGAATGCAGACCGCAGATCTGCCTGAAGAATACATGGCCTATGAGGGCAGTTACATCATCCGCGATGGCAAGAAGATCACGGACCTTCGTGTTGTCGTCCCTGAAATCCGTCGCAACGACCAGCTCGTCAGCGAGCGTCTGAGCCAGCTCGACCGATCGCTTGAAGAGGCGGAAGATGCTTTTGACAGAGCGCTGATGGAAGATTTTGACATGTCGGACCCTGATGTGGCCGAGGTGGTCAAGGCTTCTCTTAGCTATTGATTACTGCAATTCCTGAAGAGGGGATCATAAGTTACACCATACCTGAAACTCTATCGGATATGAAATTTCTAAGATATATTTTAATGGTCATAGTGATGTTCCCGGCGCTGGGAGCTATGGCCCAGAGCTCGATTGATGCGGCGATAGCCACGCTTCAGAAATCAAAATCTGTGACAAACGAGATTTTCTCGGAGAAACGTGATCCGTCGACCCGCGCGGTCATCCGCTCAAGCCGGATGTTTAACTTCGATGATGACAAGATGGCCGCCAAGATCAGGGACGCCATGAAGAAGGAGCGGTCAAAGGCTGTGGCCTTTCAGATGAAGACCACAAGCGGAGCCGAGGTCTATTCAATCTCTTTCGAAGACAGCAAGCATATGGCTATAAAATATGTGCTCATCAGGCAGCATCGCGGCGGATGGGTGCTGTCGGTCGACAAGGCCCGGCGCTCTTCATCGTCAAAAGACCGCTCTGACAGTGAGATCACTGACACTATCTGGTTTGATTCTATGCCGGCTCCTGGGAACTTTGTCCGCCAGATGACTTTCCGGACCGATGAGCCGGAGGATAGCCTGGTGGTTGACGCAGACGAATGTCATGCGGTAATCATTGTGACCACAGACATGCAGGACCCTGTGAATTCAAGTATTTGAGATTAGATATAGCGAAAGTCAAAGGACACGAAAACGGATTTTCAGCCGTGGTCGTGTCCTTTGATTATTTCCGGGCCGTCATGTCAGGTGACATGCGTGTGTCATGCCTGGGGCACTGCCGGAACCTGGGCCTTGGCTTCCCAGCCGAGGGCGCTTGCGCCAAGCACGGCGGCGTCGGCGTCTTTGAGCTCTGAAAGAAGAATCTGCACCTTGCCTTTGAATGCCGGATACATGTTTTTCTCCATTGACTCGCGCAGCGGACGCAGCAGGAGCTCGCCGGATTTTGCCAGACCTCCGAAGAGGATTATGGCCTGCGGCGATGAGAATACGGTGAATTCGGCAAAAGCCTCGCCGAGAATGTTGCCGGTATATTCGAAGATCTCGTTGGCAAGCTTGTCGCCGGCCACGGCTGCGTCATAGACATCTTTTGAAGTGATGGCTTCGATAGGAATTGTGCGCAGGGCCGAGGGCTCGGTGCGGATTTCAAGGAACTCGCGGGCGGTGCGGGCTACGCCTGAAGCCGAGCAGTAGGCTTCGAGGCAGCCGGTGCGGCCGCAGCCGCAGAGACGGCCGTTGTTGCGCTTCATGATGGTGTGGCCGAGTTCGCCGGCAAAACCGTCATGACCGTAGACGAGCTGACCGTTGATAACTATGCCGCTGCCTACGCCGGTGCCGAGGGTGATCATGATGAAATCCTTCAGACCGCGGGCTGCGCCGTAGGTCATCTCGCCGATTGCAGCGGCGTTGGCATCGTTGGTGATGGCCACGGGTATGCCGAACTTGTCGCTGACCATCTGGGCCAGGGGCAGGGGAGTGGGCCAGGGGATATTGACGAGTTTTTCGATCATGCCGGTGTAGTAGTTGGCGTTGGGTGCGCCTATGCCTATGCCGTGGACTTTGTCAACAGCGTCATTGGCCACAAGCAGCCGGGTCACTTCATTGTAAAGCTCGTCAAGATATGCGTTGACATCGGAATGTTTCAGCGTCTTGATGGAGGAACTGGCGATAACTACGCCACGTGCGTCGACGATGCCGAAAACTGTATTGGTACCGCCTATGTCGATACCCACTACGTAAGGTTTGCTCATTGTGATATAATGTGGGGGATTAAAGGATTAAAGATTTATATTTATAAATTGATTGAAGCACAAAGATAAGACAAATGGCGGATGTTTGGAACAAAATTCATGGAAATTTGCTAATTTTGTCATCTGATGGAAAATGAATTCGACATACATGACCGCGGCAGCGCCGACAAGGAGTATGAAAGAGCCTTGCGTCCGTCATATTTCGACGGCTTCAACGGTCAGGAAAAAGTGGTTGAAAACCTCAAGGTGTTCGTGCAGGCCGCGCGGATGCGGGGAGAGGCGCTTGACCATCTTCTGCTCTTCGGCCCTCCTGGTCTTGGAAAAACAACGCTCGCCGGCATCATTGCCAATGAGCTTGGAGTCAACTTCAAGGTGACTTCCGGGCCGGTGCTTGACAAGCCGGGCGATCTGGCGGGAATACTGACCTCGCTTGAGGAGAACGATGTGCTTTTCATCGACGAGATCCACCGGCTGAGCCGTGTGGTGGAGGAGTATCTCTACTCGGCTATGGAAGATTACCGCATCGACATAATGATTGACAAAGGCCCGGGCGCCCGCTCGGTACAGCTTTCGCTCTCTCCCTTCACCCTCGTTGGCGCCACCACCCGGTCGGGTATGCTGACAGCGCCGATGCGCGCGCGTTTCGGCATAAACTGCCATCTGGAATATTACAGTCATGAGGTGCTCGAACGCATCATACTCCGCTCGGCCGCACTCCTCGGAGTCAGATGCAGTGCCGAGGCGGCCCATGAGATAGCCATGCGCAGCCGCGGCACTCCGCGAATAGCCAATGCGCTCCTGCGGCGTGTGCGTGACTTCGCCCAGGTCAAAGGCAGCGGCGAGATAGATCCGGAGATTGCCCGTTTCGCTCTCGAAGCGCTAAATATTGACCGCTACGGACTCGATGAGATGGACCACAAGCTCCTGCTGACCATGATCCACAAGTTTGAAGGCGGTCCGGTGGGCCTTTCGACCATCGCGACGGCTATCGGCGAGGAGCAGGACACCATTGAGGAGGTCTACGAACCTTTCCTGATAATGGAGGGCTTCCTGCGGCGCACTCCGCGCGGACGCGAAGTGACATCGCTGGCCTATGCCCACCTGCATCTCAACCCGCCCTCGGCTATGGGGACGCTGTTCTGATCCCCTCCTGGAATATAAGAGGTTGTTTTTTAGCAGCCTCTAAAAAATTGTTACAGTCTCAAAAAAATCAAATTACCGCTCTGCAATAATGGCAGGAATCAAGTCACTGGCCAAGGATACGGCCATCTACGGACTGAGCAGCATCATCGGACGTTTTCTCAACTGGTGTCTGGTGCCGCTCTACACCCGCATGTTTCCTTCGGCCGAATACGGCCTTGTCACCTTTATATACTCCATAGTGGCGCTGGCGCTGATCATTCTGACCTACGGAATGGAAACCGGATTTTTCCGCTTTGCCAACCATGAGCGCTACAAGGACCCGATGGAGGTCTACTCAACCTCGCTGATCTCGCTTGCCGTCAGCTCGACGGCTTTCATGGCGCTTGTGCTTGCCGTGCTTGGCCCGGTCAGCGAGGCCATGCACTGCGCAGGAAATGAAACTTACGTTGTCATGATGGCTCTGACAGTGGCCATCGACGCATTCTGCTGCCTGCCGTTCTCATATCTGCGTTTCCGCAAACGCCCCATGCGCTTCGCTCTGCTGCGTCTGGTCAACATCGGACTCAACATCGGACTGAATCTGTTTTTCATACTCATCTGCCCCTGGCTCTGGACCCAGGCTCCCGGCTGGATAGCCTGGTTCTATGATCCTGATTTCGGCATCGGCTACATCTTCCTGGCCAACCTTGTCAGCTCGGCTGTGACCATGCTGTTGCTGCTGCCCGAACTCCGTGGCTTCAGCTGGAAGTTCAATCCGCGCCTATGGCGAGAGATGATAGCCTACTCCGCGCCGCTCCTGGTACTTGGCATTGCCGGCATCATGAACAGTACGCTCTATTCAATCCTCTTCCCGGAACTGTATCCCGATAAGGCCGAGGCCATGTCGCAGCTCGGCATCTATGGGGCCAATATCAAGATTGCCATTGTGATGGTGATGTTTATTCAGGCATTCCGTTTTGCCTACGAGCCATTTATCTTCGCCAAGGCTAAGGACAGAGGCGATGACCGCATGCAGAGCTACCGCGATGCGATGAAATACTTCGTCATCTTCGCTATGGTCATCTTTCTCGGAGTGATGTTCTACCTCGATATTCTGCGCCTGTTCATAGCCGAAAGCTATTTCAGCGGCCTCAAGGTGGTGCCTATAGTCATGATAGCGGAATTCTTCTTCGGGATCTTCTTCAACCTCTCGCTGTGGTATAAGCTCACCGACAAGACGGTCTGGGGCATGTGGTTCTCGCTGCTCGGACTGGCTGTCACTGTGGCGCTAAACGTACTGCTCGTGCCTCGCTTCGGCTATATGGGCTGCGCCTGGGCATCATTTGCCTGCTATGGCACCATGATGCTGGTGAGCTATTTGGCCGGACTTGTCAAATTTCCGATCGGCTACCAGGTTTCGCGCATAGTGTTCTATTTCGTCAGTGCGATAGCGCTGTGGTTTTTCGCCGAACTTATAGCCTTCGGCCACCGGCCCTGGCTCAACATGATCATACGCACCCCACTGCTGCTGGGCTATATTCTGATGGCCATGCGCATCGAGCATATCCGTTTGTCAGATATGCTCCCTCGGCGGCGCTGAAGGATGGCCGGCTCTTTCCGGCTTTTCATTCGTCAGATAGCGTGGCTATGCTTCTTCCTCCCTTGCAACAATTTATCTAAAAGATACACCACTCAGATTTTAACTCTTGTTATGAAACACCCTCTAAACAATTTCTTAGAGGTTGAGTGCCATTTCCATGTCATTTCCGGTCAGCCGGAGCGGGAGATGAAATTTTTGTTTGTCCGAATGGTGAGAAAACGCTAACTTTGCAGACGCATAATATTGCATTTTAACCAAAATCCCGATGAGCAAAGAAGACGTAACACACCGTGGAGTGATCGAATCGGTCGGCCGGAACTCGCTGACCATTCGCACCGAAGAAGCGTGTAAATGTGACGGATGTGCCATCACCGCCCTGTGCAACACCAAAGGTGGCGGCCATGAACTCCTGACCATTGACACTCCGCTTGCTTCGGACTTCAATCCTGGTGAACGGGTGGAGGTTACTGCCAGCTCAGGCTCTACACTGAGGGCCACGTGGTGGGCGCTGATTCTCCCGACGCTGATTTTCGGCGGCTCCGTGGTCGGTCTCCGGCTCGGTTTCCCGGAACTTGGAGGCTGGTCGCTCGCCATAGGTTTCGGCTTTCTGCTGCTCTATGATCTCCTGCTCTACCGCCTCCGCAGGCAATTGGCCCAGAAGATCAGCTGGAAAGTGACCAGGCTATAGTACTGATTAAAATATATCTGTTATACAGGCTCTTATAATTTTTTACCATGAATGTTGTTGTAACTTCCATTATTGTACTTGGGGTTATCGGAATTGTGGGCGCTGCCGTGCTTTACATTGTGGCCAAGCGTTTCCATGTTCAGGAAGATCCCCGTATTGACCAAGTTGAAGCCCTTCTGCCCGGCGCTAACTGTGGCGGTTGCGGACGTAGCGGATGTCGAGACTTCGCGGCCGCATGTGTCGGAGCCGATACGCTCGACGGACTTTCCTGCCCGGCTTCAGGCAGCGCGGTCATGAAACAGATCGGTGAGATTGTCGGACTGGCCGCCGCCGAGACCAAACCCAAAATCGCTGTAATCAAATGTAACGGCACCTGCGACCTGCGTCCGCAGATAGCCCGATTCGAGGGTGCGCCCACCTGCGCCGTGCTTGCCTCGCTCGGCACCGGCGAGTCAGCTTGTCCCAACGGCTGTCTCGGCTGTGGCGACTGTGTTACCGCCTGCCCCTACGGCGCTATGAAGATGAACCTCGAAACCGGTCTGCCGGAGGTGATCGAAGATAAGTGTGTGGGCTGCGGCGCCTGCGTCAAGGCCTGCCCGCGCTCCATAATCGAGCTCCGTTTCAAAGGCCCACGCGGCATGAGGGTCTACGTGGCCTGCTCTAACAAAGAAAAAGGCGCGTTGGCAATGAAAGAATGCAAGGTTGCCTGCATCGGCTGCACGAAGTGTGCCAAAGAGTGCACACACGAGGCCATAACCATCGCCAACAATCTTTCATATATCGACTATGAGAAGTGTAAGCTCTGTCGCAAGTGTGTGGACGTCTGCCCGACCCACGCCATCCATGCCGTGAACTTCCCCGTGAAGAAAGCCGCTCCCACAGCAGAGGTAAAACTGAAAACTGAAGAAACTCCCGCCTGAAACCATGAAACTCCATACGTTTAAAATTGGCGGCATCCATCCCGCCGAAAACAAGATAGCGGCCGGCAAGCCGATTGAAAATATGCCCCTTCCCGCCGAAGTAGTCCTTCCGGTAGCCCAGCACATCGGAGCTCCGGCAAAGCCTGTAGTGAAAAAAGGCGATAAAGTAAAGCGCGGCGACATGGTTGCCGAGGCCGGCGGTTTTGTGTCGGCTCCCGTCCACAGCCCCATTTCAGGCACCGTGGTCAAGATCGACGTCTGCCGCACCCCTCAGGGACTGCCCGTGGAGGCCATCTATATCAAGAGCGATGAGGCCGACCGCGAGGCTGACGCAAAGGCGCTCGAACAGCGCGAGACTCCGGCCCGCAGCGAAGCCGAAATTGCCGCGCTTGACGGCAAAGCCATCATAGACATCATCAAGAATGCCGGCATCGTGGGCCTTGGCGGAGCCACCTTCCCCTGCCACGTGAAACTGTCGCCCCCTCCCGGATCGAAGGCAGAGGTGGTGATCATCAACGCTGCCGAGTGTGAGCCCTGTCTCTCTTGCGACGACATGCTCATGCGCGAGAACCCGCGTGAGATTGTCAAGGGCGTGAGCCTTCTGATGAAAGCCGCAGGCGTAAGCCGCGGAGTCATCGCTATCGAAAACAACAAGCCCGAAGCCATCGAGGCCCTGACCCAGGCGGCTTCTACCGTACCGGGAATCGAAGTGATGCCCATGAAAGTCAAATATCCGCAGGGCGGCGAAAAGCAGCTCATCGAAGCTGTCATCGGGAAGGAAGTGCCCTCCGGCGGTCTGCCTATCGCAACCGGAGCCATAGTCCAAAATGTGGCTACAGCCTATGCCGTTTACCGTGCCGTAGTGCTCAGCGAACCGCTTATGGACCGCGTGCTCACTCTTCATGACGGCAACACAGGACGCAACCTGAGGGTGCCGTTCGGAACTATCCTCGCCACTCTGACCGAAGGCCTGGAGGAACCTGAAAAGATCATCATCGGAGGTCCGATGATGGGTCGTACAGCCTCTACGCTCCAGACTCCGATGATCAAGGGCACCTCAGGCATCCTGCTCGACAAGCGCTATGCCCACCGCCGCCCGGTTGAAAACTGCATTCGCTGCGGCCGCTGCTCCGACGCATGTCCGATGGGACTCGAACCCTTCCTGCTTGCCACTCTCTCTCGTCTCAAGGAGTGGGATGAGGTTGAAGCCAACAAGGTGGCCAACTGCATAGAGTGCGGATCATGCAGCTACGCCTGCCCCGCCTCGCGTCCGGTTGTCGACTTCGTCCGTCTGGGCAAACAGAAAGTCATGGCCGCCATGCGCGCCCGCGCAGCAGCCAAGAAGGCCTGACGCAGTGTCAGCGGCCTCGTATTTCACCCGAAACACCGAGGGCTTCTGGCAATAGTCAATGCCCCTCAGGTATAATGAATGAAAAATGTGCCGGATTTTTTGAATCCGGCACATTTTTTTGCTCGGCTTATTCGGCAAATATCCGTATCTTTGCACAAATATATCAACTTAACCATTAAAACAGATTCGTAATGACCCACATTTCTGACAGAGTGCAGGCGCTCGCACCATCGGCCACACTGGCCATGTCGCAAAAAAGCAACGAGCTCAAGGCTCAGGGTGTCGATGTGATCAATCTTTCAGTCGGCGAACCCGATTTCGAAACCCCGGCCCACATCAAGGATGCCGCAAAACGAGCCATTGACGAGAATTATACATTCTATACCCCTGTGCCGGGCTATATGTCGCTGCGCAAGGCTGTGTCTGAAAAGCTCTCGCGCGAAAACGGTGTCAGCTATGCTCCGGAGCAGATCGTGGTGTCAAACGGTGCCAAGCAGGCCCTCTGCAATGTGATCCTCGCCACCATCAATCCGGCCGACGAGGTTATCATCCCCATGCCCGCATGGGTCAGCTATGTGGAGATGGTGAAACTGGCAGGCGGCACAACTGTCGAAGTTCAGGCCGACATCACCCAGGATTTCAAGATCACCCCCGCCCAGCTCGAAGCAGCCATCACTCCGGCCACTCGCATGATACTCCTCTGCTCGCCCTCGAACCCCACCGGCAGCATCTATTCGCGCGAAGAACTACAGGGCTTGGTTGACGTGCTCGCAAAGCATCCGCAGATTCTTGTGCTGGCCGACGAAATCTATGAACACATCAACTTCACAGGATCTTTCACATCACTGGCATCATTCCCCGAAATCGCTGACCGCACCATCATCATCAACGGTGTCTCCAAAGCTTACGCCATGACCGGCTGGCGTATAGGCTACTGCGCAGCTCCCCAGTGGCTTGCCAAGGCTGTCACCAAACTCCAGGGTCAGTACTCGTCAAACGCATCATCTATCGCGCAGAAAGCCGCCGAGGCTGCCTACACCGGTTCGCAGCAGTGTGTGGCTGAGATGAACAAGGCATTCGAACGTCGCCGCAACCTTGTGGTAGAGCTCGCCTCGCAGATCCCCGGACTGAAAGTCAACTGCCCGCATGGCGCCTTCTATCTCTTCCCGAAGTCAGCGCATATATCGGCAAGACCACTCCCGAAGGCAACACCATCGGCTCATCGGCCGACTTGGCCATGTATCTCCTTGAAAAAGGCCACGTTGCAACAGTCGACGGCGGCGCTTTCGGCATGGAAGGCTACATCCGTCTGAGCTACGCCACTTCCGACGACAATCTGCGCGAAGCCATGCGCCGCATCGCCGCCACACTCGCCACACTGAAATAATCCATATCCGTTAGAGCTTGTTTTTAAACAGCCTCTTAAATCAAACATACACTAAAACAAACCCATTGTACATGGACTTTATAGAAGAACTCTCATGGCGCGGCATGATCCATCAGATGATGCCCGGCACCGACGAGCAGCTTAAGAAAGAAATGACCACAGCCTACCTCGGCATTGACCCGACGGCTGACTCTCTCCACATCGGCCACCTTGTGGGCGTCATGATGCTCAAACACTTCCAGCGCGCAGGCCACAAGCCCATCGCGCTCGTAGGCGGCGCCACAGGCATGATCGGCGACCCCTCCATGAAGAGCCAGGAGCGCAAGCTTCTCGACGAAGAAACCCTCCGCCACAATCAGGAGGCAATCAAGAACCAGCTTGCCAAATTCCTCGACTTCGACTCCGATGCGCCAAACGCAGCCGAGATGGTCAACAACTATGACTGGATGAAGAATTTCAGTTTCCTTGACTTCATCCGCGACGTAGGCAAGCATATCACCGTCAACTACATGATGGCCAAGGATTCAGTGAAGAAGCGCCTGAGCGGCGAATCACAGCAGGGCATGTCGTTCACCGAATTCTCCTATCAGCTTTGTCAGGGCTATGACTTCCTCCACCTCTACAAGGAGAAAAACTGCCGTCTGCAACTCGGCGGTTCCGACCAGTGGGGCAACATAACCACCGGCACAGAACTTATCCGCCGCACAGCCGGAGGCGAGGCCTACGCACTTACTTGCCCGCTGATCACCAAGGCCGACGGAGGAAAATTCGGCAAGACCGAAAGCGGCAATGTGTGGCTCGATCCGCGCTACACCTCACCCTACAAGTTCTACCAGTTCTGGCTCAACGTTTCTGACGCCGATGCTGAAAAATATATCAAGATATTCACTGAACTGACCCGTGAGGAGGTTGCCGCTCTCGTCGAGGAGCAGGCCCAGAATCCCGGCGCACGTCCGCTGCAGAAGCGTCTGGCCAAGGAAATCACCACAATGGTACACTCGGCAGCTGACTATGAAGCCGCCGTCGAAGCCTCGCAGATTCTCTTCAGCAACCATGCCGGCGAGACCCTCCGCAAGATCGATGAAGCCACTCTGCTTGCAGTGATGGAAGGTGTGCCGCAGTTCGAAGTGCCCCGTTCGGCCATCAGCGAAGGAGTGAAACTTGCCGATCTGCTGACCGAGACAGCCGCCGTCTTCCCCTCGAAGGGCGAGATGCGAAAAATGGTCCAGGGCGGAGGAGTCAGCATCAACAAGGAGAAAATCTCTGATCCCTATGCTCCCGTGACTGCCGACATGCTTCTCAACGACAAATACATCCTCGTGCAGCGCGGCAAGAAGAACTACTTCCTGCTCCACGTGGCAGACTGACAATCCGCCCCTATGAAATGACGTTTTTTTAAGAGGAGTGTTGCATAATCACCTCTAAGCGCCATTCAAGATTATTACTGTCTGCTAAATTATAAAAAGATAAGTCCGGCTTCTTGAAAGAAAAAGAAGTTGGGCTTGCTTTTTATATTATTGCTGTCCGATAAAAGTCTATGCAGGAAATAAAAACCGGTATGATGTAGGGGTCATCGCGACTTTGCATCATACCGTTTAAACAATAGCATTCAATTAAAATAGATTACATGAGCTATCTATAGCTAAGCTTTATTGTCCAAATGTTTTTATCTGTTATTCTCGTATAATTATCTGTATGCAAAATTACAATAACATTATGCGTCTGAACATACCTAAATATGGGTAATTTTCTATTATTTAGGTGTCTGTTCTAATTGAAAACAATTAGTGCGGGCCGATTTCAGGATGTTTCCGGCAGCAGATAGTTGGCGCTGCGTCTTCCTTCTTCGCATCAGCCGGACTGGATGTGGCGTTTTATTCTTGCATCTTTGTCTGGCTTCATTACCGCGCGAATGCGTTGCAGCCTCGCTGATGCTCGGAGAAAGCGCCAGCGAGGCCGTATTTTTGACGTTTTTAGAAAGAATTTTTTGAAGAAATCTGCTCCGCGAGAAAAATATTCAGCCTGGATGCTTGCGGATTCGGGGAAAAGTAGTACCTTTGCAGCCGGGTAAGTCCTACACGACCAGCTCCCTGAGAACTCCGCCAGGTCTTGATCGAAGCAACGGTATCAGGTTGTAGCGGTGCGATGTAGTAAGCTTACCCTTTTTTTTGTGCCCTTTTCAGAACTTTACAACCAGTTCGGCACACACTTTATCTCCGTCGCCTACAGGCACCACGGCATCGTGGTGATAGAAATACTTCTCATAGCTGAGGCGCAGATCGCAGCGCACGAATTTATAAATGTAGCTCAGAGTACCCCCGACTGTCACACGGTTGCGCGCGGCATAGTCAGTGAAAAGTTTCCCTTCGTCATTTCTGTTACCGCTGCTGTAGGCAGTCATTCCGTCGAATCGGGCCTGGACCGAGGCGCGGTTGAATATGCCTGCTTTTACAGGAAAACCGTAGTCGGCAAACACATTGTAGCCGTGAGCAGCCTTGTGGGCCTTGTTGGTGTAGTGCTTGTTGAGATACTCGCCCTCAAGAGTGAGACCGCCGTGGGTCCATGTCACGGAGCCCGTGAGCGAATTGATGCGCACAGAGTCCGGGATAAGAGTCTCGGCACCGGCGGCGATCTTTACCTCGCCGATTGTCCAAAGGGCTTTTCCGGCAAAGGCCATCTCTTTCACCCACACATTATGGTCAGCCATCGAAGTGGGGTTGAACGCTCCGGCTTCAAGGCTGAGGAGCGATGATCCGCTTGTGGGAAAGGTATAGCTCAGCTTGGCTCCGACACCGCGCACGTTGTTCATTATGCCGCCGATAAACGAGTGGTTTGAGAAAAAATATGTGCCCGGTCCGCGGAAACAGTCGGTGCCGAAAGGCAGGCGGAACTGTCCGCCCTGCAGGCGCAGGCGCTTGGTAAAGCTGACACGCCCCCAGGCATCGAGGATCTTCATTTTGCCCTGGTCGCAGAAGTCGGTCTGGATATAATAGTCGATAGGCTGGGCTATCTCTCCGGAAATAGACACGCGGGCATTGCGCACCGCAAAGCGGTTTTCGCCCCCCTTGGTGTCCATCTCCCAGCGGGCGCGGACTGTGCCGTGGATTTTGGGGACAAGATTAACCTTGTCTTTGCTGACTTCGTCAGATTGCGGCTGAGTGCCGGACTGCTGGTTTTCAGCGGCAAGACTTTTCTGAGATGATGCCAGAAAGGCAACGATGGCAAGAGGGAGGCAGAGATGTCTGATGTGTAGTTTCATTAGTCAGTGTGAGGATAGAGTCTGAATGATGCGGGTTTATGAAATTTTTCTTTAGAGAAGTCAGCCTGCACGCGGAATGGGGCCGGCCGCTCCTCTCAGATGGCAAGTGCGATATTGTTTTCGGCAGCGATGCGGCGCATGTTTATGATGGCGTAGCGCATGCGTCCGAGAGCGGTGTTGATGCTGACGGATGTGGCTTCGGCTATTTCCTTAAATGACATGTTGCGGTAGAAGCGCATCACGAGCACCTCGCGCTGCGGATCAGGGAGGGCCATGACAATGCGTCGCAGATCTTCGTCGATCTGGGTGCTCACTATGGCATCCTCGATATTCCCTTCACAGAGGTCGCGGCGGTTGAGCACATCGCTGGTTTCGTCATCGGCCGAGACGGCATTCTCGATTTTTTCCTGGCGGAAGAAGTCGATGATCAGATTGTGGGCTATCCGGGTGAGCCATCCCGAAAATTTGCCGTGCTCGGTATAGCGTCCCTGCTTGATGGTCATGATGGCTTTGACGAATGTCTCCTGGAAGATGTCGTCGGCAATATCCTTGTTTTTTACAATGTGAAAAATGTAGGAATAGACTTTCTGCTGATGGCGTTCAAGCAATACGTCAAAAGCGTTGTTGTTGTCATTGGCATAAGCTGCAACCAGATCACGGTCGGCGAGCTTTGACAGATTTTGCATTGGTTTCTCGTTTGATTGGTTAGAGTAGCAATGTTCTATAGGCGGTAAATTTGATTAAAAACGTTAAAATAAAGGCGGCATACAATAAACCGGAATTCCTATGGCAAATATATCAAAATTTCATTGACCTCGCAATTGTATTGACATACTTTAACCACTGTTATTCTATGTTTCACACAATAATTCCGATGAATTGGTGTTCTTCTATTTAAGAACTGTCTGAAACAAGGCAAAAACGACGTTAGAATCTGCTATTCCCACCACCACAACCTGAATCTTCACAATATCATGGCTTCTTCCGAACACTGCGGCAAAACAATGGTTGTTCTCAACCAATATAAATCCTATGGCCTGCCAAGTGTGGCAGAGTGGTATGCGGCCAACGGGGGAGAGGTCAGATTGCTTTATATATCAGAGGCTTCGAAGTCCGGTTTTCTTTCAAAGAAAGGTCTGCTGCGTGAATGGACCAAGGCCTTTTTCAAATGGGCTGTGCAGCCGCTGACTTTCAGAAACCGCATTGTCTACTGCACTTCGGCCCAGTTGCCGTTCATGCTCATCTGCCGTCTGGCCGGACTGGCTTTGGGCGACTGCCGCGTCTACTTCCATAATTTTTATCTACATGAACTCGGACGCAAACCGCTGGTGAAACGAATTCTCCGGTTTCTCCTTGCCGACAGCCGTTTTACTATTCTGACCCAGTCAGAGGGGGAGATCGAGTACTACAGAGCCCTTTCGTCAAAAGTTAATCTGAAATTCATACCATTCTGTTCCGATTTCACACCCGTGGCCAAAGAGGATCAACGGACAGCCGGTCTTCCTGATTCATATGTGTTTACCGGAGGATATACGAACCGAGACTATCCTCTGATGTTCAGACTTGCCGGGCGTTTTCCTGACAGACAGTTTGTCTTTGTCGCCTCATCGCTTAACGGCATTGAGTGCCCTCCCTCCCTTGACAATGTAACTCTTCTTTACAATCTCCCGAAAGATCAGTTCGAGTCGATCCTTACGGGTGCCGAGGTTGTTATTGTCCCTCTCAGGGAAGATGTCGGGGCTTCCGGTCAGATGCTTGCCATTTCGGCTGCAAGGAATGCAAAGCCGGTGGTCTATACAGATCTCTCGGTCATCAGTTATTTCTTCTCAGACGGTGCCGGCATTCCTTATCGTCTCGGCGATCTTGACTCTCTGTCCGCCGGGCTGCATGCGTTGTTGTCTGATTCCGGACTGAGAGAGCGCTGTGGACGGAAAGCCCTTGAACGCAGCCGCAATTTTACTATGGATGCCCAGCTGCCGCTGCTGCGTGATGTCATGGGGCTTTGATTATTCATTTGATCATTTCAGAAAAAACAAATCCGGCTGCTCTCACGAGTTACCGGATTTTAACCTATGATTCACTTATTATTTTTTGCTTAAGTCGGATGCATCGTCAGCAGCTCTCCCGGAGCACTGTGGTCCCGGCGGGATTACGTGCCACTTCTGATGCGGGTGCAAAGATATGTCATATTTTTGAAATTAGGGGCTTTCAGACTGAAAAAATCAGTGTCTGAAAGCCCCTGTTAACGTTTTTTACTGAAACGGGCAGTTGTCAGCGGTTGTTATTTGCCGCCGGGAGTCTTGATGTTGCCGCCTTTGGCGCTCTCAGCCTTGGGGGCGAGACCGCGGTTGCGGAGCAGAGCATCTACCGAAGGTTCATGGCCGCGGAAACGCACATAAAGTTCCATCGGATCCTCGCTGCCGCCCTTTTCAAGCACATTTTCTTTGAATGCTTTTGCTGTGGCGGGATCAAAGATACCTTTTTCGCTGAAGAGTTCGAAGCCGTCGGTGTCAAGTACTTCGGCCCAGAGGTAGGTGTAGTAGCCGGAGGCATAGCCGTCGCTGCCGAACACGTGTTTGAAGTAGGGCGAGCGGTAGCGGTAGGCTATCTGCCGGGGCATGTTGAGCTTTTCGGCAACCTGCTTTTCAAAATTGTCCACGTCAATCGTCTCGCCTTCGGCCGGATTGAGCATTCCCCATTCGAGGTCAAGCAGCGATGCGCCGGCAAGTTCGGTGGTGGTGAAGCCCTGGTTATGGGTGGAAGCGGCCTGGAGCTTGTTGATGAGGCTTTCGGGGATCACCTCGCCTGTCTTGTAATGGAAGGCGAATTCCTTGAGCAGTTCGGGTTCCAGAGCCCAGTGTTCGGTGATCTGAGAGGGAAGTTCCACGAAGTCTCGGTCAACGTTTGTGCCTGCCTGGCTGCGGAGTTTGGCGCGGGTGAGCATGCCGTGGAGTCCGTGACCGAATTCGTGGAACATGGTTTCCACTTCATCCACAGTAAGGAGGGCGGGTGTGTCGGCAGTGGGGCGGGTGAAGTTGCCCACGTTGTAGATGATCGGACGGCCAACGGTTCCGTCAGGATCTTCAAACGATCCTTTGAACTCGCTCATCCATGCGCCCTGGCGCTTTGAAGGGCGGGGGAAGTAGTCGGTCATGAAGACTGCCACGTGTTCGCCCTTGAGGTCTTTGACTTCATAGACCTTGACTTCGGGATGATATTTCGGGGCTTCGGGAAGTTCGGTGAATGTCACGCCGTAGAGTCTTTCGGCCAGAGTGAAGATGCCTTTGCGCACATTCTCAAGCGAGAAGTAGGCGCTGACTTCGTTTTCGTCAAGCTCGAATTTTTTCTGACGGAGTTTTTCGGCATAATAATAGTAGTCCCAGGGTGCGATCTCGAATTTGGCGCCTTCGTTGCGCACGTATTCCTGCATTTCGGCTACTTCCTCGCGGGCGCGGGCTGTGGCCGGTTCCCATATTTTCATCAGCAGGCTCTTGGCTGCTTCCGGGGTCTTGGCCATGACGTTGTCAGTCATGTATGACGCATAGTTGTCAAATCCGAGCAGGCGGGCCTTGGCGGCGCGGGTCTTGATGATCTCGCCGATGACAGGGCGGTTGTCATAGGGCGCTTCGGAGGCAAGTTTCATGTAGCCTTCATACATTTTGCGGCGCAGTTCGCGGTCATCGGCATATTTGAGCAGGGGCAGACGGCTGGGGGCGTGGAGCGTGAAGATCCATTTGCCGGCCTTGCCGCGGCTGGCAGCTTCGGTGGCGGCGGTGCCCACGATGCCTGCCGGAAGTCCGGCGAGTTTCGACTCGTCATCCACAAGAAGTTCGAAGCTGTTTGTCGATGCAAGCAGATTGCGGTTGAACTGGAGATAGAGGCGGGTCAGATCGTTGTTGATGTTTTTGAGTTTTTCTTTCTCGTCGGCTGAAAGAAGGGCACCGTTGCGGGTAAAGCTCTTGTAGGAGAGTTCGATGGCGCGTTTCTGCGGACCGTCAAGTCCGAGCTGGTCGCGGCGGTCGTAGAGATATTTGACGCGCTGGAAGAGCTTGTCGTTCATCGAGATCTCATCAGCTGCCGCCGCAGCCATCGGATAGGCTTTTTCAGAGATGGCGGTCATCTGCTCGTTGTTGTCAGTCTCGTCGAGAGAGCCGAACACGAGCATCACGCGCTGGAGCAGGGCGCCGCTCTTTTCCATAGCGAGGATGGTGTTGTCAAAGGTCGGGGTAGCCGGGTTGTTGGCTATTGCCTCGATCTCCTTTTTCTGTTCGGCTATGCCCTGCTCGATTGCGGGGAGATAGTCGTCATAGGTGATCTTGTCGAACGGCGGAATTTCAAACGGGGTGTTGTAAGGAGCCAGAAACGGGTTCTGACGGGTCTGTGCAGTCATATCTGCTGAGGTGCTTAGTGCTGCCGGGAGCAATACGGCTCCGAGGGCGGCTGTTAATAATCGGTTCATGTTTCCGGATGGTATTATATATATTGGTTTATCGGTCAGGGTGCGGATTCAGGCTGAAGCCGGAGGTCCTTGTCGAAGAGGAAGGTGGTCAGCAGCGGGTTGTGGTCGCTTGAGGATATGCCTCCGCGCTCTATGTCAATGGCTTTGAACGGTCCGCGGTAAAGCACATGGTCTATGCGGAAGTAGAAGCGGTCACCGTGATATGTGATGGCCGGCCCGAAGGCGGCGTCGGCATAAGCGTCGTTCATTCCGTCGGCGCTGAGGATGCGGCGCACGGCATAGCAGTCAGGGATGTCATTGAAGTCGCCGGCCACTATGAACGGACCGCCTATCGAGTCGATCACGTTTTTGACTGTGTTGGCCTGGGCGGCCCGGTCTCTGAACGCCACCGCGAGTTTGCTCAGAAGCTGCGATTTCACATCGTTGATCTCACTCCTGAGTTCCTGCTTGCTGTCAGGCACGTTACGGAAAGTCTGTTTGTAGAGGGCCTTGTCGGCATCGGTCAGGCCGATGGATTTCAGGTGGACGTTTATCAGGTGAACTGTCTGCCCTTTTATGTCAAGCCGGAAGCATTCCATCACGTTGTGGTCTTTGGGCGGGATGTGGATTCTGACCGGAGTGACGGGATACTTCGAATATACCGAGAGCTGATTATCGCGGTTGATCACCCGGTAGGGGTAGCGGGCATAGAGCGAGTCGAGCTGGCTCTGCTTCATGTGCCAGTAGTCGCCTGTGGTTACCGCTCCTGATTCCATCATGTTCAGTCTGCCGGGGCAGGTCAGTTCCGGTCCGGCCTCCTGAAGGTTGACAATGTCGGCGTCGGTCGAGAGTATGTAGCTCATAGTGGCGTTTGCCTCCAGCTCCGGGTTTTCGCCACGGAAGTCGCAGTAGTGGAGTATGTTGTATGTCAGCAGGGTGAATGACCGCTCCTTTTCCTGCTCCGAAAGGCTGTGGCCTAAGATGTGGAGTGGCGAGAAGCTGAGTATCGGCTGGATGGAGATGAGCCATCCTCCGGCTATGATCAGAGCGAGCCGCCGGTCGAAGAACAGATCGGCTGTCATCACTATCATCCCAAGAGGAGCATTGCCGGAAAGGTCATGGCTATCATGGCCATGATCACACGTGTGTCAGGGTTGAAAGTCCCTCCGTAGGCTGCCAGGATGGTGAGCATGGCAACAAACAGATTGATCCCCACGGCTATGGCGAGGACTGTCGATCTGACCGGGCGGTGTGGACGGGGAATTTTCATTTGATCTTACGGCTGACATCGAAAAGGCGCTGACGCTCTTCGGGTGTAAGGGCGGCATAGCCTGATTTTTTTATTTTGTCGAGAATAGAGTCGAGCACTTCGCGGTCTGAGCGGCTGCATGTGGGCTCATGCTGTTTAGCTGTCTTCTGGCCGGAGCCTGCGCCGGCCTGGCGGGTGTTCCGCTCAGGTCTCGCGGAGCGGCTGCGGCTCCAGGCTGCTGAGGTGAGACTGTTCCATAGGTTGGCCATTCGGTCAAAGGCCCGGTTGAACGGAGCCGTGATGTCATGGCCGCGTTTCATGCGCAGGGCATAGAGAGCTCCGACGGCCACCCCGCCGATATGGGCTATCTCTCCCCCGGCATTGTTGCCTGTGACTCCTATGAGCACCAGAAATATGGTGATTATGGCAATCCATTTGATCGACACCGAACCGATAAACAGCAGATTCATTCTGAAATCGGGCATGAGTATGGCTGTGGCGGTGACTATGGCTATCACCGAGGCCGATGAGCCGATGAGCATCCCGTAATGCTGGGCAAACATAGGCAATCCGCAGTAGGCCGCTATAAAGAGCACGGCGCCGCCCAGTCCGCCAAGCAGATAAAGCGCAAGGAGTTGCCGCGGTGTGGCTATCATCATGAAGAGTGTGCCGAACCAGTAGAACCACAGCAGATTGAACACAATGTGCATCAGGTCATACTGCGCGAACATATAGGTAAGCAGCGTCCACGGGCGCGTCAGGAGCACTCCCGGCGAACTTGGCAGCTGCACATAGCCCAGCACGGCGTTGATGAAGTCAGGGTTGCCGGAGAATATGCCTCCGATGGCCGTCAGGCGCAACACCACGAAGACCCCGATGTTGACCCAGATGATCTTCATCAGCATCGTAGAGGTCGAAAACGACCGTCTCAGCTGTCGCAGTGTGTCAGAAACCGCCATGAAAAGTGCCTTTCTTTTTCCAGTAAAGTATTATGAAGAAGCCGAAGATCATGCCTCCGAGATGAGCGAAGTGGGCCACTCCGTCGCTCCTTCCCGCGGCCTCGCTGAGACCGATGAGAATCTCGATCACACCCATGCCTATCACCATCCACTTGGCCTTGATGGGCACCGGAATGAAAAACAGATAGAGCGGAGCGTTCGGGAAGAGCATACCGAAGGCAAGCAGGATGCCATAGATGGCTCCCGATGCGCCGATTGTCACAAACATGTTGAGGTTTCTGGCCAGCCACGCTCTGCCTTCGGCCGTGAACTCGGAGTTGGTCACAAACTCGCGGGCTTCGGCGAAGTCCACGTCAGAAGTCTTGGCGATGAGTCTGACAAAGGTGTCTTCCCAGGTCAGCGCCCAGGTCAGCTCCTGGATCAGGGCCGCACCGACACCGCATGAGATGTAATAAAACAGAAAGCGGGCGCTCCCAAGAGTGCGTTCGAGCGTCATGCCGAACATGAACAGGGAGAACATATTGAAGAAAATATGCGCCAGGCTCCCTGTCGAATGCATGAACATGTATGTGAGCAACTGGGCCGGATTGAAATCCGAAGCCTTGAAATAGTGGAGACCGGCATAGGTCTCCAGGTCCGCGCCGAGATGACGCGGAAGTACGAACATTGCCAGCCAGACAATCAGATTTATGATAATCAGATTC
This sequence comes from Duncaniella sp. C9, assembly GCF_004803935.1. Lineage (GTDB taxonomy): Bacteria > Bacteroidota > Bacteroidia > Bacteroidales > Muribaculaceae > Duncaniella > Duncaniella muris. The sequence goes on from NZ_CP039547.1 coordinate 1,168,328, forward strand.
TTTGTAACAGGCGGCATCTGTGAGAAAAATGAGTTTCCTGTCTGCATAGCTGCAAATTTACAAAATATTCCCCGAATATTCACATCACTATGCGGGGAGTAGGGAAATATGCGGAGAGATAGGGGGCGGATTATTTGTAAACAATTGTTTTACGCATAATAGTGTGCCGACCGGCCTGATTAACTGTTTTTAACTAATGTGGCGCTCCCGCAGAAAGGAATATTTACCGGGCGTAAAACAAATGCCGCTGTCAACGTGTTAAAATTGAAATAATTTCATCAATTTTAAGGCAGGCGAGATTCCTGCTGTTTATAAACTTGAATAGCACAAAGGACAATGAATAGACTCCGTTCATCATCAGGCATGGCAAAAGCCGTGGTGTTAGTCTGTGCGGCTCTTCTGACGGGCTGCGGACACTCTGAAAAGGCGCAGGTAGCTCCGCCGGTCAAGGTGACGGTCATGCCTGTGAGCATGACCCGCCCTGACGGCAGACTGTCTTTTTCCGGAACTGTGGAATCAGCGGAAACCTCGATGCTGAGTTTCTCCGTGCCGGGAACCATTACAGATTTCTATGTCGAGGAAGGTCAGCGCGTGGCCAAAGGGCAGGTGCTCGCCAGAGTCAGGAGCGACAGCTATGTGAACGCCGGCAATATCGCCGATGCGGAACTTGCAGAGGCCCGCGACGCATATGCGCGTCTTAAGAAACTTCATGACGCCGATGCTCTTCCTGAGATCAAATGGGTTGAGGTGCAGAACAAGCTGAAGCAGGCTGAGAATGCAGCCGAGATGTCACGGCGCGCCGTCACGGATGCCACTCTTCATGCTCCGGTCAGCGGTGTGGTCAGCCGGAAACTTGCCGGAGTCGGGCAGACGGTCATAGCGGCTGAGCCGGTGCTGGAGCTTGTGACCGTCAGTGATATCCGTATAACCATTTCCGTTCCTGAAAGTGAAATCGGCGCGATTGCCGAAGGCCAGGCCGCCACGGTCGGTTTCAAGAGTCTCGGCATAGACTCGCTCTCCGGCCGCGTGGTGCGTAAATCGGTTGTGGCTGATCCTCTGACACGCGCCTATACGGTCAAAATTGCCATTCCGACGGCTGACGGACGCATCCTGCCGGGCATGGTCGGAGATGTGGCCGTAGCTTCAGTCGCGTCGGCTGATTTGTCGGCCACGGCGGCAGAGGTGCTTCTTCCCTCGCAGTCTGTACTTCTCGACTCTGACAACCGCACGTTTGTCTGGGTGGTTGACGGAGGCAAGGCGGCCCGGCGCTTTGTCAAGGCCGATGCTCTGGCTTCGGGCGGCGTAATAGTGTCGGAAGGCCTTTCGGCCGGCGACAGCGTGATAGTGGCCGGTATGCGGAAAGTTGGAACCGGCTCTCCTGTCAGCGTAGAGATTCAGGGAGCCTACGGGGCCGAATGAGTTTATATTTCCTAATTACAGATACACTCTAAGTTCAGACTATGTCCAGTCAGTCAGATTCTAAAAACACTGTTCCGGCTCCGTTGGCAAAGCCATCGCCGATAGTCGTGGCCGGAATGAAATACAGCAAGGAGATCATTCTGATCACCTGTATTTTCATCGCTTTCGGCATCTATGCACTGAAAGTGATGGATAAAAACGAGTTTCCATCGTTTACAATCCGCGAGGGTGTGGTCGGTGCGGTCTATCCGGGCGCTTCTGTCGAACAGATAGAACAAGAGGTGCTGAAGCCTCTTGAAGACTATGTGTTTTCTTACAATGAGGTCGACAAGACCAAAACCCACTCGCAGATCTCAGGCAATACGGCCATCATCTTCGTAGAGCTTGATGACAATGTGGATGATGCGGACAGCTTCTGGAATGAGTTCAAGATCGGCATGGAGGCCGAGAAACTCAAACTTCCGCCGGGAGTGCTCGGTGTGGAGACTCTCAGTGATTTCGGCGAGACATCGGCGCTGCTGATCACCATGCAGAGCAATGAAAAGACATATCGGGAGCTGAATGACTATATGGATGATCTCAAAGATCGTCTGCGCACCATAGAGAGCGTAGGCACAATGTCGGTCTCCGGCATGCAGACCGAGCAGATTGCGGTCTGTCTCGATCCTGAAAAGCTACAGCACTATGCCATCTCGGAGAAGACCGTAGGAGCTACTCTTCTGGCACAGGGCTTTCAGACCACCGGAGGCTCTCTCCGCAACGGTAGCTATACCCGGCCCGTTTTTGTGGCCCGTCCGGTCAATTCTGTGGCCGATGTCGCCGCTATGGTTGTGTTCTCGGCCCCTGACGGCAGTGTGGTCCGGCTCGGCGATGTGGCCGAGGTCAGAAAGGAATATCCCGATCCTGACAGCTATATCACCAATAATTTCGATAAATGCATACTCTTGAGCGTGAGCATGAAAGACGGTTACAATATCGTAGAGATGGGCAAGGAGGTCGACGCGCAGCTTGAAAAGGCCCGTGCCGACATGCCGGAGTCTGTCACGCTTTTCAAGATAACAGATCAGCCGGTGGTGGTCAACAGTTCGGTCAACTATTTTCTCGTCGAGCTGCTGATAGCCATAATCGCGGTGGTGGTCGTTATCATGATTCTTCTGCCGCTGAAAGTGGCGCTTATCGCTGCGGCGACAATTCCGGTGTCGATCTTTATCTCGCTCGGACTCTTCTATGCCTTTGACATAGAGCTCAACACCGTGACCCTCGCCTGCCTTATAGTGTCGCTGGGCATGATTGTCGACAATTCGGTGGTGATCATTGATGACTATGTCGAGCTGATATCCGAGGGTATGGACCATATGTCGGCCACTCTCCGGTCAGGAACCGAATTTTTCAAAGCCATTTTCTCTGCCACACTCGCCATATCGGTGACTTTCTTCCCCTTCCTTCTGACGGTGACAGGCATGTTCCGTGACTTCCTGACGGATTTCCCCTGGGGCATGACCATAATTCTGTTTGTGTCGCTTCTGATAGCCGAACTTCTCGTGCCATTCATGCAGTTCAGGCTGATCAAGGAGCCGATCTACAAGGAGCAGCAGGAGGCTCTCGCCTCAGGCAAGAAAAAGTTCAGCATTTTCAACTCGATGCAGAAAGGCTATGACCGTCTGATAGGGCTGTGCTTCAGATGGCCTAAAACTACCATCCTTATAGGTGTGATCTGCGTGGCGGCAAGCGCATGGATGTTTGTGGCCACACCTCTGCAGCTCATGCCTATAGCCGAACGCAATCAGTTTGCCGTAGAGATTTTCCTTCCGCAGGGCACCTCCGTGGAGCGCACCACCCAGGTGGCCGACTCGCTTGAGCGAATACTGGCGGCTGATGACAGAGTGGTATCGATAGCCTCTTTCCACGGCTGCTCGTCGCCTCGCTTCCAGGCCACTTACGCTCCGCAGGTCGGAGGCCCGAACTTCGCGCAGTTCATAGTCAACACAAAAAGCAATCAGGCTACCATCGATGTGCTCGACGAGTACACCGGAAAGTATGAAAGCTGGTTTCCCGACGCTTTTGTCCGCTTCAAGCAGCTCAGCTATTCTACAGCCGACTATCCGGTAGAGATCCGTTTCACCGGATCTGACCGCGAGGCTCTGAGCCAGGCCTGCGACTCGCTGTTGCGTGTGGCCCGCCGTGTGCCCGGACTGAGAAACGTGCGATCCTCGCTTGACAATCCTGTGGCCGTCGCCATGGTCACGCCTGACGTGACACGTGCTTCGCGGCTCGGTCTCAACAGTGTGCTCCTTGAAACTACTCTTGCCATGCGTTATAGCTCAGGACTTCCGGTGGCCACGGTCTGGGAAGGCGACTATGGCATACCCGTGGTGCTCAAAACCGGAACTTCTGACCGGTCAACCGCCGAAGATCTTCTCGGCGAGCCTATGCCGGTGATCGGCCTGGGCGATGTGCCTTTGCGCCAGATAGCCGATGTCAGGCCCGAATGGCATCCTGGCATGCTCACACGTTACAGCGGCATCCCATCCGTGTCGCTCATTGCCGAAGTGCAGCGCGGGGTCAACGTGATCGACCGCACGGAAGCTCTGATGGACAGCATAGACCGTTATGAGCTTCCAGCCGGAGTCAGCCTTACACGCGGAGGCGAATGGGACAACACCATGAGCACTCTCCCGCAGATTCTTGGAGGCCTGGCCATCGCTGTGGTCATCATCTTCTTCATCCTCCTGCTGCATTATGCCGCGGCTGACACGGCGCTCCTTCTTCTTGCCTGCCTGCTGCTGTGCATTCCGGGCGCGGCAATCGGACTGCGCATCCAGTCTACGGATCTCTCGCTCACCTGTGTGCTCGGTCTGGTGTCGCTGATGGGCATCCTTGTCAGAAACGCGATAGTGCTTCTCGACTATGCCGAAGAGCTGCGCAATCAGGGCGCGAGTGTCTACGATGCTGTCTTCAATGCTTCCAGCCGACGTATGCGCCCTATCTTCCTGACATCTGCCGCCGCCACTATGGGGGTGCTCCCGATGGTGATGGGCGACAGCGCCCTGTGGAAACCTATGGGGGTGGTGATCTTCTGGGGCACACCTGTCACCATGATATTCATCCTCACCGTGATCCCCGTGGCCTACTGCCTGATGAAAAACCGCGGAAAGGCGGCTGACAAACCTCTCGAAGAGCCTCTTGAAACCCATCTGCTCTAAGAGCTTGCCTAAGAAGCCGCTATTAGCCGGCCTATAAAATACATCTGACAATCTTTCTCAAAATCCATATCAAGCGATGAGACATATCAGATTTGCAATACTACTCGTTTCGCTCGCCGTGGCATCAGGGCTGAAAGCCGCTGAGGCAGACTCGGTCATCACTCTTGACCGCTGTATTGAACTGGCGTTTGCCAATAATATGGCCGTGCGCAATGCCGCCAATGACACCAGGGCGGCCGTAGAGCTTCGCCGCGAAGCGTTCACTAAATATTTTCCGGAGGTATCAGCTACCGGGATGGCTTTCTGGACGCATAATGACATTTTTCAATACAATCTTCTGGACATAATCGAGATCGGATTCATCAACAAGGGCAAGATGGCCGGCGTGCAGGCCATGCAGCCGGTGTTTATGGGCGGACAGATCGTCAACGGCAACAAGCTTGCGGCTGTAGGCGAGGAAGTGGCGAGGCTGCGTCAGCAGCAGACTCTCGACGAGCTGAGGCTGACAACCGAGTCGCTCTACTGGAAACTGGTGACTCTCAAAGCCTCACGCGGAGCTCTTGAAGCCGCAATAGCCACGCTTGACACGCTTGACACCCAGGTGAAGGTGGCTGTGGACGCCGGTGTGGCCATGCGCAACGATCTGCTCAAAGTGCAGCTGAAACGCAACACCTACCGCTCCGAAATGGTCGATCTTGACAATGGCATCAAGCTTGTCAGAATGCTTCTCGGCCAGTATATGGGCAAAGGCGCAGACTGGAATTTCGATGTAGACGACGCTGTGCCTGAGGCTGTGCCTGATTTCCCTGCCGAGCTCTATATGCCCGGTGCTGACGCGCTGCCTCTGACCACCGACTATAAGCTGCTGCAGAAAAACGTCGAGGCCAAAAAACTCGAAAAGCGCATAGAGATAGGCCGGAACCTCCCGCAGGTGGCGCTTGGAGCCGGATGGTTCTATCATGACCTGCTTGAACAGAACCACAACTTCGGTGCGCTGATGGTGGCTGTGAATATTCCTCTCTCCGGATGGTGGGGCGGTTCGCATGCCATCAAACGCAAGTCGCTTGCGCTTGAAAATGCACGCAACGAGCTGACGGATCTCGGTGAAAAACTCGAAATCGGAATGCAGGACAAATGGAACAGCCTCACCGCCGCCCACCGCAAGATGGACATTGCCTGCGAAGGGGTGGGGGAAAGCTCTGAGAATCTGCGGCTCAACCGTCTCTATTATGAGGCCGGAATGTCGACAGTTACTGACGTGCTTGAAGCTGAGGCGAGCCACAAGGAGTCGATTGACAGCTATATAGCGGCTTACGGAGCATTCTGCGTGGCCCGGTCGGCCTATCTGATCGCCACCGGGCGCACCGCCGCCGGCAGTGATTCCGGCGATCTGTGACAGCGGTTTTTTCGGCTCAAGCCGAAAGCACGGTGCATATGTTAAATTGGGCAATTAGAAGTGTTAAATTTTTAGGCGTAGAGTTTGACTAATCGGAAGATGAAGAAGTCGCGGTCCCGGACACCACGCATTTGTGAGCGAAATATTTTGACTTTAGAGTTGAATGCCTCGGCAGAGGCATTGGTCGCACGACGACGGAAATAGTTCAGGATTGTTGGGGCGTGGTTCTTGAATGTTTTGATTACCGAGCGGAAGTTGTTGTTACCCAATGCCATTACCTTTTCATACCACTTGTTCATCCTCCCCATGGCTTTTGTCGGTGAGATTTTAGCGTTGAAAATCTTGCGCAGCTCCATCGCAAGGCTGTATGCAGCCTTCAATATTGGATAGTATTTGAACAGTATGTTGACACGATGGCGCTGTATGTCAGTCCATTTGTTCTGCGACATCATCAGAGTGTGTTTGCTGCGAGCCAGTATCTGGCGCATGGTCTCTCCGTTGGAGTACGTTACCGGCGGTTCGGACTTGTTGCGGTTGTTTTCCTCTGCGATGAGCTGTCGGCGAATGTCAATGCGGATTTCGTCAACGGCCTCATTATAGACCTGTTGGACATGAAAACGGTCGTTGACTACATGGGCGTTATAGAACACTTCTGCGGCTATGAGCATCATTGATGGCGAGAGATCGCAGGTCACTTCCTTGACCCTGCGTCTGATTGATTTCTCCATAGCTCCGATGAGTATGGATATAATTTCGTCACTCTTTGTTCCGGGAATGGCTGCCGCAAGTGTTCCCTTGCCTCCGTGGCCGTCCTTGTTGGTCAGGAACGTCCATACCTCCCCGTTGCTCAGACACGTCTCATCAAGACTCATGTAAGGGCCGATATTATCGGCGTTGAAATAGAACCCACAGCCAAGCTCCTGTTCGCACCAGTCGGCGTAACCGCTTATCTTATTGCGGTACAAGTCGGCAAAATGTTTGCCGTTGACGCAGTACATCTGCGCTATCTGTTTAATCGACAGGGCTGTCGTCTCCACCTTCGTCTTTTAAAAAAGCCACGAACTCGGCGCTGAGTCGTGTTCCTTCCTCGTTGGGAAGTTCGAGATTGTAGCTGAAGATTTCGTTGGTCTGCCTGTCCCACCACTTGTTCTTGCGCATGTGAAGAAATACAGGCCGTCCACGCATCGGATAGTCCTGTATTGTTACATAATCCGTATAGCCTCGCGCTACGATATTTGGATTACGATAGTCTTCATCAGACAGTTTCTTCTTTTCGTCAAGCCATATGTCATAGGACTGTTCCGTGCGCTCGAAGCGCACCATTTCAAATAGTTCGTCCATGCCCTCGGGCAGGCACATCCATATTGCATCTGCGGTTTTCATGCCACAAATTTAACACTTTTCTCAAAATTCATGCACCGTGCTTTCGGCTTGACCCGTTTTTTCTTTGTGTTAACCTTATTTAACTCTGAAATATCGCAAAATATTTGGCAGGATAAATAAAAGTTTCTACCTTTGCACCACGAAAATGACATCGCGGGGTGGAGCAGTGGTAGCTCGTTGGGCTCATAACCCAAAGGTCGCAGGTTCGAGTCCTGCCCCCGCCACTAAGAAGAAAGCCTTGCAACCGGCAGCGGTTGCAAGGCTTTCTCTTGTTCGCCCCCTCGTCTGGGGCGGGGGATAGATCAGAATAATTAAAAGAGGCTGCCTAAACTTGTTAGACAGCCTCTTGTGGTCCAATGACTTTGTTTAGTGTCCAATTAAACAGAGAGCGCGACCAATTCTTTGCCAAGGTGGTTGAGGGCACCTACTATTTTCTCAGCTTGTTTCGGGCGTGGCTTGGAGCGTCCGGCTGCGTAGTGCCAGAGTTGGCGCTGATTTATGCCTGTAATACATTGCAGGGCTGCAAGAGAGAAAATATTCTGATAGTGATTCAGCAGACTCTGCACATCAAATCTGTAACGGATAGCTACATCTTTTTCAGCCAGAATCGGAGGATATTCAGTGCCATCGGCCTGACAGCATTCAACATAAAAATCAATGCTTTCTCGCACATACGGTTCAAAACCGTCGAAATCGCCTTCGTATGCAACGACCCAGCCCGGAATAATGTCGCAAGAGGCACTATATCCTGAGGGGGTCTTCGATGTATTGATAGTCAATGTCTGCATATAAGTAACTCTTCAATATTGAACGATATAATATACATAAGTAGCTCCTAAGGATAATCTTTTAAATTAATTTTTCAGAGTTACTTAATTATAACAATTTATTTTATAAAATAGCGCGGGCATCATGCCCGCGCTATTGTTCCGCACAAAGAGATGGCATTAAAATGAAAGGAAGGGGAAGGGAGTTTTGCTCCCTTTCCCTCAATCAGAACTCTAAGCCTGATTGTTTCTGCACACTGTCAAGTTCTCTGCCGTAGATGTCTGACGACGGTTTTCCATTGAGTGTTACCGTGCCGGGCTTCGTCGGATGTTTTAACTGGCGGTGGCTACCTTTCTGCCTGACGATCATCCAACCGTCGGCAAGCAGCACTTTGAGCACTGCTGAGGTTTTTAATACTCTCATGTCAATGTTCTCTTTAATTGGACACTGCAAAGGTAGTAATTTTACTATTATTCTGCAAGGCGCTTGAATATTTTTTTCAAAAAGATGAAAGCCACCGATATGAAAAGGATCACTCCCGGCGGGGGAGGGGGAGGGTGATGGTGAAGATCAGTCCGCCGGAGGGCCGGTTGGCCACACGGATGGTGCCGCCGTGTTGTAGGACGGCGTTTTTGACAATCGACAGGCCGAGACCGGTTCCGCCCGAAGCCCGCGAACGGCCTTTGTCGATGCGGTAGAATCTCTCGAAGAGGTGGGGCAGATGCGAGGGATCGACTCCGCAGCCGTTGTCGGCCACTGTTATCACAGCCTTTCCGCTGCTGAGCGAGACTGTTTTCAGACTGATGCTGTCACCCCCGCTGTAGGCTATGGCGTTTTCAATCAGATTGTGGAACACTGAGGCGAGCAGATCGGCATTGCCTTCTACGGTCAGCGGTCCGATGATTTCATTGTTGATTCCGATGCCTTTTGCCTCGGCGGCAGGGGTGCAGTCACAGACCACTTCGGCTATGAGCGGCTGCAGATCCACCCGGCTGCGCGAGATCATGCGTCCGCCATCGTCTATGCGCGTAATGATGGCTACGTCGGCAAGGAGGCGCTTGAGTCTTCCGGCGTTGGCCAGGCAGCGTTCGAGGAATTCGCGACGCTTTTCCGGCGCCATGTTCTCATGGGTCAGGAGGGTCTCTATGCAGACGTGGATGGAAGCCACCGGGGTTTTCAGCTCGTGGTTGATATTGTTGGTCAGCTGTTTCTTTATCCGATCCTTTTCTTGCTGCTGGTGCATGGCGGCTGCATGTTCGCGGTCGCGGTCGGCCACGGCCTGCTGCAGGCGGGCATAGAGGCGCACTATGTGGTTTGAGATGTCGCCAAGTTCATCGTGGGGGAAAGGTTCGGTGTCTATGATCTTCTCTCCGCGCTCAGCCTTTGCTGCGAAGCGGTCGAGCCGCAGAATGTTCTGCCCCACGCGGCGTGTGGCCAGGAATCCGAGGAAGCAGAAAAGGAGCGTCAGTCCGCCCATAGCCCAGAGGAAAGTGTGGTCGGCCTCAAGGATGCGGCTGAGAGGCAGGGAGTAGGGCAGTGCGGTGCGCACAATCATTCCGTCGGCGCTGCGTGTGGCCGAGTAGAAGTAGGTCGAGCCGGTGCTTTCGCTGTGGCGGCGCAGTGTGTATCCAGAGCCGTTGCGCATGGCTTCGGTGATTTCCTTGCGGCCGCTGTGGTCTGTGCCGGGGAGATGGTCGAGGGAATTGTCATAGATCACCTTGCCCTGGGAGTCGATGATGCTGACGCGGATGTCGCCGAGCGGGGCAAAGCGGTCAAGGTCGATCTGTTCCACGGTCTTTCCTTCGGCCAGGCCGTCGGAGATGTGGAGGTTGACCAGCTGCAGCTGCGAGTTGAGTTCCGCGGCCTTGAACTCCTTTTCACGACCGTACTGGAAGATGACCATGCTCCCGACGAGCAGCAGCGAGTAGCCCAGTAGCCACACAAAAAGTCGGCGGGCATATGAGAGCCTAATCCATGAATCCGTAGCCATAGCCTGAGCGGGTTTTGATGTGGGAGCCGTAGCGGCCTATCTTCTGGCGGATGCGGGTGATGTTGACGTCGACCACGCGGTCAAGCACCACCACTTCATCGGGCCAGATGTCTTTGATGAGTTCTTCGCGTGAAAAGACGCGGCCTATGTTGCGTAGAAGCCTGAGCAGGATCTCGAATTCTTTCCGAGGGAGTCTGATCTCCTCGCCGTCAACCAGGCAGCGTTTGCATGAGGGGATCACGGTCAGTCCCTCGAATGTCACCTTCTCCTCGGCCTGAGGCTGGGGTGTGGCAGGAGCTGAGCGGCGCAGCACGGTCCGCACTCTGGCTATGACGTTGCGCAGCGAGTAGGGTTTCATTATGTAGTCGTCGGCGCCGGTCTCCAGACCTTCGATCATGTCGTCTTCCGTGTCTTTTGCCGTGCAGAAGATCAGCGGCACAGATGCTGTGGCCGGATTGGCCCTGATGATGCGCGCAAGCTGCAGGCCTGAGATCTCGCCCATCATTATGTCGAGGAGAATCAGGTCATACGAGCCTATGTCAAGGGCAAGCGCTTCTTCGGCGCTTCCGGCGGTGTCTATCTCATAGCCTTCGGCCTCAAGATTGAAGCGCAGGGCCTCGCGCAAGGTCTCTTCGTCATCGACGACCAACAGTCTCTTGCTCATTTGGGATTGTAATTTATGCTTTATGGCATTATAACAACCGGAGGCTGTGAAACGGTCATCTGACAGTGATAGTTCTTTCTGGTTTTGTTTTAGTTCTTCTTTCATGGGTTCCGGATGGATTTCTGATGCAAAGATACACAGAGAAACTGAAGAAAGAGTGCGATAATGCGGGGGAACGTGGCCTTGCCGGGATTTTTTTTGCCAAGAGGCTGTAAAGCTTGCGGTTTTTATTAACTTTGTGGATAACAGACAACACCTAATATATATTATATATGTATATCCATGACAGCAGAACAGTAGTAACCCTTGACGCCGGCGGCACCAATCTGGTGTTCGGAGCTATGAAAGGGTGCGAGTATATCACAGAACCGATCACTTATCCCTCTAATGCCCATGACCTTGACCTCTGTCTCGACACTATGGTGAGCGGTTTTCGCGAGGTGATCGACTCGCTTGACGAGAAGCCGGTTGCCATCAGCTTTGCCTTTCCGGGCCCGGCCGACTATCCCAACGGCATAATCGGTGGTTTTCTGCCGAATTTTCCGTCGTTTCGCGAGGGTGTGGCTCTGGGACCCTTTCTGGAAAATGAATTCGGCATTCCGGTGTTCATCAACAATGATGGCGACCTGTTTGCCTACGGCGAGGCGCTATGCGGAGCTCTGCCTGATATCAACTGCCGCCTTGCGGAAGCCGGAAGCGGCAAGCGCTACCGCAATCTGCTGGGCTATACCTTCGGCACCGGTTTCGGAGTGGGAATGGTGGTCAACGGGCAGCTTAACCGGGGCGATAACTCCTGCGTGGAGACTTTTTGTCTGCCACACAAGACCAAAAATGGTATCATAGTCGAGGAGGGGGTGGCCGTCAGAGCCGTGAAGCGTGTATATGCCGAACTGTCAGGCGATCTCGGCCACAGTTTAGAGCCGAAAGATATCTGCGAGATTGCTGATGGCAAGCGGCCCGGCGATGTGGCGGCGGCCCGCAGGGCTTTTGAGGAATTCGGAGAGACTGCGGGCGATGCGATGGCCATAGCCGCCCAGCTGATCGACGGCATAATAGTGATAGGCGGCGGCATCACGGCAGCCCGTCATCTCATACTGCCTTCGCTGCTGGGAGAGCTGCGCGCGTCTCTGTCGACGATCGGAGGCGACAGTGTGCGCCGTGTGCAGATGGAGGTGTTCAACCTCGACGATCAGGCTGAGTTCGAGGTTTTTGCAAGAGGAAACAGCCGCCGTATCCCTGTCAGAGGCACAGACCGGACGGCTGTCTATGACGATATGAAGCGTATAGGTGTGACATTCTCGCGTCTCGGAGCCTCAAAAGCTATCTCGGCCGGGGCCTATGCCTTTGCTTTGTCGAAGATAGACGGCGAGTGAGCTCCCTCTTTGAGGCATCGTCATCTCCCGTCATGTATTGTATTCATGACGGTAAATCGGTGTCCTCGACCGGACACCATCATTGAAAGATCATCGCTATCCCCCCGACACCTGTGTGCTATCGCACGGTGTCGGGGGCTACGATTAAATCGGTGTCCTGCCGGACACCCGCTATCCCATACCCGGTCGGTGGTTCCGGCGCCATTCTGTAGGCACTTGCCGCCCCATGCCCGGCCGGGGTCCGGTGTCATCCACGGGCCTTGCTGCCATTGGCGGACCTTTCATCGTCGCGGTTAGGCTGGTGGCGTCCGGAGGACGCAGATTTACTCATAGCCCGTGACACCGCAGCGCAGAGCGCAAAGGTGTCACGGGCTACGTGTATTTCTCCGAAAACAGGTGTCCGGTCAAGGACACCGATTTACGGTCGTTCAATGCAGGAGGATGAAGACTTTATGCTTCCTGCCCGGCGGCGCCGTGCTCCATGATGGCCTGTACGGAGTTGATGGCGAGGAAGGTGGCGCCTGTGCCGTTGATTGCGCCGAGGATGGCTATGCGGTCTTCAGGCGTAAGCAGGCCCTGCTCGATGAAGTCATGAAGAGCCACAAGCGGATAGCGCTGCTGCCGGGTATAGTCTTCGTAGTAATATGCCTTGATGCCGTAGGAGATGCTCAGCCAGCGCATGGTGCGGCGGCGGTAGCAGATGGCATAGACGGGACACGCGCCGCGGAACGATGCGATGAACCGGGCTGTGCGTCCGTGGTAGGCATTGGCAATGATGGCTTTTGTGCCGATCTCGCGCTCGGAGACCACGGCCTGGCGGGCCAGGAATGAGGTGACGTGTTCGTCAGCGAGCTGCGGAATATTGTCGCTGGTGATGGTGGCGGTCAGAGAAGCCTCCACATCTTGGGCCACACGGGCCATAGTCGACACGGCTTCGACCGGATAACGGCCGTTGGCAGTTTCGCCTGAGAGCATGAGGCAGTCGGCGCGCTGATAGACGGCGTTGGCTATGTCGCTGACCTCGGCGCGGGTGGGTCGCGGCGAGGTGATCATGGAGTGGAGCATCTGGGTGGCCACGATCACGGGATGGTGTGCGGCTATACATTTGGCTATCATCTCGTGCTGGATCACGGGGATGCGTTCGGCTGCCACTTCGATGCCGAGGTCGCCGCGGGCAATCATGATGCCATAGGAGGCTTCGAGAATGGAGTCGAAGTTGTCGACGCCCTGCTGGTTTTCGATCTTGGAGATGATCTTCATGTCGGAGTCGAGGCGGTCGAGCTCGTCCTGGACGGCTTTGACATCGTCGGCGCTGCGCACAAACGAGTGGGCCACGAAATCGACGCCGAGCTTTGCAGCTGTGGCCAGAGTGGCCTTGTCGCGTTCGGTGAGCGAGGCCAGACGGATGTCGCTGCCGGGAATGTTGACGCTCTTGCGCGAGCCGAGGTTGCCGTCGTTGAGACAGCGGGCGCGTATGATGCCGGTGGCGGCGTCGATGTCGAGAATGAGGAAATCGAGTTCGCCGTCATCGATGAGGAAGTGCATGCCCGGATGCACGTCATTGGCAATGTCGGCATAGTTCAGGCAGATGCGTCCGGCACTTGTCGGTTCCGAGGTGTGACCGCAGAATTCCACTTCCATTCCTTCGCGGAAAGCAATCTTGTCGTTTGGCTCGGTGTTGACTGTTGTGCGTATTTCCGGCCCCTTGGTGTCGATGATGATGCCGATACGGGGTGAGACAGCCCGGCAGTTTTCCACTATCTGTGCCATTCCTTCGGCTCCGAGATGGGCCGAATTCATGCGTACCACGTTCATGCCTGCTTCGAAAAGACTGCGGATAAAATCCACATCGCAGCGGCGGTCGGAAATCGTCGTGATTATTTTAGTGCTCTTTTTTAGCATGTGCCTATTACTTATGATTTATGTGAAATGACTGAATGACAGACCGGTCATCATAACCTCCTTTTTCTCGGCCCGGATGACTCGGCCGCACAGGCCTGACGGTATGAAAATCCTGCCTTGTGCAAATTTTTTGCAAAATTACTCAAATCTATCGGTTAAGCCATGAAACCGTTAAAAATATTTTGCATTCCGAGGCCTGACAAGTCATGTGCGAGTCCTGCCGGTTCCCGGATTCCGTCCGTCCAATACCTTACATGAAAAGATGAGGAATGGGCGTAATTTTATATAATATTAACTAAAAACGCCACTCTTCTCACAAGAGCATGTGAAAAGTCTATTGTATTAAAATACATAATTTTGCAGCAATATCGGCTATGATCTCTTAGAGGGCGTTTCATAACACCTCTCTGACGCCTCTTGTTTCAAGTGTGTTTGATAAAGTTGAAAAAGAGACTGCCGTGTCCGCTCTCCTTTTATAGAGAGTGATGGACGGTAGTCTCCTTCTGATGAGTTATGATTGACGGTATATATCTGTGAGCGATATGTCGGCTTAGAAAGGCAGGTCGTCAGTAGCCGAGGGAGTGAGGTCCGGAGCCGGGGGAGCGGGAACTGCGGCGGGAGCTGTATAGCCCTGAGGCATCTGCTGGGCGGGACCGTAGGCTGCGGGAGCGCCATAGGCTGCAGGAGCGGCTGCTGCGGCAGTGGCATCCTCGGCTTTCCATGCGCGGACTTCTACGAACCAGCGGCCGTTATATTCGCGGCTGTCGATGTCAAAGCTGATTTTCACAAGCTGTCCGACCTGTAGAGGATACTGGTCCACACGGTCACCGAAGAAGTTGAAGAAGACTTTACGGGGGTAGGTTTCCTGTGTCTCAAGCACATATTCGCGTTTCTTCCAGGGGTTTCCTTTTTGAGATGTGCCTCCTACTTCGGGGAGAGCGACGATGATTTTTCCTGTAACTTCCATATTGTGTTTAGAATTTTTCGGGGTGGATTGATGCGGCCGCCCATAGGGGCAGACCGACTACAAAAGTAATCAATTTCCCCCAACCTGCCAAATCCCCGCCTCCTCCATTCCCAAAAACTTTTCAACACACTTTTCAACACACCTCATGGGCAGCCCGTGTCAAAAGGGGAAATGTCGCGGAAGCAAGCGCTCAAAGTGTGCCTATGGTTTTTCCCAAACGGTGATGCTTTTGCGCAGAGCCACACGGCCATACTTTTTCATCTGCTGGCTGCTGTTGCCTTTCTGCTGGCGGAGCACATATATTTTGACCGGACGGAAACCGATCTGCTCGGCTATGGCTGTTGAAATGAAATCTACCGGAATCACTTCTCCTGCATAGCGCACATTGTCATTGACAAAAGCTACTTTCGCACTATGGCGACAGGTGCGAAACAGTTCAAAAAACAGAAATGTCAACTCCGTGAAATATCCTTCGACCATAGGGATTACTCCTTTGTTGTTGATCTCTCCGTTGGCCATTCTCAGTTTCAAGGCTTCTATGACCTCTTTTAAAGGTTCGCATGACTGGAGTATTCCGCATATCCGCTCAAAGTCGGCAGCCCGACCAATGGATGTATAGAAGTCACGCAGATGGCTGACTTTTGATTTGTTTTCGACCGTACATGACAGCAGGTCCTGACGCAGTTGCCTGATTCTGGTGTCAGAAACGCCAAGGTAAGCAAGTTCGAGCGCATATGTGCGGGTATAGTCGTAGCGGTTGCAGTATGGCGGTGATGTGATCACGGCATCAATACTTTCAGAGGCCCTCAGCGGGAGTTTGTATAAAACACTTCCTTCATGGAAATCACAGCTGCATCCTTTGCGGCGTGGCATCGTGTTGCGGATCAACTCAATGTCAGCTATGAACTGGTTGAGTTCGGAGATGATTGCATTTCTGAACGAGGGTATGTCACCTTTGTTGAGCTTTACGACCATAGGGCGCCTGCCGGTTTCCTCGCGTTTCTGTATTGCGCGGATTATTTTGGGCGAGCGGATGTCCCAGCGCAGATATTGACCGTCTTTGGCCGAGTAGCTAATCCGCTCCAGAATGTTTATTGCACACAGCCGGAAGAGGGTTTTGCAGTTGTCTGAAAAGTCTGATGAGGCAATCAGTTCTGTGAAGTAATTCAGTTCGATAGCGTTTTGTTTGGGATAGCCTTCTTCTGTGATGGTGATATATGGAGTTTCCTGACGGTAGTTTCCGGGCAATTCCCGGCTTGCTATAAATTCAATGAGCCGATGAAGCTCGGCTATGTTATAGTCATGGACCGCGCTTTTTGCTTTTATGGCGATGGCTGACATCGGCAGGATGTCATAACCGATGCTGTTGATGTTCTCTGCTGACGCTACCAGAGCGGTGGTGCCGGATCCCATGAAGGGGTCGAGTATCGTGTCGTCAGGCTGGAGTTTGAATTCGCTGATGAGATTTCTGACAAGTTCGGCTGAAAAACCTTCTTTGTATTTCAGCCAACTGTGGATGCTGTCGTTCTTGCTCAGCTGGAAACTGACGCTTTTGCGGTCGAATCGGTCGGTTATATCGGCAAGCGGCCAATATTTTTCTTCCAGACGGAGTCGTTCTGAGTCAGAAGCGAAGCCTTCGGCTGAAAATGACGAGAGTTTCCATCGGTTGTCAGTATCCGTTGCAGTATATTCAGGGAATAGGCTTGAAATCATGTCGGTCAAAGGCTTAGTGTCCATGCGCAGTAAGATGTCAGTTGGCCGTCATCTGTGAGATTTGCGGCAAAACTTAAGGTTGAATCCGAGAGCTGATCCCAGATCTCGGTAGCCATTTTTGCTTCGATGGCGGCTGCTATGAATGATGTGCACACCGGAGCCGGTCTGAATGCAGATCTGATGCGGGAAAGTGCGGAGTTGCCGGTTTTCCAGTGTTCATCGGCTCCGGCCGGGTCTATGCCGCCTTTGAGTTCTCCGAACATCAGGGCTTTTTGTGGATGATTCACAATGCGTCCGGAATCAAAACTTAGGCAGTCGCCATCGAAAAGGCAGATGTCTACATTGTTGTTGACCAATGGTATTTTTGTATTGAAAAACAAGAGGCGGTTCTTGCCGTCGTGGCTCCACTGGATGGCGGCGATTTCAGATGCTGCTGTAAAGTCGGCTTCGTAGCTGCCGCTTGTCCATCCGTTGTTTTTCTTTTGCTGTTTTGACAGCACGTAATATGGGATTTCCCGGATAGCCAGTAATGAAAGCAGTTTCCTGACGAGTTTCATCTGAGCGAGTTCACCGACATAGTTCCTCATGGATCCGCCGAGTGAATCACCTTTGATCAGCAGAAAGCGATATGTAAGTTCTTCTGCAAATTCATTGCCTGCGGGTTCAAGGAAATTCTTTATCAGAGCGCGTATTGCTTCGGTCTTGTCTGCTTCAGTGAAATATTTGAAGGCTTTGTCAGAAAGTCCGGACGCTGTAAGAAGAGCCGGGCGGATGGCATCGATGCCGAGCAGAGCCTGCGGATTTTCTGCTGTCAGGGCATATGCGCGTAGAGTCCTGGCCTGTTCGATGTACGGGCGCCCTTTTTCATTCTTTGCAAGAGCGGCCTCTATGAAGCCGCTGCGGGTCTGGGTGCGGGAGGTGATCAGTTCTTGGGCTGATCTGATGATCAATAGTGGATTCATGGGATTACAAAGATACTTATTTTTTCGTTATGACGCAACCGAGGCCTCCGCTGTGTGGGCGGGGCCTCGGTGATATTGTAGGGTGGAGGAGGGGCTGATTCTGTCA
The DNA here is from genome assembly GCF_004803935.1 of Duncaniella sp. C9. Classification (GTDB taxonomy): domain Bacteria; phylum Bacteroidota; class Bacteroidia; order Bacteroidales; family Muribaculaceae; genus Duncaniella; species Duncaniella muris. The sequence goes on from NZ_CP039547.1 coordinate 1,186,174, forward strand.
GCGGCATGAGGCGCGCTTCATGCCATCAGCGACGTTCGACGGGTTTCATGTCGTAGGAGAGCATCGCGAGAGTGAAACCCCAGTAGATGAAGGCGAGCGATGTGAGGAAGCTTGTCATTGCCATGTCCTGTACCCAGCCTGCTTCAATGAAGAAGAAGCCGATGAGCATCAGCAGTATGCCGTTGATGAGCTGGAGCCACCAGTAGCGGCGTCCGCTCTGGTTGACTGCGCTGCAAAGGGCGCTGATGCCCCAGAAGATGAAGATGAAGGCAATGAAGTAGGGGAATACTGCTTCGGAGAGTACGATGCTGCGGACCATGAGGAAGCCGATGAACATGTCGATGATGCCTCCGGCAAGCCACCATCCCCAGCCTCTGCCGCGGTCAGGTCCGGAGGAGACGAGGAGCTGGACAATGCCCACAAGGATGAGCAGCCATCCGAAGATCTGGGATGCTACGGCGTAGCCGGCTACGGGCCAGAACCAATAAGCGAAACCGCAGATGACCATTAGGATTCCCGCTGCGAGGATCACCCACCAATAGCGGGTCTGTCCCCAGAATTTTTCAATTAGCGTTTTCATAACGTCTTGTGTTTTTTGTTAATAGTTGAAATTGATTTTGCGATATAGTTTGTGTGTTTGCTTCATAGAAGTGATTGCGCTGAATCGAAAGTGAGGAACAGCGGGATCACTCGCTGTAATGTAATAACGCGCGGCGTTTTGAATTTGTTGAGAAAAAAGTGCTTAAGGACCTATGGCGCGGATGAGGCCGGCATACTGTCGGTCTGCGCGGCTGTGGCGGCGGCTGAGGTCAGATAGCGTTCCACGAGGGTGGAGTATTGTGGTGTGGTCTTGAAGCGGCGTATCTGGGCGTCGAGGGTGTCGGCAAGCGCGGTGTTGTCTTTGTTGACTACCCATGACTGGAACTGGGTGAACGATACTGGTGTGGCCAGGTTGACGTCAGGATAGTCCTCGGCGAGGCGTGTGGCTTTGGCTTCGTTTATGACGGCGCGCGGGATGCGCCCCATTGCGGTCAGCATGAAGAGTTGCTCGGCGCTGTGGATAGAGTCGTGACGCAGGATTATGGTGTCGCCGATCTCATGGCTCAGGTTGCGGAGGCGTTCGGCGATCGGTGTGCCTCCTACTGTCCAGACTTCCTTGCCGGCGAGGTCGAGGCGCGAACGGACGGTGGTGTCGAGGCTTATGAGTACCTGGCGGTCGAGGTAGACGGGTTCGGTGAAGCGGAAGCTGTCGCGCCGCGAGGAGGTAAGCGGATAGTCGGAGATGACCACGTCATAGACGCCGCGTTTCAGCTCGTCGAGTGCCGAGGTGACGGATGATATTGGGTAGAATTTGACATTGTCTCCATAGAGGGTGGCCATCTGTTTCATCATCTCGTAGTTGAAGCCTGCGAGTGAGTCGCCGTAGCGGTAGAGCGACATGGGTGAGTAGTCGATGGCCACGTTGATGGTGTCGCCTTTGGCGCGTGTGTATTCATAGCCGTTGTTTGCTACGGGCGAGGAGCAGCTTTTGACCGAGACGATCACTCCGACGGCTATGAGTATGAGCGAGAGGAGTATGCCTCCGCGGGGGCCGTGGAAGAAGTCTGCGAGGTTGCCGTGGCGTGGGCGGCCGGTGGTTTTATAGTCAGGGTCTGTGGGTGTCATAGGGCCGGTTGTCTGATACATTTATGTATATATAAACAATCGGCCGGCGAAAAAAGGTTGACGGATGAGCCTGTGCTTCGGCTTGTCAGGAGCGGATCAGTTTGAGAAGTCTACTATCACGCCCATCTGGAAGCGGCGCGGGTTGAGCGGATAGTGGGGCATGGAGAAGTAGTTGTTGTCGCCGATGAGGCCTTGGTTGACGTGTGAGAAGAGCACGAAGAAGCGGGCGCGTGAGAGCTTGAGGTTGAGATAGGCTGTCATGAAGGGGTAGTTTCCGCAGTCGATCTCGCGCTGGTTGCAGAAGGCCATTGTGGCGGGCTGGTAGGCGGGGGCCTTGTATTTTGTGTAGTAGTCGCAGTCTACACCGAGCTGGACTTTGAGCACTCTCGCCACTCTGAAGAGCAGATAGAGGTTGGAGTAGACGGCCAGTCTGGGCAGAGGTATGACTGCATCGTTGGTTGATGTCTGATAGATGATGGTATTGTCCCAGTTGAGCGCGCGCCAGCGGAGGTTCTGCTGTGCGCGGATGCTGAACACCTGCACGCTGCCGCTTTCCTGGGTGGGGAGTCCGTCGGCGTTGAAGTAGATGTGGTTCTGGATGTTTTCCACTCCGACGTTGATGTTGGTTCCGGTGTGGGGGATGTCGAGGATGCCGCCGAGGCGGAGGCGCCGGATTTTTCCGAAATCGTTTTTCCAGGCGAAGTGGTTGGAGATGAAGTTGTTCATCAGATATGGCGCCGAGGTGTTGCTGAAAAGGCCATAGGCTTTGACCGATACGGTGTCGCCGAGCAGTCTGAATCGGGTCGATGCGTTGCCATCGATCTTGATTTCGCCTGCTGCGGGACCGATGAGTCCGATGTTGGCGGTGGCCTCGTAGTTGAGCAGATGGCCCTGCTGTTTGGTGAGCTGTGCGCCTACGTAGAGCAGGTTTTCATTGGCCTTGTGGGCGAGGCGCGACTCGAAGGGGTAGGGTGTCAGTGCGGCGGGGCGGTCGTCGCCTGAGATTGCCAGGGTGTCGGGTGTCTGCCAATAATGGCGTATCTCGTGGGTGACGAAGGCGGCGAGACCAGCTTTGGCGTATTTGTTGAAGCCTTCAAGCAGAGAGATGCCTATGGTGTTGCGCAGAGAGTTGTATTTGGTGCGGTCGCAGGTGGCATCGGCGTCAAGATAGTGGTTGGCCCAGTATTCCTTGCCTTCCGAGGAGCTGGTGTTGGTGAAGCGGTGGCGGGAGTCTTTGTAGTCAAGAGTCCAGATGAAGCTCGACACGGGGACGTATTCGCGGGCCACTACGGAGTCGTTTTCGTCGCGGGTCTCTTTCCAGAAGCCCACTTTGTAGCGGTGGTTCATGTAGAACTGCTGTCCGCGCACACGTGAGTGGGCTGCTGACAGATAGGTCGGGATACTTTTGGGGTTGATGGTCGAGACTCCGCCCTGGATTTTGGCCGGATCGGTGATGTAGAGGTCGTCGGTGATGCCGCCGTTTTCCTTGTTGAGGAAGTTGAAGGAGTTGAAGAAGGCCTGCATTTCATAGCGGTCGCCCATGTAGGACCCTGATAGCCCCCAGGAGAAACCTTTGGCGGCCTGATATTCATAACTGCCTTTGGAGTAGGGATAGTGGACGCGGGCACCGATCTGCGCGCGCTTGCTGATATTGCCTGAGAAGAGCATGCGCAGATAGTCCTGGGCTATTTCGCGTCCGCCTCCGGTGTTGTAGCCCAACTGGGTCACGGGGATGCGGGTGTTGAAAAAGCGCATGTTGTCGACGGTCGGAATCCAGAACTGTTTTGCATCGCGGAAAAAGAAGTCGCTCATGGGCTCGCGTTCCATGAAGATCATGTTTTTGCCGACGGAGGCCTGATTGCCTGTGGTGGCGAAGGCAGGGCTGACAGAGGTAGGGACGGCCGTGCGGTAATAGTTGTGCATGAGGGTATCCATCGGGACCCGTTCGCGCAGTCCGAGCGGCTGGATGATGCGCCAGCTGTATGACAGCGAGTCAGACGGTGTGTCATCTTTGCCGAACCCCTGAAGTCCGGCAATGAGTATGGTGAAAATGATGAGGATATGCTTTTTCATAATGTGCCTGCAAAGGTACTTAAAAATCGCGCATAAAAAAAATTATCCGTCATCTCGACGAATAATCTTCTTACCTTAAATCTAATACCATGAAAAACTGATGCAAAGGTATAGACTTTTTGGGATATGTCAAATATTTATGTTTAAAAACATCTTTGTTTTAACTTTATTTTACTATTCGGGTATTGGAATGAGATTTTGTTAACAGGGATTAAGCTTTTGCGGAGATTAAGAGGCCGTTTTTAAACAGCCCCTAAGAACTTTGGAGCGGCGGCTATTTCCGGGTGATGGAAAAAATGTTGACAGCGTTGCCTCCGCGTTTTTTGCGGCCCTGTGAGGTGACGACTATGTATTTTCCGTCGGCTGACCGACCGAGGCCTACTGGGTAGGAGTCGCAGCGGATCGAGGTCTCGAGTTTCATGGTCCGGGCGTTGACTATGTCGATACGGTTGGCGAAGTTGCAGGCAGCATAGACATATCTGCCGTCGGGCGAGACTTCGATGGTGCGCGCGCCGGCACCAACCTTGCATCCTTTCCATCCGTTTGCCTTGATGGCGCGGCGTTTTGCGGCCGAGGCCGAGGCGATGGCGCTGCCGAGGCTGTCGGTGTGAATTTTCCAGACCATGCCGTTGACGTTGCAGGAGGCGAAGAGGTTTTTGCCGTGGAGGGTGAGGTGTCTTACATTATATATATTGTTGATGAAGCCTATGTGTTTCATGGTTTTCAGGTCGACCACGGCTATGGAGCCTGCCATGCAGCCGATGAGCATGTGGCGGTCGCCGGGTAGGAAGACTGTGCCGCGCAGGAGGTAGCCGGAGTTGGAATCGCGGTTCACGGATTCGTTAAGCGGAAAGTCGAGTTTGAGTTTGTTGCCGATAGTGACGGGCGGCAGATGGCTCCAGCGGGCCGGATCGGGCGAGGAGATGTCAATCAGGCCTACGGTGTTGTCGCCCCAGTGGGTGACTGCAAGAAGTCGGCCGGAGTTTGAGACGGAGACCATCTTGGGGAGAGGGCCGGTGTCAAACATGCGGACAATCGAGTCGGTGCGGGTGTCAACCACGGCCATTGCCGAGGGGTCCTGGGCATTGATGTCGAAGGTGCGGCGGTAGTAGGGAATCCAGAGGTATCGGCCGCTGTGGGAGAAGGTCATCTCCACGGGTTTCCCGCTGAAAGATCTGCGGGCGCCGTTGAGATAGTGTTCCCACTTATAGTGAGGCGAAGAGGTCCAGTTGTCGCCCTGTCCGTTTTTGAATGTGTGGCTGATTACTTTCAGCTTGCGCATGCTTCGGGCATCATAGACTATGGTGCGGCAGCCTTCAAGTGAGTTCACATAGAAGCGAGAGCCGTCGGGGTGGAAGGCGGCTGACTTCGGCGAATGGATGTCGGTGTCATAGGTGGAGCGCTGTGAGGCGTTGAACTGCTGCTTTTTGCCGATATTGGTGATGGTGATTGCTCCGTCGCGTGTCGAGGCTTTGTCGCCTATTTCGGAGCGGACCAGGGCTGGTTCGTCGGTCTGCGCTGTGGCCGGAATGAATGTTGCGGCAGTCAGGAGCATGGCTGTAGCCGCGCGCATGATGAGCCGGAGAGGGTGTGTCGGGTGGTGTGATGTCATTTTCCTTTGATGGTTTGTTGAAATGATTGGTCAGGTTGGAATTTGATTTCTATAAGCTGTTTTTAGCAGCCCTTTAAATTGTGTGTCGATGAATCATCGGTGGTTCCGTGTGTCGGATTGCAACGCATGAAAAAATGCGGGCGCTAAGATAATGAAAATTTTGCAGATAGCATCTGTCGGGAATACAAAAAAGCGGTCTGAGCGCACGGGGTGAGGCTCAGACCGCTTGATATGTGTGTGTGGAAGGAAAGGCCTATTCCTTTGCCGGGAAGGCGCTTATTCCCACTCGATTGTGGCCGGCGGTTTGGAGGAGATGTCGTAGCAGACGCGGTTGACGCCGCGGACTTTGTTGATGATGTCGTTGCTGACTTTGGACATGAAGTCGTAGGGGAGGTGGGCCCAGTCGGCGGTCATGGCGTCGGTCGAGGTTACGGCGCGCAGGGCTATGGCACGTTCGTAGGTGCGTTCGTCGCCCATGACTCCTACGCTCTGCACGGGGAGGAGGATGGCTCCTGCCTGCCATACTTTGTCATAGAGATCCCAGTCGCGGAGACCGCGGATGAAGATGTCGTCGGCGTCCTGGAGGATGCGGACTTTCTCAGGGGTGATGTCGCCGAGAATGCGGACGGCGAGGCCGGGGCCGGGGAAGGGGTGACGTTTGATGAGGTGGTCTGGCATGCCGAGCTGACGGCCTACGGCGCGGACTTCGTCTTTGAAGAGCAGACGGAGGGGTTCGCACAGACGGAGGTTCATCTTTTCGGGCAGACCGCCTACGTTGTGGTGGCTCTTGATGGTTGTGCCGGTGATGGAGAGGCTTTCGATGCAGTCGGGGTAGATGGTTCCCTGAGCGAGCCATTTGACGTCTTTGATCTTATGGGCTTCTTCATCAAACACATCGATGAAGCCTTTGCCTATGATCTTGCGCTTGCGTTCGGGTTCGGTGACTCCGGCGAGTTCGCTGAAGAATTTTTCAGAGGCGTCGACGCCGATCACGTTGAGGCCGAGACATTCGTAGTCGTGGAGCACGTCGCGGAATTCGTTTTTGCGCAGCATGCCGTGGTCTACGAAGATGCAGGTGAGGTTCTTGCCGATGGCGCGGTTGAGGAGCACTGCGGCTACCGAGGAGTCGACTCCGCCACTGAGGCCGAGCACCACCTTGTCATCGCCGAGCTGCTCTTTGAGCTGGGCCACTGTAGATTCGATGAATGATTCGGCAGTCCAGTCCTGCTTGCCGCCGCAGATGTCGACCACGAAGTTGCGCAGAAGCTGGGTTCCGTGTTCCGAGTGGTAGACTTCGGGGTGGAACTGCACGCCCCAGGTCTTTTCGCCTTCAACCTGATAGGCGGCTATTGCAACCTTGTCGGTGGAGGCTATGGTGTTGAATGAGTCGGGGATCGCGGTGATGGTGTCGCCGTGGCTCATCCACACCTGTGATCCTGCGGGGATGTTTTTGAACAGAGGGTTGGCGGTGTCGATCTTTGTCAGGTGGGCACGGCCGTATTCGCGTGAAGGAGCGGGTTCCACACTGCCGCCTGAGGTGTAGGCGATGAACTGAGCTCCGTAGCAGATGCCGAGCACCGGCAGGTGTCCGCGCAGGCGCGAGAGTTCGGTGCGGAAGGCTTTTTCATCGTAGACCGAGAAGGGGGAGCCTGAGAGAATCACGCCGATGACCGAGGGGTCGTCGTAGGGGAACTTGTTGTAGGGCAAGATCTCGCAGTATTCGCCGAGCTCGCGCACACGGCGTCCGATGAGCTGTGTGGTCTGCGATCCGAAGTCAAGAATGATTATCTTTTCCTGCATAAAGTGGGAATAAGAGATGGTTGTGGTAATGGATTGATTTCTGAGTGCAAATTTACTCAAAAATCGTGAGATTTTCACCCCGTCGCAATAAAGATGGTGAAATTTTATTAAAGCGCCTCAAAAGTGCTTTAAAATAGGCTCAAATAGTAGTTTAAAGGCGGTTATGTGAGAAAAATTGAGTAATTTTGCGGGCTAATTCAAAATGAGACAATGAACAGAATAAAACTTTTTCTGACCGATGTAGACGGGACGCTGACTGACGGGGGTATGTATTACACCGCCGGGGTGATGCCATGAAAAAGTTCAACGCGCGCGACGGCATGGGGCTGCTGCTCCTTCAGAAGGCCGGCATAAAGGTGGGGATCATCACCAGCGAGAACACCGGCATTGTCAGAAGCCGTGCCGAAAAGCTCGGTGTGGATTTTCTTGTCCAGGGCCGGCGTGACGGCGGCAAGCTTGAAGCCGCGCTTGAGATCTGTGCCCGGATAGGCATCGGGCTTGACGAGGTGTCATACATAGGCGATGATGTCAATTGCAGCGATCTGCTGCGCGCCGCTGGTGTGGCTGCCTGTCCGGCCGATGCGATGGCTGCCGTCAAGGCTATAGAAGGAATACGGATAATGAATCTTAAAGGAGGAGAGGGCTGTGTGCGGGAGTTTGCCGAAGCGGTCCTTTCCGGGGAATATTGACAGATTGTTTAAAAACAATCTCTAAACCAATACTGAAACAAATGAGCAAAGTAAAAATATCAGTGACTTTCATGCTGCTTGCGGTGACGTTCTGCGTCTGCCTGATAGTCAGCAATCTGATGGAGATAAAGACTGTGGATCTGGGTCCGCTCACCATAACTGCGGGCGTGGTGGTCTTTCCGATCTCCTATATTCTCAATGACTGTATAGTCGAGGTCTATGGCTTCAGCAAGGCGCGTCTTGTCATCTGGCTCGGCTTCGGGATGAATCTTCTTGTCTCGCTGCTGCTGCAGCTCGGCATCTGGCTTCCAGGAGCGCCGTCGTGGCAGGGCCAGGAGGCTATGGAGGTGGTCTTCGGGGCTGTCCCGCGCATCTTCGCGGCCAGTTTCATTGCCTTCCTGTGTGGCTCGATGGTCAATGCTTATGTGATGTCGCGCATGAAGGCTGCCTCTAACGGACGCCGCTTTTCTCTGCGGGCCATCGTGTCGTCGCTGTGGGGCGAGGGGGTTGATTCGGTGATCTTCTTCCCGATGGCTTTCGGCGGCATCCTTGCATGGAATGAAATAGCGATGCTGATCATCACGCAGACCTTCCTGAAGACTTTCTACGAGGTTCTGATCCTGCCGGTGACCATGAGGGTTGTAAAGATGCTGCGCGATCATGAAGGCGGCGATGTGACAGATGATAGCCGGACGTCATACAAATGGTGGAAGATCAATGAAATATGAAGGTGTCAAGTGGGTGTGGTTCGATCTTGACGACACTCTGATTGATTTTCATGCCAATTCGCGGCTGGCCAATGCGATCATCTATCGCGAGGCCGGCCTTGACCGCTATTATGCCACTCCTGAGCAGTGGATCGAGGCATATGAGGGGCACAACCGCCTGCTGTGGGACCGCTACAGCCGAGGGGAGATCACGCAGGGTTTTCTGCGTGTCGACCGTTTCGCCACACCGCTGTCTCCCCGCTGGGCCGGAAGTCGCGAAGATCTTGAAGCCTTCTGCTGGAGGCTCGACAGGGAGTATCTCGACCGGCTTGCCGAGCAGACGGTGATGATTGACGGTGCCGTTGAGCAGCTCTCCCGCCTGCGCGCGCATTATAATATAGGTGTGCTCAGCAACGGGTTCAAGGAAGTGCAGCATCGGAAGCTGGAAAACACCGGACTCGCGCCGCTTGTGGATCTTGTGGTGCTCAGCGATGACGTGGGCTTCAACAAACCTGACCTGCGTATCTTTGCCTATGCCATGAAGCGCGCCGGAGAGATGGATCCGCAGGCCCATCTGATGATCGGCGACAACCTTGCGGCCGATGTAGGCGGGGCTGTCAGGGTGGGCTGGCGTGCAATACACTTCGACCGCACTCAGCCGGGGTTGCGCTGGAGAGGAAGCCATATTGCCATAGCCGATCTGAAGCTGCTTGAGGGGCTTCTGTGAGGCTTTTTCGGCGTTTTTTCGCGCTAAAGTGGTGAGAAAGTGAAATTTAAGCAAAAAATTATAGGAATTATAGTTGATAATCCAAAAAAAGTTCCGATATTTGCACTTGCAAAAAATTGCGCCTTGAAAAAGCGCAACGTCAAAGATATTAACCAATTATAAAATTCATATTGTAATGACTAAAGCTGACATCGTTAACGAGATCTCAAAATCAACCGGAATTGACAAGGCCAACGTGCTCGAAACCATCGAGAAATTCATGGAGACCGTAAAGGAATCTCTCTCTCACGGCGAAAACGTCTATCTTCGCGGCTTCGGTAGCTTCATCACCAAGGTGCGTTCGGAAAAGACTGCCCGTAACATATCAAAGAACACCACTATCATCATCCCCGAACACCGCATCCCCGCTTTCAAGCCCGCCAAGGTGTTTATGGAAGAGGTTAAGGATCTGAAATAATTCTGCCTGCCAGAAAATCCAACTTTTAGTTAAACAAAATAAATACCAACCACATGCCAAGCGGAAAGAAAAGAAAAGGCCACAAGATGGCTACCCACAAGCGTAAAAAACGCCTTCGCAAAAACCGCCACAAGAAGAAATAATTCTTGCGTAGTTGCGTAATGAACACGAAGAACAAACTCTTTTGCCCGGCTCTTGAACAAAGACGCACGCAAAAGGTTTGTTCTTTGCGTCATTTCTCTAATCCGGATAACGCTTATCAATGAAAAGTGAACTGATTGTAGACGTACAGCCCGGTGAGGTTTCGATAGCCTTGCTTGAGGATTCGCGGCTCGTATCCTTGCAGAAGGAGTCGCGCAACATCGCCTACGCTGTCGGAGACATCTATCTTGCCAAAGTCAAGAAACTGATGCCCGGCCTTAACGCCGCCTTCGTCAACGTGGGCTACGAGAAGGACGCTTTTCTTCATTATCTGGATCTCGGTTCTCAATTCTCCACCTACTCGGCCTTTCTGAAGGCCATTCTCGTCGACAAGAAGTCTGACACCACCGTCCCGAAAATCAAGCGCCTGCCCGACATCGACAAACACGGCGCCATCACCGGCGTCCTGGAGCCGGGCCAGGAACTCATGGTTCAGATAGTCAAGGAGCCTATCTCGTCGAAAGGCCCCCGTCTGACCACTGAGATCACTTTCACCGGACGCTACATGGTGCTCATACCATTCGGCGACAAGATCTCCCTTTCGCAGAAAATCAAGACCACGGAAGAAAAACTCCGCCTGCGTCAGCTCATCGAAAGCATCAAGCCGAAAAACTTCGGAGTAATCATCCGCACCTCGGCCGAAGGAAAGAGCGTAAGGGAGCTGCACCACGAGCTCAAAACCCTCCTGCGCTGCTGGGAGGAGACAGTGGCAAAAGCGCAGAAAGCAAGCGCCCCGGCTCTCATTTTTGAAGAGGAAAGCCGCATCGTCGGAATGCTTCGCGACGTATTCAGCCCCACTTTCGAGAGCATTCATGTCAATGACAAGGAAATCTTCAGCCAGATTTCAAAGTATGTCAACCTCATTTCACCGGAGAGCAAAGACATCGTCAAGCTTTATGAGGACGATGTCCCCATCTTCGATCATTTCAGCATCACCCGCCAGATAAAATCGTCGTTCGGAAAGACGGTTTCATTCAAATCAGGCGCCTATGTAATCATCGAACATACCGAGGCACTCCATGTCATTGACGTCAACTCCGGCAACCGCTCGAAAGCCGCGCCTGACCAGGAAAGCAACGCGCTTGAGGTCAACCTGCGGGCCGCCGACGAGATAGCCCGCCAGCTACGCCTGCGCGACATGGGCGGCATCATCGTCATCGACTTCATCGACATGAACAAAGCCGAGCACCGGCAGAAACTCTATGAACACATGCGCGAGGTGATGGCCAATGACCGCGCCCGCCACAACATTCTGCCGCTGAGCAAGTTCGGGCTGATGCAGATCACCCGCCAGAGAGTGCGCCCGGTGCTTGACATAAACACCTCCGAAACCTGCCCGTCGTGTCACGGCAAAGGCGAGGTGCGCCCGTCGCTGCTCTTCACCGATCTGCTGCACGAAAAACTCGACTATCTGGTCAACACGCTTAAGACCAAACACTTTGTGCTCTATGTGCACCCCTTCGTGTCGGCCTATCTGAAGAAAGGTTTCCCGTCGCTCTACCGTCGCTGGCAGCTTGAATTCGGCTTCAACTTCCGGATCGTGCCTGACGAATCGCTCGCCTATCTGCAGTATCGCGTACTTGACCGCGACCGCAACGAAATCGACCTCAAGGAAGAGAAAGACATGGACTCCTCGGCATCGAAATCAAAAGCAAAAACCAAGAACCGAACCCAGGAAGATTAGCATCCAAGCATTTTCCCTGTTCTTACGAACCCTATCAGAAACCTCCCGCCGCAGACTGCAAGGTCTGAGCCGGGAGGTTTTTCGCATCTTCCGGCAGTAGCGGCAGTCAGGGAATGGAGGGTGCTGAGTCCGTGTGTCGGCGTGGTTGGCCTTAAGAACAATTTCGAGGAGATTTTTTGTCGGGATTAAATTTGCTTTACAATTTTTTATGACTAATTTTGCAAGGGCTAAGAACGCCTGTGCGTAATTGGCCCGAAATCAATTTAATCACAACTAATTATAAGCATTAATCTATTATTTTTCATATCATGGATATTTCCCACATCGAGCACGTAGGCATCGCAGTTCCTGATCTGAAGGAAGCCATCGCCTTTTACGAAAACACTCTTGGCCTTAAATGTTTTGCCATTGAAGAAGTTGAAGATCAGAAAGTACGCACCGCCTTCTTCAAGGTAGGCCAGACCAAGATCGAACTTCTTGAAGGAACTTCTCCTGAAAGCGCCATCTCAAAGTTTATCGCCAACAACGGCGGCCGCGGCGGCATCCAGCACATCGCATTCGCCATTGAAGACGGTGTGGCCAACGCTCTGGCAGAAGTCGAAGGCAAAGGCTGCCGTCTGATCGACAAGGCTCCGCGCAAGGGTGCCGAAGGTCTGAACATCGCGTTCCTTCACCCGAAATCAACTTGCGGTACTCTTATCGAACTCTGCGAGGACCCCAACAAGTAACATCCATCTCCCATCCCCGTCAGCAATGACGGAGACAGAAGAAATCTACAACCAAGAACTCCACCCATTTTACTTCGAAACAAATGAGTAACCAGCTTGAAAAAGTAAAAGAGCTTATCGCCCTTCGCGAAGAAGCCCGCTTAGGCGGTGGCGAAAAGGCCATTCAGAAACAGCACGAGAGAGGCAAATACACAGCCCGCGAGCGTATCGCACAGCTTCTCGATGAAGGCTCTTTTGAGGAAATCGACATGTTTGTCCGTCATCGTTGCTACAACTTCGGACAGGAAAAGAAAAGCTATCTCGGCGACGGCGTTGTGACCGGCTACGGCACAATCGACGGCCGACTCGTATATGTATTCGCTCAGGACTTCACCGTGTTCGGCGGATCTCTCAGCGAGACAATGGCCCTCAAGATCTGCAAGATCATGGACATGGCCATGAAGATGGGCGCACCCGTCATAGGTCTCAACGACTCAGGCGGCGCACGTATCCAGGAAGGCATCAACGCCCTCGCAGGCTATGCCGAAATTTTCCAGCGCAACATCCTCGCCTCAGGCGTGATTCCCCAGATCTCCGGCATCCTCGGCCCCTGCGCCGGCGGTGCGGTGTATTCTCCCGCGCTGACTGACTTCACCATCATGACCAAGGGCATCAGCTACATGTTCCTCACCGGCCCGAAGGTGGTCAAGACCGTGACTGGCGAAGACGTGACCCAGGAAGCACTCGGCGGCGCAACCGTGCACTCGCAGAAGAGCGGTGTGGCACACTTCGCAGCCGAAGACGGCGAAGAGACCCTGCGCATCATCCGCAAGCTCTTCAGCTACATCCCCCAGAACAACCTCGAAGAACCGCCGCTGGTTGAATGCAACGACCCCATTGACCGTCTGGAAGACTCTCTGAACGAGATCGTGCCTGACTCGGCCAACCATCCCTATGACATGTATGAGGTCATCAACGCAATCGTCGACAACGGCGAATTCCTTGAAATCCAGCGCGAATACGCAAAAAATATCATCATCGGCTTTGCCCGTTTCAACGGCCAGGCAGTCGGCATAGTTGCCAACCAGCCCAAATATCTCGCCGGTGTGCTTGACAGCAACGCATCTCGCAAGGGTGCCCGCTTTGTCCGCTTCTGCGATGCCTTCAACATTCCTCTGGTGACCCTCGTCGACGTCCCCGGCTTCCTCCCCGGTACCGGTCAGGAATACAACGGCGTGATCCTCCACGGCGCCAAGCTCCTCTATGCCTACGGCGAGGCCACAGTGCCCAAGGTGACAGTCACACTGCGCAAGAGCTACGGCGGCAGCCACATCGTGATGTCATGCAAGCAGCTTCGCGGCGACATGAACTACGCATGGCCCACGGCAGAAATCGCTGTTATGGGTGGCGCAGGCGCTGTTGAAGTGCTCTATGCCAAGGAAGCCAAGGCAGCTGAAGATCCCGCCAAGGTGCTCCGCGAAAAGGAAGACGAATACAACAAGCTCTTCTGCAACCCCTACAACGCTGCCCGCTACGGCTATATCGACGACGTCATCGAACCTCGCAACACCCGCTTCCGCATCATCCGTGCCCTGCAGCAGCTTGCGACCAAGAAGGTTGTCAACCCGGCCAAGAAACACGGCAACATACCTCTCTAAACCGCGAGGGAAGGTCACCCCAAACCGATAAAACAAACATCAGAAAAAGTTATGAAGAAAAGACTTTTAACGCTGTTGCTGGTGACTCTCGCCTGTGTCACGGCAGTGTCGGCCCAAGGTCGCCGCGGTCTGCGCCTCAACGAGGTGATGATCGCCAACGACTCCACAAGTGTGGTGGACGACTTCGGCCGTTACAGTGCCTGGGTCGAGCTTTACAACTCGACTTTCGCACCGCTGGAGATCTCAAGCGTCTTCATCACCAACGACCGCAGCAACAATACTCTCTATCCCGTGCCTTTAGGCGACGTGAATACCGAGATTCCCGCCCGTCAGCATGTGCTGTTCTGGGCCGACGGAGAGCCCAACAAGGGAACTTTCCATCTGAATTTCACCTTCACTCCCGGCGAGGACAACTATCTTGCCATCTATGACGCCAACGGCCTGTCGCTCATCGACGAGATCGTGGTGCCCGGCAACCTGCTCCCCGGACAGTCATATGCCCGCAAGGCTGACGGCGAAGGCGGTATCAACAACCCTGAGGACTGGGAAGTGCGTGACGGCTCTGAAGCCAAGTATATCACGCCTTCAAGCAACAACATCATCAAGAGCACCAACAATAAGGTGGACAGCTTCGCTGAAAACGATCCCCACGGATTTGCGATGGCTGTGATGGCGATGTGCATCGTGTTCTCGGCGCTGCTCGTGCTTTCGATCTGCTTCTACATCATCAGCCGCATCGGAGCCTCTGTGTCGCGCTCGCGCAAGATCAAGGCTCTCAGCTCAGATGACGAAGAACTGGCAGACCACCATCACGAACAGGATTCAGGTGAGGTCATCGCCGCTATCTCGGCAGCTCTCTCCGAGCATCTCGATGCTCATGATCGCGAAAGCACAGTGCTGACCATCAACAAGGTGCGTCGTGCCTATTCGCCCTGGAGCTCGAAGATCTACAATCTGCGCGAACTTCCCCGCAAATAATCGTGTCCACCTCATTAACACTTTCAACCATTGAAACACTATCACGACAATGAAAGAATATAAATATAGAATCAACGGTAACCCATACACCGTCAAAGTCGGCGACATCGACAACAATATCGCCAAGGTGGAGGTCAACGGTGTTCCCTATAAGGTGGAACTCGAAAAGACCGAAAAGCCTGTGACCATCGTAACCGCCCCGCGTCCATCGGCAGCTCCCCGCACAGAGAGCGGCGCCAAGGTGATCGCCAAACCCAAAGCCGCAGCCGCAGGCTACAGCGTCGAGGCTCCTCTGCCCGGTGTGGTAGTTTCGGTCAACGTCAAAGTGGGAGATGTCGTCAAGGCATCTGACACTGTAGTTGTGCTTGAGGCTATGAAAATGGAAAATGCCATCCATGCAGGCCAGGACGGCACAGTTGCCTCGATCGCTGTCTCGGCAGGTGATTCCGTGCTCCAGGGTGCAGCCCTCATTACCCTCGAATAAAAAGAGTGAGTGTAGTCTTACAATCTGATTGAAAACCTCACTTCCAAGTAACAGCATCAATTATGTTTAGCGAATTCTTAACCCAAAACCTTCAGGAGTTCTGGCATCTGACAGGTTTCTACAACGCCACGTGGCAGCATCTGGTGATGCTGGTGGTGGGCTTGTTCTTCATCTGGCTTGCCATTAAGAAGAACTTCGAGCCCATGCTCCTCGTGCCTATAGGTTTCGGTATCCTTATCGGCAATGTGCCCTTCAACACTACCGCCGGTCTGGAAATCGGTATTTATGAAGAAGGCTCCGTGCTCAATATCCTCTACAACGGTGTGAGTGCAGGCTGGTATCCGCCTCTGATCTTCCTCGGCATCGGCGCCATGACCGACTTCTCGGCACTGATCGCCAATCCGAAGCTCATGCTCATCGGCGCTGCCGCGCAGTTCGGTATTTTCGGTGCCTACATGGTGGCTCTTCTTTTAGGCTTTGCTCCTGACCAGGCCGGTGCGCTTGCCATCATCGGCGGTGCCGACGGTCCGACAGCAATCTTCCTTTCGTCGAAACTCGCTCCGAACCTAATGGGCGCCATTGCCGTGTCGGCTTACTCCTATATGGCTCTCGTGCCAGTGATCCAGCCGCCGCTGATGCGCTTGCTGACCACCAAGAACGAGCGTCTGATCAAGATGAAGCCCGCGCGCGCCGTGTCGCAGAACGAAAAGATCATTTTCCCGATCGTGGGTCTGATCCTCACCTGCTTCGTTGTGCCTTCGGGTCTGCCGCTGCTCGGCATGCTCTTCTTCGGCAACCTTCTGCGTGAGTGCGGTGTCACCAACCGTCTGGCCAAGACTGCCAGCAATGCCCTCACCGATATTGTCACCATCCTTCTGGGCATGACAGTCGGCGCATCGACCCAGGCGTCAGAGTTCCTGACTTCGGAAACTATCCGCATCTTCCTTCTTGGCTTCATGGCGTTTATCATCGCCTCGGCCAGCGGTGTGATCTTCGTCAAGCTCTTTAATCTGGTTCTTCCGAAGTCCAAGAAGATCAATCCGCTTATCGGCAACGCCGGCGTTTCGGCCGTTCCGATGTCGGCACGTATTTCAAACAACCTCGGTCTGGAATACGATCCGAGCAACTACCTGCTGATGCACGCTATGGGCCCGAACGTGGCCGGTGTGATCGGTTCGGCTGTGGCAGCCGGTGTGCTTCTCGGATTCCTTGCCTGATGATATCAGGATCTGAATATCCCTTATAAAAACGCAGGGGCATAAATTTTAGCTGAATAAAATGTTATGCCTCTGCGTTTTTCATGATTACTTTCCTGCGATAAGTTATTTGTAATAAGTAACTCTGAAAAATTAATTTATACTATATGCGGAATTTATTCAGAGGCAGAATCGAGGAATGAAGAGGGAGTTTATAGACATAAACGACCGATGAAGAACTTGATTCTGACCGGAATAAAACCGCAGAGAGTATAAAAGATCCTCCATAGGAGATACTAATGTACATTATATCGTTTAATTTTGAAGAGTTACTTAAAAATTGTTCCAGGAATCCGGCCCTGATTGAGAACCATTGTGGCGGCAAGGGTGTTTATAAAATAGAAATTCTCACATCCGTATGCGTTTGATTTCAACTGCAGACCTCTTTTTTCGCCAATGCGGCACAGTGCATAGTGAATCGGCAGGCCTGATTTAAACCGAACAATAAGGTCCGGAACATTTATCCATTCTTTCTGATTTATGGTAACACGAAAACTTATTGATGCTCTCTACCGGAAATATAATCGGCCTCCGGCGTCGACAGACGAGCTTAACTTTTCTCTGCTTTTTGACTATGCGCTGGAAAATCACGGCATAGTCATTGATGAGGATGACCTGTTTATCGGAAGCGTTGATCCGTCATCGCCGTTTGCCAGAATTCCGCTCAGGCACATACACGAGATATTTGAATTTGAAAACCAGATAGCGATCGTGTTGCGCAACTCGATTGTCTTTCTGAGCAAGTCAGACTCTAAAGTGAATGTGCATCTGCGTATGGAAAAACCATCGGTCTGGTCGCGCATCAAAGATTCGTTGCTATATAGAGACTGACCGCCCGGCCGCTATTCTGTAATTACTTGTAATGATAAAGGATTCTTTCAACCGTGTGGCCCTTCTGACAGGGACTGAGGCTTTCGGGACTCTGGCCTCGCGCAGGGTCATAATCTTCGGCGTAGGCGGCGTGGGGAGCTGGACTGCCGAGACTCTGGTGCGCAGCGGTATAGCCCGGCTGACTATTGTCGATGCGGATACAGTGGCCGCCTCTAACATCAACCGTCAGCTGCCGGCCACGTCATCAACGGTAGGCCGTGTGAAAGTCGAGGTGATGAAGCAGCGTCTGCTTGACATCAACCCTGATGCCGAGATTGAAGCCATCCATGATTTTTATAACGCCGAAACCCAGTCGCGCTACGATCTCAGGGACTATGACTATGTCATAGATGCCATTGATTCGCTGGCTGACAAGGCTCTGCTCATTCTGAACGCAACGGCGGCAATGGCCGAGACGGCCAAAAGCTCCCGACCGGTGCACTTCTACTCATCGATGGGAGCGGCTCTCAAGCTTGACCCCTCGCGCATAGCCGTGGCTGAGTTCTGGAAAGTGAAAGGCTGCCCGCTTGCAGCGGCTTTAAGGCGCAAGTTTAAAAAATCGGGTGTTTTTCCGACCCGCAAGTTCCGCTGTGTCTATTCCGACGAACTGGTCGCAAATCATGCTGATGCGGTTATGCTCGCTGACCGGAGCGGGGCCATGACCTACGGAAAAGTGGCAGTCAACGGGGCTTTCATGCACATTACAGCTGTTTTCGGAATCACTCTTGCCTCTCTTGTCATCCGCGATGCCATCGGAAAGACTGTCTGAACGGACTTGAGATGTGCTTGTCAACCAAGCGCTAAGTCTCCTGTGATTAAGGAAATCTTTCATTATTGTAAATTTTGTTTTGATTCTGATAATTCCGACCTTTGCGCCCGAATTGTCAGTACCGACAGGTCACTTGGCCTGCTGTTTTTTGCCTTAAATTCACGTTTTTGAAAAATCAATCATAATCCATGAAATAAAAACTTTAGAAATGGTAACAGCTATTGTCACGTTTTTTATCCTCGGCTATCTGTGCATCGCACTTGAGAGTGTGTTGAAGATCAACAAAGCCGTACCCGCACTGCTTATGTGTGTTATCTGCTGGACTCTCTACGCCTGCGGCGTGGGCGACAGCGCTGACTATTCCGGACGTCTGCTCCATCATCTCGGAGAGACCTGCGAGATTCTCTTCTTCCTTATGGGCGCCATGACCATCGTGGAGATCGTCGATGCCAACGGCGGATTCTACTTCGTTCATGACGCATTGGCCACCAAAAGCAAAAGAGCTCTTCTGTGGCGCATCACAGCCATGACCTTCATCCTCTCGGCCATACTTGACAATCTTACCACCTCGATCGTGATGATCATGGTGCTGCGCAAGCTGATCGAAGACCACAAAGACCGCATGATCTACGGCGGCATCATCATAATCGCGGCCAATGCCGGCGGAGCCTTCTCGCCGATCGGCGACGTTACCACCATTATGCTCTGGATCAAAGGCATGATCTCGACCGGCGGTGTGATCTCTCAGCTCATCATCCCCTCGATTGTCTCGGTTGTCGTCTCGGCTCTCTGCGTCTCGCTCTACCTCAAAGGCGAGGTCGTGGCTCCGAAACAGTCTGAAGCCAATGAAGTCAGGAATTCTCCGGCTGACCGCAAGATCATACTCATCTTCGGTGTGGCCGGCCTGATCTTCGTGCCTATCTTCAGAATGCTCACCGGTCTGCCCCCTTTCATGGGCATACTCCTCGCTCTCGGTGTGCTGTGGCTTGTAAGCGAATGGCGCTCCAACCGTTGCTCTATCCTGGCCGGTGACTCGCATCTGAAAGTGACAACTCTGCTTTCGCGCATTGACCTCGCCACCATACTTTTCTTTCTCGGCATTCTCCTCGCAGTGGCCACCCTCCAGGAAACCGGAGTGCTCACCGCGTTCGGCCAGTGGCTCAATGAAGTCTCCAATGGCAACCACTATCTTGTGACCGGTGTCATCGGCGTGGTCTCAAGCATCGTTGACAACGTGCCCCTCGTGGCCGGCTGCATGGACATGTATGCCATCGCTCCGACCGGCGATTTTGCCTGCGACGGATTGTTCTGGCAGCTGCTTGCCTACTGTGCCGGAGTCGGTGGCTCGATGCTCATCATCGGATCGGCAGCCGGAGTGGTGGTCATGGGCCTCGAAAAAATCAGCTTCGGCTGGTATCTGCGCCGTTTCACCTGGATTGCCTTCGTCGGTTATATCGCAGGTATCGGAGCATATGCCCTCGAAACACTTTTCATGTAATTTTCAGCGGCATTTTCAGCTAAAAAGCTAAAATGTTTTGAAATACGAAAAAGAATTGCTAATTTTGCAACGCAAATCCGTGAGGCGTCCGCCGGGACAGTCTGAAACAGGGCGTTTTTGCGGCCGTCTCACCAATCAATAACTTAAATATCAATAATCAAGAAACCAAAATGATCATCGTACAAGTAAAAGAAGGTGAAAACATCGAAAAGGCACTGAAGAAATTCAAGCGTAAATTTGAAAAGACCGGTATCGTTCGCGAGCTTCGTTCACGTCAGGCTTTCCAGAAGCCCTCTGTGACCAACCGTAAGAAAATGATGAAGGCTGTTTACGTCCAGCAGCTTCGTGCCAACGAAGAATAAGATTTTTCTGATTAGCACTCTACCTTTAGACAATCAACCGAAAGGAGGTCAGGAAAACACCCGAAAATCACCCGAATTTATTTGAAAGAAACATATTCAATGGCGGTGAAGATTGCAGACTGCAACTCTTCATCGCTATTGTTGTGACTTGAAACGTTATATAATATAATACACCTATATTAATATAGGTATTGATATAAGCATTACTCACCTCTGACATTCCGCCTGCTGATTATGTCGCGCATATTTCTACTGTTGGCCTGCCATCTGACACTGCTCCTTGCAGTGTCATGCTCACATGCAGGTGTAGAAAAGAATGCCATATATGACGGCGGCAGTTTCGAACTGTATCCAGACAGCATTGTCCGGGGCCACCGGATCTACACAGCCTCCGGCCTCAGGGCGGCTGAGTCAGGCAGGGCAGGGTGGGGCGATTCGCTTCACAGAACCGTGGCCTACAGTTCGGCCGGACGCATGGCCGATGCACTGTTTGCCGCCGCGCTCGCCGATACTTCGGCATTGACAGTGGCTGATGTCAGGCTGGCAGGGGCCTTTCTGCGGCCAGAGGAGTCAATGGCTGCGCTCAGGGCAGAGGTGGCCGACGGCTGTATCCGCTGCCAGGATTTCCCGAAGATTTCCGACATAGGCTGCTGGGCCATTGCCGCCTGGGAACTGTATTGTGTGACCGGCTCGCGCCAGTGGCTCAAAGAAGCCTATGACATACTGACCGCCTCAATCCGCAAGCAGTGGAAGCAACCCTCCGGAAGAATCGCCCCCCTGGTGTGCGGGCAGGTCGCACGGATTGACAATCCTGCGGACTATTATCCTGACTGGATGACGGCGATGGACCGCTACCAGACACTGGCTCTGGAGGTCAACGTCTCGCAGGCCACGGCCAGTTCTGTAGCGTCGCGTATGGCCGGAGAACTGAATCTCTATGCCGAGCATGAGCATCAGATCCAGTTTGCAGCCTTGCGTTCAGCGATCAATGACCGCCTGTGGATTCCCGACGGGCAGCGCTACGGACAGTATCTCTACGGAGTTTATTATCCGGTGTTGTCAGCCGTGTCTGACAGTCGTGCGAACGCGCTCTGCGTGCTCAACGGCATAGCCACAGCGGAGATGGCCGAGGATCTGGTCAGCGCCATGCCGGTCTATCGTGACGGAGTACCTGATGTCTGTCCGCAGATCAACCCGGCTGCCGGCTCTTGCTCGCCGCTTACCCAGGCTCTTTTCACTCTTGCGGCCGCCAAGGTCCGCAACCCGCAGGCCTTTGTGCTTGGAGTGGCATCGCTTATGAACATGGCTGTTGACGGCAATCTAACTTCCGAGTGGCCGGCAGTGGTCTGCAAAGGCTTTTTCGGTATGGATTTCACTCCTGATGGCATTGACTTCCGACCGATAGTGCCGGTGGCATTCGCAGGAGACAAGACTCTGGGCGGTTTCCGTTATCGCGACGCGGTGTTTGACATCGTTATGCACGGCACGGGCGACCGTATCGCCACCTTTGCCGTCGACTCCGTATCGCTGGAGACCCCACGTCTGCCGGCCTCTCTGGAGGGCCGTCACAGGGTGGACATCACCCTGTCAGGCAACGATCTGCCGGAGTCTGGTGTGAACATCGTCGAGCGCAGAGATCTGCTCCACGTCCCGCAGCTGAGGTGGAGTGATGACGGCAGGACTGTCGAGATAATGGATTTCGACCCTGAGATCCGCTACAGTCTTTTTGTGGATGGAGTAATGACCCAGGTGCTCGGCGCTGAGCGCTATTCGCTCCCTCCGTCTGAGCCTTCAGTCTCCGCGATCATGCCCTCGCTTCCGGGTGGGCTGACCGGATTCTCGCCGCCCGGCCATGTCTATGCTCCGGGTCAGTCGGAAGTCACCGTACTCGCATCGTCAGTCATACCGCGCCGCCCGCCTATGCATCTGATCAGAGACCGCCGGACTGCCGACGGCTATATCGAGCTTGCCGCCCGCCACAACACCCGCATCACCTGCTATGCCAACGTCCCTGCCGCCGGTGACTACTTTCTGACCGTTGGCTACTCCAACGGTTCGCAGCGCGACGCGCTCCGCACTCTCAGCATCAACGGTCGCGATGTGGCCACTCTGGTCTGTCCCTCGTTCCATCATGACGACTGGGTGACCGTCAGACCGTCAAACACCGTGGTGGTCTCCCTGCAGGAAGGCCCCAACAAGATCGCGCTTACCTACATCAGCGGCACCATGCTGCTCAACAGAATAACATTACTGAAAAAGGTCCATTAGCCCGCGCTCCGTGGCTTCAACCGCATAAACAAGATATTTGATGAAAACAATCGGAATCATCTCTGACACCCATTCCTGCTGGGACGACCGCTATGCCGCCCATTTCAAAAACTGCGACGAGATATGGCACTGTGGCGATGTTGGTGACATCGGTGTGATACGCCGCCTCGAAGAGGTGGTGCCCGTGGTCAGGGCCGTGCGCGGCAACATTGACCACGGCGAAGTCTGCCGCAGGTGTCGGGAAGTAGAGTGCTTTCAGATAGAGGGTGTCAATGTCTGGATGACCCATATCGGAGGCTATCCCGGACGCTACGCCCCCGGCGTGAAGCGTCAGCTCATAGAAAACCGCGTCAACCTCATGGTCTGCGGCCATTCCCACATCCTTAAAGTGATGCCCGACGCCGAACTCGGCCTGCTTCACGTCAACCCCGGTGCTGCCGGTTATCACGGATGGCAGAAAGAGCGCACGCTCGTGCGCCTGACCATCGACACCGGTTCGGTTACCGGCCTTGAAGTCATCGAGCTCGGCAAAGTCAAAATCTGATTCCGGTCAGCAATCCGGTGCGGGCCGCCGGAAATGACAGGCCTGCCTGCTCTGATCAGGATGAAAAAAAGCAGAGGAGTCTGTGTCGCGCTGAGGTGACACAGACTCCTCTCTGTTCCGGCATTGACCGCTCCGTTCAGGCGGAGGGAAGCCATATACGGATAATGGAATTGATGATTGCTAATTGTCGAGACGCTTGCGGTTTATTTCAGATTACCGCTGTTGGCCTGGTCGATCATCTCCTTGCTTGCGGTGATGAAGATTTCTACACGGCGGTTCTGCGCGCGTCCTTCGGCAGTAGAGTTTGATGCGATATAGTCCTGCATGGGCAGACCTTCGGCAGAAAGACGGTTGGCCTGCACACCGCTGTTGAGCAGATAGTTGCGCACGGCGTTCGCACGTCCGGTAGCCACACGCTCGTTCACGGCGAGAGTGCCGGTGTCATCGGTGTAGCCGTAGATCTGCACGTTTGTGCCGGGGTTGTTGATGAGCGAAGCGGCAAACTTGCTCAGATCAGTGCGCG
Source organism: Duncaniella sp. C9 (assembly GCF_004803935.1). Lineage (GTDB taxonomy): Bacteria > Bacteroidota > Bacteroidia > Bacteroidales > Muribaculaceae > Duncaniella > Duncaniella muris. Next base: position 1,209,706 of record NZ_CP039547.1, read on the forward strand.
CGTTGGCGCTGAGGGTTGTGCCGTTGGTGGGGAAAAGGATTCCGCCGTTAAAAGTCACCTGGATTGCCTGGAGACCGTTTTCGTCAGTTACCTGCTTGATCTCGGCCTGCTTTGCGAGTTCGGCCTCAAGTTCGGCTTGCTGCTTGTCCATCTTCTTTCCGATGAGCACACCTGCGCCTGCGCCTACCGCAGCGCCTATAGCGGTACCGATGGCAGCGCCTTTACCGCCGCCGATGAGAGCTCCGAGGCCTGCTCCGAGAGCTGCACCGCCACCGCCGCCGATGGCTGCGCCCTTGCCCGTATTGGACCATGAAGAACATCCCGTGGAGAGAAGCACGCAGAGTGCCATTGCAGGAATTCCTAATGCTTTTGCGAGTTTCATTGCTTTTAATGTTTTTAAGTTAACGTGTTAAATTCAGACGCAAAAATAGGAAATTCCCTCAACATATCCCAATAAAATCTATAATCGGGACTGTTTTATCACTTTCTTGCGTCTACATTAGATAATACGTCCGGCAGAGCGATAAAGTTTTTTGTCGGGACTGTGTTCTTTGACAAAAAATTCTTAATTTTGTCAGCAGTTATGGTTGACGTAAAATCCTTCCGTCGGCATAACTGACACCGGTCAGCTGACAGCTGCGCGTCTAAAACGAAGGTTAACCTTAAATTTTTCGCCTTGCGCGCTAATATCAGACCTATCACAACACCGGCGCGCGGGTGTCCGATTTTTTGGCTTTCTTATGTCAACGAAGCGTTTTTCAGCCGGAAGCAACCTCATCTATCATGCCGGCGCGGCTGTGGCAGTCATGGGATGGGGTATCTCATTCATTTCAACCAAAGTCCTCATGGACAACGGCCTTTCGCCGATCGAAGTCTACATCTATCGTTTCGCCCTTGCCTATCTGGCCCTGCTGCTCTTCTGCCACAAGCAGATCAGAAGCAACACATGGCGCCATGAATTCATATTCATACTTGCGGGCCTCTTCGGAGGGTCGATCTACTTTATCTCCGAGAACGTCGCCCTGCAGTACACCCTGGTCAGCAACGTCTCGCTAATCACATCTCTCTCTCCGCTTCTCACGGTGTTGCTCATTGGCTTCCTCTACCGCTCGGAACGTCCGGGCAAAGCCACCATTTTCGGATCGGCTATAGCCTTCGTCGGAGTGGGGCTTGTGATTTTCAACAGTAGCTTCGCTCTGAGCATCAACCCCCTCGGCGACCTCCTCGCCCTGCTCGCTGCCCTCTGCTGGGCCGTCTACAGCATCATCATCAAGCAGCTCACACCACTCTACAGCGCACTGTTCATCACCCGCAAGACTTTCTTCTACGGAGTCCTGACAGCCCTTCCCTTCCTGCTCATCGAGCCTCATGTCACCTCTCCCGCCGTGCTCATACAGCCCAAACTGCTGCTCAACATTCTCTTCCTCGCCCTCTTCTGCTCTCTGTTCGCTTATCTGATGTGGGCAGTGATCAACGGCAAGATCGGAGCTGTCAAGGCCTCGAACTATATGTATTTCCAGCCCGTGGTAACCCTCATCTTCTCCTTCCTCATTCTTGGCGAGGAGATCACGCTGATCGGAGTGACCGGCTGCGCCATGATCCTGCTCGGAGTCTGGCTGGCCGACTACCTGCAGAAGCGCGGATCGCGCGCCGCAACGCGCCACTGATCAGCCCCGTGCCTCACTCACAATAATGACAGAAATCAATAACCAATCACGCTATAACTTACTTATGAACAGACGAAACCTCCTCGCCACTCTTCTTGCCGGCGCGGCACTCGGTGCCGGAGCCGTCACCCCGATGTGGCTCCGAGATGTACGCATCTCGCCTGACGGATCGAAAATCGCCTTCACCTACAAAGGTGACATCTTCACAGTCCCTGCCAAGGGCGGAGAAGCCACGCGCCTCACCGCCAATGAAGCCTACGAGGCCATGCCCGTATGGTCGCCCGACGGATCGAAGATCGCCTTCACCAGCGACCGCGAAGGAAATGCCGACATCTACATCATGGACTCCAGAGGCGGCGAAGCCACACGCCTGAGTTTCAACTCTGTGGCTGAAACTCCCTGGGCCTTCACCCCCGACGGCTCAGCCGTGGTCTACTCGGCTTCAATCCAGGACGCTCCCGGATCGCTCCTCTTCCCCTCCTCATGGCAGACCGAGCTCTACAGTGTGCCCGTCAGCGGCGGACGCCCCATGCAGATCCTCTCAACTCCCGCCGAGGCCGTCAGCTATCTCCCTGACGGAAAATCATTCCTCTACATGGACCGCAAGGGACTTGAAGACGAATGGCGCAAGCACCACACCTCGTCAGTCACCCGCGATCTCTGGAAATACGATGCCGCAAGCGGACGCCACACCAACCTCACCGACCGTGCCGGTGAAGACCGCAACCCCGTGGTCAGCCCCGACGGCAAGACCGTATGGTTCCTCAGCGAGCGTGACGGAGGCAGCTTCAACGTCTACTCAGCACCCGTCGACGACCTCTCAAAGGCAAGCCGCCTGACAAACTTCACCACCCATCCCGTCCGCTTCCTCTCGCGCGGAGCCGACGGCACTCTGGCTTTCACCTATGACGGCGAGATCTACACCATGACCCCCGGAGCCAAACCCTCCAAGGTCAGGATCGACATCACGGCCGACCAGTCGGAGCCCCTCCGCATCCGCAACTTCAGCAGCGGTGCATCAGGTGCCGTTCCCTCGCCCGACGGCAAACAGGTGGCCTTCTCTAATCGCGGCGACATCTTCGTGACCTCCGTTGACTATCCCACCACCCGCCAGATCACATCAACCCCCGCCGCTGAAAACTTCATCTCCTGGGGCAGTGACAACCGCACTCTCTACTACACCTCCGACCGCGACGGCCACCTTAATATATATAGCGCCAAGATAGGCCGCGACGAGGACCCCAACTTCCCCAACGCAACCCTCGTTGAAGAGACTGCAATCTTCCCCGCCGGTGACCGCACCGACCGTGCCAACCCCGTGATCTCGCTTGACGGCAAGCAGATGGCCTTCACCATCGACCGCCGCGACATCGCAGTGATGGACCTCGCCTCAAAGAAGGTGCGCAGACTCACCAAGGGCAACATCTGCAACGACCGTGACGGTATGCTCGACTACTCATGGTCACCCGACGGAAAATGGCTCGTGGCCGTGGTCGACATGCACCGCCGCTCACCCTATTTCGACATCGCCATCATCAATGCCGCTGACGGCACAATCACCAACATCACCAACTCGGCCTACATGAACCAGTCGCCCCGCTGGGTGATGGGAGGCGATGCAATCCTCTTCCTCAGCGACCGCTACGGTATGCGCAGCCACGCTTCATGGGGATCGCAGTATGACGTGCTTCTGGCCTTCACAAACCAGGCCGCCTATGACCGCTTCCGCCTCTCGCCCGAAGACTTCCAGCTTCAGAAAGAGCTGAAAGCCTCGCGCGCCAAAGCCGCTGCCAAGCCCGCCGCCAAAGCCGACGGCAAGAAGAAAGCCGACTCAAAGGCCGACAAGGATAAAGCCGCCAAATCAGACAAAGACAAGGATTCAAAGATCATCAACGTCGAGCTCGACGGCATCACAGACCGCATAGTGCGCCTGACCCCATTCTCGGCATCCATGTCTGATGCCTATATCGACGACCAGGGCGAAACCCTCTGGTTCCTCGCCCAGGTTGACAACGGCTACGACCTCTGGAAGAAAGACCTCCGCAAAGGCACCGTGAGCCTCGCCTCCAAGCTCGGCGCACGCCCCACCGGCATGCAACCCGCAGCTGCAGGCAAGACCCTCTTCCTCACCGGCGGCGGAGCCATCCGCAAGATGAGCCTCCCCGGCGGAAAGATTGACGGCGTAAGCTTCTCGGGCACTCAGAAATTCGATGCCGCGGCCGAACGCGAATACATGTATGACTACATGCTCACCGAAGCCGAAAAGCGCTTCTTCGGCACCGACATGAACGGCACCGACTGGAAAGCTATGGGCAAGGCCTACCGCAAGTTCCTCCCCCACATCAGCCACAACGCCGACTTCGCCGAACTCACAAGCGAGATCCTCGGCGAGATCAACGTCTCCCACTCCGGAGGCCGCTACTATCCGCAGGGCGCCCGCGAAGCCACAGCATCGCTCGGCCTGCTCTATGACATGACCTATCCCGGACCCGGCCTCAAGGTGGGCGAAGTGCTCGCAGGCGGCCCATTCGGCCACGCCGACTCCTCGATGAAGCCCGGAGCCGTCATCACCGCCATCAACGGCACCGAGATCGGCTCGAAGACAGACCCCACCGTGATGCTCAACTCTCTGGCAGGCCGCAAGACCCTCGTGGCCTTCACCCTCCCCTCCGGCGAAAAGACCGAGGAAGTGGTGCTCCCCGTCAAAGCCTCGGTGATCAACGGCCTGCTCTATGACCGCTGGGTCAAACGCAACGCCCACCTGGTCGACTCTCTCTCAAACGGCCGTCTCGGCTACGTCCACATCAAGTCAATGAACGATGAAAGCTACCGCACCATCTATGCCGACATCCTCGGCAAATACAATGAGTGTGACGGCATAGTCATCGACACCCGCAACAACGGCGGCGGCCGTCTCCACGAAGACATCGAAGTGCTCTTCAGCGGCAAGAAATACCTCACTCAGGAAATCAAAGGCCAGCCAGTAGGCGAAATGCCCTCGCGCCGCTGGAACAAGCCTTCCATCATGCTCACCTGCGAGGCCAACTACTCCAACGCCCACGGCACCCCCTGGGTCTACCGCCACATGAAACTCGGAAAGGTGGTCGGCATGCCCGTCCCCGGCACCATGAGTTCGGTCAACTGGATCGACATGCAGGACCCCTCGCTCGTGTTCGGCATCCCCGTGATCGGTTTCCGCACCGCCGAAGGCAACTATCTTGAAAACACCCAGCTTGAGCCTGACGTGAAGGTGGCCAATGATCCCGCCCGCATAGTCCGCGGCATCGACGACCAGCTCAAAACCGCCGTCGAGACCCTCCTCAAAGACCTCCGCTGAACCTGACGCAAAACCTCACAATCCAATTAGCCCGATTAGCCCGATTAGCCTAATCGGGCTAATTTTCGTTTCATATTCCATACGAATGCACTCCAATAAAAAGACTCCCGGCTTTTGGATTTATGCGAATTTCATTATATTTGCGTAATAAAACTATTCGGCTAAGTAACTCTGAAAAAGATCATCCATCGGAGCTGCTTATGCACATCTGTTAATTTTGAAGAGTTACTTAATGACATTTGATCAACTGGACTTCACCACATATTGTATAGGCGCACTCTCGGAGAGACTCAAACTCTCACAGCCAACAGTATTCCGAATGCTGAAAGACTCGGATATTCTTGGCAGCTATATTGTGCCCGGCTACGAAGTGCTTCATACATACAGTCCCGAATACATTGCCGACGACCTTGTCAGTCTCATGAAAGAAAGAGGGGTAATACAATGAAAGAATTGTAAACCGATGGATGGACGAAGAATTGTATTGCAAATGAAATATGCCCGCATAATCAGCGGGCTTGCCGCCCGATTGGGGCTGTCGATCGAAAAAGCTATGGAGATATTCTATGGCTCAGCCACATTTCAGCTGATAGAAAAAGGCATTGCCGATCTTCACGCCCGATCGGAAATTTACCTTGTCGATGAACTCATCCTCGAACTCTCGGCCGCAAAAAATCAGTCAAACGCTTGCAGGTAAACAGATTTTCCACTACCTTTGCACCCGAATTCGCAATCTCTGGCAAGGACAAGCAGCCTGCGTATATTGCGAGCAGTGTTAACATTTTTAATATACGTATAGAAAAATGGACTTAATTAAAGTTGCTGAAGAAGCTTTCGCCACAGGCAAGCAGCACCCTGACTTCCAGCCCGGCGACACCATCACCGTCGCTTATCGAATCAAGGAAGGTAACAAGGAACGTATCCAGCAGTATCGCGGTGTCGTTATCCGCATCTCCGGCGACGGCAACAAGCGCCGCTTCACCGTACGCAAAATCTCCGACAACATCGGCGTAGAGCGTATCTTCCCTATCGAATCACCGTTTATCGACTCAATTACCATCAACAAATATGGTAAAGTGCGTCGCGCTAAACTCTACTACCTCCGCTCACTCACCGGCAAAAAGGCCCGTATCAAAGAGCGCCGCGTAGTCAAGAAAGCTTAAAAAAAGTAATACCCGCCCGTCCGGGCGTCCCCCAACTCCATCGCCCGGACACTTCAAAGAACCGCAAGTCGTATCACCGTGAGGCGAGAAAACTTCTGCGGTTCTTTATCTTTTTCCGTCAGAGCGCAGGCATCACAGCCGCAGCCACATCTGTATCACCGAAAATGTCAGCGATAGTCAGCCACAGAAAAAGCAGTATGATCAGAACTACCACTCCGATCACAAGCCACACAGCAGTCCCTGATTTTGATTTTTTCTCACTCATAATATAAATTAGTTAAAACAGAGGTTAGCAAATCTTTCAACCTTTACAACACACGCCCGCCCCCAAAAGTTGCCCCTACGGCAAAAATCGCCAAAAACTCCGAAAGATTGCCCTAAATCAACCCGCTCAGCAAATTTTAACATAATTGTTATATTATATTAAGCGCAGATGCACTAACTTTGCATTATATATCTGCTTAGACTCTCCACCGGAACACGAAATAACATCTCTCATAGATTAATTAATTGTAAATCAATCGCTTATGAAAAAAAACTTTACTCTCACTCGCAATTTTGCTCCTCGGCCTCGGCGCAAATGCTCAAGATGTACTTTCATCCATCGAGTTCAAAAAAAACAGTACAGACTATGACAAGATAGGTAATTATACTGATACCTGGAAATCAACAGATGAAAAATGGGTATTCAAGGGCTTTAATAACAACAAGAACGGCTGGGATTTCATTGCAGGCGGCCGAAAAAATAATGCTTCAGAGCCTTATTTCTACACCGGAGTTTACGCAGCCCCCGTATCGAAGATTGTTATAGGTATAGCAGCCCGTTATAAAGCAAGCGCTATCACTTCAGCAACCTTATATGTTGCAGATACTAACACTTTTGAGAATGCGGTTAAAACTGCGCTCACTCTGCCTACCGGTGCAAATTCAGACTGGACAATCACAATCCCCAATCCGGCAGAAAACAAATATTACAAAGTTGGCCTTGTAATTCCATCTCAAACATCTAACGGTCAGGCTATCTCAATTAATAAGATTACCGTATATAGTAAATCTGATAAGGCTGATGCAGAGTATGCTTTTTCAAAGGCTTCTGTTTGTGCCCCATTAGGATCTTCAATTGATGCACCTGATTTTACTTGTGCAGAAGGTGCTCCTGCCCCTGAATATGTGTCATCGAATACTGACGTGGCAACTGTAAACTCAGCTACTGGCGCCGTGACAATTGTTGGTGTTGGAACTGCTGAAATTTCTGCAAAATCAGAATCAAATGATAAATTCCTTGCAGGATCGGCTTCGTATAAAGTTTATGTAGGACAGCCTGTAAACTCGATTGCTGAAACAATGGCGATCACTGATAAAACAACACTGCTCTATATCAACTATCCCCTGACTGTTGCTTTCAAGAACTTCAACAACACTTTCGCTTGCAATGGCAATGATTTTATCCAGGTCTATGGTAATAATCAGCCTGCCTACACCGCTGGCGATGTGATCCCCGCAGGTTGGATCGGCTGCTATGATCTGTATGGTAAAACTACCCCTGAAATCTTAAATCCTATCGGTATGCCTGAGGCCTCTGAAAATAGCGGCTTCACTCCTGCCAAGGTGTCTGAAATCACAAAAGCTGATGTCAATAAGGTTGTGACAATTGAGAATGTTGTATTTGCAGAAGCTACCCCCTCTACAAAAGACAACTTTACCGGAACTGTTAATGGCTCAGAAGTTTCTATGCGCAACAACTACACTATCGCAGGTGTCGAAGCCGGAACCTATGATGTAACCGGTGTGGTGGCTATCTATAGCGGAAAACCTCAGTTCTATGTAACCGGCTATGAAAAAGCTGTAGATACCGGCATTGCCGACATCGTAGCTGACGAAAACGCCCCCGTGGAATACTTCAACCTCCAGGGCATCCGCGTTGAAAACCCCGAAAACGGTCTTTATATCCGTCGTCAGGGTAACAAAGTCACCAAGGTGATTGTTAAGTAAACAGACTACAAACCGAATCTATAATATCGGACAGCATCCGTCCCTCCGTGGAGAGGGCGGATGCTTTTTTTATTCCCCCCGATGATTGCGGCGGGGATTGGAATAGCGGATGTCCGCCAACGGCACACCGGAGGGGTACGGGACAGCGGGGTGTGCGGAATCTGAATGGGTACGGGACAGCGGGGGCGTGATGGTAAATCGGTGTCCTCGGCCGGACACCAACCGGATGTGTAAATCATGTACCCGTGACACCTGCGCGCTGCGGTGTCACGGGCTACGAGTAAATCAGCGTCCTCCGGACGCCATTAGCTGATGCGTAACGGCGAATGTCCCGGAGGCCATTAGCCGAAGCGTGACAGCGTATGTCCCGGAGGCCATTAGCCGAAGCGTAACGGCATATGTCCCGGAGGCCATTAGCCGAAGCGTGACAGCGTATGTCCCGGACGCCATTAGCCGAAGCGTGACAGCGTATGTTCCGCTGCTTTGATCCGGACGGGTATTGGACAGCGGGTGTCCGCAGGTAGTGTTTCCGGATGGGTACGGGACAGCGGGTGTCCGCCAGGACACCGATTTAATCGTAGCCCCCGACACCGTGCGCAGCACAAGGTGTCGGGGGAATAGATATTAACCAAGAATGAAGGTGTCCGGTCGAGGACACCGATTTACCATCGCGAATTCGGCCCCATCCGGTATGTGAAGACAGCGTATGTTCCGCTGCTTTGATCCGGACGGGTATTGGACAGCGGGTGTCCGCAGGTAGTGTTTCCGGATGGGTACGGGACAGCGGGTGTCCGCCAGGACACCGTTTTACTCGTAGCCCCCGACACCGTGCGCAGCACAAAGTGTCGGGGGAATAGATATCAACCAAGAATGAAGGTGTCCGGTCGAGGACACCGATTTACCATCGCGAATTCGGCCCCATCCGGTATGTGAAGACAGCGTATGTTCCGCTGCTTTGATCCGGACGGGTATTGGACAGCGGGTGTCCGCAGGTAGTGTTTCCGGATGGGTACGGGACAGCGGGTGTCCGTCAGGACACCGTTTTACTCGTAGCCCCCGACACCGTGCGCAGCACAAGGTGTCGGGGGAATAGATATCAACCAAGAATGAAGGTGTCCGGTCGAGGACACCGATTTACCATCACGAATGCGATCAACAACGGGCGTGGGTTTACCGATGATATTGATAAATCAAAGGGAATCATCAATTCGCTCTGTCGGTATATGGTAATGTTGCAAAATATCTTTATATTCTTCGGCAAACGACCTGCACCCATGATGGTCTTTTTGCGACATTATGTAATTTATCCGGTCTTCACGGCTTTCTGTATCCACCGAAAACGCACCGTATCCCTCCGACCATCTGTCCCAATAAGGGAAATGAGGATTTGTGCGCATGAATTTGCTCGTTTCGGCTTTGACGAGTTTTACATAGTCGGCCACCGATAGTTTCGGAGGAATGTCGCACAGAATGTGAATATGATCCGGCATACCGCCTATGCGCCATATTTTGACACCTCGCTGAGTGGAGAAATCAAAAAGGAATTTATACATTTCGCGTTCGTGGGCGATGGGTATTGACGGGAGGCGTTGGTGTGTGCTGAATATCAGGTGGTAGGTGAGGGAGATGTGGCTCATAATGCCACAAATTTATGGATTAAGATCATAATAACCAAATGTTTTGCCATATAAAGTATAATGGTTCGGGGATTTGAATGGCGGGGTGTGATGGTAAATCGGTGTCCTCGGCCGGACACCAGCCGTTTGTGTAAATCATGTACCCGTGACACCTGCGCGCTGTGCGCTGCGGTGTCACGGGCTACGAGTAAATCAGCGTCCTCCGGACGCCATTAGCTGATGCGTAACGGCGTATGTCCCGGAGGCCATTAGCTGATGCGTAACGGCATATGTCCCGGAGGCCATTAGCCGAAGCGTAACGGCGTATGTCCCGCTGCTTTTATCCGGAATGGGTATTTGGAGGCGGGTGTCCTTTCCGGATGGGTATGGGACAGCGGGTGTCCGTCAGGACACCGTTTTACTCATAGCCCCCGACACCGTGCGCAGCACAAGGTGTCGGGGGAATAGATATTAACCAAGAATGTTGGTGTCCGGTCAAGGACACCGATTTACCATCACGAATTCGGCCCCATCCGGTATGTGTGGATGACGGATTCCCGCCGACGGGATGTGAACCTATGCAGATGATCGGCTGACGGGATGCAAACCCATGCGTTGTATGCCGGGGGATGGTCAGGCCTGGCGGATATAGTCGGCTATCCAGGCACCTACGGCATTGGTGCCGTAGGTGGCGCCGCCGTCAACCTGGATTTCGGGGGTACGGACATTGGCGTCAAGCGATGCATTGACCGCCTTGCGGATCAGCGCTCCCTCTTCCATGAGGTTGAAATACTCGAAAAGCATTGCCACAGAGAGAATCTGGGCCAGAGGGTTGGCGATGTTCATCCCCTTGGCCTGCGGCCATGAGCCGTGGATGGGCTCGAAAACAGGAGTCTTCTCTCCGGTGGAAGCCGAGGGCAGAAGGCCCATTGAACCGGATATGACAGACCCTTCGTCGGTCAGAATGTCGCCGAAGGTGTTTTCGGTCACCATCACATCGAAGAAGGGGGGCTCCTGGATCATGCGCATGGCTGCGTTGTCGACATACATATAGTCAGTGTCTACGTCGGGATACTGCGGTGCGATTTCCTGGGCCACCTTGCGCCAGAGACGCGAAGAGGCGAGCACGTTGGCTTTGTCGACCACGGTCAGATGGCGGCGGCGACGGCGCGCATAGCTGTAGGCCACGTGGAGAATGCGTTCGATCTCCGGGCGGGTGTAGGCATTGGTGTCATAGGCGCGGTCGTTGTCTTCGTATTTCTCGCCGAAATACATTCCGCCGGTGAGCTCGCGGATGCAGATGAAATCGGCACCCTCCACCAGCTCGGCGCGCAGCGGGGATTTGTGGATCAGGCACTGGAAAGTTTCCACGGGGCGGATGTTGGCGAAAAGGCCGAGTTTTTTTCGCATGGCAAGCAGACCCTGTTCGGGGCGCACTTTGGCGTTGGGGTCGTTGTCGAACTTAGGGTCGCCCACAGCCGAGAAGAGCACGGCGTCGGCCCAGAGGCAGGTCTCGAATGTCTCTTCAGGGAAGGGATCGCCCACCTTGTCAATTGCGTCGGCTCCACAGATGGCGTAGCGGTATTCAACCGCGTGGCCGAATTTTTCACACACAGCCGTCATGACGTCCACGCCCTGACGGGAGATTTCCGGGCCGATTCCATCGCCGGGAAGTACTGCTATTTTGAGGTTCATTGTCTGAAGAAGTTTCTGAATGAGTTTTTTTAGTCGGTATTTTTTGTCGGCAGCGTCTCAAGGATGTTGAGCATCTTGACGGTTGCCTGGATTGCGGCCTCGGTCTGGTCGGCGTCGAGTCCGCGGGTCTTGAAGAGGTTGCCCTGGAAATTCCAGGTGATGGTGGTGTGGACCAGAGCGTCGGTCTTGCCGCCGGGGGGGATGTTGACCGTATAGTTGGCGAGGGTGGGGAAGGTGCGCCGGAGTTTCTCGTTGTAGATTCGTCTGACGGCGCGCATGAAGGCGTCGAACTGACCGTCGCCCACGGCGCTTTCCTGAAACTCCGCACCGTCTACCACGAGTTTCACTGTGGCCGTAGGGTGCAGGCCCTGCGAGAGGCTGAGCGCGTAGTTGTCGACGCGGACTTTCGAGGGGATGGCCTGGTGTTTGAGCACATCGGCCACTATGAAGGGCAGATCATCCTGGGTTACGATCTCCTTTTTGTCGCCGAGACTGATGATGCGCTCGGTGACCTTCAGAATGTCAGATTCGGACAGTTCAATGCCCAGCGCCTCAAGATTTTTCTTGATATTGGCCTTGCCTGAGGTCTTGCCGAGGGCATACTCGCGTTCGCGGCCGAAGCGTTCGGGCAGAAGGTCGTTGAAGTAGAGCTGGCTCTTGTTGTCGCCGTCGGCGTGGACGCCGGCACACTGGGTGAAGACGCTGTCGCCGATGATCGGCTTGTTCGGTGGCACCATTATTCCGGAGAAGGATTCGACGATGTGGCTGACCTTGTTGATCTTGCTCTCGTCGATGTCAGTTGTGGCTCCGAGCTGGTCATGGATCACGGCCACGGCGCTTGAGAGCGTGGCGTTGCCGGCGCGTTCGCCCAGGCCGTTGATGGTGCAGTGCACCCCTTTGGCACCGCCTTTGACGGCGGCGAAGAGATTGGCCGTGGCCAGGTCATAGTCGTTGTGGGCGTGGAAGTCGAAGTGGAGATCCGGATAGCGCACGGTCATGGTGTGCATGTATGACAGCGTGTCGTAGGGGTTGAGAATGCCCAGTGTGTCAGGGAGCATGAAGCGTCTGACGGGCAGGTCTCTGATGGCGTCCATCAGCGCGAAAACGTAGTCAGGGGAGTGCTTCATGCCGTTTGACCAGTCTTCGAGGTAGATGTTGACGTCGAGTCCGACCTCGCGGGCGCGGGCCACTTCGGCGGCTATCGCCTCGAAGTGCTGTCCGGGAGTCTGCCTGAGTTGCAGGTGGCAGTGTTTTTCCGAGCCTTTGGCCAGGAGGTTGATCACCTTGCCTCCCACGCCGCAGATCCAGCTGACGGAGCGTCCGCCGTCAAGGAATCCGAGCACCTCGATGCGGTCTGTGAAGCCAGTCTCCGCGGCCCATGCGCAGACCTTGCCCACCGCCTCGCGCTCGCCGTCGGAAACTCGCGCCGAGGCTATCTCGATGCGCGGCACATGGAGCTCCTGCAGCAGCAGGCGGGTGATGGCGAGCTTCTCTGATGTGGAGAAGGATACGCCTGAGGTCTGCTCTCCGTCGCGGAGAGTGGTGTCCATTATCTCGATATACATAGGCTCAGCGGGCGGCCTCCCAGGCCTCTATGTCGGCCTTGCGCGAAAGCAGATACTCGATGTCGTCGAGGCCCTCGGCGAGACACTGTTTCTTGTAGGGGTTGATGTCGAAGTTCTCGCTTTTGCCTGTGGCGAGATTGGTGATGGTCTGCGAGGGGAGGTCGACGCGCACCTGGGTCTGCGGGTCTGCGGCTATGGAGTCGAAAAGCTCCGAGAGGAATTCCTCGCTGACCACCACGGGGAGCACGAAGTTGTTGAGCTCGTTGTTTTTGTGGATGTCGGCGAAGAAGCTTGAGACCACAACGCGGAATCCGTAGTCATGGATGGCCCACGCGGCATGTTCGCGGCTCGATCCTGAGCCGAAGTTCTTGCCGGCCACGAGGATGCAGCCTGAGTAGGTGGGGTCGTTAAGCACGAAGTCTTTTATCGGGTTGCCCTCCTTGTCGTAGCGCCAGTCGCGGAAGAGGTTGTCGCCGAAGCCTTCGCGCGAGGTGGCTTTGAGGAAGCGGGCGGGTATGATCTGGTCGGTGTCTATATTCTCCATCGGCAGCGGGACGCAGGTGGAGGTTATGGTGGTGAATTTTTCTTTCATGATGTGCGTTTGGGTGTGGGTGGGGGGAGGGGGAATGGCGGATCTGTTGGGGTGGGGATTTACCGGAGAGTCCGCGGATCGGTCAGCACGCCTGTCACCGCCGAAGCGGCCGCAACGAGCGGTCCGGCGAGTATGGTGCGCGATCCGGGGCCCTGGCGGCCTTCGAAGTTGCGGTTTGAGGTGGAGACAGCGAGTTTGCCTGCCGGCACCTTGTCTTCATTCATAGCCAGACAGGCCGAGCATCCGGGCTGGCGGATCTCGAATCCGGCTTCCTCAAGAATTTTGTCGAGCCCCTCCTCGCGGATCTGCGCGTCGACTTTCCATGATCCGGGCACGAGCCAGGCGGTGATGCCCGGCGCTTTGTGGCGTCCTCTGACAAAGTTGGCGAAGGCGCGGAAGTCTTCGATGCGGCCGTTGGTGCAGCTGCCGAGGAATACGTAGTCCACGGGGGTTCCGGCAAGCACCTGGCCCACTTCGAAGCCCATGTAGTCGAGCGATTTGCGGTAGGAAATTTTTCCTGCTTCGTCTTCGGGATCGGGGGCGGGGATCGGGTCGTTGATGCCGATGCCCATTCCGGGGTTGGTGCCGAAGGTGATGCGCGGCTCGATGTCGGCGGCGTCGAAGTTGATCTCGCGGTCAAAGACGGCGTCGGGGTCGGAGGGGAGGGTGCGCCAGTAGGCTACGGCCTTTTCCCATTCCTCGCCTCCGGGGGCGAACTCGCGGCCCTTTACGTAGGCTATAGTGGTCTCGTCAGGGGCTATCATGCCTCCGCGGGCTCCCATTTCGATAGAGAGGTTGCAGACGGTCATGCGCTCTTCCATAGAGAGACGGCGTATAGTGTCACCGGCATATTCCACGAAATAGCCCGTGGCGCCGCCGGTGGTCATCCGGGCTATGATGTAGAGCGCTATGTCTTTGGCGGTCACACCGGGGCGCAATTCTCCGTTGACGTTGATGCGCATAGTCTTGGGCTTGGGCTGGAGGATGCACTGCGAAGCGAGCACCATCTCCACCTCGCTTGTGCCGATGCCGAAGGCCACGGCTCCGAATGCTCCGTGGGTCGAGGTGTGGCTGTCGCCGCAGACTATGGTGTAGCCCGGCAGGGTGAGGCCGTTTTCCGGACCGATCACGTGGATGATGCCGTTTTTCGGGTGTCCGAGTCCGTAGAGCGTCACGCCGAATTCCTGAGCGTTGCGGGTGAGGGTCTCGACCTGGTTGCGCGACACAGGATCGGCTATCGGTCGGTCCTGGTTGAGGGTGGGGATGTTGTGGTCAGGAGAGCAGTAGGTCTTTTCCGGACGGAACACTTTCAGACCGCGCTTGCGGAGGCCTTCGAAAGCCTGCGGGCTTGTCACCTCGTGGCAGTAATGGCGGTCGATATAGAGTTGAGAGGGTCCGCCTTCGATGTCGTTGACAACGTGTGCGTCCCAGATTTTGTCAAAAAGAGTTTTTCCCATAATGTGGATTCCTGGAGTGTGTGTGGCCGAAGGCTGTCTGGACAATAGCCTCCGGAATGGTGTGGTTGTGTGGGGGGATGATTGTGTTATCTGACGAACTTGTTGATGGCGTCAATGAAGGCCTCTGCGCTGGCTGCCACGATGTCGGTGTTGGCCGAGAAACCGTAGTAGGGCACGCCGTCGTGTTCGACTGTCATGTGGACCTTTCCCACATCGTTGCTGCCCTTGTTGATGGCCTGGATGAGGAATTCCTTGACGAGCATCTTGCGGCGAATGATGATCTTGATGGCGCTGATGGCCGCGTCGACGGGGCCGTTGCCTGAGGCGCAGGCCTCGAATTTCTCGCCGGCTATGTCAAGCCCTACGCTTGCCACCGAGTGGACGCCTACGCCGCTTGTCACCTGGAGGAAGTCGAGCTTGATGCGGTTGAGGGCCTTGCGGTGAGCGCCGGCTATCATGAGCACGTCATCGTCATTGATCTCTTTCTTGCGGTCGGCGAGTTTGAGGAAGGCTTCATAGGCCTTGTCGAGATCAGCTCCTGAGAGTTCGATTCCGAGCACGTGGAGGCGGTGTTTGAGTGCCGCGCGGCCGCTGCGGGCGGTCAGCACGATAGAGTTTTCGTCGATGCCCACGTCTTTGGGGTCGATGATCTCGTAGCTTTCGCGGTTTTTGAGCACACCGTCCTGGTGGATGCCTGAGGAGTGGGCAAAGGCGTTGCGGCCCACAATGGCCTTGTTGGGCTGCACGGGCATGTTCATCAGGCTCGAAACCATGCGGCTGATTCCGGTGATTCTGGTTGCGTTGATGTTGGTGTCGATGCCGAGGTCTTTGTGAGAGCGGAAGGTCATCACCACCTCTTCGAGCGAGGTGTTGCCGGCGCGTTCGCCGATGCCGTTGATGGTCACTTCGGCCTGACGGGCACCGTTGACCACACCGGTTACGGTGTTGGCCGTGGCCATTCCGAGGTCGTTGTGGCAGTGGGTGGCAATGACCACCTTGTCGATGCCCTCCACGTTGTCGATCAGATATTTGATCTTGGCACCGAATTCCGAGGGGAGGCAGTAGCCGGTGGTGTCGGGGATGTTTATGACTGTGGCACCGGCGCGGATAACGGCTTCGACCACGCGGGCGAGATATTCATTGTCGGTGCGTCCGGCGTCTTCGGCGTAAAACTGCACGTCTTCCACGAATTTCTTGGCGAAGGCCACGGCTCCGACAGCGCGTTCGAGAATGTCGTCGCGGGTGGAGTTGAATTTATATTTGATGTGGTAGTCAGAGGTGCCGATACCGGTGTGGATGCGGGGGCGTTTGGCATATTTCAGCGCTTCGGCGGCCACGCGGATGTCGTTTTCGACAGCGCGGGTCAGCGCGCAGATTGTCGGCCATGTGACTGCTTTTGAAATTTCCACTACCGAATTGAAGTCACCGGGACTCGACACCGGGAATCCGGCTTCGATGACGTCGACTCCGAGGGCTTCAAGAGCTTTTGCAACTTCGATTTTCTCAACTGTGTTGAGCTGACATCCGGGCACTTGCTCTCCATCGCGCAGTGTCGTGTCGAAAATAAACAGCCTGTCACTCATAGGGGTCTATAATATAATGTTATGTGTTGTTTTTAATTGGAAACCTGACCTAAAACAATGTTCGTTGATGGGTGTGGACAGATAATTGTCCGCAAAGTTATAAATTATTTATAAAATGGCGCAATAAAATGAAAAAATTAACGAAAATGGCGGTTTTAATGGTATGATTGAAATATTTTGAAGATGATGAACGAAAATTATGCAGATCATCTTTGATATGTGGGGGCAATGGAGTAAATTTGTTGCCGTTCACACCTCTGACATGTTAATCTGCTTAAAAAAATAAGCCAATCCGATTTGCTTTATGAAATTTTTACGGATCATACCGGCCTTAGCTGTGATTCTTTCTTTTGTGTGGCCGGCAGGAGTCTCCGGAGCCGCGCAGAAGGAGGAGCCGGGGTATGTCCGTGAACTGACCGAAGCCGACAGCCTTGCCATAGCCGCTGCCGATTCGATAATGAACAGCATCAGTCTTGACGAGGTTGTGGTGACAGCGCCTCTGAAGGAAATGGAGGTGAGGGGCGATACGACGATCTTCAACGCGGATGCCTACCGTCTGCGTGACGGGGCCTATCTCCAGGAGCTGGTGAGGGTGATCCCAGGAATGGAATATGACAAGGCTTCGGGCCGTCTGACCTATTACGGTACGCTGCTCAACGAGGTGATGGTCAACGGCGAAAAGTTTTTCGGGTCAGACGTCGTGGCCGCTCTCGAAAATCTTTCGGTCGAGCTGATCAGCCAGCTTAAGGTATATGACAAGGCTTCTGACCAGGAGGAGTTTACCGGAGTGAGGACAGGGGGCAAGAATCAAGTGCTTGACATACAAACCAAAAGCGCGTTTGACGGAATGCTGATGGCCGGAGCGTCAGTGGCGCTCGGCAATGAGAACCGCTATGAGGGCCGTCTCCACGGAAATTCCTTCCGGATGGGCGGCGACAATTTCTCATTCAATGCCGATACGGGCAACAGCCATATTCTCAGCGGCCGCCGCGGAAACCGTCAGGATTCAATGCATGGTTCCATCAATAAGACGTTCGGCAAGGGAATAGGGGTCTATCTCATGGGCTCGTATAACCACAGCATTAATGACGATGACCGGACCTCGTACAGAGAGAGCTACATGCTCAGTGGCAACCGCTACAGCTATAATGTGGGCGACGACCGTTGGCGCCGCCACGGTTTCAGTCTGAACGGGACTGTCAACGGCAAGATCAATGACAAGACCTATCTCAGTCTGCAGGGCTCGGTCAACAACAGCGATTCGAGAAGCTCCGCCGGTCAGCGCACGGCGGTTTTCAATACGAATCCGGAGCTGGACATAGGGGCGCCGTTCGATGGACCGGCCTACGATGCCGTGCCAGTGGCCGACAGGGTGAATGACGACCGCTCGTCGTCGGTTTCGAAGAACCGTTCGCGGAACTACAGTGCTTCGCTCAGTATTTCGCGCCATCTCAACAGTGCGGGCAGCACGCTTTCGTTTTCTCTAAGTGCCGGAAGCGGCCGTTCGCGCAACGAAGCATTCAGCCTTTCGGAAATCAGATATTATCAGCTGCTGACCGCTACCGGAGCCGATTCGGTGCTTCTCAGAAATCAGTATAATCATACACCGGGCAACTCGCGGCAGTTCTCGGCCGGATTGTCGTTCAGCCAGACGTTCGGCCAAAAATTTTCACTGAACGCCGGCTACAGTTATGTGATAAACCGTGAGAGCAGCGAGCGTTCCACCTATGATCTCTCTCTTTTCATGGACGCTTTGCCTGACCGGGCTGACACCGTTCTGCCTCCAGGCTATCTGCAGGGCTATGTCGATTCGCTCAGCAATCACAGTTTCAGCCACACCATCGGCCATCAGATCAGCGTTTCGCTGAACTATGGCGATGATCACTGGCGGGTGAACGGGGGGATTAGCGTAACCCCTGAGCGCCGTACTCTCGACCAGAAGACCGGTCTGATAAGCGGCGACACCGTCCGCTCGTCGGTCAGCTTCATGCCTATGCTCAACTTTGGGCTCTATCGCGATAAATTCTCTGTTGATTTTGATTATTCGGGATCTACCGACCAGCCGTCGCTCAGCAGTCTGATGCGCATGACCGACAACAGCAATCCGCTCTATATCACTCACGGGAATCCATCTCTGAAAGCCTCCTACAGGCAGGATTTCCGCCTCTCGGCTCGCCTCCACAAATTTAATCTGGCGGCTGATCTGAGCTATTCGAATGTCTATGACGAACAGACGCAGGCGGTGTTCTATAATCCGGAGACCGGGGTCAGCGAAGTCTGCCCGGTCAATGTCAACGGCAACTGGTCGGCAAGCGCCAATCTGTGGCTGTCACACTCAATAAAGAAATTCCGCCTGCTGTCGCGTATCGGCGGGAGCTACAGCCATCAGGTGGCTCTGCTCAACGAGGGGCAGAGCGTGGCGCCGGAAAAGAGTCTCACCCTGGGGCGTTCGTGCAATTCTCGCATTGACGTGATGTATATGGCTGCCAACACTACGCTGATAGCCGATTTCGGCTGGCGTTTCAGTAATCCGGTCAACCGTCTGCGTGGCAGCCGGAGCTATATGCGCGACTATGATATGGGCCTGAACGGCAACATCCGTTTCCTGAAACGTTTCGATGCCGGAGGCCGGGTGAGATATACCCTGCGCAACAGTTCGATAGCCGCGTCAGGCAACGATGAGCAGACCATCCTTGACCTGAACTGCAGCTGGTCTTTTCTCAAAAATGAGGCAATGAAGCTGGCGTTTGAGTGGAATGATATTCTCAACCGAAAGAAAAGCATCAGCC
Source organism: Duncaniella sp. C9 (assembly GCF_004803935.1). Classification (GTDB taxonomy): domain Bacteria; phylum Bacteroidota; class Bacteroidia; order Bacteroidales; family Muribaculaceae; genus Duncaniella; species Duncaniella muris. The sequence goes on from NZ_CP039547.1 coordinate 1,229,162, forward strand.
GCGGCGCCTCGCCCAACGGGGTCTATGAATACCGCTCGCACATCATAGGCTGCTACTTCTTGTTTACCCTCAGCTACGACTTCCGCCATACGCGGTAGTTATTTTGCTTTGTCGAGGAGGCTGATGGCTTTGGTGTAGTCGCGGTAGAAGATCACCAGTCTGACGCCGGTTTTAATCTGCGGGGTGTAGATCTCGACTTCGTTTTCAACCATAGCATGGATGCCGTTGGCTTCAAGATATGCTTTGTCGATGTAGGCTTCGGCTGCGGTGGCGTAGGTCCGAAGTCTGACAAGGTCGTCAGGAGCCGGCGGTTTTGAGTCGCTGAGGAGAGCATTGAGTTTTTCTTTAAGAGAGGTGAGCAGAGACATTATTCGAAAATTAGGGAAATTAATTTTTTAATATAACGACGGAGACGCATACCTTTATATATCGCAGTAACATGGCGGAGAATAAAATTTACATCATTGTCTCTGATAGCATTATAGATATATTCGTTGTTCTCATCGGCAATCAATCTGACATTATGCCATAGCTTGCAGTCGGCAAGCTGTATGGTCATCCAGGCTTTCAGTTCGTCATCGGTTTCTTTAAGATATTCTTTACGTTGAAGTGCGGTACTCAAGAACACATTTTTCAGTTCAATCGCAGTGGTCCTTACGGCGAACTGATTGCAATGTTTCATGGCGATGGCAGTCTTCTGTAATGATTGTTCTTTGAGGTCTTCCCACAGATAGGGATTGAATCTCGATGTGAGACCGCCGGTCCGGTAGTTGTAGCCCGTATAATCTATTATCGAATAGCAGCTGATATGCGGGAACAGATGAAGATTGAACATCAGATCCTCACCCATGCGGAAGCCTGTAGGGGCAACTCCTGATGACTTGATCAGTTTCACCTTATAGAGCTTCGCCCACATCCCGACATCAAGAATGTTGACTCCGAAGAAGGATATGAAATATTTTTCCATGAGTTCCGGCTGCTTTATAACCTGAGGGGTGACAAAGGTCTTCGACTTTCGGCGTATCATACCCATCACCCGATATGATTGCATCTGAACCACGTCAGCTCCGGTTCGAATCATTTCAGTCACTTGGCGTTCAATAGCTTCAGGTTCTATATAGTCATCAGAGTCGACAAATGTGACCATACCTTCAGGATTTGAGCCGAATACATGGGTCAGCCCTGAGAAGCGAGCTTTGTCCACTCCTTCGTTACGGGGTTTGTCGATAAGTAGTATTTTATCCGGAAATTTAAATTTATACTGCTGGCATATTTCTGCCGAATTGTCAGTGGAGCAGTCATTGACCAACACAATCTCTATGTCGGTGTATGTTTGCGATAAGATCGAATCCACGCATTTCCCAAGATAGCCTGAAGCATTATAGACAGGTACTATGACTGATACTTTGCCGTTCATTTTTTTAATTCATTCAGAGGTTGTTTAAAACCAAAAGTTAAAATCTGAGTGGTGTATCTTTTAGATAAATTGTTGCAAATGAGGAAGGAGCATAGCGAGCTATGTGACTGAGATGAAGAGCCATATCCACCTCAAAACTTTCGCTCGGATTTTAACTATTGTTTTTAAACGACCTCTAATTCGTTGAATAATTTGCACCATTGATTGTAGACATCACTCATGCTGAACCGGCTGACCGTTTGCTTGGCGTTCTGACCCATTTTCAAGAGTAGATCCTCGTTTGATATTAATAAATCACAGGCGTTTATAAAGGCATCGGCATCTAAATCCGGGACTATAAAACCGCACTCTTCAGAAATAATGTCATTGAACACTGCGGAATTGTCAAAAACCACCGGGACACAATTGTTTGCCATTGCCTCCAAAAGAACCATCCCGAATCCTTCTGAGTAGGATGGGAGCACAAAAATACTTGCATCTCTGTAATACTTATAAGGATTAGTATTGCCGGTCAGTGTGATATTGGATAGTTTGTAATGTTTAATCTTGCGTTCTAACAGATGACGGTCTATGCCATCGCCGACAATTATCATCTCCCAATCAGGGTGCTTGGTCATAAGGTGTTTCCATAATCGGGGGAGAAATAATACATTTTTTGGTGATTGTGCAATTCTTCCGCACCACATGATGGTTTTTTTCTTCTTTTGTGTTAGGCTGGAGGTTTCATTCAGAAGGTTATCATCAATGGCATTTGGAATTGCTGCCAATCGTCCAATATCTATCTTGTACCTGGATGATATTGCATTTACATAGTTGTCGCATAGAAAAACAAGTTTGTCAATGCCGTTGGTTTCCCTTATATCTGAGTACCGTTTCCTTAGTTTTAAATTTCTCAGAGGAGTATTGATAATGAAAGCTATGTTTAACAAGCTTTGTTTTGGCTTGTAAATATCAATGGATTCAAACAGGGCTCTGACTGTGTGTTTGGCTATAGGATTTATGTGGCAGCATTGGAGTATTTTGATATTTTCTGATATCATTGGATGTGAAAGAAACGACATCCCATATTGGTCAATCAGTATATTAATGCCATTACGAATAAGAAAGTCATTTGCAAATATGGCTTTTTCACTGTTATTTAATTCCGTAGGTATTGTTGCATCAGCTCCATCTCCGAATGAACATAGGTTATATACCCGAATATTATGTGCCCGAAATGCATTTGTGAGATTGTATGTCACTCTTTCGACTCCACCAATTAATGGATTGGGCAGGTTGTGTGTGTAAAAGCAGACTTTGAGATTTTGCATGGTTTGTTTTCGCTGTTTGTAGTGCTGGCAGGATATGAAAAAAATCAGAGACTTCAGGCTTTGTCCGGTTTGGGCGGAGGTGCCGAAGTCTCTGATTTTAATTATGGCTTATGAGATAGCCTTGATGGAGGTTGAGTCTCCTTAGGCGTTCTTCACTTTGTCAACAATAGCTTTGAAAGCAGCGGGATTGTTGAGGGCGAGGTCGGCGAGAACTTTGCGGTTGATCTCGATGCCGGCCTTGTGGATGAGGCCCATGAGCTTTGAGTAAGAAAGATCTTCAAGACGAGCAGCTGCGTTGATACGCTGGATCCAGAGGGCGCGGAAGTTGCGCTTTTTGTCCTTGCGGTCACGGTAAGCGTAGGTGAGACCCTTTTCCCAGGTGTTCTTGGCTACAGTCCACACGTTGCGGCGGCATCCGAAGTAACCACGGGTGAGTTTCAGGATTTTTTTGCGGCGAGCTCTTGAAGCTACATGATTTACTGATCTTGGCATTTTGAAAAATGAGTTGTGAACGTCAGCGGCACATCATTGCACTTAGATTCATTTTTAGGTGGCTGACCGTTCGGTTTAAAAAATTGAATTAGAAATCACGATTTTAAGATAGTGAAAACTTCCTTACTTGAGAGCGAGGAGTGACTTGACGTTTGAAGAGTCGCAGCTGGCCACGAGTGAGAAGTGGGTCAGATTGCGTTTTTGCTTTTTGGTCTTCTTGGTCAAGATGTGGCTCTTGAAAGCGTGTTTTCTCTTGATCTTTCCTGATCCGGTAAGGGCGAACCTCTTTTTGGCACCGGAGTTAGTCTTAATCTTTGGCATTGGTTGTGATTGTTAAATAATGATTTTAATTCGTATGATGACGGTCGGAACCCCTTGCGGGGACCAGGCCGGTCAACGCGGGGTTGGTTTATTTTTTCTTCGGGCTGAGCATGATGATCATGCGCTTGCCTTCGAGCACAGGCATCTGGTCGACTTTGCCATATTCCTCAAGGTCGTTGGCAAAACGGAGCAGCAGTACTTCGCCTTGTTCCTTGAAGAGAATGGAGCGGCCTTTGAAGAACACATAGGCTTTGACCTTTGCGCCTTCCTGGAGGAAGCCGATGGCGTGTTTGAGCTTGAAGTTGTAGTCATGGTCATCGGTCTGGGGTCCGAAACGGATTTCCTTCACAACGACCTTGGTTGCTTTGGCCTTCTGTTCCTTCTGGCGTTTTTTCTGCTGGTAGAGGAACTTCTGGTAGTCAAGCACGCGGCACACCGGCGGTTGGGCGGTGGGAGAGATCTCAATGAGATCGAGCCCAAGCTCATCGGCGATCTTCAGGGCTTCCTGAATGGGGTAGACGCCGTTTTCTACATTGTCGCCGACGAGACGGATCTCGCGGGCGCGGATGTATTCATTGATGGCGTATGGTTCCTCCTTACGAGCGTTGGGGAGGGGACGGCGAGGGCCGTTGTTGGGGCGCGGAGGGCGCGGAGCGAAAGGTTTTTTCTCCATTCAGGGGGTTTAGTGTCTGTTTTTTACTGTTGATTGATCATTTCATTGACTTCGCGAGCCAATTCGGCTGCAAAGGTAGCAATTTTCATCGAACCTTTATCACCTTCGCCCTGTTTTCTTACAGAAATTTCATCATTTTCAGCTTCTTTTTCGCCTACAATGAGCATATAGGGTATTCTTTTGAGCTCGTTGTCGCGGATTTTTTTGCCGATTTTTTCATTTCTGTCGTCAATCTGGGTGCGGATGTCGAGGGCGTTGAGCTGGTCGGCGACCTTGCGGGCGTAGTCGTTGAACTTCTCGGAGATGGGGAGCACTACGGCCTGTTCGGGGGCGAGCCAGAGGGGGAAGCGGCCGGCGGTGTGTTCGAGCAGCACTGCCACGAAGCGTTCCATCGAGCCGAAGGGGGCGCGGTGGATCATCACCGGACGGTGTTTCTGGTTGTCGGAGCCGGTATATTCGAGCTGGAAGCGTTCGGGCAGGTTGTAGTCAACCTGGATGGTGCCGAGCTGCCATTTGCGGCCGAGGGCGTCCTTGACCATGAAGTCGAGTTTCGGGCCGTAGAAGGCTGCTTCGCCGTATTCCTTGCGGGCTTTAAGGCCTTTTTCTTCGCAGGCGTCGATGATGGCCTGTTCGGCGAGGTGCCAGTTTTCGTCGGAGCCGATATATTTTTCCTTGTTGTTGGGGTCGCGGAGCGAGATCTGGGCTTCGAAGTTTTCGAATTTGAGTGCCTTGAAGATGAAGAAGATGATGTCCATCACCTTGAGGAACTCGCCTTTGATCTGGTCAGGGGCGCAGTAGATGTGGGCGTCGTCCTGAGTGAAGCCTCTGACGCGGGTCAGGCCGTGGAGCTCGCCGCTTTGTTCGTAGCGGTAGACGGTGCCGAATTCCGCGAGGCGCAGGGGCAGGTCGCGGTAGCTGCGGGGCAGGGCGCGGAAAATCTCGCAGTGGTGGGGGCAGTTCATCGGTTTGAGCAGGTATTCCTCGCCTTCTTCCGGTGTGTGGATGGGCTGGAAGGAGTCCTTGCCGTATTTTGCGTAGTGGCCTGAGGTGACATAGAGGTTCTTGTTGCCGATATGCGGGGTGATCACCTGCTGGTAGCCGTATTGCTTCTGGATCTTGCGCAGGAACTGTTCGAGGCGGTCGCGCAGGGCGGTTCCTTTGGGGAGCCAGAGTGGCAGGCCGGCGCCTACGTTCTGGGAGAATGCGAAGAGTTCCATCTCTTTGCCGAGTTTGCGGTGGTCGCGTTTCTTGGCTTCTTCGAGGAGCACGAGATATTCGTCGAGCATTTTCTTCTTGGGGAAGGTGATGCCGTAGACTCTGACGAGCTGGTTGCGCTTTTCATCGCCGCGCCAGTAGGCTCCGGCGAGTGAGGTGACTTTCACGGCCTTGATTGGTGCGGTGGTGGCGATGTGCGGACCGCGGCAGAGGTCGGTGAACGATCCCTGGGTGTAGGTGGTGATGTGGCCGTCCTCAAGTTCGCTGATGAGCTCGCATTTGTATTCCTCGCCGCGGTCACCGAAGAGTTTTAGCGCGTCGGCTTTCGATATGTCGGCGCGGACAATCGGGTTTTTCTGCTGGGCGAGTTCGAGCATCCGCTTTTCGATGCGGGGGAAGTCAGCTGATGTTATGGTGTTTTCGCCTGGATCAATGTCGTAGTAGAATCCGTTTTCGATAGCCGGGCCGATGCCGAATTTCACTCCAGGGAACAAATCCTGGAGGGCTTCGGCGAGCAGGTGGGCCGATGAGTGCCAGAAGGCGTGCTTGCCTTCGGGGTCATCCCATTTGAAGAGGCGGATTGAGGCGTCTTCGTTGACAGGGCGGGTGATGTCCCACTCCTTGTCGTTGACAGATGCCGCGAGGATGTCGCGGGCGAGCTGAGGGGAGAGTGACTCGGCAATCTGCAGAGGGGTCACTCCGCTCTCAAACTGCTTTACGCTCCCGTCGGGGAATGTGATGTTGATGTTTGCCATTATTAATTAATGTGGAGGGTTAGGGAGCCATACGGACGACTCCTGTAAATTCAAGTCGCAAAGATAGGAAATATTTCTCAATTTTACTAATTTTGTGCTCGCTATGAGAAAGATTGACAATGCTACAGTGCAGAGGATTCTTGACGCGGCCGACATTGTGGAGGTTGTGAGTGACTTCGTCGCGCTTAAGCGTCGGGGGGCCAACTATGTAGGTCTTTGTCCTTTCCATAACGACCGTTCGCCGTCGTTCTATGTCTCCAAGGCCAAGGGTATGTGTAAGTGTTTCAGCTGCGGCGAGGGCGGCAGTCCGGTGAGCTTCATCATGAAGCTGGAGCAGCTGTCGTTTACCGAGGCTCTGCGCTATCTCGCCAAGAAATACAATATCGAGATCGAGGAGCGCGAGATGACCGACGAGGAGCAACAGGCGGAGACCGATCGCGAGAATATGCTGGCGGTCAATGATTTCGCCATGCGCTATTTCGAGAAGAATCTGAAAGAGACGCAGGAGGGGCGCGATATTGGCCTGTCATATTTCCGCTATCGCGGCATCAGCGACGCTATGGTGGAGCGTTTCCATCTCGGCTATGCCGTGGAGGGGCGCGACGCGCTTTTTGCCACGGCGCTTGAGCGTGGCTACAGCGAGAAATATCTGCTTTCCACCGGCCTGTGTTCGCGCACTGATGACGGCCGTGTGTTTGACCGCTTCCGCGGACGTGTCATCTATCCGATTCTTTCGCTGTCAGGCACGGTGGTCGCTTTCGGAGGCCGTACTCTCAGCAAGGAGAAGAAGATAGCCAAATATGTCAACTCTCCCGAATCTGACATCTACCTCAAGCGCCGAGAGCTCTACGGGCTCTATCAGGCCAAGCAGGCTATAGCCAAGGCTCAGAAGTGCATACTTGTGGAGGGCTATATGGATGTCATCTCCATGCACCAGGCAGGGGTGTGCAATGTGGTGGCTTCTTCGGGTACCGCGCTTACCGTAGAGCAGGTGCGTCTGATAAAACGGTTCACTTCTAACGTCACTCTGATTTATGACAGCGATGCGGCGGGCATAAAGGCCTCGCTGCGAGGCATCGAGCTTCTGCTTCAGGATGGCATGGATATAAAGGTGCTCCTTCTCCCTGAGGGGGATGACCCTGACTCCTTTGCGCAGAGCCACAGCTCAACGGAGGTGGAGGAGTATATCAAGGCTCACGAGACAGACTTTATCAGTTTCATGGCCCGGATTCTGATGGGAGAGGCGGCTGACGATCCGGCCCGGCGCGCACAGGTGATCACGCGGATTGTCAAGACCATAGCTCTGATCCCCGATGAGATTACCCGGCGCGTATATGTGCAGGAGTGCTCGCGTCTGCTTTTCATGGACGAGGATGTGTTGCGGCGTGAGGTCGGCAAGTATTATAATGAATACAGGCTTAAGTCGCGTGAAGACCGCGAGCGCCGGCAGGCATTTGCGGATTATGCCGATGAGCCGGGTCCCGGTCCGGCGTCGGCAGAGGAGCAGACGGCCGCCGGAGTGGCAGGTCAGCAGCCTCAGGCTCAGGTTTCGGCGCAGGGGAAACATGCCAAGTTTCTGCGCACCTATGAGCTGGCTATAGTCCGCCTGGTGGCCAAGTATGGCAACTATGCTTTTGCCGAGGGCATCGACGAGGATGGCAACAATCAGCCTATGACGGTGCTCGAATATATCGAGGCCGATCTTGCTGCCGATGAAATCCGCTTCGAGAACAGTGACATTGCCCATTTTTTGGATATGGCCATTGTGCTTAGCCGGGCCACGTGGAATGAGGATATCGAGCATTGCCGGGTGCAGCTAGAAGAGCGCCGGCGCAGCGAATTCGCTGCGGGAGTTGAAGAGATCAGGCGGAAGGCCACGGATGTGGGGAGCATCTCGGCGATGGAGCGTTCTCTGCAGGAGACTGTCGACGCTGACTATGCCCGCAGGCTCGATGAGTTTGCCGCCACCTATCTCGGTCGGTTGATGTGCTCTTCGCCTGATGATGTGGTGCGTGAGATGGCCTCCGATCTTGTTGTGGAGCGCCATATACTGAGCAAGATGCACACAAAGTATGCCAAAGTCGACACTGAGCAGGATCTGCTGGGCGAGCTTGTGCCGCGCGCTCTCCATGAGCTGAAAGATGCCATTCTGTGGACCCGCCTTCAGGATGTCAGGTCGCTTTTGGCTGCCTGTGGCGGCGATTATGACCGTTCTATCGAGCTGATGAAAGAGATGAAAGAGATCGAGAACTCCCGCTCGGAACTTGCAAAGCTGATAGGCGACCGTGTCATCGTGCCGCGAAAATAGGGTCACGGCGTGGCAAGGCTGCAGATTCGATAAAATATCCGGAGGGTGTTTCATGACGTTTGTCGTGAAGCACCCTCCGGATTAAGGAGTAGAATAAATAAGGAGGATGAGCCTCACGGCCTCTCCCCCTTGTCTAATCTACAATCTTGTAACACACATATATTTATTGAACAGAGAATCCAGTGTCAAAAAAATGATTGCCGGAGTCGTAGAACCTTAAAATATGGCTCCAGATTGTAAATAAATGTGGGTTTACGATTTTTAGTTTAGTAGCTAATATAGTGTAACAAAAAGGATCTGTTTTATTGATGTCGCAAAAATAAAAAACAGAAAGTAAAAATGCAAGCCGCAGGCTAAAAAAAATTCTATGTCAGTGTGTCGATATTTCGGCTTGATCTTCAAAAAATGCTGACAGATAGATTTGTTATGTTTTTTTTACGTTATCCGGACGGTGGTTAACGAAAATGTTGTTAACTTTGCAACTTGTAAAAGTGTCAGGATGAACAATCCGGCTTTTGATTACAAAATGCTAATAATGTGCGTCTTTTTTCGCAGGCGCCGTATGCTCACATTTATGAATAAAAGATTTCCATTATACTCCCTGTTGGCTCTGATGCTGACAGCCATCGTGGCCGGATGTAACAAAGATGACTCCAGCACATTTGTGTCAGAAGGCGATTTCGGCAATTGCTCGGTCACCTCTTTCAGCATCAAGAAGAATGACAAGGTGCTGACCGGACTTGATTCGGTCTTCTTCTCGATAGACCTGGTCGATGCCCGCATCTTCAATGCCGACTCTCTGCCCAAAGGTACTGATGTGAGCAAACTTGTGCTCAATATCGGAACATCTTCGGCCAGTGCCTGCGAGCTGACCTACCGCAAGCTCGGAACTCCGAGAGATACCACCATCAGCTATATCGACAGCCCCGGCGACAGCATCAACTTCTCTGACGGACCGGTGAAACTCTCTGTGACTTCCTATAACGGACAGAACAAGAGAGAATACACCATAGATATCAATGTCCACAAAGTGGAGACCGACACTCTCTTCTGGGCAGAGGGCGCCAAGACCGTGCTGCCTTCGGCAATAAGCCCGTCAGCACAGAAGACCGTGGAATTCGCCGGAAAGGTCTACTGCCTGACAGTCGACGGATCATCGGCAAGTGTGGCTGTGTCGGAAAATCCCTATTATGACAACCGCTGGACTGTCTCGGCCGCTGCGCTTCCGGTGAGCGCCGATATAGAATCATTCACCGCCAGTGACGCGGCGCTCTACATACTTGATGCGACCGGAAACCTCTTCACTTCGACCGATGCTGTGAACTGGCGCCAGACCGGTGAGCGGATGACATACATCTACGGCGGATACACCGACCGCATCCTCGGCGCGCGCAACGATGCCGACGGATGGAAGCACGTGACTTATCCCGCCTCCACAGAAGCCGCAGTTCCTGCCGGATGTCCCGTGAGCGGCACGAGCCAGATGATAACCTACGAGACCAAATGGAGCTCCGAACCGCTTGCCCTCTTCGTGGGCGGACGTGATGCCTCAGGCATGATCACCGGTGCCGCATGGGGCTATGACGGAACTTCATGGGCAAAACTCAGCAACCGTGACATTGACGAGCGCGAGGAAATGACACTCTTCCCCTATTTTACTCCGAGAGTCAACACTTCGACATGGCGCGTGACCGAACGCTCCGCCCTCATCGCTATGGGCGGCCGTTACGAGTCGGCTGAAGGTGAGGTTGTCTCAAAGATGGTCTATGTGTCATATGACCAGGGCATCACTTGGGACGAGGCCGACAGCTATCTTCAGCTACCCGACTATATACCCGCCTTCTCATCGGCCCAGGCTATCGTGGTCAATGACGAGATGTCGGTAGCCACAGCCCGCTCAGCATCCGGCTGGCATAATGCCGGAGGAACCCGCCTCCCGGCCTTTGCCACTCCTGTGCCCTTTGCCGTGAGCCGTGTGTCGGCCCCTGTCACCGAATGGGAATGCCCCTACATCTACCTCTTCGGAGGTGTTGATGCCGATGGCAATCTCCATGACAGCCTTTGGCGCGGTGTGATCCGCCGCTTCACATTCCGCCCCTTATATTAATAATGTGGTGGCATGCGGTCTCTCCTTCTTATTCTGACCCTAATCGCCGGCCTGTCTCTCCCCGGCAGAACAGCAGCTCAGGCGCAAGCGAGCGTCGAGAAATATAAATTTGACATAGGAGCCGGTCTCGGCATGTCGGGCTATCTTGGCGATGCCAATGAAAGCAATCTCTTTGCCAACCCCGGCGTAGGCCTCAACGCCTCGTTCCGTTATCTGATCAACAGCCGCTGGGCGCTGAGAGGACTTCTGACAGCGGCCTCGCTGAGCGGATCGACAGCCGATATGGACAACGTGCTGCCTGAAGGCAAGGTCTATGACTTCAAGTCGTGGATCTACGATCTCGGTGCCCGCGCCGAATTCAACTTCTTCAACTACGGCATAGGAGAATCCTACAAACAGTTGAGCCGCATCTCGCCTTATCTTTCGCTCGGACTCGGAGTGGCCATGTCGCGCAGCGGCGATGACAGTTTTGTGGCCATGACCCTCCCGATGGGATTCGGCGTGAAATTCAAACTGCGTCCGCGGGTCAACCTCGGACTGGAGTTCTGCATGACAAAAGTGTTTGGCGACAATGCCGACAGCCGCGAGCTCAAAGATCTCTACCAGATCAAAAGCTCGTTCATCAAGAACACCGACTGGTATTCGACCCTGATGTTCTCCGTGAGCTATGAATTCGGCGAGCGTTGTGTCACCTGTCACCGCATCGACTGACGGCAGCTCCTGTGTGAAAAACTAATTTTATAAACGATAAATCAGGCTCTGGGCCATGTGTCGCAGAACCACACAATATAAAATATGACAGAAGAAATAGACAAGAGCAGCCTTCCTCGCCACGTAGCCATCATAATGGACGGCAACGGGCGCTGGGCCAAAGCGCGCGGTCTCGACCGAAGCGAAGGCCATGTAGAGGGAGTCAACACGGTGAGACGCATCACCGAAGTTGCCTCTGAACTCGGCATAGGCTATCTCACTCTCTATACATTCTCCACTGAAAACTGGAACCGGCCCAAGGCGGAAGTCGATGCCCTGATGCACCTGATCGTGATTGCCATCGAGCGCGAGACCCCTGATCTGATCAAGAACAACGTGCGTCTTGCCATGATCGGTGACACCTCCCGAATGCCACGCGAGGCCTATGACCGCCTGCAGCAGTGCATCGCCGACACATCGCACTGCACCGGACTGACGCTCACACTCGCCATCAGCTACTCCGCGCGCTGGGAGATCATCCGGGCCTGCCGCCGCTTTGCCGAAGACGTGGCAGTCGGAAAAGCAGCCGCAACCGACATGGACTCAGACCAAGCCTTCGACGCCTATCTCTCGACTGCCGGAATGCCCGACCCCGATCTGCTCATCCGTACCGGGGGCGACCATCGCGTCAGCAACTTCCTGCTGTGGCAGATCGCCTACTCGGAAATATATGTGACCGACACGTTCTGGCCCGACTTCTCACGCGAGGACTTCATCCGGGCCCTGTATGACTTCGGAGGCCGTGAACGCCGTTTCGGCCTGACATCCGAACAAATAAAATAAAGAAACATCCCTCCACCCCACACACATCACAGACGTTGTTTTTTCATCATGCGTTTTAGATTTATCACATTCCTTCTCTTCCTTTCAGCACTGACTGCCAACGTATGCGCCCAGGCGCCTGCGGATACGGTCTATAACCCCGACATCCTTTTCACCGGCCTGCCGAAAACCTACGAGATCGCAGACATCCAGGTCAAGGGTGCCGACAATTATGAAGACTATATCGTCATTGGCTACACCGGGCTCAAAGTCGGAGATCTCATCACCATTCCAAGTGCTGAAATCACCGATGCGTCCAAACGCCTCTGGCGTCAGGGCCTTTTCTCTAAAGTGCAGATCGCGGTCGACAAAGTGATCGGGAACAAGGCTTATCTGACACTCAACCTGCGTCAGCAGCCGAGAATCTCCGAAATCAACTACCACGGGGTGAAAAAAGGTGAGAAGCAGGACCTCGAAGAAGCTCTCCAGCTGATGAAAGGCAACCAGATCACGCAGAACATCGTCAACCGCGCCGAAAGCATCATCAAGAAATACTACTCCAACAAGGGTTTCGGCAACGCGGTAGTGAAGATAAACCTCACCGATGACCTCTCGCACCCCAATGAAGTGATCGTCGACATTAACATCAACAAGAACGACAAAGTCAAAGTCCACAAGATCTATATCGACGGCAACAACGTGCTCTCTGACCGCCAGCTTCAGCGAGTGATGAAGAAGACCAACGAGAAAGGCAAGCTCATCAACCTTTTCCGTCAGAAAAAATTCGTGGAGACAGACTATAAGGACGACCTCAACCGCATCATTCAGAAATACAACGAAAAAGGCTACCGCGACGCCGTCATTCTCTCCGACTCCGTGGTCCCCTATGACGAAAAGACAGTCGACGTATATATCAACCTCGATGAAGGCAAGCGATACTTCGTCAACGATGTGACCTGGGTGGGCAACACCGTCTATCCCACCGAAAATCTTGCGGCGCTCCTCGGCATAGAGAAAGGTGACGTCTACAATCAGACACTCCTGAAAAAGCGCACCACCGATGATGACGACGCCATAGCCAGCGCCTACATGGACAACGGTTATCTCTTCTTTGACATAGTGCCGGTGGAAAAGAACGTGCGCGGCGACTCCATCGACCTCGAAATGCGCATTGTAGAAGGCCCGCAGGCCCGAATCAACAACGTAATCATCAACGGTAACGACCGCCTCTATGAAAAGGTGATCCGCCGTGAGCTCCGTGTCAAGCCAGGCGAACTCTTCAGCAAGAGCGACCTTATGCGTTCGGCTCGTGAAATCGCCCAGACCGGCCACTTCAACCCTGAAAACATGGATATCCGCCCTGAGCCCAATCAGGAAAACGGAACGGTTGACATCCTTTTCAATCTCGAATCGAAATCAAACGACCAGTTTGAATTCTCGATGGGCTGGGGCCAGACAGGTATTATCGGCAAGGTGGCCATCAAGTTCACCAATTTCTCGATCAAGAACCTCTTTTATCCCAACAGCTACAAAGGCCTCGTGCCGCAGGGCGACGGACAGCAGCTCACCATCTCCGCCCAGACCAACGCCCGCTACTACCAGGCCTACAGCATCTCATTCCTCGACCCCTGGTTCGGCGGCAAGCGCCCCAACTCGCTCTCGGTTTCGGCATGGTACAGCCGTCAGACCGGTGTTAACTCCTCGTACTACAACCGCAACTACATGAACAACTACCTCTACAGCTACAGCGGTCTGTACAACACCGGCTACGGTTATGACAATAACTACTCTTACGAAAACGCCTACGACCCCAACAAGTTCCTTCAGATGATCGGCGTCTCCGTAGGCTTTGGCAAGCGTCTTAACTGGCCTGATGACTACTTCACATTCCAGGCTGAACTTGGTTACAGCTGGTATTACCTCAAAAACTGGGAATACCTTTATTATATGCAGAACGGTACGTCAAACGCACTCACCATCGGCCTGACCCTCGCCCGAAACTCGATTGACAATCCGCTCTACACCCGTTCGGGCTCCAACTTCTCTCTCAACCTGCAGCTGACACCTCCCGTCTCGCTCTTCGGCAACAAAAACTGGAAGAAACTCTCTGAAGAGAACACCACAGCTGCAAAGAAAGAACTCTACCGCTGGATCGAATACTGGAAGCTCCGCTTCAAGGCCCGCACCTACACTCCGATCAACGACGTCGAGAGCAAATACACTCTCGTGCTCATGACCAGAGCCGACATCGGTCTGCTCGGCAGCTACAACAAATATCTGAAATCGCCCTTCGAGACATTCTACGTCGGCGGTGACGGCATGTCAGGCTCCTACACCTACGCCCAGGAGACCATCGCGCTCCGCGGCTACGACAACGGTCAGCTCACCCCCTATCAGCTCGGCGGCGGTTATGCCTACACACGCTTCGGCATGGAACTCCACTTCCCCTTCATGCTGCAGCCCACCACCACCATCTATGGTCTGACATTCATCGAAGGCGGCAACGCATGGACATCAGTCAAAAACTTCTCGCCCTTCGAACTCAAGCGAAGCGCCGGAGTCGGTGTCCGCATCTACCTCCCGATGATCGGCATGATGGGTATCGACTGGGCCTACGGTTTCGACAAGGTCTACGGAACCAAGGGCGGATCGCACTTCCACTTCATCCTCGGACAGGAATTCTAAACACATTGAAAAAACAGTCAGGCGGTCTATCCGGCATCGGGTTTTCCGCCTGATTAAAAATTTGTTTAAACTTTTCAACCGCTGGAGTGTCATATATAGTATGAACCCTAACCCCTAAACAGTCAAATCTGCTTATGAAAAAGATATTTCTGACATTGGCACTGGTCCTTGCATGCTTCGCAGGCGCTTCGGCCCAGAAGTTCGCTCTGGTCGACATGGACTACATTCTCTCCAACGTTCCGGCCTACGAGATGGCCAACGAACAGCTCAACCAGATCTCTCAGCGCTGGCAGAAAGAAGTGGAGTCAGTGGCCAGGGAAGCCGAAACTCTCTACAAAAACTACCAGAATGAAATGGTTTTCCTGACCGATGACCAGAAGAAAAAGAAAGAAGAGGCCATCGTGGCCAAGGAAAAACAGGCGGCTGAACTGCGCCAGAAATATTTCGGCCCTGACGGCGAGCTCTACAAGAAGCGCCAGTCGCTCATGAAGCCGATCCAGGACGATGTCTACAACGCCGTCAAGAAAGTCTCCGAAGAGCGTGGCTACCAGTGCATATTCGACCGCGCCTCGGCAGCCGACATAATCTTTGCCTCTCCGCGCATTGATGTCTCCAACGAGGTACTTGAAAAGTTAGGTTATTCCAAATAAAATCCCTATCTTTGCAACGTTTCAGTCGCCCCGGCAGGTTAATTTTATTAAAAATTGCTGAATCCGTCAGGCGCCCATCATCCGAACCGATAAATATAAATTCAACGCACCAATAAAACGATGATTAAAAAATTTTTGCTCGCAATCATGATTGCGCTTCCCATGAGCGTTTTCGCCCAGAAATTCGGCACCGTCAATACCGCAGAGCTCATGGAATCTCTTCCCGAAATGAAGACAGTACAGGAGCAGATGACCGCTGCTTCTAACAAGTATCAGGACGAATTTTCAAAGCTTCAGGAAGAATTCAACAAGAAATATCAGGAATTCAACGCACTTGATGCAAGCACTCCTGAAACCATCAAGGAACGTCGCGTACAGGAAATGCAGGAACTCGACGCCAAGATCCAGAAGTTCCGCGAGACAGCTGACCAGGATCTCCGCCGCCAGCAGCAGCAGCTCATGGCCCCCATCCAGGAAAACGTCATGAAAGCCATCCAGAGCGTAGGCGCCGAAGGCAACTACACCTTCATCTTCGAGAACGGAATGTCGCTCTACACCGGAACCGATGTGACCGACGTCACTCCCCTCGTGAAAGCCCGTCTCGGCATAAAGTAAGCCTCTGTGCAGAAGCTCCTTATTGGATAAACTCATAATCGTCCGCCATGTTCCCCTCACGCAGTATAACCGCAGGGCGCATGGCGGGCGTTAGCCATTAACACCACATCAGTCATTGCTATGTTTCGAATCAAGCGCATGGACATCTTCATCCTGCAGAGCTTCGTGCCTCTGTTCATGATGACGTTCTGCATCTGTCTGTTCATAGTTCTGATGCAATTCCTGTGGCGCTACATTGACGATCTTGTCGGCAAAGGTCTCGGAGTTGATGTCATTGCCGAACTTTTTTTCTACGCGGCGCTCACCATGATCCCGATGGCGCTGCCGCTTGCCATCCTGCTCGCCTCGCTGATGACTTTCGGCAATCTCGGCGAGCAATTTGAGCTTACAGCCATGAAGGCCTCCGGCATATCGCTTCTGCGCACTATGGCCCCGCTCATCGTCCTGATGGTCATGATAGCCACCGGAGCCTTTTTCTTTCAGAACAACGTGCTTCCTGTGGCCCAGACCAAGATGTGGACCCTCCTTTACTCCATGAGGCAGAAATCGCCCGAACTGGAGATACCTGAAGGCGTTTTCTACGATCAGATTCCCGGCTACAACCTTTTTGTCCAGGAGAAAAACCGCGACACCGGTGTGCTCTACGAGATGATGATCTATGACGTCTCGAAAGGCTTTGAAAACTCCTCGATCATTCTGGCCGACTCAGGCAAGATGTCGATCACGCCTGACAAGACCCACCTCTTCCTGCGCCTGTGGAACGGCGAATCGTTTGAAAACATCCGCGATGCCGGTGCCTCAAACATGCGCAATGTCCCCTATCGCCGCGAGTCGTTCAGCCAGAAAGACATCATGCTTAAGTTCGACGCCAATTTCAACCGAATGGACGAGCAGGGCATGCGCAGCCAGTACGTAGGCAAGAACATGACCGAGCTCCAGGCATCTATCGACTCCATGAGCCATCGCGTCGACTCGATCGGCGACATCTACGGCACTGCCCTCCGCGAGTATCCCTACATGGGTCTGCGCCGCTACGACTCCAAGACCGACAACGAGGGCCGCCACTATAAGCTCCGCCGCCCCGACGTGGCGCTCGCCCGGCCCGTGGATGTCGACTCCGTGTTCCGCGGCTCATCTTCAGGCGTACGCATCAACTACCTCTCGCAGGCACTCTCAAAGGCCGAGCGCACTCTGGAGGAATACAAATACAAGAGCCAGACAATGGCCGAAGAACAGAAGCTCATCCGCCGCCATGCCATAGAACTGCAGAAGAAGTTCACCCTCTCGTTTGCCTGCGTGATTTTCTTCTTCATCGGAGCGCCACTCGGTGCCATCATCCGCAAAGGCGGACTGGGCACACCGCTGGTGATCTCGGTGTTTCTCTTCATCTTCTACTACATCATTGACAACATGGGCTACAAATTTGCCCGCGACGGCAAATGGGAAGTCTGGGAAGGCATGTGGCTGAGTGCCGCCGTGCTCCTGCCCCTTGGCATATTCTTCACCTACAAGGCTGTCAATGACTCAGCCGTATTCAACAAAGATGCCTATCTCAACTTCTTCCGCCGCTTCTTCGGAGTCAGCGAGGTGCGCCATGTGGAGATGAAAGAGCTTGTCATGGCTGAAGTCGATCCCAAGGTGGCCGTCGAACGCCTTGCGGCGCTCAAGGACGAGACTGCCGCCTATATCTCTCATAATCCTGAAAAGCAGTCATATGCCGACTACTGGACCCGCGGCTATGACCGTGACAGTCTCCACCGCCTGCGTGACAACATCGAGGTTACTGTGGAATATCTCTCCAACTCGCGTGAGAAGTTAGTGGTGCTCAAACTCATGGACATGCCTATTCTCCGCAGCCTCTGGTTTCAGCAGCCCTCGCGCCGCCCCTGGCTGTCGCGCCTGATGATCGTGCTGTTTCCCGCCGGTGTGCCTGTGTGGCTCTACGGACGCAAGACTCAGACCGACCTGCGCGCGGAGCTTGCCACTGTCAACAAAGTGGCCGATGAACTCATTAAACTTATTGACAAGGATTGACGGAGGTTGCTGAAAACGCTCCCGGAATCCGCCTCCCCCCTCTGATACAATCATAAATTACCTGAAATAAAATCATGGATAATATAAAGTTAGACCGTATAGAAGACGCGATTGCCGACTTCCGCGAAGGCAAGTTCGTGATAGTTGTCGATGATGAGGATCGCGAGAACGAGGGCGATCTGATAATTGCAGCTGAGAAAGTGACCGCTGATCATGTCAATTTCATGATCACCAACGCCCGCGGAGAACTCTGTTCGCCGCTTTCGCTCTCGCGCTGTCGCGAGCTTGGCCTCAGCCGTCAGGTCGAGGACAACACTTCGATGCTCGGAACACCCTTCACCGTGACGGTTGACTTGCTCCCTGGCTGCACCACCGGAGTCTCGGCTCATGACCGCGCCGCGACAATCCGCGCGCTTGCCGATCCGGCTTCCACTCCTGATATGTTCGGCCGTCCGGGCCACGTCCATCCGCTCTATGCCCAGGATGCCGGAGTGCTCCGACGTTCCGGCCATACGGAAGCCGCCATTGACCTTGCGCGCCTTGCCGGCCTGCAGCCAGCGGCCTCGCTGATAGAGATTCTCAATGAAGACGGTACGATGGCCCGCCTGCCTCAGCTGCGCCGCAAGGCCGACGAGTGGGGACTGAAGCTGGTGTCGATCCGTGATCTCATTGCCTATCGCCTGCAGAAAGAATCGCTGGTGGAGGAGGGTGTGGAGGTCGACATGCCTACAGCCTACGGCCATTTTCGTCTGATACCTTTCCGCCAGAAGAGCAACGGACTGGAGCACATCGCGCTCATTAAGGGCGATGTCAGCGGCTCAGATCCGGTGCTTGTCAGAGTTCACTCCTCATGTGCCACAGGCGACATTTTCGGTTCGATGCGCTGCGACTGCGGAGAGCAGCTCCACAAAGCCATGCAGCTTATCGAAAAAGAAGGCCGCGGAGCCATCGTCTACCTCAATCAGGAAGGCCGCGGCATTGGGCTGATGGAAAAAATCAGAGCCTACAAGCTTCAGGAAGAAGGTCTTGACACCGTAGACGCCAATCTCCATCTCGGCCACAAAGCCGACGAGCGCGACTATGGCGTAGGCGCACAGATTCTCCGCAAGCTCGGCATAGAGAAAATGCGTCTGATCACCAACAACCCTGTCAAGCGTATCGGCCTGGAAGGCTATGGTCTTGAAGTAGTGGAAAATGTGGGCATAGAGATAGCCCCCAACAGATATAACCTGCGCTACATGCTCACCAAGCAGCAGCGCATGGGCCATGCGCTTCACATGGACGATCCGTCATCGTCGTCGCAGTCGTAATGCACCTGATGGTGGCTTGAATGACATTCGGTCAGCCGGTGGTCTATTATCAGATGCCGGTTGGCCATTCCTGCTATTGTCGACATCTCGTGAGAGACGAGCAGCAGGGTAGTGGAGTGTGAGAGTTCGGCCACAAGATCGTAGATATAATGCTCGAAGCGCTTGTCGACATAGCTCAGAGGCTCGTCAAGCACCAATACCCGCGGCCTGGCTATGATGGCCCGGCCTAAAAGCGCGCGCTGGAGCTGTCCGCCTGACAGGTTGCCGATGGTCTGCGACGAATGGTTTTCGAGGCCCATCAGCTTTGTGACCTCGCTGACTCTGCGGCGCATCTCCTCCTTGCCGGGCGATTCGGCTATGAGTCCTGAGGCTATGACCTCCTCCACGCTGATAGGGAAGCGGGAGTCTATCATGTTTTTTTGCGGAAGGTAGCCGATCGAAAGATCATCGACGGCTTTTCCGTGGCGGAAGTAGGTGACGGAGCCGCTTGTGGGCTTGAGAAGGCGCAGCAATATGCGCAGCAGGGTTGTCTTGCCGCCGCCGTTGGGGCCTGTGATGGCTATGAAATCTCCGCGGTGCACATCGAAGTTGATGTCTTCAAGTGCAATCTTGTCATCCCATTTTTTGCAGATATCGCGGAGTGATATGATGATTTCCTTTTCCTTGTTTTCCATGACGGGTGTGAAAATTCTGTGAGAATCATGCAGAAAGACTGGGCGGGTGTCAATCGGCTGTAATGGCGTCTGTTATCGCACACATTTCAGCCTCCCAGTCATAGGAGAGCGGATTGATGCTGACCTTGCGCAGGCCGAGCTGGTCACTGAGCACTTCGGCCTGACGGCTGTCAAGATCTTTCTGGTAGAAGAATATGCTGGCCGAATGGCTGTCAGCGTGGTCAATCGTTTTGCGGAGCATGGTCAGGGAACTTTCCTTGTTCTCGGCGTTTCCTGCAGTGATCTGTTCCAGTCCGTAGTCACGGGCGAAATAGCTGAGCGAGGGGTGCCATACCATGAAATGCTCTCCCGCATGTGATGCGAGACGGCTCTCGAAGTCGCGGTCAAGCGAGTCGAGCCGCTGGGCGAAGCGATCATAGTTGCGACGGTAGTAATCCTCGTTTGAGGGATCTATCTTGACCATCGCGTCGAGCATGTTTCTTACAATTATTTTTGCATTTTTGACAGAAGTCCAGGTGTGTGGGTCGATTTCCTCATGATGCACTCCGCCGTGGCCGTGGCTGTGACTGTGAGTGCCTGTCACCGGGACCACCCCCTCCGAGGTGTTGAATATAGGCAGTTCGGGGTCTTCCTGGCGGATCTTGTCGAGAAGCGCGGCCTCGAAACCGATATTGCCCATGCGCAGAAAGCCGATTGACTTGCGGAGATTCATTATATGGGTCAGCGACGGATCGTAGTTTTCCGGATTGGCGCCGTTGGCTATCAGAGTTCTGATGTCTACCTTGTCGCCGGTGATCTGTTCGAGCATATATTTCTGCGGCTCGATGCTGACGGTGACTATCGGGGTCTCGGCGGGAGCAGCCGAGCAGGCGGTCAGGAGCCATATGAGTCCCCCGATCGCAATGGTCAATATTGATATGTTTATTGTGGTTTTCATGAATCCGGATATGTGTACAGTATATTAAACAATCAGCCCGCATTTTGGTGCAGAGTATAATATTTTTGCAAATATAAGCATTTTTTAGCAGTTAAAGGGCGCCTGTTAAGAATATTTTTCATTTTTGCCGCTTTTGGCGAATATCAGCCCCAAAGCAGCCATTGTCTGCAAGGCATTTTGAACTGAAAATGGGCCTGAGACAGAGAGGAGTCGGAAATTTTTACTATCTTTGCAACTTCTAAAACAATCTCAAAAAATGGCAACACAAGACGAAGTTTTCAAAAAGATAGTAAGCCATGCCAAAGAATATGGCTTCGTGTTTCAGTCAAGCGAAATTTATGACGGTCTCTCGGCGGTCTATGACTACGGCCAGAACGGCGTTGAGCTCAAGAACAACATCAAGCGCTACTGGTGGGATTCGATGACGCTGCTTCATGAGAATATCGTGGGTATCGACTCCGCTATTTTCATGCACCCGACCATCTGGAAAGCTTCGGGCCATGTGGATGCCTTCAATGACCCCCTGATTGACAACCGCGACTCCAAGAAGCGCTACCGCGCCGATGTGCTCATCGAAGAGCAGATCGCCAAGATCGAAGACAAGATCGAAAAGGAAGTGGCCAAAGCCGCCAAACGTTTCGGCGAGTCATTCGACGCAGACATGTTCCGTCAGACCAACGGCCGTGTGCTTGAATATCAGGCCAAGCGCGACGCTCTCCACGAACGTTTTGCAAAGGCTATGAACGACGGCGATCTTGACGAACTCCGCGCAATCATCATCGACGAGGAGATCGTATGCCCCATCTCAGGGACCAAGAACTGGACAGAGGTGCGTCAGTTCAACCTCATGTTCAAAACCGAAATGGGCTCTACTGCTGACGGCGCAATGACCGTTTACCTGCGTCCGGAGACAGCCCAGGGTATCTTTGTCAACTATCTCAACGTGCAGAAGACCGGCCGCATGCGCATCCCCTTCGGTATCGCTCAGATTGGCAAGGCCTTCCGTAACGAGATTGTGGCCCGCCAGTTCATCTTCCGCATGAGAGAGTTCGAACAGATGGAAATGCAGTTTTTCGTGCGCCCCGGCTCGGAAATGGAATGGTTCAAGACCTGGAAAGAATTCCGTCTGCGCTGGCACAAAGCTCTCGGCCTCGGCGATGAAAAATACCGCTACCACGACCACGAAAAGCTGGCCCACTATGCCAACGCCGCCACTGACATCGAATTCCAGATGCCGTTCGGCTTCAAGGAAGTGGAAGGTATCCACTCCCGAACCAACTTCGACCTCTCGCAGCATGAGAAGTTCTCCGGCAAGAAAATCCAGTATTTCGATCCGGAGCTCAATGAAAGCTACACACCCTATGTGATCGAGACCTCTATCGGCGTTGACCGCATGTTTCTCAGCGTGCTCTGCTCAGCCTATGAGGAGCAGGAACTCGAAGGCGGCGACAAGCGAGTGGTGCTCCACCTGCCCGCTCCCCTCGCTCCTGTCAAGTGTGCCGTGATGCCTCTGGTGCGCAAGGACGGTCTGCCTGACAAGGCCCGCGAGATCGTCAACGAACTTAAGTTCGACTTCTCCACGCACTATGAGGAAAAAGACTCGATCGGCAAGCGCTACCGCCGTCAGGATGCCATCGGCACCCCGTTCTGCATCACCGTTGACCACCAGACTCTTGAAGACAACACTGTCACCCTCCGCGAACGTGACTCAATGGAGCAGAAGCGCGTCAGGATTGAAGATCTTCACTCGCTCATCCACTCTCAGGTGTCGCTCAACGCGCTTCTCCGCAAGCTCGCCTGACCAGGAGCTGGCCCAGGCTTGCGAAAACAGATTACACATCCTTTGAAAAAAACAACTCTTTCCCCACTTAATAGATAATGAAAATGAAGTTTCTGAAACATCTGATACTCGCCGTCATGATGATGCCGCTGTTCTCTTCATGCAACTACAACTCGCTTGTAGAGAAAAACCAGCAGGTAGAGCAGTCATGGGCTGAAGTGCAGAACCAGTATCAGCGCCGTTCCGACCTGATTCCCAATCTTGTGGCCACAGTGAAAGGCTATGCCACTCACGAAAGCGAGACCCTTGAGAAGGTGACCCAGGCCCGCGCGGCCGCCACATCGGTCAATATCAATGCCGAGGAACTCAACGAGGAGACTCTCGCCAAGTTTCAGGAGGCACAGAACCAGCTCACAGGCGCGCTGAAATCGCTCCTGGCTGTCAGCGAGGCCTATCCCGATCTGAAAGCTAACGAGAATTTCCGCGATCTGCAGGTGCAGCTTGAAGGCACTGAAAACCGTATAGCGACCGCCCGCGGCCGCTACACCCAGACCGTAGCTGACTACAACACCTCTATAAAGAAGTTTCCCACAAATATCTATGCCGGATGGTTCGGATTCGAACCCCAGCCACAGTTCAAGGCTGACGACGCCGCCCAGCGCGCTCCGGAAGTGAAATTCTAAAGGACCGTTTAGAATAGGTGTTTTATAATAAAAGTCTAAAAAAAATCTATGCGAAAGCTTTTTCAAACCATAGTGTGCGTATTGCTTACAGGCGCAGCCTTTGTGGCCTGCAACGATGACAACACTTGGGAAGACTATTCCGAATGGCGCGAGGCAAACGTGGCGTTCTATGACGAGCAGCGCTTTGCAATGGGGCCTGACGGAAACATATACCAGACGCTGACTCCGGCATGGAACACTTCGGCCAACGTGCTGATCCGTTACCTCAATGACCGCAGCAAGACAGTAGGCAACCTCTCGCCGATGCTGAACTCGACTGTCGACGTGAAATATATAGGACGTCTCTACAATGATGTGCCTTTTGACTCGTCGTATCTTCAGACAGCGTCATACGGCGACAGCCTTTTCCGCACACAGCCCTCAAGCGTGATCCAGGGATGGACCATCGCACTGCTTGACATGCGTGTGGGCGACAGCGCCCGTGTGGTGATCCCCTACAATCTCGGCTACGGTTCGTCAGGTTCGGGTGTCATACCCCCCTATTCAACTCTGGTGTTTGACATGAAGCTGGTCGACATACCTTTCTTTGAGGTGCGTCCCTGATCACCGGCTCTGAATCATTCACAAATCAGAATCAGCAATGGATTTCAAGTTAGAAGCTACCGCTCCCGGCACGGCCGCCCGCGCCGGTCTGATCACTACTGACCACGGCGAGATCCGCACTCCGATTTTCATGCCCGTAGGGACAGTCGGCAGTGTCAAGGCTGTGCATCAGCGCGAACTGCGCGAGGATGTGAAGGCCCAGATCATTCTCGGCAATACATATCATCTCTATCTGCGCCCCGGCATCGAGATTCTCGAAAAGGCCGGCGGTCTGCACAAGTTCAACGGATGGGACCGCCCGATTCTGACCGACAGCGGCGGTTTTCAGGTGTTTTCGCTCTCGGCCAACAGAAAACTGACCGAAGAGGGCGCATGGTTCCGCTCTCACATCGACGGATCGAAGCACCTGTTCACTCCTGAAAAGGTTGTCGACATAGAGCGTTCGATCGGTGCCGACATCATGATGGCGCTTGACGAATGCCCTCCGGGCACAGCCGAGCGCTCATATGCCCGCAAGTCACTTGATCTTACCCACCGCTGGCTTGCCCGCGGATGGAAGCGCTACAAGGAAACTGAAGGCAAGTATGGCTACAGCCAGGCTTATTTCCCGATTGTGCAGGGTGTGACATATCCCGATCTGCGCCGCGAGTCGGCTAAGTTCGTGGCCGATCTCGGAGCCGACGGAAATGCCATTGGTGGTCTTGCCGTAGGCGAGCCGGCCGAGGTGATGTATGAGATGATCGAGGTGGTCAATGACATTCTGCCCGCAGACCGTCCGCGTTATCTGATGGGCGTAGGCACTCCGGCCAATATACTTGAGGCGATTGACCGCGGCGTTGATATGATGGACTGCGTGATGCCTACCCGCAACGGTCGCAACGGCATGCTCTTCACCCGCCACGGCATCATGAACATGCGCAACCGCAAGTGGGCCGATGATTTCTCTCCGCTGCAGGAAGACGGTCCGAGCTATGTCGACACAGCCTACACCAAGGCCTATGTGCGCCATCTCTTCATAGCCGATGAGATTCTCGCCATGCAGATAGCCTCGATCCATAACCTTGCGTTCTATCTTTGGCTCGTTGAAGAAGCCCGCCGCCATATCATGGCCGGTGATTTCAGCAGCTGGAAGCGCGAGATGCTTGAGTGTGTGACCCGCAGGCTTTGACCGTGGCCACACTCTGACAGAGTTTTTTCTCAGCCATGTCTGATTTCTTTGAATATCTGAAGTTTTGAAAATACTTGACTGGTATATAATCCGCAAATTTCTCGGCACTTACGTGTTTGCCATTATGCTCATTCTGGCGATCACGGTGATGTTTGACATCAACGAAAAGCTTGATGCCTTCCTGAAAGCGCCCCTGAAAGCCACGGTGTTTGACTATTTTCTGAACTTCCTGCCTTACTTTGCCAATCAGTTCAGTCCGCTATTCACTTTTATCGCGGTGATTTTCTTCACTTCCAAGCTGGCCGACAATTCCGAGATCATAGCCATGCTGTCGACCGGAATGAGCTATAGGCGTCTGCTGAGACCCTATCTTGTGAGTGCGACTGTCATCGCCGCGGCCACATATATGCTGAGCGCCTATATCATCCCTCCGGCCAATGTCAAGCGAATAGAATATACCAACACCTATGTGAAAAACAAGCGTGTGGATTTCGGTTCGAACATACAGCTGCAGGTGGCCAAAGGCGAGATCGCATACATGCAGTCGTTCAACAATTCACAGAAGACGGGCTACAAGTTCTCGCTCGAATCATTCGAGGACAAGAAGCTTGTTTCGCGTCTGACGGCGCAGACCATCAAGTGGGACACGCTCCACAACTGGACCGTGCGTGACTATATGATCCGCGATTTCGACGGCCAGCGCGAGACGATCCGCCGCGGTTCACGTCTGGATACCATAATTCCAATCGAGCCGCGTGACTTCCTGATATCTAAGAATGACCATGAGACCATGACCTCGCCGGCCTTGCGTGAGTACATCTCGCGCCAGAAGGAGAGGGGAGTGGCCAACATAAAGTCATTCGAGATTGAAAACCACAAGCGCTATGCCATGACGGCGGCTGCGTTTATTCTTACCGTCATCGGCATGTCGCTGTCATCGCGCAAGATCAAGGGGGGCATGGGTGTCAATATCGGCATCGGGCTCGTGTTGAGTTTCAGTTATATCCTGTTCATGACAGTGACCTCGACCTTTGCGATCTCAGGCTACACTTCGCCTATGGTGGCAATGTGGATTCCGAATATACTATATACGATTATCGCTCTTGTATTATATTATAAGGTGTCGCACCAGTAGGAGCCTCGGGGGGCGAGGTTGCTGAAACGCCCCTTGGAATATCGCTCTGAATCCGGTGTCTGAAAAATCAACCGAGGCTCCACGGTGACTGCTGCCGTGGAGCCTCGGTTGATTTTTGGGTGTGTGGGGGGGTGGATCAGAGTCCGTAG
The DNA here is from genome assembly GCF_004803935.1 of Duncaniella sp. C9. Taxonomy (GTDB): domain Bacteria; phylum Bacteroidota; class Bacteroidia; order Bacteroidales; family Muribaculaceae; genus Duncaniella; species Duncaniella muris. The sequence continues at coordinate 1,255,695 of NZ_CP039547.1, forward strand.
GTGAGGGTGGTGAGGTAGCGGAGACGTCCGTTCATTGTATTTGAACCGAAGGAGAGGGTGATGTAACCGTTGTTGCCTCCGAACCATGTGGCTCCGATGGAACCGGGGGTGTTGCTGACCGAGACAGGCATGCCGTAGGTGGCTACAAGTGAATTGTAGACATTGTTGTAGCGGGCAAGGTCGTAGCGTGGAGTTGAATAGTAGAATGACGATGCGTCAAGTCCGTGAGTTCCATAATAGAGGGCTCCATCGGTCCATACGTAGTTCATGGCGCTGACGTTGCGCAGATAGACGATGTCGTTGGTGTATCCGTCGACGTTGTAGCCTGACGAGAGCAGGTAGTCAAGCGAGATGTTGATGGCACTGCCAAATGTAAGGCCGAGAATGCCGCGGATCACAGGGATGCGTCCGGCCGGTCTCCAGCCGCGAGGCGGCATTGGACGGTGGTGTGGACGGGCCATGACAGGGCGGTAGGGGCGATGGGGTGGCGCTACATGGGGTGGCCGTGGCGCGGGATGGTGGCCGATGCCGGGTCGGTGGCCGTTGTTACCGGGACGATGGTTGTTGCCGTTTCCGACGCCGGGACGGTGGCCGTTGTTACCGGGACGATGGTTGTTGCCGTTTCCGATGCCGGGACGGTGGCCGTTGTTACCGGGACGATGGTTGTTGCCGTTTCCGATGCCGGGACGGTGGCCGTTGTTTTCCGGGTGATGGTTGTTGTTGCCGTTTCCGACGTTTGGACGGCCGTTGTTGTCCGGACGGTGGTTGGTGTTGTCCTTGGCCGGGATTATGTTGGGGCGTCGGTTGGAGGGGCGTGAGGAGTTCGGGCGTGTATTGTGAGAGGATGAGTGGCCGCCGCGGTTGTTATTGCTGTTGTTCTTGTGGTTTCCTCGCGGAGAAGATGTGCGCTCGGTACGGTTTCCGCGACCTTCACGGTTTTCACGGCTGCGGCTTTGGGCTTCCATGCATGGAATGGAGAGAATGATGGTCAGCAGTGCGATTGACAGGGTTTGTAAGATTCTTCTCATGACTGTAAAAAAATTATTACTGTCCGCTAAACCATAAAAAGGCGAGTCCAACTTCCTGAACGGCAGAAGTTGGGCTTACTTTTTGTATTTGACAAGCCCCCTCAGCAGTTTTCAGGAACTTCGGGAGGCGATTCCGATGCTTCGGCGAGCATGATTTTCAGGTCTGCATCGGGCTGATTGAGGAACTTTTCGAGATTCAGGTAATACATCAGCACAATTCTGACGATTGTAGCAAGCCCTGAGAAGCTCCAACGTCTTTCGAGTTTGCTTTGAAGTACTGACAGCAGCAGATTTGCGATGAGTGTAACCCATATCTGGATTTTGATGGCGTTGGCGCTCTCGCCATAGAAGTATCTCAAGGGGAAGTTCTGTTTGATCTGCTTGAAAAGAGACTCTATCTGCCATCGGCGGCGGTATATCGCCACGATTGTCTCTGGCGGCATGTCGAAGTCGTTGGTCAGAAGCGATATGAGTTTTGGCTTCCCGTTCTTCTTGATGTCAACGTATGTAATTATTCTGGCGATGTGGTTTATACCGTCTTTACGGAACACCACGACCTGTTCACGGTATTCCATCAGTCCCTGCGGATTCTGATGCATACAGTCTACAAGTACCTCATAACTGAGGTTTTTCTTCATTTTGGTGACATATACAACGCCACGGTCCGTCAGTTCCTCAAATTTGGCATAATTGATATAGGCGCGGTCAAGAGCGACTATCTCGTTGTGGCTGTAATGGCTCGGAGCAAGCATGAAAGAGTCATTGGTGGCCGCCGAAGTGAACTGCACATCGCAGGGAACCCCCTCGTTGGCGTGTATGACAGAGTGTACCTTTATGCCGCCTTTCTTCTTTCCCGTCTTGGGGTGTCGACCAACGCCCTTGAAAATAGCGTTGGAGAACAATGTGATTGTAGTGGAATCGATAATCCTAAGCTGCTTTATCCACTCTTCCGTGCCGTTGCGTCTGCTGTCCGATGAAAGAATGTCTTTGTTGGCTGCATACAGGTCGCGATAGACATCCTCAAAGAACTTCTCTGACCGTCGGGCATTTGCATCCGACAGGGTGCTGCGCTTTGGTACAGTATCAATTCCGACATGGTGCAGTTTGCGAACCTCCGCTGTCATAGATGTCTCTATCTCACGCAATGAGTCGAAGCGCTGGATCACGGCATAGAGCATCGTAAGCAGATGCGTATAGCCGTCAAAGCTCTTTACATACTTCTCTCCGCCGTGTTTTCGGCTGAATTCAACAATTTTTTCACGATTGAGTGATTTTATCAGCTGTCCATATATCGGCTGTCCGAAGAAATTACTACTTTTACTCATGGTTATTCATGGATTGTTTGGCGACACCAAAATAACCATTTAGGGCTGACTCCTGCAATAGGTGTCAGCCCTAATTTTTCAATCGCTCAAAAAAAGTTTAGCGGACAGTAATATAAAAAAATAAATGGTGAGAATGTCGCTATATTGAATTAGAACAATCTCACCATTTAAGGTTTAGGCGGCTTATGATAATAAAAGTTAAAGCCGTGGAGGTTTTCGGAATGTTGACTGTCTGAGGGTGGAGACTTAAGCCTCTTTCTCAGGACTTTCGACCACTGGATCAGTTGCAGCAAGCGGGTTCCATCCCTGGGCACGGAGGGGTATTTCGGTGCCGTCGCGGGTGATCATGGCGCAGCCGAGCGAGGGTTTGGTTATATGGCCTATGAGTTTTACGCCCGGCAGTTTCTCGATCTGGTCATGGCAGTGGAGCGGCACGGTGAACAGAAGTTCATAGTCTTCTCCGCCGTTAAGGGCGGCGGTGACGAGATTCATGCCGAGTTCTTCGGCCATGATGGCAGTCTGATAGTCGATGGGGATGCGGTCTTCGTAGATGCGGCATCCGGCGTCGCTCTGCTTGCAGATGTGGAGCAGTTCGGAACTGAGTCCGTCACTGATGTCCATCATTGCGGTGGGCACGATTCCGGCTTTGGCCAGTTCTTCGATGATGTCGCGCCGAGCTTCGGGTTTGAGTTGTCGCTCTACGAGATACTCCTTGCCTTCGAACTGAGGGATGAAGTCCGGGCGGCCTGCAGAGGCGGTTTTTTCGCGTTCAAGGAGCTGGAGGCCCATGTAGGCGGCTCCGAGATCGCCTGAGACGCAGATCAGGTCTGTGTCTTTGGCTCCGGAGCGGCTGACTATTTTGTCGGCCGGAGCTTCTCCGATACAGGTGATCGAGATGACGAGTCCCTGACGCGAAGAGGTGGTGTCGCCACCTACGAGGTCTACGCCGTAGATCCGGCATGCGAGGCGGATTCCGGCAAAGAGCTCTTCAATGTGCTCTACAGTGAAGCGCTTGGATATGCCGAGTGAAACGGTGATCTGACGCGGTGTGCCGTTCATGGCGTAGACGTCAGAAAAGTTTACGATTGCCGATTTGTAGCCGAGGTGTTTCAGGGGCACATAGGTCAGGTCAAAGTGCACGCCCTCAAGCAGGAGGTCGGTGGTGACCAGTATGTCTGTGTCGTGGTTGCGGATCACGGCGCAGTCGTCGCCCACACCCTTGAGGGTAGACGCATTGACGTTTTCCAGATCCTGGGTCAGGCGGTCGATCAGGCCGAATTCGCCGAGTTGTGAAATCTCCATAATTTCTGTCGGCTGGCTGTGTCAGAAACGGTTGACAAGTTCTTTCATGATCTCAAGGCATTTGGGCTGTGCGATGAGAGCTGCTTGCTGTACTTCTTCGTGAGTCGGCACCTGGGTGACGTCTTTTCCGCCGAGGTCGGTGATTACGGAGAGGCCGAATACTCTCATGCCTGCATGGTTTGCCACGATCACTTCAGGTACGGTCGACATGCCAACGCAGTCGCCGCCGATGATGCGGTAGTATTCATATTCGGCGGGAGTCTCGAAGGTGGGGCCTGTCACTCCGACGTAGACGCCGTGCATGAGGCGGATGTTTTTCTCGGCTGCGATGGTGTCGGCGAGCGAGATGAGTTCCTTGTCATAGGCATTGGTCATGGCCGGGAAGCGGGTGCCGAGTTCGTTGTAGTTTTTGCCTCGGAGGGGATTTTCAGGGAAGAGGTTGATGTGGTCGGTGATGACCATTACGTCGCCGACAACGAATTCCTTGTTCATGCCTCCTGAGGCGTTGCTTACGAATAGGGTGTCGACTCCGAGGGCCTTGAATACGCGCACGGGGAAGGTGACCTGCTTCATGTCATAGCCTTCGTAGTAGTGGAAACGGCCTTGCATGGCGATTACTTTCTTGCCGCCGAGTGTGCCGAAGATGAGGTTGCCGCTGTGGCCTTCGACTGTAGATACGGGGAAGTTGGGGATTTCGGAGTAGGGGATGAACAGTTTGTCGTCCATGTGGTCTACAAGAGCTCCAAGACCTGTGCCGAGTATGATGGCGGTTTTGGGCATATCGGCTACTTTCGAGCGCAGAAAGTCGGCCGTCTGGTTGATTTGTTCTAACATAAGGGGAATGGTATTGATGATTATACTCGATTAACTTTGTTTCTTTTCAGTTGAGTTGCCTGGATGGAAAAAGGGCTCAGGATTTAAACAAACGTGAGTCACGGATGGTTTTTTCTATTCCGGCTGTAAATTCGGTCTCTCCGCGGTCAATGAATTCTACTTTGATGGGTACGTAGAAGATTGACCTTTTGAGGCGGTGGGGGAAATAGGGGTTGTTGAGTATGCGCACGGCATCTTTCTCGGTGGTGACGATGAATTTGTTGTCGGATGGCAGTTCGTCGAAGAGACGGGTGATGTCATCCATGTCAGAGGCCGTGAAATTGTGGTGGTCGGTGAAGCGTTTGAGCTTGACCTTGGCTTTGTGGCGGCGGAGGAAGCGGACAAATGGCTTGGGGTTGGCCACTCCGGTGATGACGAGGATCGCCGTGTCGGCTTTCTGGCAGTCAAGGGCCGGGATGTCAGCGGTCTCTTCAGGGAATATGGGCACGAGATGTCCGTAGTTGTAGCGCGAGAAGTAGAGTTTCTGGAAGGGGAAGAGCTTTAGGTTCTCTTCGAAAAGCCGGTAGTGCATCGGCTTCATGTCGATCGGGCATTTTGTCACTACCACTATGTCGGCCCGGTTGAGAGCGCGGGCCGATTCGCGCAGGCGCCCGTAGGGGAGAATTTTGTCGTTGAATATCGGGCGGTTGTATTCGGTCAGGATGACGGATACCGACGGTTTGACGTAGCGGTGCTGGAAGGCGTCGTCAAGGATAATCATGTTGAGATCGGGGTTGATCTCTCGCATCTGGCGGATGCCTTCTGAGCGTTTTTCGCAGACAGCGACAGTGATGTCCGGGCCGAATTTGCGGTAGATCTGATAGGATTCATCGCCGATGTCCTCAGGGCGTGACTGTGGAGAGGCGAGGACGAAGCCTTTGGTGGCGCGCCGGTAGCCGCGTGAGAGCACACCGATGTTGTATTTCCCCAATAGTGATTCGACTATGTATTCGACGTGGGGAGTCTTTCCGGTGCCTCCCATTGCGAGGTTTCCGACGACTACGATCGGGATGTCAAATTCCTGCTGCTTCAGAACGCCGTAGTCAAACATTTTGTTGCGCACCACCATTCCGATCCCGTAGAGTTTCGAGATCGGATAGAGCAGGAGCATTGATAGAAGTTTGTTGCGGGCCACTGAATAATTGTTTTTTAGAGGTTGTTTCAGAGATTCACTTTTGTGAATTCCATGCGGCACTGGAGCACCGACATGCCTTTGACCTGGCGGATAGCGTCATAGAGTGAGCACATTTCGCCGAGCTCCTGGCGCATGATGGCAGCCTTGATGTCTTCGATTCCGGCTTCAAGGAGCAGGTCATACCATTTGTCTTTGGCCACGGGGTAGGAGTGGACAGTGTATGACTCTACGTTGAGCTGCCTGGCCATTGCCGCCAATGCCGTGTCAAGACCTCCGAGTTCGTCGACCAGGCCGAGTTTCAGGGCTTCGGTTCCGTCCCACACGCGGCCTTCGCCGATTGCCTTTATTGAGTCCTGCGACATGCCGCGGCCTTCGGCGCAACGTGAGGTGAAGAGCTCATATCCTCTGTTGACATAGGCCTGCATGGAGGCTTTCTGCGCTTCGGTCATCGGTTCGAAGATGGTCGGGAAGTTGCTGTTGGCGTTGGTGGTCACGGTTGATACGCCGATGCCGATCTTGTCATTCACGAGCCCGCTTATGTCGGGGATCATTCCGAAGATGCCTATTGATCCGGTTAGTGTGACGGGCTGGGCGAATATGCGGTCGGCTCCGCAGCTGATGTAGTAACCTCCGGAGGCGGCATAGTCAGCCATAGAGACGTAGAAGGGATTGCCGGTCAGCTTCTTGTATTGTTCAAGCGCTTCCCAGATCTGTTCGGATGCGAAGGCGCTTCCTCCGGGCGAGTTCACATACATGATGAGGCCGTCGATGTCGTTATCTTCAGCAAGTTCAAGGATTTCGGGTACCAGCTCCGAGGCTACGATGCCGTTGCCGCTGTTATCGGTAATTTCGCCTGTGGCATAGAGCACGGCAATGTTGGCGCCTTTGCCGCTGCCCACCTTGCCGCTGTCGGCGATTTTGGCATACTGGGCTGTGGTTATGGTTTTTATGTCTTTTATTTTGTCGCATCCGGTGAGGTCGGCGATCTTACGGTCGAATTCGTGGCGGTAGAGGAGTCCGTCGACGATTTTGAGGTCTTTATATGTGGAGGCGTCTTTTGTAAACACAAAATCATCGGCCCATTTGTTGACATCGGCAACGGTGACTCCGCGGGCATCGGCTATGGTGGTGCTGATGTCATTCCAGATGTTTTTGAGGAAGAGTTGCGCCTGTTCGCGGGCGGGTTCGCTCATTTTGTCGAGGAGATAAGGTTCGACGGCGCTTTTGTAGGTGCCGACTTTCACTACCTGCATGTCGACTCCGAGTTTGTCAAGCAGTCTCTTGTAGTAAAGCGATGAAAGGCTGAGGCCGCTGATTTCTACCATTCCGACGGGGTTGATGAAGACACTGTCGGCCACCGATGCCACATAGTAGTCGCCCTGGGCATATGCATCGGCATATGCGTAGATCCATTTCTCAGGGGCATTCTTCTTGAAGTCTTTCAGTGCTTCGATGATGGCGGTAAGCTGAGCGATTCCGGCTGATACGCCGCTGCAGTTCATGACTATGCCTTCAATGCGGTCATCGGAGGCTGCTGCGGAGATGGCACCGGTGATGTCGGCGAGCACCTGGGCGTTTTTTTCAAGTCCTCCACCGCGGATTGCTTCCCGGATGTCGATTTTCGGGGCACGGTCATAGATGGTTCCTGAGAGATCGACGCAGAGCACGGAGTTGTTGCTGACGTTGACTGTGGTGTTGCCGCCTGACGATGCCATAGCGGCTGCTATGACTATGAAAATGCCGATGACAGCAAGGAAGAGGGAGAACCAGATACCTGCAAGCGCACCGAGAAACGAGATGAGGAAATTCTTCATTTTAGTTAGTTGTGATAGATTGATAGCGCTAAAACTCTACAAAAGTACGACATCACGGCGGCAATAACAAATTTTCGGCTATTTAATTAATGTATATATACCTATATTATAGCGATCTGTTGCATTATGGCTGTCTGTGGCGGGCGAGTCCGGAATATGGGGTGAGACCGGCGGAGGGTGCGTTTATGTGCTTGTTTGTGCACGTTTTGCCTCGTAGGTGCTAAAATTATGTTCTCGCATATGAATTATTGATACTTTTTTAACAAATAAGTGTCAAAAATAGTCAAATTGAGCATCTTTGTAACATTTTTATGCAATATAATCAAAATAATGTTTATCTTTGTGATCAAACCTTTAAAAACCTGAATCGGACAAAAGGATTTACCTGCCTTATTGTTATTTCTACATAGAGTCTCGACCATGAACAAGATCATAACCGAAATCACGCCGCTGTCTGAAAAAGATTGCTTCTATCTAATAGACAGATATAAAGACAGATTTACATACCCCATTCACCGCCATGAGGAGTATGAGCTGAACTTTGTTTCAAATTGTGACGGAGCGCGTAGGGTTGTGGGTGATTCCATAGAGAGACTTGGGATGTATGACCTGGTGCTTATCGGCAACGGAATCGAACACGGCTGGGAGCAGCATGAGTGTATGAGTGACAAGATACGTGAGATAACAATACAATTTTCATCGGACCTTTTTGGCTCGTCGTTTCTCGCCAAGACCCAGCTTTCAAGCATCCGCCGGATGCTTGATCTCAGTTCCAACGGCATAGCCTTTACAGTGGAAAGCATCATGAAGGTCTATCATAAACTTGACAATCTGACCAAGATCGAATCAGGTTTTTACCGGATGCTCGAACTGATGTCGATTCTCTATGAACTTGCCGAGGGCGGACATTACCGCAAGCTGTCAAGCTCGTCGTTCGCCTCGCTCAAGCCGACGGGCGACAGCCGTAGGGTGCAGAAAGTGCAGGACCATATCAACAAACATTATAAAGAAGACATACGCCTGAACGACCTGGCAGATCTGGTGGGAATGACTCCCACGGCATTCAGCCGCTTTTTCAAGCTGCGCACCGGGCGCTCGATTTCAGACTATGTGATCGACATCCGTCTGGGCCATGCCTCCCGTCAGCTCGTCGACTCGACCACGTCTGTTGCCGAGATCTGTTATGAGTGCGGTTTCAACAACGTCTCTAACTTCAACCGTATATTCAAAAAGAAGAAAGGCAATTCCCCCAAGGTGTTCCGCGAGATCTATCAGCATCACAAGATGCTTGTCTGAGATCCGGCTCCTTGATATAATGATAAATCAAAGCTCCACAAACCATAAAGAATCACTATTCAAGTATGAAAACATTATTTACTACATTTATTTCCGCAGTAGTGCTCTCCGCTCTGGTGGGTTGCGGAGGCACTGCTGCAAAAAGCGAATCGACAGACAATGACAGCACATCGGCATTTGTCAGCCCCCTCCACGTCAGCGGAACGGCTCTTCTGAACCAGGCAGGCGACACTATGGTGCTCAACGGGCCCTCGCTCGGCTGGCACTGCAACTGGGGCCGATTCTACAATGAAGGGACAGTCCGTGCGCTCAAGGAAAACTGGGGTGCCAACATCACCCGTGCGGCTATCGGCGCACATCCCTCAGGCGACTGTGTCAACGGTTATTCCCTCGATTCTGTAAATGCCGTGAACCTTGCCATGAAAGTGATCGATGCGGCCATTGCAAACGATATGTATATCATCTGCGACTGGCATTCGCACAATAACACACTGGAGGACGCAAAGAAATTCTTCACCGTGATCACAGAAAAGTACGGTGACACCCCTAACATACTGTATGAGATCTGGAACGAGCCGCTCGACATCCCCTGGCAGGAAATCAAGAACTATGCCGAGGAGGTGATTCCCGTGATCCGCAAGAACGCCCCCAATGCGGTGGTGATCGTAGGCACTCCCAAATGGGACCAGGACGTGGACATTGCCGCTGAAGATCCGGTCGATGCTCCGAACCTGCTCTATTCGCTCCACTACTACGCCGGGACCCATAAGGACTGGAACCGCGAGAAGGCTCAGAAGGCTCTTGATGCCGGTCTGCCGCTGATCATTTCGGAATGCGGCTCGATGGACCACACCGGCGATGGCCCGATCGACTATGAATCGTGGCAGCAGTGGATGGATTTCGCCGACCGAAACAATATCTCGGTGCTGATGTGGGACATCGCAGACAAGAACGAAACCTGCTCGATGATCTCGGCTTCGGCCTCTGACAACGGTCTGGAGTGGAAAGAAGAAGATCTCAAAGAGTGGGCAAAGCTCGCCCGCAAGACCGTCGGTGAGCGCAACAGCCGCTATTCAAAATAAGTAAGGAATATATAAAATCAGACAACCGTCAAACCGTCATAAAGCACTATGGGCATTTTGAAAAACCGTCTGGCAAGCGCGATTCTTCTTTCGGCATTTGCCGGCAGCGCGCTCGCAGTAGAGCTCCCCGACATCATCAGTGACAACGCCGTCTTCCAGCAGAACTCGATGGCCAGACTGTGGGGCTGGGCCGATCCGGGCCGTACCGTGACCGTCACTCCTTCATGGAACGGGGGCAAAGCCTACAAGGCCAAGGCCGATGGCAAGACCGGCCGCTGGGAAGTCAGCGTGGCCACCCCGGCGGCATCGTTCACACCGCAAAGCGTAAGTTTCGACGACGGGAAAGCGCCGGCGAAGATCGACAATGTGCTCATCGGCGAAGTCTGGTTCTGCTCCGGCCAGTCGAACATGGAGATGCCCCTGCGCGGATTCTGGTGTCAGCCGGTAGAAGGGGCCGCCCAGGCCATAGCCTACTCAGGCAAATATCCGGGCATAAGAATGGCCACCGTCCCCAAGCGGGGCTCCTATACTCCCGAAGACCGCGTGGAAGGCAAGTGGCAGTTGTCGCGTCCTGAAAACGCACCTGATTTCTCGGCCCTCGCATATTTCTTTGCCACCTCGCTGACCGATATCCTTGATGTGCCCGTCGGCATCATCAGCTGCGCCTACGGCGGCTCTAAGGTGGAGGGCTGGATGCCTAAATGGAAACTTGACGAGTATTCCGACTGGGATGTCGCCAAAGAAAAGACTCAGCCCGACTCAGTGCTTAAGGAATATGAGCGCATCAACGTGATGTACAATGCCATGCTGCACCCCGTGATCGGCTACACGATCAAAGGCTTTCTCTGGAACCAGGGCGAGTCAAACGTAGGCCGCCATAAGGAATATCCCTCTCACCAGCGTGACATGGTCAAGATCTGGCGCGATGAATGGGGCCTCGGAGAGCTGCCATTCTATTTCGTGGAACTTCCGGGCTGGAAATACGGCAACGGCGAGGAAACCGCCGCGGCCCTCTTCCGCGAATGTCAGCACAAAGCCGCCGAGATCACCCCCAACAGCGGCATTGTCTGCACCACAGACCTCATGTATCCCTTCGAACTTGAAGACATCCATGCCCGCCGCAAGCAGGAAATAGGGGAGCGCCTGGCCTTCATGGCCGCAAACCGCACATACGGCATAAAGGGCATACCTTCGACCTATCCCTCGTTCAAAGCTGTCGATCTGCAGGGCGACAAGGCAGTGGTCAGCTTCAACAACGCCGATGCCGGACTAAACCCCAACATGGATCTCCAGGGCTTCGAGGTAGCAGGCGATGACCGCATCTTCTATCCTGCAAAAGCATCGGAAGACTGGAATCTCCACACCGTAACCGTAAGCTCCGACAAGGTCAAAGACATAAAAGCCGTGCGCTACTGCTTCAACAACTTTGCAATCGGAACGCTGAAAGACATGAACGGAATGCCGCTCATCCCCTTCCGTTCCGATGACTGGGACGACGCCCGCCGCGCATGTAACCTTACCGAAAAATAAACCTCTGCAAGAGAACTGTCTCCCCCCTGCAGAAGCGAAAAGATACAAACCGATACAACCTCTAACAATTCCACTGACCCGCAGCCGCTCAGAGGCTGCAAAAATTTAAACCGCATGAAACATTATAGAAGCCTGATGATTTCCGCCCTCCTCTCACTCCTCGGATCTGCATTCTTCTCCTGCTCAGGCGGGACCGGAAACTCATCGGCCTCTGCCGAGGCCGACACCGCATTTGTGACAGTCCGTGACGGACAATTCTACATCGGTGACTCGGCCTACCGCTACGTAGGCACCAACTTCTGGTATGGCGCCATACTTGCCTCGGAAGGACGCGGAGGCAACCGCGAGCGTCTCGCCCGCGAACTCGACAGCCTGCAGCAGCTTGGCGTCAGCAACCTCCGCATCCTTGCCGGCGGCGACGGCCGCGAAGGTCTCGCCTCCCACATAGAACCCGTAATGCAGACAGCGCCCGGAGTCTATAACGACACCCTCCTGCGCGGTCTCGACTACCTCATAGCCGACCTCGAAAAGCGTGGCATGAAAGCCGTCATCTATCTCAACAACGCCTGGGAATGGAGCGGAGGCTTCTCCACCTACCTCGAATGGTCCGGAGCCGGCGAAGCCGTAAACCCCGCCGACGCAGGCTATCCGGCCTACATGGCCTATGCCGCCAACTTCGTGCGCAACGACTCAGCCAAAGCCCTTGCCGCCGCCCACGTGCGCAATATTGTAGGCCGTCAGAACACCGTCACCGGCCGCCCCTACTCGCAGTCACCGGCCATCATGGCCTGGCAGATAGCCAACGAACCGCGCCCCTTCGCCCAGGAAAGCATGCGCCCCTTCGCCGAATGGATCGCCGAGACAGCCGGACTGATCAAAAGCATCGACCCCAACCACCTCGTCTCCATAGGCAGCGAAGGCTCCTGGGGATGCGAAAACTCCATAGACCTTTGGTCGGAAATCCACTCGGACCCCAACGTAGACTATGCCACCATCCATATCTGGCCCTACAACTGGAGCTGGGTGCGCCCCGAAACACTCACTGACAGCGTCGACACAGCCATAGCCAACACCGACGCTTATATCGCCGCCCACCACCACGCCCTCGCAGCCCTCGCCGGCGGCGACCGCTCGAAACTCAAACCCCTCGTGCTTGAAGAATTCGGCTACCCCCGCGACGGCATGGCCATAACCCCCGGATCGCCCGTCACAGGCCGTGACCGCTATTATAAATATGTGTTCAACGAAGTAGCCGACGGCGGCCGCCTCGCAGGCCTCAACTTCTGGGGCTGGGGAGGCACAGCGCGCCCCGCTCATGAAACCTGGCAGCCCGGCGACGACTACACCGGCGACCCCGCCCAGGAAGCCCAGGGCCTCAACTCGGTCTTCGACACCGACTCCACCACCATAGCCATCATCCGTAGCGTCAACGAACGTCTGTAAATCAGCTTATTGTACATAATACACAGAACGGTTTTAACGCAGTTTATGTTAAAATAGTATCATATTTTAACGCAAATATCGATTCTTTGCAAAAAAGTGTTAGTAGGTGATAAAAAAGTGTAAGTCGCATCGCCGACTTTGCACTACATTTGCCATATCGTAGTGAAAAGTAAACCACATATAAACGCATTCATTAACTCTAAAACCAATATCTCTTACCTTAAAATTGCAATATGAAAAGTAAAAATTTTGGCCTTAGAGGTCTGCTGACGGCATTGATGCTATGCATCATGCTCTCCGCCGTCGCCCAGGTCTCAGTTAAAGGTATCGTGCAGGATAAGTCGGGCGAACCGCTTATCGGCGCGACAGTGCAAGAGAAGGGCAACACCGCCAACGGTACCGCCACCGGTATCGACGGCGACTTCGCACTCAAAGTGAAGTCGACAAAGTCCGTTCTCATAGTATCTTACGTGGGAATGAAATCCCAGGAAGTAGCGCTCAACGGGCGCACCGACCTCACCGTCACCCTTGAAGATGACTCAGAACTTCTCGACGAAGTCGTAGTGGTAGGTTACGGTACAATGAAAAAGAGCGACCTCGCCGGCGCGTCAACCTCGCTTGGCGAAAATGCGATCAAAGGCTCTGTCATTACCAATATCGACCAGTCTTTTCAGGGACGTGCTTCCGGTGTATCAGCTGTGACCACATCAGGTGCCCCCGGTTCGTCAAGTTCTATCCGTGTCCGCGGTCAGGCCACCATTAACGCCAACGCAGAGCCACTCTACGTTATTGACGGTGTGATTGTCCAGTCTGCAGGCGGTTCAAGCGGTCATCAGCTGGGTCTTGGAGATGCTCTTGGGAACGGCGATGTCACATCGGTATCTCCTCTTTCCACTATCAACCCCTCAGACATTGTCTCGATGGAAATCCTCAAAGACGCCTCTGCAACCGCCATCTATGGTGCACAGGGCGCCAACGGTGTTGTGCTCATCACCACCAAGCGCGGTAAAGCCGGCGAAGCCAAGTTCACATATGACGGCATGGTCGCATGGCAGCGCCAGAACGAGCGTCTCGACATCATGAATCTGCGTGAATACGCTGAATACTTTAATGATTTTGTCGCTGACGGTCAGGCAAAATCAGACCCTTATCTTTCAGATCCTTCACTGCTCGGAAAAGGTACAAACTGGCAGGATGCAATCTTCCGCACCGCACTCCAGCATCAGCATCAGGTCGGTGTACAGGGAGGTACTGAAAAAGTACAGTATTATATTTCCGGATCATTCATGGATCAGGAAGGAACAATCATCGGCTCTGATTTTTCGCGCTATTCATTCCGTGTAAACCTTGACTCTCAGCTGAAATCATGGCTTAAAGTCGGTTTGTCAGCCAACTATGCCAATACCGATGAAAATCTGAAACTTGCAGATTCTGAAAGCGGTATTGTCAACTATTCGCTTACAACCAATCCGGATATACCTATCTATAATATCGACGGAAGCTATGCGACCATTGTGCGCGAAGGTCAGACCAATCCCAATCCCGTAGCAATCGCGATGCTTGATGAAATCAAACTTGGCCGTCAGAAACTCAACGGCAATTTCTTCTTGGAAATTCAGCCTGTAAAGCAACTCGTGTGGCACTCTGAATTTGGCTATGATATCAACTGGGTAAAAGCACAGACTTACAAACCGGTGATCGACCTCGGTTCCTGGAAGCGCGATGAGAACTCTGCGGCGATGTCGCGTAGTAAATATACTTTCTGGCAGGTAAAGAACTACCTTACATGGAGCGACAAGATCAGTCTGCTCAACTATTCGATAATGCTTGGTCAGGAATGTTGGGAATCCAAATATGAGGATACCCGAATCTCCAATACCCGCCTCCCCAATGACCTTGTACATAATCCATATCTCGGAACCGGAACACAAGCCTTTACAAATGGTTACGGTTCAAGCGCTATGGCTTCATTCTTCACCCGCGAGACTCTTAACTGGGACGGCCGCTATATGCTGACTTATACATATCGTTACGATGGATCTTCAAACTTCGGCCCCAACAACCGTTGGGCCGGATTCCACTCAGTAGCCGGTGCATGGCGTTTCAGCAATGAAAAATTCTTCGCCGGTATATCCGACTGGTTCAACAACGGTAAACTCCGTCTTGGCTGGGGTCAGACCGGTAATGCCGGAAATCAGGGTTATCTGTGGGGTTCTCCTCTCAGCTCACGCATCATGACCGGTCTTGGAGTCAGCTATCGTCCTACTCAGATCGCCAATCCGAATATCAAATGGGAATCTCAGGAACAGTGGAATATCGGTCTTGATCTTTCCTTCCTGAATAATCGCATTGACCTCATTCTCGACCTCTATACCAAGGAATCCAAGGATATGCTCATGCAGCAGCAGCTTCCGACCTATATGGGAACAAACGGAAACGAATCTTCTCAACTTGGAGCACCTTGGGGCAACTACGGCGACATCCGCAATCAGGGTCTTGAAATCACACTTAATACCCGTCCGGTTGAAACCAAGGATTTTTCATGGGGATCGGATTTTGTGATTTCGTTCAACCGGAATAAACTTGTCAAGATCGACGGCAGTGATGCATCGGTCATCATGGGCTATGGCCAGTGGTCTGATGAAGTAGCCCGCTCGGTAGTAGGCAAATCTCTTTACAATTTCTTCGGTTATGTAACCGACGGAGTATATCGCGATCTTGAAGATATTCAGAACTCTCCGAAGCCTGCCGCCTATCCGACAAACGGAGTTTTCAACAGAAATCAGACCGTATGGCCCGGCGACATCAAGTTCAAGGATATCAGCGGTCCTGAGGGCAGGCCCGATGGCATAATTGATGCTTATGACCGTACTGATATTGGCTCTCCCATGCCTAAATTTACTTTCGGCTGGACAAACACATTCAGATATAAGGATTTCGACCTTTCGATTTTCCTCAACGGCTCATATGGCAACAAGGTGATGAACTATATGTCGAAGAATCTTACAAAAATGACTTCTTCGTGGGGAAATCAGCTGGCTGTTGTCAACGACCGGGCCAAGCTCGTGCCCATTGACCCGACCAAGGTTTATCCTGACGGACAGTATTGGTATGATGATATCACCAATGTTCGCGTGGAAAACTACAAGACTAAAATACCGCGTCTTACAACTGGTAATCCTAACGCAAACGACCGCATCTCCGACCGCTATATAGAAGACGGTTCCTATATCAGAATCAAGAACATTACTTTAGGTTATACTTTCCCATCCAGACTGATTCGCAAAATGAGACTCGAAAACCTTAGAGTCTATTGCAATCTGCAGAATCTTCACACCTTTACCAAATATAAAGGTTATGATCCTGAAATCGGTGCAAGCTCGTCATCTGCCAATGTTTATGGACTTGACAATGGTCGTTATCCTTCGCCGACAGTCTATTCATTCGGCTTAAACGTATCATTCTAACTTCTCAGATTCCAAATCATGAAAATATCAAATTTAAAATATTGCATTCCTGTTGCCTTGATGGGACTCGGCTTCTCTTCATGTGAGGATTTCCTTGACCGTCCGAAAGAAGACGGCTATGTTGTAGACCAGTTCTATCAGAGTGATGAAGAATGTGCCCAGGGTGTCAACTATCTTTATTCTATGCCTTGGAACGACATGCTTCAGCAGCTTTATCATATCACGGAAGACCTTGCCGGCAACTGTCACGAAAGCGGTGACAATGCTCCATTCGTTCTCTTCTCTGTTGATGGAAGCCATGCGAAAATCAGATCCTGCTCGGAAGCCCTTTGGCAGACTAATGCGCACTGCAACACCGTCTACGGACTCCTGAAAGGCGCCAACGCTTCCAGCTATGCCAAGGAACGCGCTATGGGTGAGGCTCTGACCCTGAAAGCACTTGCTTATTTCTATATTGTCAGACTTTGGGGCGATGTGCCTTTGGTTCATGACAACGGTTCGGAAATCGGTGCCGGCATCTCGAATACAAAGCCTAAAGTGGACCGTCAGGATATTTACGAATATATTGTGATGACACTTGAAGAGGCTCTTAGACTCCTTGAGGGCAAAAAATATGAACCCGGTCGCATTGACTATTATTCTGCTGAAGGCCTGTTGGCAAAAGTTCTTCTGACCCGTTCAGGCCTTGGTCTGGATGGCAGCCGCAATCAGGATGATCTTGATGCCGCCGCCCGTTATGCAAAAGATGTCATTGACAATTCTGGCCGCAGTCTGCTCTCTAACTATGAGGACAACTTCAAACTTGAATTTAATAAGAATGAGGAAGCCTTGATTACTCTTGCCTGGTATGGTTCGCGCGATCCTTGGACTGCCAACAACTATTTGCAGCAGGAGGTCGGTATGAACGGTTTTGACAGCTACGGACAGTGCTGGGGTGACTGGACAGTTCCTTCTGTCGATCTTCAGGAGGCATTCGGCGTGAGCCCTCTGCGTTCGCCTGAGCAGAACCCCTCTGCCGATACCCGCCGCAAAGCCACTATGATGATGCCTGGTGATGTCTATTCCCAGTTCTGGCGCAATAAAGGTGGTTTTGACTATCTGCGGTTCCTCTATGATGAAGAGTATGCTCCCGGTAAAACATATCAGCTGAACTCCGGAACCGGAGCAAATCAGGTTAAACACCTCTATGGAAACTCGGAGGATCACTATCAGGGCCTCGGCTATTATCCGCAGGAACAGGCCAACGGTCTTGCAACCCATCTGCTCCGTCTTTCGGACATTTATCTCATCTATGCCGAGGCTGTAATAGGCAATAACTCTTCGACTTCCGATGCATCGGCAATTGATGCTTTTTATGCTGTGCGCTCACGCGCCGTCCACGGTGCAATTCGTCCTGCTTCCGTTTCGTTTGATGATGTCTGGAAAGAGCGCCGTCTGGAACTCGCTTTTGAAGGTGACCGTTGGTTTGACTACGTACGTCGCAGCTATTACGATGCCGCAGCTTGCAGCCGTGAGCTTGAAAGCCAGCGCAGATCTACTTATTACGGACTTGATGACCTCTATAAGACATATTATGAAACAGGCCGCTGGGAAGTCACTTCTTCGGTACGCTACGCAGATGAAATGGAACCCAACATTACAGTCGACAAGTCGAAATACACTCTTCCTCTGCCCGAAACCGATATCGTATTCAATCCCTCGCTGATGAAAGATCCGATTCGTGTGGATGTCCGTTCAGAATATTCCTATTAATACCCCCTAACCAGTATATCAAGACATGAAATTAAATAAATATTTATCTTCGATAATCCTGCTGTCTGGAGTCTTGGGCTTCGCCCTCACTTCATGCGAGGATCAGCCTGATAAATTTGAAGCTACGGGTGGAACACCGGTTGTCAAATATGTCCGTATGGCTTCAGTGGAATCGGCTGACTCTCTTATCGAAGCAGCATACATGGAGAGCGTCATCTGTCTTGTCGGTGACAATCTTCGCAGCATCAATGAAATTTATTTCAATGACCAGAAAGCGGTCCTGAACACGAGCTATCTGACAGACCATACCTTTATTGTCGCTATCCCCGGCGGTATTCCTGAGGAAGTGACAAATAAGATCTATATGGTCAACAAGGCCGGAAAGACCACTGAATATGACTTCAAAGTCCTTGTTCCGAAACCGGTAATTACTTCCGTCTCAAATGAGTGGGCAAAACCCGGAGAGGAAATCACAATCTATGGCGACTTCTTCATTGACGATCCTAACGTGCCGTTGTACGCCACTTTCCCCGGCAATGTCAAGGCTGAGGAGGTTTCGAATATTACCAAAAACTCTTTCAACGTCATCGTTCCTGATAATGCTGACCTTGAAGGTTCTATTTCAGTAACATCAATCTATGGAACAGGACAGAGTTCTTTGCACTATCGTGACACTCGTGGCATGCTCTTCGACTGGGACGGTGTCAATGGTCTCGAAATAGGCAACGGTTGGCGTTCGGGCGCAGATGTCCTGCAGACTGGTGCTGTAGATGGAATAGAACCTCTTGACGGCAACTATATCCTTTTCAATAAGGAATCAATGACCAACGCAGATTGGCCTGATGAGGATGCTGTATCGTTCAACTACTGGCCTAATGTGACTGACGGACATCCGGAACTGAGCACAATGCTCGGCGACGATTTTGATCCGACAAACTGGCAGGACTATACTCTTAAGTTTGAAGTCTGCATTCCTTCTTCTAAACCCTGGACCGGTGTCGCTCTGAACTGTATCTTTACTTCTTATGCCGAGGTCAACATGGAGGATAATCCGACCAACTCTTATATCGGCAGTGATGACAACTCGAGAGCTCTCTGGAGCCCCTGGAGCACAACAGGATCTTATGACACCGGTGGCCGTTGGACCACAGTGTCTATCCCGCTCTCAAACTTTGTCTTCACCCGTTATGCGGATACCCCTAAAGTTCCGTTGAGCGCAGAATCATTCTCCGGTCTTACATTTATTGTATATGCCGGCTCGCAGACTTCGGAGCTGACAAGTCAGATCTATATCGCCATTGATAACATCCGCCTTGTTCCGAATAATTAATTCGCTGACTTTAATACACGAATAACAATGAACTTCAAATATAAATTCTCAGCATTGCTAATGGCTGGTGCATTGATGCTGTCAGGTGTCACATTTACATCTTGTGACGATGACAATGACCTCAACACCAACCAATATGTGGGAGGCGTATCTCTTAATGTATTCGGCCCGTGTCCCGTAGCACGTGGAGGCGAACTGCGCTTCCTCGGTTCAGGATTGAAGCAGATTCAGGCAGTCCTGATTCCTGGATCCGGTGAAATAACAGATATAAAGATCATTTCGGACAACGAAATCCGAATTATCGTGCCACAGGATGCAGAACCTGGACTGGTGACTCTTAAGCATGCCAAAGGTTCCATCACTACCAAAACTCCAATCTCTTTCACTGAACCGATATCTATCGAAAGCATCTCTCCGCTTGAAGCAAGGCCGGGTGATGAGATCACCATTGCAGGAGATTACCTCAATCTTATCCACGAAGTGATATTCAGCAAGGATGTTGCCGTAAGTGAAGATGATTTCCTTGCCCAGTCACGTTCCGAAATCAAACTCGTCGTTCCCGCCGAAGCCCAGTCAGGCAAGATCATCCTCAGCGATGCAGCTGAAGAAATGCCTAACTGGATCTACTCTGACGAAGAATTGACAGTTGTCCTCCCGGCCGTTGAAAAAGTCCTTGACCTCACCGACGTCAAGCCCGGCAACACCGTAACCGTAACCGGTACAGACCTCAGCCTCGCAACCCGCATCGTGATGCCTAACGGCGACGACGTTGAGTTCTCCGTCAACGACGAAGGCACCGAACTCACATTCGTCCTCCCCGCCAACGTCTCTGACGGTACCATCCGCATGATCCCCGCATCTGGCGTAGAGGTAGCCGTAGCCACAATCGGTGTCGCAGTGCCTGAGGACGTAGTGGCAGAACCCGCCGCAGACATCTGGGCCGGCGACGTCATCAAACTCAAAGGTCTCAACATGGAGCTGATCACCGACGTGCTCTTCCCCAACGTTGAAGATGCCGTAGCCCCCGAAACACAGTCGGCCACAGAGATCACCCTCGTTGTTCCCGCAGGCGCCCGGTCGGGCAACCTCGTGCTCAACACAGCCTCCGGAGCCACCGTTGAAGTTGAGGTCTCCACCCTCAAGCCTGAGGCCGTAGGCTTCGACCCCGTTCCCGCAGCCCTCGCCGGCACCCTCACCGTCAAGGGACGCAACCTCCAGAACGTAGCCTCGATCACCTTCGCCTCAGCAGCCACTGTAGAAGTGAAGAACCCCACCGCCACTGAATTCTCAGTAATAGTACCCGCCACCCTCGCGGCCGGAGCCAATGACGTGACCCTCACCCTCACCAACGGCGAGACCGTTGAAGTCGGCAGCATAGAACTCTCAGCCCCTGAATGCGCCTATGCGACAGCCCTCCCCGGCGAAGACGTTGAAATCCGCGCAGGCGAGACATTCGTCGTAACCATCGCCAATGCCGACAAACTCACCGGCGTGCAGGTCAACGGCCAGAACGTGCAATACATCCTCAACGGCACATCCCTCATCATCCAGGTGCCCGGATCAGCCGGCAAGAACTCTAACTTTACCCTCCTGTCGTCAAACGGCTCGATCTCATATGACATCGCAGTCATCCCCGCAACTCACGTAGGCATGACAATCTGGTCAGGCATGTGGGAAAACACGGGCTGGGGCGGCAATCAGGATCTCGCCTGGGACGGCTATGACTGGAGCCAGGTGCCCGAAGGCGCAATCCTGACCCTCTACATGACTCCCACCGTAGCCGAAGGCGAATGGTGGTGCGTATCGCTCCGTCACGGCGATGGCTGGGGCAGTCTGCCCGACCCGATCCCCGGCCAGTATGAAAATCCTGAAAACGGAGTCCTCTCAGTAGTCCTTACCAAGGAAGTCCTTGCTGACATCGTTGCCAACGGCGGTCTTATCATCACCGGATCTCAGTTTGTTCTCAACAAGGTAGACATCGAATGGGAAATCTCACTCGAAACCACAATCTGGTCCGGCTCATGGGACTGCGGCGCATGGGGCGGCAACCAGGACCTCGCCTGGGACAACTATGACTGGTCTGCAGTCAAACCCGGTCAGATCCTCCGCTTCTACATGACCCCGACCGTAGCGCCCGGCGAATGGTGGTGCGTCTCAGTCCGTCACGGACAGGGCTGGGGTAACCTCCCGGACGATGTCTACAGCCAGATCGACCAGCCCGAAAACAATCTCCTTGAAGTCACTATGACCCAGGCGATCATTGACGACTTTGTGGCCAACGGCGGTCTCGTCCTCTCAGGTCAGGGCTATATCCTCAACAAAGTAACCATCGAATAATCAACTCCGACTGACAGATCCCCGCCTGCGGGCACCGGCGGTGTCCGCAGGCGGGAATTCCAAAATCAGATACTGAAATGAATAAACTTAAATATTACTTCATCGCTGCGCTCGTCGGAATGTCGCTCTCAGCCTGTAACGACGATGACAACAGCTACAACATGCTTGACGGCCTCGGAATGGTCAACCGCTCGGTGTCGATAGCCGACGGTGTCACAGTCCGCGCCAACACGCTTGACCGGATCACCCTTGACTACAACAACCTTGTAGGAATCAACCTCGACAAGCCTGTCACCCTCAACGGCCAGACCCTCGCACCGGTGGTCAATCCTGAAAACCGAATGCAGGTGATCATCCCCGTGGCCCTGCAGTCATACACAGACTACACCCTCGTGATCCCCGATGGAGCCTTCCACCGCAGCGACGACCCCAAAGTAATGGCCGAAGGAATGACCATCACCTTCAACACCAACACCGGTGTCAACGTCGCAAACCTCGCGCAGTCGCTCATCAACCCCAACGCAACCCCCGAAGCCAAAAAAGTCTACCAGTTACTCCTTGACAACTATGGCAACAAACAGCTCTCAGGAGCTATGGGTGAAGTAGCATGGGGCACTGCCTTCTGCGACCTCATCAAGAACAACTCAGGCAAATTCCCCGCAATCGTCGGCTTCGACTACATCCACCTCGCATCATCGCCCTCCAACTGGATCGACTACGGCGACATCACCCCCGTGCAGACCGTCTGGGATGCCGGCAGTATCCCCGCAGTCTGCTGGCACTGGAACGTCCCGATGGAAGTCTGGGTCGGCCAGTCTGAAATCGGCAACTGGGGCGCGCTTCGACTCGACAAAGCCGAAGTGCCTGACGCTATGACATTCTGGCAGAACGCCGGCGACGGCACCTATATAGTGGTCAAGTTCAAGGACGCAGCCGCCGATGCTCAGGGCTCTCTCAAAGACAGTGACTGGGGCGGACTTATGTCATCGACTGAATACTTCGACCTCACCCCCGATCAGATCGCAGCCGGAGAATACCGCGTGCGCCTCAACAGCGAAGCAGCCGAAAAAGTGCGCAATGGCGGACTCATTGTCTCAGGACAGAACTACACCGTCACCGGAGTCTACTTCGAACTCACCTGCCGCGACACCAAAGAAGTCAAAGGCTTCGACGCCTCCAAAGTCCTCACACCCGGCACCCGCGAAAACACAGTAGCCACCGCCGACGTGGCCAAACTCGCAGGCTATCTCAAACTCCTCCAGGATGCCAACATCCCCGTGCTCTTCCGTCCCTTCCACGAAGCCGCTGGAGCATACCAGTGGACATGGTTCTGGTGGGGCAACTCAGGAGTAGAGGTGACCAAAGAACTCTGGATCTGGCTCCATGACACTCTCACCAATGACTATGGCCTCAACAACCTCATCTGGGTATGGACCGCCAACTATAATTATGGCATGGACCTCGCTGACATCGAGACACTCCAGTCGGAATATCCCGGCGACGCCTATGTCGACATAGTCGGCACTGACATCTACAAAGAAGCAATGTCAGACCAGTCAGCCATCTTCAACCTGATCCAGGAAGCCGTCAACGGCAGTAAGATCATCGCGCTTACCGAAACAGGTAATCTTCTCGACCCCGATTCACAGTTTGAAAACAGCGCCCTCTGGAGCTTCTTCATGGGATGGTATGAGCAGGATGCCAACGGCCCCGGTTTCCTCACATGGAACCTCAACGGCGAGTGGAACACCGTGCTCAACAATCCCCTCGTTCTCAACCAGGGCGATTTTAGCCTGAAATAATCCTCTCGGACTTAATCATAGGAAGAGGGTATCAAAAATGGTACTATACGGCAACATTCCGATACCCTCTTCCTCTTTTTATCCATTTCCCGCGAAACCTTTTTTAGTTACCTTTGCAAGTCTTCAGACTGCATACGTGGTTCTGACAAATTGAACCGCTATTATATCGTTTGATCCTGAAGAGCTGCTTAACTAACTAACCATATAAAGAAATGAAATACGGCTATTTCGACGACATTAACCGCGAATATGTGATCACCGAGCCCAAGACCCCCTGGCCCTGGATAAACTACCTCGGAAACAAAGACTTTTTCTCTCTCATCTCAAACACCGCAGGCGGATATTCCTTCTACAAGGACGCTAAATTCCGTCGTATCACACGTTACCGCTACAACGGTGTCCCGATGGATGCCGGCGGTCGATATTTCTACATCAAAGACGGTGACACCGTCTGGAATCCCGGTTGGAAACCGACCAAAACTCCGCTCGACGCCTACGAGTGTCGCCACGGCATGAACTACACTGTCATCAAAGGCGAGAAAAACGGTCTCGAAGCAAAAGCCCTCTTCTTCGTGCCCCTCGAAACACATGCCGAAATCACAAGGCTCACCCTTACCAACAAAACCGACAGCCCCAAGAGCTTCAAACTCTTTTCATTCATAGAATGGTGTCTGTGGAACGCAGCCACCGACATGGAGAACTTCCAGCGAAACTTCTCCACAGGTGAAGTCGAGATCGACGGCTCCACCATCTATCACAAAACCGAATATAAGGAACGCCGCAACCACTACGCGTTCTACAGCGTCAACACCCCCGTCAACGGCTTCGACACCGACCGCGAGACCTTCATCGGACTTTACAACGGCTTCGACGAGCCTGACGCAGTCATCGAAGGCCGCCCGCGCAACTCCGTGGCCCACGGATGGTCGCCCATAGCATCCCACTATCTTGAAATAACCCTCGCCCCCGGAGAGTCGCGCGACCTCATCTTCATGCTCGGCTACATCGAAAATCCCCAGGACGAGAAATGGGAATCAAAAGGAATCATCAACAAAGCTCCCGCCCGCACCATGATGGCCCGCTTCGACACGACCGAAAAAGTCGACAAAGCCTTCGCCGAACTCCGCACATACTGGGACGAACTTCTCGGCCGCTTCTCAGTCCGTTCGGGCGACGAGCGCCTCGACCGCATGGTCAACATCTGGAACCAATACCAGTGCATGATCACCTTCTGCTTCTCCCGCTCCGCATCATTCTTCGAAAGCGGCATAGGCCGAGGCATGGGCTTCCGCGACTCCAATCAGGACCTCGTGGGCTTCGTCCACCAGATCCCCGCACGTGCCCGAGAGCGCATCATCGACATCGCATCAACCCAGTTCCCCGACGGCGGCTGCTACCACCAGTACCAGCCACTGACCAAGCGCGGCAACAACGACATCGGCGGCGGATTCAACGACGACCCCATGTGGCTCATCTTCGGAACCGTGGCCTACATCAAGGAAACCGGCGACCTTTCCATCCTCTCCGAACCGGTCCCATTCGACAATCAGCCAGGATCAGAAGTCTCGCTGATGGATCACCTTAGAGTATCCTTTGATCACGTCATCAACAACCTCGGCCCCCACGGACTCCCGCTCATCGGCCGCGCCGACTGGAACGACTGTCTCAACCTCAACTGCTTCTCCAATGACCCCAACGAGTCATTCCAGACAACTGAAAACCGATCCGAAGGCTCAAAAGCCGAATCGCTCATGATCGCAGGCCAGTTTGTCATCTACGGCCGCGACTACGAAGAACTCTGCCGCCGCATGGGCCTCGACGCCGAAGCAGACCGCGCACGCACCCATGTCGACGCGATGGTCGAAGCCGTCAAAGCCCACGGATGGGACGGCGAATGGTTCCTCCGCGCCTATGACTACTTCGGACGCAAGGTCGGATCTCATGAAAACAAAGAAGGCAAAATCTTCATCGAATCGCAGGGATGGTGCACAATGGCCGGAATCGGACTTGAGGAAGGCATGCTCGAACAGTCGCTCGACTCAGTGAAGAAATATCTCGACTGCGAACACGGCATCGTGCTCAACAACCCCGCCTTCACCGAATACGTCATGGACTACGGCGAAATCTCCACCTATCCCGCAGGCTACAAGGAAAACGCCGGAATCTTCGCCCACAACAACCCCTGGGTCATCATCGGCGAGACCGTCCTCGGCCGCGGCGACCGCGCCTGGGAATACTATCAGAAAATCTGTCCCGCCTATCTCGAAGACAAGAGCGACCTCCACAAGGTGGAACCCTACGTCTACTGCCAGATGACAGCCGGCAAAGACGCCGCCCGCCCCGGAGAAGCCAAAAACTCATGGCTCACAGGCACAGCCGCCTGGAACTGGTATGCCATCACTCAGTTCATCCTCGGCATACGTCCCGGCTATGACGGACTCGTCGTCGATCCCTGCATCCCCGCCTCCTGGGACGGCTATGAAGTCAGCCGCCGCTTCCGTGGCGCAGGCTATCGCATCTCCGTCACCAACCCCGCCCACGTCAGCCGCGGAGTGAAACAGGTCATAGTCAACGGCACCCCCGTCCGGGGCAACGTGATACCGCTCTGCCCCGAAGGCTCCGACAACAGCGTCCAAGTCATCCTCGGCTGAAACATCACGCCCCCGCTCCCCACAGACAATAGAAACTATCTTTATGAAACACTATCTTCTGCCCCTCGCCGCCGCCTGTCTCCTCACAGCCTGCGGCTCCGGCAAAACAAACTCCGAACAGATGCCCGCTGATTCGCTCACGCCCGTCCAGACGCTCGCAGCCCGCCTCGACTCCGCATCCGCCTCCGGACGCTTCTTCTTCGGCCACCACGACGACACAGCCTACGGCCACCGCTGGGCCTATGCCGCCGACTCCTCCGATGTCAGAAACGTCACCGGCCAGTATCCCGGACTCATGAGCTGGGATCTCGGACTCATCGAACTCGACTCTGCCCGCAACCTCGACGGCGTGCCCTTCGCCTTCATGGCCGAGCAGATCGCAGCACAGCACCGCCGCGGAGGCATCAACGCCATCAGCTGGCACCCCGTCAACCCCTCCTCGCGCGGCAACTCCTGGGATGTCTCCACCGCCCCCCTGCGCCAGTTAGCCTCTGACAAGGCTCTCGCCGACACCCTCGACACCTGGATCAGCCGTGCGGCCCGCTTCATAGCCTCCCTCAAAGACGCCGACGGCAACCCCATTCCGGTAATCTTCCGCCCCTGGCACGAAAACTCCGGCTCATGGTTCTGGTGGGGCAAAGACAGTGCAACTCCTGAGGAATACATCGATTTGTGGAAACGCACCCGCCGGGGCTTCGATGCCGCGGGAGTTGACAACGTTCTCTGGGCCTACTCTCCTGACAAAGACCTCACCCGCGAGGAATACTTCGCCACATATCCCGGCGATGACTACGTCGACATCCTCGGCACCGACATCTACCACTTCGACGGCGAAAAAGGTGTGGAGCAGTACACCGGACGCATCCGCTCGCAGCTCCCCTTCGTGGTCGACGAAGCCCGCAAGCGCGGCAAGATCGCAGCCTTTACCGAAACCGGACTTGAAGGCCTTGAGATAGCCGACTGGTACACCCAAGTGCTTCTTCCGGCCATCGACAGCATCCCCGTGGCCTACGTCTGCGTCTGGCGCAACGCCATCGAGACCGAGAAACCCAACCATTTCTACGTCCCCTACACAGGCCATCCCGCCGAAGCAGACTTCCGGAAATTCCACTCCACACCCCGACCGATATTCGTTGACTGACCCCGGACGCCACTCTCTCCCAGTCCACAGCTCAGTCATACATATAACAAAAACAAAAAACAGTCTCTAAAAGCCTCTAAACAGATGGATCTTTTCAATTATCGTAAAAATCTTGTCCTTGCCCGCTACGAGGAACTCGTCACCCGTCCCAACACCCCGATTCAGGGCAACGGCGTCTACGAGCGCTATGCCAACCCGGTCATCACAGCCGAAATGGTGCCCCCGACATGGAAATACGACTTCAACCCCGCCACCAACCCCTACTTCATGGAGCGCATCGGCTGCAACGCCACTCTCAACTCAGGCGCCATAAAGTGGAACGGCAAATACATCCTCATGGTCCGTGTCGAAGGCAACGACCGCAAATCATTCTTCGCAGTGGCCGAAAGCCCCAACGGCATCGACAACTTCCGCTTCTGGCCTCACCCCGTCACCATGCCTGACACAGAAGATCCTGCCACCAACGTCTATGACATGCGCCTTACCCACCATGAAGACGGCTGGGTCTACGGCCTCTTCTGCGTAGAGCGTCATGATGACTCATGCCCCGGCGATCTCTCGGCAGCCACAGCAGCCTGCGGCATCGCCCGCACCCACGACCTCATCAACTGGGAACGCCTCCCGGATCTGAAATGCAAGTCGCAGCAGCGCAACGTAGTGCTCCACCCTGAATTTGTCAACGGCAAATACGCCCTCTACACCCGCCCGCAGGACGGCTTCATCGACACCGGTAGCGGCGGCGGCATCGGCTGGGCGCTCATCGACGACATCACCAATGCCGAAGTAACCGAAGAGACCATCATTGACCGCCGTTACTACCACACCATCAAGGAAACCAAAAACGGCGAAGGCCCGCACCCCATCAAGACCTCCAAAGGCTGGCTCCATCTTGCCCACGGCGTGCGCGGCTGCGCCTCAGGCCTGCGTTATGTCCTCTACCTCTACATGACCTCGCTTGAAGAGCCCTGGAAGAAAATCGCATCGCCCGGCGGCTACTTCATGGCTCCGGTGGGCGGCGAATATATCGGCGACGTGATGAACGTCCTCTTCACCAACGGCTGGATCGCCGACGAAGACGGCAAAGTATTCATCTACTACGCATCGTCTGACACCCGCATGCACGTTGCCACATCGACCATCGACCGCCTTGTGGACTACTGCCTCAACACCCCTGAAGACGGACTTTCCACCTCGGAATCGGTCCGCACTCTCAACCGCCTGATCGACAGCAATCTTGAGATCCTCGGCGAATAAAACCCACCTGCGAATTGGCCCGATTGACTGACGATTGGGCCAATTCGCATTAAAAGCATTAAAAGGTTGGTTCTTTAACAAGCTCCAAGAAACACAAACTCCAGAAGTCAGCCCCCGCCGGGCCGACGCGAAACCTCTCCACCCCCCACATTTACGTCTTCTTACCTCAAATTCTGATATGGCTCCTTTAAAAGAAAAAATAGGCTACGGCTTCGGTGACATGGCCTCGTCCATGTTCTGGAAAGTCTTCAGCTACTACCTCCCGTTTTTCTATGCCAACGTATTCGGCATAAGTCTTGTAGACACCGGTGTGCTCCTGCTTGTCACCCGCATCTGGGACGCCGTCTCTGACCCCATGATGGGCATCGTCGCCGACCGCACCAAGACCCGCTGGGGCAAATACCGCCCCTACCTGCTGTGGGTGGCCGCCCCCTTCTCAATCTGCGGCATACTCCTGTTCACCACCCCTGACTGGGGCTATGCAGCCAAACTCGTATGGGCCTACGTCACCTACATCCTCATGATGACCGTCTACACCGGCATCAACGTCCCCTATGGAGCCATGCTCGGAGTCATGACCGACGACTCGCAGGAAAAGACCGTCTTCTCATCCTTCCGCATGTTCTTCGCCTACGGAGGCTCCTTCATAGCCCTCTTCGCCTGGGATCCCCTCTGCAAGTTCTTCTCCACCTCGATGGGCATGTCGCTCCAGAGCAGCTGGCAGTTTGCCATGATAGTGATAGCAGCCTGCTGCTTTGTCCTCTTCCTCCTGTGCTTCAACTTCACCCGCGAGCAGCTCACCACCGTCAGCTCGGCCTCACTCGGCAAAGACCTCAAGGCGCTGCTGACCAACAAACCCTGGTGGCTTCTCAACGGAGCCTCGCTCTGCTTCAACCTCTTCAACACCGTGCGCGGTGCCACTGTGGCATTCTTCTTCGCCGACATCATCGGAGGCGAACAGCACATAGCCATCTTCTCACTCTCGCTTCTCTTCTACTCCGGCCTCTTCCTCGGAGTCGGCGAGGTTGCCAACATGGTAGGAGTGGCTCTCGCAGTGCCCGTCACCAACAGATTCGGCAAGAAACCCACCTTCATTCTGGTCGACGCCCTGCTCATCATCTTCAGCGTGATCTTCTTCACCCTCTCGCCTGAGTCAAACGGCGGTCTGCTGATGATGCTCCTGCTCCAGATAGTCATCTCGGTGCTCACAGGCGTGATGGCGCCGCTCGTATGGTCAATGTATGCCGATATCAGCGACTACTCCGAACTGAAAACCCGCTCGGCCTCTACCGGCCTCATCTTCTCCTCGGCCTCTATGGCCCAGAAATTCGGCGGAGCCATCGGCGGCGCGGCAGTCATGTGGCTTCTCAGCGGCTGCGGCTACATCGAACGCACCGATGCCAACCAGGGAATGAGCATAGTCCAGCCCGCAAGCGCCATAGAATGTCTCTGGATGCTCATGACCTTCATCCCTGCCGGAGTTGCCCTCCTCTCCATGCTCATAGTCTGGCTCTATCCGCTCGGCACCAAAGAGATGAAAGATATCGTGGCCCGGCTCAAACTCCAGCGTGAGCAACCTGTTGATGACGATCCCGACCGCTTCGTCGAACCAGTCTGAAACGGCCTATTCTAAGAGGTTATTTTTTTACAACCTCTAAACATCCTCTTATAAAGAACCCCGTATCAACTCTTCAGAAATGAATCAGGAAACTCTAAAAGTCTTCCGTCAGGAACTGCTTGACAACCTGACCTGCAACATACTCCCTTACTGGCTCGACCGGATGACCGATCCGCGCGGAGGCTTCTATGGCCGCCGCGACGGCTCTGACAATCTCGATGCCGACGCTCCCAAGGGCGCCATACTCAATGCCCGCATCCTCTGGTCATTCTCCGCAGCCGCTCTCGCCACCGGAAACCCCGATTATCTCGCGGCGGCCACCCGTGCGCGCAACTACATTGCAGACCGCTTCATTGACCGCGAATTCGGCGGCGCTTTCTGGAGTCTCAACGCCGACGGATCGCCCCTCGACACCAAAAAGCAGTTCTACGCCATCGCCTTCATCATCTACGGTCTCGCGGAATACTATCGCGCCTGCGGTGATGAAGAGTCGCTGCGCCTCGCTACAGAGCTTTTCGACGCCATCGAGACCCATTCGCGCGACCGCGTGAAAAACGGCTATATCGAGGCCACCACCCATGACTGGCAGCCGATAGCCGACATGCGCCTGAGCGACCATGACGCCAACGCCTCCAAGACCATGAACACCCATCTCCACATCCTTGAAGGCTACACCAACCTGCTCCGCGCGCTGAAAGAAAAATGTCCGGCATCGTTGGAGACACGTGTGGCCGATGTAGAGGAAGCCACCGTCAATCTGCTTCAGATCTTCCTTGACCGCATCGAAAATCCCGTCAGCCACCATCTGACTCTCTTCTTTGACGATGACTGGAACATCCAGCCCGGAGCCGAGAGCTACGGACATGACATCGAAGCCTCATGGCTGCTGCTTGAGACAGCCCACGTCATCGGTGACCCGCAGTTGACCGCCAAGACCCTCGACCACACGGCCCATATAGCCCAGGCTGCCCTTCAGGGCCGCTGCGTGGACGGGTCAATGGTCTACGAGCGCCATCCCGCCGGAAACTATGACAACGACAAGCACTGGTGGGTGCAGGCTGAAAACGTCATCGGGCAGCTCTGGCTCGCGCAGTTCCACGGACAGCCCGTGCAGCTCGACCGCGCCCTGCAGTCATGGCGCTACATAGCCGACAATCTTGTGGACCCCGCCGGCGAGTGGCACTGGTCGCGCCGGGCCGACGGTTCAGTCAACACCGCCGATGACAAGGCCGGATTCTGGAAATGTCCCTACCACAATTCACGCATGTGCATCGAAGCCGTCAGATCTCTTGACAGCTTCATAGAGGGATAAGACCCCGTTCCGCTGATGGAAAACTTCATCGGTGGATGATGCCACCCTCCGGCAATAATCACAGCCCTCGCAGCGTTTATTAGAAAGCGCCGCGAGGGTTTTCGCTTTGCTGACAGTCTGACCGTCTGCGTCAGCCGCCACCGTAAAAAACGTGCTCTGCGCCACTCTTCACGAGCCGACGCAGAGCAATCATTATAATCAAAAAGCTAATTCTATTACGTTTTATGTCTTTTTGACTCGACAAAGGCGCTAAGGTTTAATATAAACATTCTGTTTTAACGCTATTTAACACAACGGACTCCATATGGGCAAATCAACTGCAACTCCTCTCGAACTCCTTGCTCCGGCCCGCACGGCCGACACCGCTATTGCCGCCGTCACGGCAGGTGCCGATGCGGTTTACATCGGCGCGTCGAGTCACGGTGCCCGCCGGGCCGCGGCCAATTCCGTGGCCGAGATAGGACGGGCTGCAGAATTCGCCCATAGGTTCGGCGCCCGGATCTATGCCACCGTCAACACGATTGTCTATGACGATGAGATCAGATCAGTCGAAAGGCTTGTCGGTGAGCTCTATCGTGCCGGTGTCGATGCCCTGATAGTCCAGGACATGGCCCTTCTGCGCATGGATCTGCCACCCATCGAGCTTCATGCCAGCACCCAGTGCGACATCCGTGATGTCGCCAAGGCCCGTTTTCTGGCCGATGCTGGCTTCTCACGCCTGGTGCTTGCCCGCGAGCTCTCTCTGAAAGAGATAGCCGAAATTCATGCCGCAGTGCCTCAGACTCCGCTCGAAGCTTTCATCCACGGTGCGCTCTGTGTCAGCTACAGCGGCGACTGCCGTGCAAGTTTCGTCACCACCGGCCGCAGCGCCAACCGCGGAGAGTGTGCCCAGATCTGCCGTCTGCCATTTGACCTTGTCGATGGCTCCGGCCGTCAGCTTGTCAGCGGCCGCCATCTGCTTTCGCTGCGCGATCTGAACCGCTCGTCGGTAATGCCCGAACTGGCCGGGGCCGGAGTCACCTCCTTCAAGATCGAAGGCCGTCTCAAGGACGATGCCTATGTCAAGAATACGGTGGGAGCCTACAGCCGCATTCTCGACCGCCTGGTCAGCGAGAGCGGCGGCCGTTATGTCCGTCAGTCGGCCGGAAGTGTCAGCCTCGGTTTCAGTCCCTCGCTCGAAAAGAGTTTCAACCGCGGATTCACCCCCTATTTCCTCACCGGGCGCGCCCCTGCCAAGGGAATGGCCTCAATGGCAAGCCCTAAGGCCATCGGCCAGAAGATAGGCACAGTCACCGCCTGCAATGCAAAATTCATCACCGCACGCCTCGACGCGCCTCTGGCCAACGGCGACGGTCTCGGATTTTTTACCCCTGCAGGAGCTTTTACCGGCTTCAGGCTAAACCGTGCGGATGGCAACCGTCTTTTCCCGGCCTCGCCCCAGACCATTCCGGCTGGCACTGCGCTCTACCGCAACCGCGACAAGAATTTCGACGATCAGATCACCGCGGCCAAGACGCGCCGGACGCTGGCGGTCGACATGTCGCTCCACCTCCGCCTGCCCGACCGCCTGATGCTTGAGATGACTGACGAGCGCGGAGTCTCGGCCTCGGTAGTGGCCACACTCGACTCACCCTTGCAGACCGCCGTCACCCCGCAGGCCGCCCCGCGCCGCAAGATTCTCGACAAGCTCGGCGCCACCGTCTATCATGCAGGCCGTATAGTAGACCTTGCAGGCGATTATTTCATACCTGCCTCAGCCCTTGCCTCGCTTCGCCGCGACTGCGTGGAGGCTCTGGAGCGCGCCTCACGCATGACCTATTCCTATTCCTACCGGCTCCCTGAGAAGCCTGATGCAGGGCTTCCCCAAGGCTCTGTGCTTAC
The DNA here is from genome assembly GCF_004803935.1 of Duncaniella sp. C9. GTDB lineage: Bacteria > Bacteroidota > Bacteroidia > Bacteroidales > Muribaculaceae > Duncaniella > Duncaniella muris. The sequence continues at coordinate 1,289,068 of NZ_CP039547.1, forward strand.
GGTCCATGACAACGTGGCCAACCGCCTTGCCCGCGAGTTCTACAGCGATCACGGAGCATCGGCCATAGGCTCTGCCGTGGAAACCGGCGGAGACAACTCGCAGGCTCCGGTAATGACCACCCGCTATTGCCTGCGGCGCGAGCTCGGAAAGTGTCTTCGCGAACCCTCCGGCAAGGAATGGAAAGGTCCGCTGACCTTGATCAGCGGACCTGTAAGACTCCGGGCCGACTTCGACTGTCAGGCTTGCCGGATGAATCTTTATCACGTAGGAGAGTGAGACTTTTCAGCTGTCCATAAAGACCAGATAGACGGCCGCTATCAGCAGGCAGAATGCCAGAAAGTGATTCCAGTGGAGCGCCTCGCCTTTGAAAAACACTATGGTGAAAATCGAGAACACCACCAGTGAGATAACCTCCTGCATGACCTTCAGCTGAAGCAGCGAGAACTGGCCGCCGTTGCCGGCGAAACCGTAGCGGTTTGCCGGAACCATGAAGAGATATTCAAACAGCGCGATGCCCCATGAGAGCAGGATCACCAGCATCAGCGGGGTCTGCGAGGTTATGACCTTCATTTCCGACAGCTTCAGCTGTCCGTACCAGGCGAAAGTCATGAAAATGTTGCTTATGACAAGCAAGCCCAATGTAAGCCATCCGTTCATTGTCTGAGGGAATTTTTTAGAAACTTGTCATGCGGGCCTTTTTGTCAGGAGCCGACAGCAGTTTGTCGAGTTTCCCGGCCGAGATGTAGTCGATGAGTATTTTATAGAGCACCTCATTGCTCTTGGCGAGAGTCACGCCCTTTTTCAGAGGCTCCATATAGTCATTGCCTGCGGCGAGATAGTCGATCGTGGCAAGGCGGTAGCTGCGTTTCGGGTCAATAGGCTTGCCGTCGATGGTCACGCTGTTGACAGCCTTGGTCGAGGGATCATAGACCGCCTTGACATTGCCGCTCACTCCGTTGCCGTCCTGCGCGGCCATGATGCCGAAGTTGTCTATCAGATCCTGGCCCTTGATCTCGATGACTACTATAGAGTTGTCAAACGGAGCGATGTCAATGATCTCGCCCTGGGTGATGGGGCCGGCGGCAAGTGAGTTGCGGATACCGCCCTTGTTCATGATGGCCAGGTCGACAGGCTTTCCGCAGATTTCCTCTCCGCGGATCTTGACGAAATCGCTCAGCAGATTGAGCATCTCTGTCGACTTGCGTTCGAACTCGAAAGGCGAGTTGCCTATCACCTGCGAGCGCATCGAGTCGACTTTGGCGCGGTAGGGGGCCACGATTGATTCGATCTTCGAGCCAACGCGGCTGTCCAGACGGCTGTCAACGGAGATCAGCTTGGCGCTGACCTCCTTGGTGTCAAGGTTGATGTCGATCTCGCCGAGGTTCACACCGCTTGATCCGGTCTGCAGCACACTGATAGTGTCGCCGGCGGCGTTTGCCACTCTCCAGGCGGGCACTCCGGCGCGCTTGTCGGCCGGGTCAATCACCGTGTGGGAGTGACCGCCGATGATCACGTCGATGTCACGTGAGTTTCTGGCGATGTCAAGGTCGCTGTAGCCGGGCTCGTTGTCATAGCCGATATGGGTCACGGCAATCACCATGTCGGCGCCGTCTTTCTTGAGCCGGGCGGCCTCTTCGTTGGCAGCCTTTACGCCGTCGATGTATTTGACACCGGTGTAGTTCGACTCGGTCACAATTCCCGCCGGATCAAGATTGATGCCGATGAACCCCACGGTCTTGTCGCCGATCTTTTTCATCATCGAGGGTACAAAAAGGCCTTCGAGGGTCGATTCGCTGAAGTCATAGTTGGTGCTGAGGCGCACGGCGTTGAGTTGTTTCCACTCCTTGGCGAGCTGCTCCATGCCTTTGTCAAACTCGTGGTTGCCGAGAATCTGTATGTCATAGCCCATAGCGTTCATGACCTTGCGCTCCACTTCTCCGCCGAAGAGGGTGTAGTAGAGCGAGCCCTGCACTGCATCGCCGGCATCAATCAGCATGACGTTTTCATTAGCGCCGCGCACACTGTCGATCAGCACATCGCGCCGCGACACGCCGCCGAGGTTGTGGCGGTCGGGGTCGATGGCCGAGTGGGTGTCGTTTGTGTGGAGAATCACAAGCCGGTTGGCCGAATCGTCTTTCTTCGTGCAGCTGCTCACGCCGAAGAGGGCCGCTAAGACACACGCTATCAGTAATCTGTTGAGTTTCATATGCTATATTGATATAATATCTAAATTACATTACAAACGGCACTTCGCAAAAGTTTCTCACTCCCGCAAAACGCATCGGCAAAATTAGCAAAAATCCTTGAATACCGGAGGCAAGAGGTTGTTTTTAAACGAGCTCTAAAAATCATCATGGCCGGCGAAAGACTTCGGGGCGCTCCGTAGGGGTGCTTACTGTCGGGCCAGACGGCGGCGCAGCCTGTTTGCCGCACGGCGCACCTCCTGCTCGTAAAGGCGGCGTTCGCGGCGGTTGCGCGGTCTGAACGGCTCCGGTTCTTCGTCCTCGGCATCATCGGAGTCAACATCCTGTTCGGCTGCTGCGGGGGCAGACACTGCCGCAACGGCTGCGGGCTCACGGTGTTTTCGGGCGGCATCGGCCACTCTTTCGGCGGCGCGCTGACGTGCACGGCGTGAACGCTGGAGAGCCTTGTCAATCTCCATGCGCAGCAGGTTGAAAACCAGAATTGTAGCGGCGTCTGAGCCGCCCGGAGGCAGAGTGCCGTCAGCCATATAACGGTCAATGCAGCCCATAGTCGCCTCCGCGGCATCCTCACGGCCTACACTCCTCAGAGAGTCTCTTACGCGGTCTGTGATAGTGGAATAGAAGTTTTTTGATACCGGACAGAGTGGCTTTCGTGTATGTTTTTTCATAGCGCAGTAAATTTTGACTTTTAGTTTACCGCAAAGATAATCACCTCTGTCCCCCGTTTTAGTGCGATAATGCGGGAGAGGGCAAAAAACATAGTCCCCCGTTGCCGTTAACCAGCCTCTCCGAGGCAGAAGTCTCTTTCTCACCAATACCCCAGGCACCGCTCGGCCCTTTGGGCTCTCGCTTACCCTGGGGTTTCGAAAACTCAGTCTCTTCGAGACTTTTATGGAAGCCACCATCTCATCCGAAACTCGCCTTATCGGACACCCGTCGCCTGCGTGGCCGTCCGGACCCCGTCTTGCGGACACGCGCTGACCGTGAGCGGTCCGGGCCCGGTGTTGTCATTCTGAATTGGCGTTGTCTGGTCCTGTCGTTGCCTGCGGGTCCATTCGGAACGGTAAATCGGTGTCCTCGACCGGACACCATATTTGTTTGAATGTCTTTCCTCCCCGACACCTGCGCGCGTTGCGCTTCGGTGTCGGGGGCTACGAGTAAATCGGTGTCCTGGCGGACACCCGCTGCCCGCTGCCCGTCCGTCCCCCGCCTTGCCGCCGTCCTCCGTTGCCTGTGTGACCATCCGGACCCTGTCTTGCCGGGTTTGGCGCTGCCTTTGGATCTGTCCGGGTCACGCTGCGCGTGCTGAGACCGGATGGTGATGTCCGTCAGGACATCGGTTTACTCGTAGCCCGTGACACCGCAGCGCACAGCGCGCAGGTGTCACGGGTTTGCGATCCCCTCCAGCATGTGGTGTCCGGACGAGGACACCGATTTACCGCCCCGGATGGAATGCTAATAATTAAAATATTTTTTAACTTTATGAAATCTTTATAGCTCTTTTCGACCAATTTTAGGCTTTAGTTCAGTCATTATGGAACCCCATAACTCTTTCACAAAATCTAAAAATTGACTCGAAAATATTCTCTAAATCTTAACATAAATCAAAAGTAAACACGACTCTTAAAAGTCGTTGTATCGATCTTGTCAAGGCGATCAATCCTGACGTAACGCTCCGATTATAAAGCTGCCTACTGTATGTCGATCAGCTTGTGGGTCTGTAGCGAGAGCCGCCAGTGGGGATGGGCGAGGATGTAGCTGACGGTCGCGGCCGTGTTCGAGCCGCTAAATATCATTATAAGCTATTACTGTCCGCTAAACCATAAAAGGGTGAGTCCAACTTCTTGAACAGCAGAAGTTGGGCTTACTTTTTGTATTTGACAAGCCCCCTCAGCAGTTTTCGGGATCTTCAGGAGGGGATTCCGAGGCCTCTGCGAGCATGATTTTCAAGTCAGCGTCGGGCTGATTTAGGAACTTTTCGAGATTCAGATAATACATCAGTACAATTCTGACGATTGTAGCCAGTCCAGAAAAGCTCCAACGCCTTTGCAAGGTGCTTTGTAAGACCGAGAGCAACAGATTAGCTATGAGCGTTACCCAAATCTGTATTTTTATGGCATTGGCACTTTCGCCATAGAAGTATCGCAAAGGGAAGTTCTGCTTTATCTGCTTGAAAAGCGACTCAATCTGCCATCGGCGACGGTAGATGGCCACGATTGTCTCCAGAGGCATGTCGAAGTCATTGGTGAGAAGCGATATAAGTTTTGGCTTCTTGCCTTTCTTAATGTCAACGTATGTGATTATTCTTGCAATGTGGTTGATGCCGTCTTTACGGAACACTACGACCTGTTCACGGTACTCCATCAGTCCCTGTGGATTCTGGTGCATACAGTCCACAAGTATTTCATAACTGAGGTTTTTCTTCATTTTGGTTACATATACCACCCCTCGATCCGTCAGTTCCTCGAATTTGGCATAGTTGATATATGCACGGTCAAGTGCTACTATCTCGTTGTGGCTGTAATGGCTCGGTGCAAGCATGAAGGAGTCATTGGTCGCTGCCGAAGTGAACTGCACGTCGCAGTGAACGCCCTCATTGGCATGTATGACCGAGTGTACCTTGATGCCGCCTTTCTTCTTTCCCGTCTTCGGATGACGGCCAACACCCTTGAAAATAGCATTGGAGAACAACGTGATTGTAGTGGAATCGATGATTCTAAGCCGTCTTATCCACTCTTCCGTGCCATTGCGTCGGCTGTCCGAGGAAAGAATGTCTTTATTGGCTGCATACAAGTCGCGGTATACATCTTCAAAGAACTTCTCTGAACGTCTGGCATTTGCATCCGACAAGGTGCTCCGCCTGGGCACAGTGTCAATGCCTACATGATGGAGTTTGCGTACCTCGGCTGTCATAGAAGTCTCTATCTCACGCAATGAATCGAAGCGCTGTATGACAGCATATAGCATCGTAAGCAAATGCGTATAGCCGTCAAAGCTCTTGACATACTTCTCTCCGCCGTGTTTTCGGCTGATTTCAACTATTTTTTCACGATCAAGTGATTTTATCAGCTGACCATATGTCGGCTGTCCGAAGAAATTACTACTTTTACTCATGGTTATTTAAGATAGTTTGGCGACATCAAAATAACCATTTAGGGCTGACTCCTGCAATAGGTGCCAGCCCTAATTTTTCAATCGCTCAAAAAAAGTTTAGCGGACAGTAATAATTATAAGCATGTCTTTTATGTTTGTAGATTGGTATTATTCCCTTGATTGTTAAGGCTATGTCAATTTGATGGTGCCTAAATCGTTGTGACTTTGGTGGATTTCGATGTGGTTGCCATATTTAGAGATATTATTGTCCGCTAAACCATAAATCACGTGACCGTGATTTTATCAACTGACCATATATTGGCTGTCCGAAGAAATTACTACTTTTGGGCATGGTTATTCATGGACTGTTTGGCGATACCCAAATAACCAATTAGAGCTGACTCATGCAAATGGAAATCGACTTTAATCGCTTGTATTAGCAAGAATCAGTCCTAAATTTTTAATTCCTCAAAAAAGTTTAGCGGACAGTAATAATTTAGAGATATAAAGTTTCAAATTATTTGTGAATTATTTGAGTATGTAATATATTTGCAGAAAAATATATCAGTAAAAACACAATGAAAGTAAAAAGTCTCTCTCTGGTTACAACTTATAAATGTACTGCGTCATGTGCAAATTGTTGTTTTGAGTGTAATCCAAATAGGTCTGAAAAAATGCCTTTGAATATTGCAAAAAAATATATTGATGAAGTTATTTCTGTCTTTAATGAGATTGAAGTGGTAGTTCTAACAGGAGGAGAATGTTTTATTGATCTGCCATATTTGATTTCGTTAATAAATTATATTGCGGATAAAGAGTTAATTTGCAGGGTTGTTACAAATGCATTTTGGGCGAAAACTAAAGATGCGGCTATAAGTGTTCTAAAGAGATGTAAGAATGCGGGATTAGCTGAGTTAAATATCAGTACTGGTGATGAGCATCAAATATTTATTCCGTTTGAAAACATAAAAAATGTAATCCATGCAGCAACGGCTTTAGATATATTGACGGTGGTTAATGTCGAGTCGGGTAGTAGACGTAATTTTGGGGTGAATAATATATTGCAAGATGAAGATGTTAAATTAATTTTACATGGAAATAAAAATATTAAACTACATATAGCCCCTGGTTTATGGATGCCTTTTACAGAAGAAAGCCTATCATTATTTCGGAATAAAAAAGAAAATGTACCATATTTTCTTAAAGAAAGATGCCATAATATATTTAATGGGATTACAATATCTCCTGAAGGTAAAATGTTATCTTGTTGTGGATTACCAGTTTTGTATATTCCATACTTTAACTTGGGAGATTTAGAATTTGGTAATTTGTACAACCAGTATATTGCCCAGTTTGATGACTTCTTAAAAATATGGTTGTTTGTATCTGGTCCGTGGAAAATCTTATCTTTTATTGGTGAAAAATTAAATATTGATATCCCTGAGTGTCATGTTATTGCTCATACATGTTTTTATTGTGCATGCATATTTACCAATCCTCTCTATTTAAATGCGGCAAAAAAATATTATGGAGAGGTATATTCAATAGTGATGCTTAAATTTTCCTTTCTTATTAGACAGCTATAAAAATGAAAACGCCGAATAAAAATGTAAAAAGATTAGTAGTGTGGTCGGTCGCAAGTTCTTTAGTAGGAAGTTCTTGTTCAGGATTATATGCTGATCATGATTTAGATCGATTCACGACAGAAGTTAATAATAGAGTAATAGGGAAACAAGCTGCAATAAGTATTCATTTATCGGATGAACAATATGAATCATATGTTTATTATGCGAATATTGTTGATCAAATAATATCAGATCGATCATTTGCAAAAAAAATGATTGAAAATCCATCAAGATATTTGTGTAGTCGCAGTGGAAATAATATTAGTGGTAATATTGATGATATTCTTATATTAGATACTGGTTTACAAAGATTACTTCAGTCATTTGCGGATGATGATATTATGAATGCGATAGATGCAGGTGATGTAAAAGCATACCTATATCAGATGAAAAATAAAGGCTTTTTGTATCAACAAATAGAAGAGAATTATGATGTATTGAACCGAGAAGAAAAAAAATTATTTCTTTTGAGTTTAGGTGTTGAAGATCCCGATGCTATTGTAGATTCTATTGCCGTTGGAGTCTTTGTGGCATTATTCTATTTTGCTGTTGCTGTAATTTCACATGTTGCTGGTATGTATACGGCTTTTGTAGCTGCTAATATGGTTGCGGGATTCACAATTGTTGTAGATATGGCTGCATACACATCTGTTTCTGTCGCAGGATTACATTTAAATTGGGATAAAGAATTTGATATATGGCTTTTATCTTCATCGGATGAAGATGGCGATAAAGTTATAAATCTTAATGAAAATGAATGTCGGGAAGCTATTGATAATGTTATTCAAGTCTATAGTGAAATATTTGCAGATGAAGTTAAGGATATAGACATAGATCGTTTAATTGATACAGTAAGATTAAATGTCAACAAGCAGATTGAATCAGATCTATTGGACTTAAATAATGAATAATTATATGAAATTCAGATCAAAGATTGACCTGTGGGTAGTTGTGGCGCTATTTCTGATCGTGGCGTTGCCGGTCGGGCTTCCGCTTTTCTATGCGTTTTCGTGGATAATGCTTGGGGTTGCCGTCATTACAGGGGCCATTCTTTGGTCTGTGACATTTGGAATAAGTTATGTAGTGACAGATCAAAAACTCCTGATCAGATGTGGCCCGCTCAGATTAGGGCAAGTGGATATAATGAAAATCACCGTGATAGAATCGACCGGCAGCATGTCGGCAGCCCCGGCGGCGTCATCTGACCGGATTGCGGTCTATTACAAAGGGAGCCGTCAGGCTGTGGTGATTTCGCCTGATGACAGGAAGGGATTTATCGATCTTGTCAAGGCGATCAATCCTGACGTAACGCTCCGATTATAAAGCTGCCTACTGTATGTCGATCAGCTTATGGGTCTGTAGCGAGAGCCGCCAGTGGGGATGGGCGAGGATGTAGCTGACGGTTGCAGCCGTGTTCGAACCGCCGTCGTAGCGAGGTGAGCTGCAGGGCTGTAGGAAATAGTGCATGGCCGGAAGCGAGTTGGCTATGGACTCGACATCCTGACCTTCGTAGACCACTTTGAGTTCGTCGATGTTGCGCAGGCGCACGGCTATCTCACCCCCATGGCCCTGCTTCGGCGAACAAGTCACCCAGTCAATCCCTTCGGGCAGAGGATTGGTGCCGTTTGTCTCGATCTGTATGAACCAGCCCTCGTCATGGAGCAGATCGACCAGCATCTGATCGAGTTGCAGCGAGGGTTCGCCTCCGGTGATGATTATGTGGCGTGTGGGATATTGCCCGATTGCCTCTACAATCTGCGCGGGGCTCATCAGAGTGTGTTCCTCGTGGCGGGTGTCGCAGAATCCGCATTTCAGATTGCAGCCGCTCATGCGCAGAAACACCGCGGGAGTGCCCGTGAAGTAGCCCTCGCCCTGAAGCGAATAGAAGATTTCGTTTATCCGGTAGCTCATAGAAATGGAGTAGTGGTAGGGGAGTGTTGGTGGGGAATGGATTATTCGTCAGTCTCGTAGCTTGCCACGTTGCCCTCGCTTTCCTGCACGTCCACGCGGTAGCAGTGGGGAATCTGCTCGCAGATCCAGCGGGCAATGTTCTCGGCCGTGGGGTTGAAGGGGAGAAGCTCGTTGAAATTGCCGTGGTCGAGATAAGAGGTGATGTGCTTCTTGATGTGGCTGAAATCGGCCACCATCCCGTCGGCGTTGAGCTGGCGCGAACGGCAGTGGACAGTCACAATCCAGTTGTGGCCGTGCAGGCGGCTGCATTTGCTTTCATATGACAGTTCGAGGCGGTGGCAGCCTGCAAGTTCGAATCGCTTGGTGATATAGTACATAAGTAACTCTCTCTGTTTGAAGTAACTCTCTTAAGTAACTCTGAAAAATTATTTCTTGGCGCCGCTGACCGGATAGAGACCCTGCTCGGCGGCAAGACGGAGCATCAGTTCGCGGGCTTCTTCGTGGTCGTTGTGGATCACGCCGTCAAGCACCGCATTTTTGATGGCGCTCTTGATCTGGCCTACCACCGGACCGCCCGAAATGCCGAAGGTCTCCATGATCTCGGTACCGTCGACCGGCGGCTTGAAGTTGCGGATGTGGTCACGCTCGTTGAGGTCTACCATCTTGCGGCGCACAAGCGCGAAATTGTCGAGAATCCGGCGCACTTTCTCCTGGTTTTTGGACGTGATGTCGGCCTCGCAGAGGGTCATCAGATCTTCAATGTCATCGCCCGCGTCGTGGATCAGACGGCGCACAGCCGAATCCGTGACCTCGTCCTCCACCAGTGCTATGGGGCGCATGTGGAGCTCTACGAGTTTGGCCACATATTTCATCTTGGAGTCCTGCGGGAGCCTCATGCGGCGGAAAATGCGCGGCACCATCTTGGCACCGATGAAATTGTGGTTGTGGAAGGTCCAGCCTATTTTTTCGTCCCAGCGCTTGGTGACGGGCTTGGCTATGTCATGCATAAGCGCTCCCCAGCGCAGCCACACGTCGTCGCTCTTCTCGGCCACGTTGTCGAGCACGGCCATAGTGTGGTAGAAATTGTCCTTGTGGCCGCGACCGTTGACCACGTCCACCCCCTTCATGGCCGCCAGTTCTGGGAAGATGATGGCAAGCAGACCTGATTTCAGCAGCAGATCCCAGCCGGTTGACGGGCGGCGGGAGTGCATGATCTTCATCAGCTCGTCGACAATGCGCTCTTTTGAGATGATGCGTATGCGCTCGGCATTGCGGCGTATGGCCTCGAAGGTCTCAGGCAGGATGGTGAAATCGAGCTGAGTGGCGAAGCGGATGGCCCGCATCATGCGCAGAGGATCGTCGCTGAAAGTGACGTCGGGGTCGAGCGGAGTGCGCAGAATACGGCGCTCCATGTCGCCAAGTCCGTCGAAAAGGTCCACGAGCTGCCCGAAGCCGTTGCGGTTGACACACAGAGCCAAAGCGTTGACGGTGAAGTCGCGGCGCGAGAGGTCTTCTTCGAGAGTGCCGTCCTCGACCACCGGCTTGCGCGAGTTGCGGTCATAGCTTTCGCGGCGTGCGCCTACGAATTCGAGTTCCGTGTCGTGGCGCTTGACCTGCGCGGTGCCGAAGTTGCGGAACACGTTGAGGTGAGTGCCCCGGCCGAGGCGCGAGGCCACTATCTCGGCCAGCTCGATGCCGCTTCCCACGGTCACAAAGTCGAAATCCTTTGACGGACGGTCAAGAAACAGATCGCGCACACATCCTCCCACGGCATAGCAGGGGCGGCTGATCGAGTCGGCTGCCTCGCCGATGGAGTGGAAGAGCGGGAGGTCGATTTTTTTTACTATATCTTCTAAAGATTGCATTTTCAGGGGTTGGCTGTGGTGAGTGGGTGGGGAGGGGGAGCTGAGGCAGGCTGTGGCGCTCAGACGTCGAAATAGGAAATCTCCTCAGGGGCCGGGGTCAGGCATTCAATGCCGTCGTCATTGACGGCATAGGTATTCTCGATGCCTACGGCACCTGTGCCCGGAATCACGAATTTCGGTTCGAGGGCTATCACATTGCCTGCGGCGATGATGTCGCGCGAGCGGGGAGCGATCACCGGAAGCTCGTTGATCTCTATGCCGATGCCGTGGCCTATGAAGCCTGCATGCTGGCGGTGGCCCATGAAGTAGGGGTGCAGGCCGCACTCTCTGACCATCTCCTCGGCCTTGGCATAGAGCGCCTTGGCCTCGGCTCCCGGACGCATCATGGCGCAGAGCTCGCGGTGGATGTCGATTGAACACTGATGGGCCTTGAGAGCCAGCGGATCGACATTGCCAAGGGCGAATACACGGGTCATGTCGGTCATGTAGCCGTCAAAATTGCCGTTCATGTCGACCATCACCGTATTGCCCGGCTTGATGGTGTTGCCGTTGGCACCCACCGGCAGCGAGGGGTCCATGCCCTGGCCTCCCATTGCGAAATCGTAGGGCGAGGGGAAGTCGGCATTGTCGCCCACAAGCACGTTGCCCATATAAAGCTCCATCGAGTCTCCACTGATGCGGAACTGGCCGAGGCAACCTTCCAGACGGCTGAGTTTTTCGATCTCCACCTGAAGCTCAAGATCGTTCATGCCCGGCTGATAGAGATGAGGGATGCGGCTGTAGACATGGACATGCTTCACTCCTGAGCGGCGTATCATGTCGATCTCACCGGCAGTCTTCACCGCGCGGGCCTGGCGCATGACCGCAGAGGCGTTTTTAAGCTCGCTCTGCGGAAAGACGCTCTTCAGGCGCATGGCCGTAGAGTAGGGGAGCACATCCAGTTCGAGGCCTATGGCTTCGGGAACGTTCAGCCCCACAGTCTGGCCTATCTCTTCAGGCTTGCGGATATAGACCACACCGTCGCCTTCGAGTTCCACCGGCCGGCGCACAAAATAGATGACCGGACCTTCCAGAGGCAGATAGATGTATCCGGCGTAGACACGTCCGGTCAGATAGTATTTGTTGGCATTGTCAGAAATCAGCATGGCCGGAAGCTGATCGGCAGCCATCCGGACCCTGACCCTGTCAATGCGCATCTGCTGCTCTTCGGGAGTGAGGAGCAGCAGATGGCTGATGTCTATGGGTTTCATTATCGGACTATTCTTCATTGAGCTGGTCGGGAGAGATGCGGATGAGGGTCAGCATCGGCATTCCGTCGGAATCCTTCATGATAGCCTGGTCGGCAGATGCACCTTCAGTGCATGTGGCCACCTCTTCGAGAGCCACGAGGAATGACTGTTCGGTGGCAATGTCAGGGCAGGTCATGCGGGTGGTGGCGAGATCCTTGAACTCTATGCCGTCGCCCTTGTCGAGGTTGATGACCACGGTGCCGTTGAGAATATTGCAGCCGGCATTGCCGTGGATTTTGCATTCGTCAATATCGATCACCACCTTGATGGCTGTCGAGGCAGGAACCGGAGTACCCTTGATGGTAGTCACCTGCCATGCGCCGTTGAGGAACGATAGATTGCGCTTGCGGAGAGTCATGAGAGCCGTGCCTGATTCGGAATTGAGCGAGATGGAGTTGTTGTCGATCACACTGTAGGAAGCCACCTGGTTGATAGCCTGGTTGAAAGCGAATTCATAAGGCGCGTCCGGACAAGCTTTGAGCGAGGTGATAAACTCGCCGTTGGGATTGAGCTTCGTGCCTTTGACAATCCATGAACCGTTGAGGTAATTGCAGCCGTTGAAGCCGATCACCAGAATGGCGGTCTTCGCTTCAGGGATAGCCTTGAAAGTCACTTCGGGATGATTGTCGCCGTTGACCTTCACCTCCTCGCCGTTGATAGTGGTGACAGACCAGCTTCCGAGCAGAGGCTCGATCAGAGTTTCGGCAGATGCCGGTTTCGGCTGTCCGGTTACGGTAGTAGTCTTTACGTTTGCGTTTTCGCTATCCACGGTAGTGCCGTTTTTTTTGAATACATTGCAGCCTGACATAAGCAAAGTTGCTGAAATGGCGGTTGCTAACAGAGAAACAGATTTCATAATCATATATGTTTTTTTGAATTTCGGAAGGACGTTCGGGAACTCCGGCTACAACTTCGGGAGCCCATCGGGTTTTAGAGATTAAACATCCGAAAGCCCGACTTTGTGCGCCCTCCGTGAAGAATTGACAACAGTCAGACGCCACCGCGCCTGATCTAACTACACCACAAAAGTAATCAATTTCCCGCACATAGGCAATCTTTCCCCGCCAACGCCCCCGGCCACCGCGATAATTACATAACCCTTTGCAAAAAAAAAGATCTGTCTGACAAATCCTGGCATCGTTTGCTTTTAAGCGATGATCTGACCGTTTAAAGGATTACGTGGCTATGTTTTGTGCACATTTTTGGGACGGATGTGTTATATTTTGCGATGAAATGTGATTTAATAGAATTATTCTCACTATCTTTGCACTGAATAAATCGACCGATTATGGAACATGACGGCAAGGAACATAACGGCAAGCAGGAGCTGCTCGACAGACGCTATCTGCGCATGGCCCGCATATGGGCCGAGAATTCCTATTGCGAACGGCGGAAAGTCGGGGCGCTGATGGTCAAGGGGCGCACTATTATTTCCGACGGGTTCAACGGAACTCCGGCAGGCTTCGAGAATGTCTGCGAGGACGAGAGCGGTCAGACCAAGACCTATGTGCTCCACGCCGAAGCCAATGCCATCACCAAGGTGGCCCGCTCAAACAACTCTGCCGAGGGTTCGACGCTCTATGTTACCGCTTCTCCCTGTCTGGACTGCGCGAAGCTGATCATCCAGGCCGGAATAAAGAGGGTGGTGTTCAACGAACTCTACCGCATCACCGACGGCATAGATCTGCTGCGCCGTGCAGGGGTGGAATGCTGCCATATATCGGATGCCTGCGAGACTGACGGCGTTTAGAAATTAGCCGCCTGCTCCACGCCGGCCCATACTTAGAGGCCGTTGTTTTTTTGACAACCTCTTATTGCTATTCGTACATTATTACATTGTCTCTGATAAGATAAAAACATCAAAAAGCTAATTTTTTTGTAAAAACCTTCTATGAACAACCGTCTTAAGAAAACATCCGTCTGGATGCCGCTTGCCATTGCAGTGGCTCTCGTGGCCGGAATGTGGATCGGTAAATCTTTTTTCAATAATTCCGCAAGATGGAATTCCAGAAGCAAACTTGACACGATTCTGGAAATAATCGACCGCTCGTATGTCGACGATGTTGACCCCGACAGCCTGCTTGAGGCTTCGTTTGCCGGGCTGCTCTCACATCTCGACCCCCACTCGGTCTATATCCCCGCCGCAGACCTTCAGAACGTCAACGAGGAGCTGAGCGGCTCGTTTTCAGGCATCGGCATATCGTTCAATCTGCTCAACGACAGCATTAATGTGCTTGAGGTGATTTCCGGCGGACCCTCGGAGAAGGCCGGTCTGCTTGCCGGCGACAAGATTGTGAGCATCAACGACACCATTGTGGCCGGACAGAAATGGAGCGATGTCAAGGTGCGCTCTTCGCTGCGCGGGCCTAAGGGAAGTGTGGTGAAGCTCGGCATCAAACGCCACACGTCGAAAAAGATTCTTCCTTTCGAGGTGGTCCGCGGCGACATCCCTGTGACCTCTATCGACGCCGCCTATATGATCGCTCCGAAGACCGGCTATGTCAAGATCAATAAATTCGGGTCGAACACCTACAGCGAATTTCTCACCTCGGTTGTCAACCTTATGGCCGACGGGGCCGAGAAGTTTGTAATAGACCTCCGCGGCAACGGCGGCGGCTTCATGGAGCCCGCCGTGCTGATGGCCAATGAATTCCTGCCTGCCGGCTCGCCGATAGTGAGTATGCGCGGAAAGACCGCTCCCGATGACCGCCCTACGTTCAGCGACGGTTCCGGATCGCTGCTCAACACCGAGCTGGTGGTTCTGATCGACGAGGTCTCGGCAAGCGCGAGCGAGATCTTCGCCGGTGCTATCCAGGACAATGACCGCGGACTGGTGATAGGCCGCCGCTCGTTCGGCAAGGGTCTGGTTCAGAATCAGATCGAACTGCCTGACAGCAGTGCCCTGCGTCTGACCATAGCCCGCTACTACACTCCGTCGGGGCGCTGCATCCAGAAGGCCTACGCTCCGGGAACGGATTATGACCGCGATATCATCAACCGCTACGAACACGGCGAGTTCTACAGCGCCGATTCCATAAAGCTCGACAAGTCGCTTGCCTTCGAGACCATGCACGGACGCACCGTCTATGGCGGCGGGGGCATCATGCCTGACATTTTCGTCCCGAATGACACTGCCGGCATCACGTCGTATTATCTCAACGTAGTCAATGCCGGTCTGATTCAGAAATATACTTTCGACTATACCGACCGAAACCGCGACAGGCTTGAAAAGTCAGGCGATGTGGCTGCTCTTCTGCGCATGCTCCCTGACGATGACACTCTGCTTCAGGACTTTGTCAGCTACTCGCAGAAGGCCGGTGTGGCTCCCCGCTGGTACTACATAAACATTTCCCGTGATCTGCTTGTTAATCAACTGAAAGCCATGATAGTCCGTAATGTGCTTGGCGTAGAGGGCTATTTCAAGGTGTTCAACGAACTTGACCCGACGGTTGTCAGCGGAGTCGAGGCTCTCGCCTCCGGCAAGGCGGCTTTTCCGGTCAAGGAGACAAGATATTAATTGCGAAAGCTTCCACCGGGACTATGAAAAAAGATGACATAAGGCGCAATATAAAGGCCCGCAAGACTCTTCTGAGTGAGGAGGAAAAGCAGGCGGCGGCCGAACAGGTGTTCAGCCTGCTCGAACAGACTGCCGAATTCATGCTGTCAGACAGGATTCTGATGTATCATTCGCTTCCTGACGAATTGTCAACGCGGGCGTTTATCAGAAAGTGGTGCGGACGCAAGCATTTCTATCTTCCGCGAGTCAACGGAGTGAATCTTGAGATTCTTCCCTATGACGAATCGCGCCTGAGCCTCGGTTCGTTCCATATCGAGGAGCCTACGGGGACTGACACTTCTTCGGTCGATGAGATGGAGATGATCGTGGTCCCGGCTGTGGCCTATGACCGCAGCGGCAACCGTGTGGGCCGCGGCAAGGGTTATTACGACCGCCTTCTCGCCGGAAGCCGTGCCCGCAAAGTGGGTGTGGCCTATGATTTTCAGCTCGTTGATGAGATTGAAGCCGATCCGCATGACGTGCAGGTTGACGTGGTCATCACCCAGAACAATCACATTGTTATCAGGAAATACCGCCATTGATTTTCCCTCGGCGATGCCCCCTTCCATCTGTCCGCCTCCAAGCCCTCCGGCCAAATGACCGAACGGTGAATGGGAGCGGGTGCTGTCGCGTGGATAAAGGGCTGGTAAGGTGTGTTTTATCTTATGGCCGTGTGGCGGGCATGTTTTGCAAACAAGGATGTTTGCAAGCCTCTTCGAGGTATTGGGGGTGGTTACACTGTCTTGGAATAGAGGATGTCACGGTCACGTGGCGGAAGTAAATCAGTGTCCTACGGACGCCTGCGGGTATTTTTATTGGCCGTGGAAGCTGATGAGGGCGTCCATCGGGGCTTGGGTGATGCGGCCTATTGTCAGTCCGCATTCTGCGGCTGCCCGGCGGAGCTGCGGGGCGAAGTGGTGGGCTATGGAGCCGATGAAGTGGACGGGTAGAGCGCGGGCGTTGTCGTAGTCGAGTATGTTCATGCTGAAAAAGCGGGTGAATTCATCTGTGACGAGTCTGCTGATCTCCGGGAGGTCAATATGCTCTTTCAGGAAGGGGGCGAATGAGGCGAGATAGGCGGCCGGGCGCTCTCCTCGGTAGACGTTGCGGATGACTTCGGCTTTGTCTGCTTCCGGGTAGCGGTCGGTGAACAGTGAGATGACGCTCTGTGGCAGGCGGCGTTTGAATATGCCGGTCAGGAGGGCTTTGCCGAGGGAGGCGCCGCTGCCTTCGTCGCCGAGTATGAAGCCCATAGGTGGTGTGTTGGCCGTGATACGGCGGCCGTCATAGAGGCAGGAGTTGGATCCGGTGCCGAGTATGCAGGCTATTCCGGGCTCGGAGCCGCAGAGGGCGCGGGCGGCGGCGAGCATGTCGCTGTCGACGTGGGCTGTCTCTGCTGCAAAGGTCGCTTTCAGCACCGATCCCACTTCATCGCAGCGTTCTCCGATGCATCCGGCACCGTAGAAATATATGGCGCTGCAGCCCGTGGCATCGCCAAGGAGCGCGGGGGCGTCTTCACGTATGATCTCCACGAGGCGGTCGGTGTGACACTGGGCGGCATTGAATCCGCGGGTGCAGAGGCGCAGGCGGCACAGGGAGTCTTTTCCCAGCAGCGCCCATTCTATTTTGGTGCTTCCGGCATCGGCTATGACTGTCATGATCGGTCTATCGGATATAATATGGAGCTACTTGGCGGCTGTTTTTAAACAACCACTTATATAGCTAAGGTGTGATTACTCGTAGAGACGGTAGATTTCGGTGCGGGCGGTGAAGGCTTCCACGTCTTTGTCCCAGTAGTCGGCCATGTCTTTGACCTTGTAATTTTCCTGGAAGAGTTCGCGGACTTTTGGCGATCCGCATACCATGTCAAACATCTTTATGCGGGCCGGTGTGGCTTTCGAGAATGCTTTTTGGCCGGGATACATGGCGGCGAGTTCCTGCATGATGTAGAACTGGATGAGGGTCAGAGGGGCAGCCGCGGCATCGCGGACATAGATTTCCACTCCGTGGAGATTCTCGCCTTTGAAGATGGCGTAGAAGGGCTTGTAGTGGATAGGGCGGAACTCAACGCCGGGTATCTTCAGAGCTGTCAGTCGGTCGGCGAGTTTCTGGGCGTTGATCCATGTAGTGCCGGCGAGTTTGAAGGGGAGGGTGTAGCCCACGCCGATCGATACGTAGTCAAGCTCACCCATGATGCCTGTGGCCGGATAGAGCAGGGCTGTTGTCGGGTCGGGGATATGCGGCGAGGGGAGCACCCAGGGCATTCCGGTGTCGGCGAAGGTCATGGAGCGGTGCCAGCCTTTCATGGGTATGACTGTCAGGTCGGCTTTCATGCCGCTTTTGAGCAGCCCCTCGCCGTTGAGGTAGCGGGCGAGTTCGCCGGGGGTGAGCCCGTAGATGTAGGGGATTGGATATTGGCTGACAAAGGAGAAATTGCCCTGTTCGGCGATGCTTCCTTCCACCTTGTTTCCGCCGAGCGGGTTCGGGCGGTCGAGCACCATGAATTTCTTCCCGTTTTGGGCTGCGGCTTCCATAGCGAGCCCCATAGTGGAGATGAAGGTGTAGCTGCGGGTGCCGATGTCCTGGATGTCATAGACGAGCACATCTACGTTCTGAAGCATCTCAGGGGTTGGCTTTTTGGTTTTACCGTGGAGCGAGTAGACGGGCACTCCGGTTTTCGGATCGGTGTCATTGGCCACGTTGGCTCCGGCCACATGGTCACCTCTGACGCCGTGTTCGGGGGCGAAGAGAGCAGTCAGCCTGACGTTGTGGGCTTCGGCAAGGATGTCGATTGTCGATTTGAGCGAATTGTCAACGCCTGTAGGGTTTGTGATGAGGCCCACTCGCATTCCGTCGAGTTCCTCGAAGCCGTTGCGGCGGAGCACCTCGATGCCTGGCAGCACCGCGGGGCTTTCCGGTTTGTGGCCGGTGACTGCCGGGGAGGTAGCAGCGGCTGTGTCTGAGTCCTGAGAGTCAGCAGTTGCGGAAGAATTGGTATTGCCGCAGCCTATGGCTGCTATGGCGAGCAGAAAAGTTGATAGAAGTCCGGTCATTTTCATAATTATATTATAACGCTTCCACCCGGCATACAGGTTCGGTAAAACCGTGGGAATTCATGCGTGAAGCCTGCAAAAATAAGAAGTTTGGAGGAGATATGCAATAAGAGGTGTTTTTAAACGACCTCTAAAAGGTTTTCCGGACACCCTTTAATTTTCTTTTCGGCCGGCTTTCAGAAGATGGCGAATAGTGTTAAATTTGTGACATGAAATTCTTAAAGAAAAAAGTAGACCGGATCATAGATCTGACTTTCTGTCTGGTATTCATGCCGTTGTTGATTGTGCTGAGCCCGGCTTATTACTGGCTCTCCGACTGGCCGGGGTTTACGTGGCTTCTGATTGCCTGTCTCTACGGCGACTATTTCGCGGTGCGTCTGCTCAACATTCCCAAGCTTTTTGTGGAACGAAAGTACTGGCTTATCGGTGTGATTCTTGTGGTGCTTGTGATAGGCAACTACATACTGACGCAGTACAGGCTTCCGGAGGTGACGTTCAACGCCGAGTCACTGACGGCTCTTTACAATCAGATACGCAACTACAGCAAGGCAATCGGAGTGTGGATGATGTTCTCGCTGGTGATGGGCTATGCGCTGTCCATGTCGTTTATCCAGGAACTTTACCGGCAGCTGATGATCAAGAAGGAGGTGGAGCTGCAGAGGAACACTGCCGAGCTTGCCGTCTATAAGGCCCAGATCAACCCGCATTTCCTTTTCAATACGCTCAACTCGCTCTACAGTATGCTCATCGGCACATCGGAACGCACAGAGACGGCTTTCGTGAAGTTTATCGAACTGGTCAAATATACCTATACCGGGGTAGACCGCGACACTGTGGCGCTGGGCGAGGAGATACGTTATATCCGTAACTATATCGACCTGCAGTCGTTGCGTCTCAACGGCCATACCAAAGTGAAATGGAGCTGCGATGTGGACGACGAGAGCGCGCGCATCCCTCCGATGATCATGATCACGTTTCTTGAAAATGTGTTCAAATACGGAACTTCGACCCACCGCGACTGCCTGATAGACATAAGCCTCACTCTTAAGGAGGGCTTGCTTGAATTCCACACTGAAAATGATATTCTCAAGCGCGTTGAGGAGTTCAGGACCGAGGCTCCGGTGGGTCTGGAGAACTGCCGTGTGCGGCTTGCCTGCCTTTTCCCGGATGCCTGCGAACTGAAGACCGTGGAGAAGGACGGAAAATTTATTGTTGATCTAAAAATCAGACTCTCATGACTAGTCAAAAGCTCAGATGTGTGGCTATCGACGATGAGCCACTGGCCCTGGATATCATCTCCAAATTCTGTGGACGTTTCGGCGGCATAGAGCTGTCGGCCTATTCCGATCCGGCCGAG
This sequence comes from Duncaniella sp. C9, assembly GCF_004803935.1. Lineage (GTDB taxonomy): Bacteria > Bacteroidota > Bacteroidia > Bacteroidales > Muribaculaceae > Duncaniella > Duncaniella muris. The sequence goes on from NZ_CP039547.1 coordinate 1,309,022, forward strand.
GGGATCGAGGTCATTAAGAAGGGTGATTTCGATCTGGCGTTTCTCGATGTGGAGATGGAGGGTATCAACGGCCTGGAAATTGCCGCTGCGGTGCCTCCGGAGGCTTGTTTCATATTCACCACGGCCTATCTCGATTATGCTTTCGACGGGTTCAATCTCAACGCCGTAGACTATCTGCACAAGCCTTTTGCCTATGACCGGTTCAAACTTGCGGTGGAGAAGGCTATAAAGAAGCTTGACTATAACGAGCATGTGCAGGCCGACAAGTGTATAGTGGTCAAGCAGGAATACAATAATGTGTCTATTCCGCTGGCTGACATTGCCTATGTCGAGGCTATGGAGGGCTATTCGAAGATTTTCCGCACTGACGGTTCGTGTACGCTCTCGCGCGTGATACTCAAGACAATAGGAGCGATGCTTCCCCAGAAGAAGTTTCTGAGGATTCACCGCTCGTTTATAGTGGCTGTCGACAAGATCCGGAGTTTCAGCCGTCAGAGCGTCACTCTGGCCAGCGGGCAGACCATTCCGGTGGGGCGCCAGTACAGCGCTCTGCTTGCGGAGCGTCTGCAGAATCAGAAGTAGGATGCCTGATCGGATGGGGCGGGCCGGGCTGCCCCTCAGGTCAGAGGAGTCGGCTGTAGTCTTGGTCGGCTACGGGTTCAAGCCAGATGTTTGATGTGTCGCCGCCCGGAATCTCGAATGCGAGGTGGGCGAACCATGAGTCGGCGGCGGCGGTGTCGTCGGCCTAGACTTCTTTTGCGAGGCGGAATGCTGCCCAGACTTTTGGCCATCCGGCGTAGAAGGCTATGTGGCTGATGATTTTTGTGCAAAGTTAGGCTAATCGCGTCTTTTGTATGTTACCAATAGGCAGGACCTTTGTACCATTTTTGTAGATTCCGTCGGCGAGATGATAGGACGATGGTAAATCAGTGTCCTCCGGACACTTTTTGGGGGTGGGTGGTTTTTCCCGTGACACCTGCGCGCTGTGCGCTACGGTGTCACGGGCTACGAGTAAATCTGCGTCCTCCGGACGCGCATTGGTTGATCCGGGTTGATTGGGGGGTCGGGTGTCCGTAGGACACCGATTTAGTCGTAGCCCCCGACACCGTGCGCCAAGCGCAAAGGTGTCGGGGGTAGTGGATGTCAGGCAAGAATGTGGTGTCCGTAAGGACACCGGTTTACGGTTCCGGACGGGATATACGTGGGATGTTTGTGGGTTGTGCATGGGTTATGCGTTGGTTGTGCCGAGGCATTGCCGGGGCTTTTTGGTGCGTTTTTGGATGAAGTTATTGAAATTTCAGAAATTATAATTAATTTTGTGGCCGCAGACCGTATCGCAGAAGCCCGGTCAAGGGTGATGCGGGAGGGTCGGCGTAAAAGATGGCTTGCCATTCGGCTTGCTGAAAACAGCAGGGCTGACGGCTCTGCAATGACATACTGAAAAGCGTTTACTCGACGCTCTTTCTTGGCTTGTTGAAACTTCGCAACTTTCTTCATGGTATAGTCAGGAATGAGACAACAGTAGATGCCTTGTGGATATGTATATTCCACCGAAGCGGGCGCGAGAGTGCAGGCTGTCGGTGTTGTTACACATATTCTGCGTGAGGCTTCTGCGTTGTCCGTTCTACTATACCAGGCAATGCGAAGGCCTCAACAAGCGGAACGGGCAACAAGTACGGCTCTCACGCTTTTTTTTGTTTTATAAACCAATCCTGATAGATACCGGAGAGGGGAGCCTGTGGTGTAATGTTTGTTATGACACGACTCAAATCATTCGTGCAATTGCTGATGGTCTGCATTTTGGCAGTCACTACAGGTTGCAGTGGAGATGGACCGGAATCTGCAACTGACAATCTTGCCGGAAATTGGTATGGCACGCGCTGTTATGTAAACAATGGTGCCGTGAAATATCAGAACATAACTCTTCGCCTGAATTCCGACAAGACAGGTTCAATGGAGTATGAAGGACCGGATTCTTTTTCAGTGGCATATTTTACATGGTCGGCAAGCGGTGGACGTCTTGTGTGCAAAGGTGCGTATGCCAGTACTTCAGGCGATCTATCCGGTGACTATCAGATGGAATGCCGGATAGAAAGCGGCAGGCTGATGCCGACAGGCCAGTTTTCGACGTTCATTCTGACAAAAGATAATTCCGTTATGACCGATGGTGACGGAAATGAGATTGAAAGTCCTGAAACCCAGTTGTACACCCTTCAGAACACATGGGTGTCAACCGATGGGAAAACTGTCATTACGTTCTATCCTGGCGGGGTGTATGATGAATACGTGCTTGACGCGCCGGGGAGCAACTCATACTCTGAATTCAACACGGGGTCTTACTCGTTTGCTCCTCTCAACAAGACACTGACCATCAAGATGACGTTGTGGAATGTCGTGACTCTGAGTGATAAGAGTCTCGTTCTGCAGAGGGGGACTACAAAGATGGAGTTTCGCATGGGGACGCGTTCGGATATGCCGTCAGTTTCAAATCTGAAGTCTAATCTGACATCGGCTTTTGGCTGGACGGACAAAAACGGTAAATATACATTTCGGTTTTTGGCTGACGGAAGCGTGGTATATTTCGAAAATTCGTTCCGGAAATACGGCTCATGGGGTGACATTTCGTTGTGTGCAAGCGGAACTTTTTCTGTATCAGGATCGTACGTGACCTGCAATTTCACTTCTGTTGACTGGGAGTCAGGAACATCAGGAACAGCAAGCTATTTCCCGGATTGGAAATGCGGCAGTCCGGCTACAAAGGTTTACAAGATGGAGATAACGGCTTCTTCCAGCCTGATGGTCACCATGCCTAATTCCACCATTGTATATTTGTCTAAAATCCAATGAAAACGCTGAAGAATTTATCTTTTTTATATTAACCATTTTTTTTAACAAACAAATTATGAAATTTTCAATTAAAAATCAGTTCAAATTTGCAACACTTTTCGTTGTATTGGTATCATGTTTTGCTTTTGCTGCATGCAGTGACAACAAAGACAGTTCAGATGAACCGGGTATTTATGAAGGCAAAACATTTGTGGGCTCCTGGCAGGGATCGGATGGCGATGATACTTTTTTTGTCACACTTTCCGCTGACGGGACCTACACGGATTATCTTGTGGTAGGAGGGCAGAAGGAGTCTAAGGCAAGCGGAAAATATACCGTTACCGGTGATAAACTTTCAGTTCCGTCAAACAGTAACTTTGCGAATGCATGGGGCCAAAGTGTTATAACCATGACTTTCTCAGGCGAAAATAAAATGTCATGGACAAACAGTCTGATGAATAGCTGGGGTGTATCTTTAACCTTCAACCGTAAATAAACAGGATTATGCGAAATTTGCTATTGACTCTGCTTATAGCGACGACTTTTGCTCTGGTTTCATGCTCTGATTCAAAGAATGATGAGCCTGGCGTAGCCGGAGGCTCAGATGAAAAGTTTGTAGGTACCTGGCGTATTGAAACTGTTGATGACAACGGGCGGCCTGTTGTGACTATCGTTGATCTGAATTCAAACAACAGTGCTTCTGTAACGGCCTATACATGCAAAACCAATCCTTGTGTTATGGACTTCAGGGAAACGGATAACGGAACATGGGAATATTCTCCAGATCTTAACTGGTTTAAAATTAGCTATAAAAGCGTATTTGAGGTTGTGGCTTGGGGAATTCATGAAAACGTGACGTTTAATGGCAGCGATCAGTTTTCCGCGAGAAACGTCGGTATAGAAAAGACGTTTGTCTGGAAACGGTCCTCACCTATGGAGGCTAAACGATTCTCAGGACAGTATGGATATTGGAAGGTAAAAAGCTTTTCCGGTATTTTGAGGAGCAGGAGCTTTATAGGTGTTGATCCTGATACTGATGAAGATATATATGGAGAAGACTGGACCTCAAAGGCTGAGTATGGAACAGACCATCTAAATTACCAATATCTTTATCTGTCGCAGACTCCGGTTTCAAATGACAATAAATTTGATTCGTTTATGTCAAACTCCTATAATACAGTATATTTTAATCATGATGAACCGATTTCCGCTCTTTCGGGTGGAGATTTCGGATATGATAACCGATGGGAACCAGGAGCTTCATATGGAGGTTTTGAATGGTTCAAGATAAAATCATCTGATGCAAATGTATTGGTCGTTGATTATCAGAGTGGATGGTATTATAAAGATTTGCTTTATTCGAAAACGGAAGGCACGATCACATATGAACGTGTAACCGTCTATTAATAAAAGTATGAGACGTTATATTCGCATGTGTACAATGAAAGTGCACATGCGATAATTCCCGATTCTTAGGGATAACGGTTTAAAATCAGGGCTGATTCTTGCTTTGGCAGGATCAGTCCTGTTTTTTGTTTGTTATCCAGCCTCTCCGAGGCAGGGGCGGGGGTGGCGGGTGTCCGCAGGACACCGATTTAGTCGTAGCCCCCGACACCGTGCGCAAAGCGCAAAGGTGTCGGGGGTAGTGGATGTCAGGCAAGAATGTGGTGTCCGTCAGGACACCGGTTTACGGTTCCGGACGGGATGTGCACGTCAATTTGTATGCGTTATGATATGACGATGGTAAATCAGTGTCCTTCCGGACACTTTTTTGTGGTGGGTGTTTTTTCCCCGTGACACCTTTGCGCTGTGCGGTGCGGTGTCACGGGCTACGAGTAAATCTGCGTCCTCCGGACGCGCGTTGGTTGATTGGCGGGTCGGATGTGCGTGGGTTGTGTCGAGGCAATTCGGATGCGGGCGGATTGATTCAGGCTATGCCGGGGGGAGGTTTTGGCGGTAGAGGGGGAGGGTTGGGGATTTGAGGAGTTTTTTGATGGTTTTGCGGTCGAAGCTGTCTGCGAAGTAGTCCCAGAGGGGTTTGATTTTCGATAGAATCTGGGTGTCGCCGCTGAGGGTGCGGGTGTAGTGGTCGAGGATGGCTTCGTGGAGGCGGAGCAGGTGGCTGCGGATTTCGGCGAGAGTCCATTCGCTTCCGGAGTTCCATTCGGCTATGAGGGAGGGTCGGCGCAGGAGGCCGCGTCCGAGCATGATGCCTGAGAGCGTGGGGTAGAGCTGACGCAGGTGGTCGATCTGCTGCGGTGTGGTGATCTCGCCGTTGAAGATTATGGGGTGGGGGCAGGCGGCGGCGAGACTTTCGAAGCTGCGGAGATGGAGCTGTCCGCTGTATTGCTGCGAGGCTGTGCGCGGATGGACGGTTAGGTGGCTCAGGGGCATGAGGCTGATGGCCGGCATGAGGCTTTGCCATTCGTCAGGGTCGGTGATGCCGAGGCGCATTTTGACGGAGAATGTGATGTCAGGGAAGTCTGCGGTCATTATGCCGGCTATCTCCCGGAGCAGGTCGGGCTGCCTGAGGAGTCCGGCTCCGCGGCCTTTGCGGACCTGGGGGACGAAGGGGCAGCCGAGGTTGAGGTCCAGATGGCTGTGGCCGGCGCTGCGGACGGCTGATGTCAGGGTGCGGAATTCGGTGGCGTCGCGGAAGATGATCTGGGGGATGAGCCGGTGGTTGGCGTTGAGGGGCGAGGTGATGTCGCGCAGGTCGCGCGGACGGACGCTACCTTTCTCGATGCGCAGAAATGGTGAGAAGTAGGTCAGAGACTCCCCGCCGCCATAGATTTCGGCATGGAAATGGCGGAAGGGAGCCTCTGTGTAGCCCTGAAGCGGTGCGGCCATGAGACGGAAGCCGCCGGTTGGGGGTGTTGCAGGCATTGTGTGAGATCGGGGGGAGACTTGCTTGTGGATCAGAAGCTTTTGAGCCAGGCGCTGAGTTCGTCGAGCACCTGGTCGTGGTAGCTGAAGGAGTCGCGGAAGCCCCATCCGTGGCCGCCGGTGGGGTAGATGTGGATGGCGGCGGGGATGCCGTTGGCCCGGAGGGCGGTGTAGTAGTTGACGGAGTTGGCCGGGGGACGGCACGGTCGTCGCTGCTGAGGATCAGGAAGGCGCGGGGTGTTTCGGCAGTGACTTGTTTTTCGTTTGAGTATTCTGTTTCAAGAGTTTCATCTGCGTCTTTACCGAGGAGATTGTCATGAGATCCGCGGTGGGTGTAGGCCTTGTCCATTGTGATGACGGGATAGAAGAGAATCTGGAAATCGGGGCGCGATTCGGCCGTGGCGTGGGTGGCTACGGTGGATGCGAGGTGGCCGCCGGCCGATGAGCCCATTATGCCGATCTGCGCGGGGTCGAGGTTCCAGACTCCGGCACTGTCGCGGAGGAGTTTTACTGCGTTGCAGGCGTCGCCGATGGGGAGGCTGCGGTCGCCTTTGGGCATTGTGTAGGCTACGACGGCGTAGGCTATGCCGCGTTCGTTGAAGAATGGTGCCCAGTCATGGCCTTCATGGTTGAGGGCGAGGTGGGAGTAGCCTCCTCCGGGGAGGGCCACTACGGCGCGGCCGGTGGCTTTGGCGGTGTCAGGGAGGTAGACACGCATGTTGGGGGAACTGATTTCGATGACGCGGTTTTCGGCGCTGACGGCTGAGGGGAGTGCGGTGCCGAGCATGATGGCTGAGGCGAGGCCGAGGATATGGGATGAAAGTTTCATGAGCGTGTTAGATATAAACGTGTTAGATATAAATAGGTGTGGGTTGATCTGTTGCCGGTTGTTATTTGCTTGTGAGGCGGATTTTGAGGTCTTTGTATTCAGGCGAGGATGCGGTGAGGGTTACCGGGCCGGGTGTGGCGGTGGAGCGGAGTATCACGGTGGCGGTGCCGTTGTGGAGGCTGCGGGTGTTGCCGGTTGAGAGTTCGTGGCTGCAGAGGTCGCCGTTGATCACTCCGACTATTTCGGCCGGGCCGTCAACGCTGAATGTCAGCGGGGCTGAGGCTTGCGGGTCGCGGTGCTTGTGACTGTCAATGGCTTCGATGCGTACGTGCTGGAGGTCCATGCCGTCGGCTTTCCATGAGGGGTTGTCGGCGGTGGCGGTGAGGCGGGAGGCGCGTCCGCTTGTCTCGATGCGGTGGATGGTTACGGGGCGGCCCTGCCCGTCGCGGTAGGCTATGGCTTCGAGATAGCCGTGGCTGTAGGGGATGTTTTCCCAGACAATGCGGTTGCGGGTTTTGGGGTCGGCTACGGCATTGCGCTTGCGGCCGAGGCTTTTGCCGTTGAGGCGCAGCTCGACTTCATCGGCGTTGGTGAAGGTGTAGAGCGTCAGGCTGCTTCCGGGGGTGCGGTTCCAGTGGTCGGACAGTTTCTGAGTGCCTACCTGGACGTCGTTCCACATGAGCTGCTCGTCACTGTCGATGACTCCGATGTGGACCACCGGTTCTTCCGGCTTGAAAATGCTTCGCAGGAACCAGGCTATGGGTTTTGGCTCGAGCGAGATGTCGAATATGCCCTGGGTCCAGCCCTTGGCGGGCCATCCGGCCGATTCACCGAGATAGTCGATCATGCCCCAGTAGGCCAGACCTACCACGCGGTCGAGGTCCATTTCGTAGAAATTCGGGCCCATGCCGGATGTGTTGGCCTCGCTCTGGTAGAAAATCATTCCTGGAAATCGGCGGCTGTCGCCGGGGAAATACATATATCTGTAATTATAAGAGGCGATGTCGGTGGCCAGGGCCAGAGGGGCGGGGAGGGAGTCGGTGTTGACGTCGCGGTAGCGGGGGTGCATGGCCACGGTCAGGGGTCGGGTGGTGTCGTAGCGCTTTAGAAGGGTTTTCTGCAGGCGGTATGGTGTGACGCCCCAGTCGGCAAAGGGGAGGTTCCAGAGCATCTGGAGCTCGTTGCCGAGACTCCACATGATTACCGAGGGGTGGTTGCGGTCACGTCTGACCCATTCGGGGAGGTCGACGGGCCACTGTTCCATCCATTCCTTGCGGCCTCCGGCGTTCTGGCGCGTCCATTTGTCATAAAGTTCGTCGACCACGAGGATGCCGTAGCGGTCGCAGAGGTCCATGAACTGTTTGCTGTAGGGGTTGTGGGAGCAGCGGATGTGGTTGAACCCGAAGTCCTTGAGCAGTCTGATGCGTTTCTCGATAGCTGCCGGGTAGGCTGCGGCTCCGAGGGCACCGAGCGTGTGGTGGTTGGCGATGCCTTTGAGGAGCAGTTTTTTGCCGTTGAGGCGGAAGCCGAAGTCGGGGGAGTATTCAATGCTGCGGATGCCGAAGGTCTCGGAGATGCGGTCGGCCACTTTCCCGTCAGGGGCGAAGAGGGTGAGGCTTAGGGTGTAGAGGTGAGGCGAGTCGCAGTCCCACAGACGCGGGGAGGCTATGCGCAGGCTGTCGACGCGGTATTCGTTGGTGCGCTGACGGCGGTTGAAGGGGAGGGTCAGGGTGCGTGAGCTGACTGTCTGTCCGTCGGCATCGGTGATCTCTGCGAGCACACGGATTTCCTTGTAGTCCTTGATGGCGTTGGTGAGTTCGGCGTCGATGACCACCGATGCACTGCTGTCGCTGACATCGGGGGTGGTGATGCGGAGGGGATGGCGTGTGAAATGTAGCCTGGGATCTGTGACTATCAGATTGACGTTGCGGTAGAGACCGCCGCCGGTGTACCAGCGGGAGTTTTCGGGTTTGCCGGTGTCGGCTCGCACGGCCACAATGTTGTCGCCGTCGAAGTCGATGAGCGGAGTGATGTCGGCTTCGAATCCGAGATAGCCGTAGTCAGTGCCGCCTACGCGCGATCCGTTGAAGTAGACATCGCCGGTGAGCATTATGCCTTCGAAGTCAAGCAGGACTCTGCGGCCTTTCCATGCGGGGTCGGCCTTGAAGGTCTTGCGATACCATCCGGCGCCCATTTCCTTGAAGGCGCGGGCGCTGAGGCGGCTGCGGGTGTTGGCGGCCGAGTTGGTCATGTCGGCTTTCTCGTCGGCCGCGGGCGCTACCCAGGGCTGTGAGATCTGGAAGTCGTGGGGAAGGCTGACGGGTGTCCACCGGCTGTCGTTGAAAGAGCGGTCGGGCGCTCCGCAGGTGTCACCGGCATGGAATTTCCAGCCGAAATTGAAGTTTTCGACCGTCCGGCCTGAGTCCGCGGCAAATACGGGGGTGGTCAGGGTGAATGCAAGGAGGGCCGAAAGAAGTTTATGTTTCATGGCAAGTTACTGAATGTGATGTTTGTGCAGCCTCATGTGGGGGCCTGGGGTTTCGAGAGCGTAAAGTTACACAAAAAATCACAAACTTACAGCCTCCGGCCATCGGCAATGGAGCCGCGTCCTGAGGAGAGGTGCCCTGCCGGAAGCCACCTCAATCTTTCTGCCGGGTCAGTTCGATTGCTTCCTTGCCGGTGGCTGAGTCAATGTCAATGCGGATTATGCAGACGGTCTTGATGAAGCGGTCTATTTCGGCCGAGGGGTCTATTCCGGGACTGTATTTTTCGGCAAGCAGGCGCAGGGCTGCGATGCGGTCATGGACCGATTCGACGATATGCGCCTGTCCGAAGACTATCACGCTGCGGAAATAGGTGGTGAATTCCTGGGGAATGACATTTTGGGCTAATTTTGCACCGTAGAAAATCAAGAAATCTAAATCAATGAATGCGGCAACTGTAAACACTGTGACCGACAGATCGCGTCTGGCCTATAATCTGCTTAGAGGGTGTTTCATAACAATAGTTAAAATCTGAGCGAAAGATTTGAGATGGATATGGCTTTGAATTGAAGGAGCATAGCGAGCTATGTGACTGAAATGAAGAGCCATAGCCGCTCAAAACTTTCGGAGGCGATTGTATTGTTTTTTTGTAAATAGTATATTCCATTTGTGAAAAATTTTGAGTTACCTGAGCCTTGGTGTCTCTTTTGCTAAATTGTTGAAACTCGTCAGTCGCATAGCTCGCTATGCTTCTTCCTCCCTTGCAACAATTTATCTAAAAGATACACCACTCAGATTTTAACTCTTGTTATGAAACACCCTCTTACCTTTCTTACGGTGACGATATGGGGTCTGACTTTCGTCTCCACCAAGGTGCTGATCACCCACGGGCTGACACCGACATGGATATTTGCCGATGAGTGTCTTCGGTCCGGCTCCGCAGATTCCGTCGGCTGATTCTCTGATGTCGGTGGCCATGAATCTTCTGTTTCTTGGAGTGCTGGCATCATTCCTGTGTTATATATTGTGGACCAGCGAGGTCAAGGTGCTTGGGCCTGAAAAGGCATCGAACTATATTTACTTCAATCCGCTGGTGACCATAATCGCGTCGTCGGTTATATTGGGCGAGCCTATAACGCTGTGGATGCTTGCCGGGGGACTGGCGATCGTTGGCGGTGTGTATCTTACTGCCAGATAGGTGATTTGCGGCTGCCGTAGAGCGTCTTCAGGCGGCAATGAAAGGTGTGGTTGAGAGTGTCCGAAACAGTAAAAATCTGATATTTTGTTAAAAATAGAGCAAAAAAGTTTTGTCATATCAAAAAAACTTTCTACCTTTGTACCCGCAAAAGCGTTGCAACACTATATAAAATCATGGCGAGATAGCTCAGTTGGTTAGAGCGTCGGATTCATAACCCGGAGGTCCCGAGTTCAATTCTCGGTCTCGCTACAGAAAATCGGTCGGAACATCAAGTGATGTTCCGACCGATTTTTGGTTCTGCCGCATGGAGGCCGGAATGTTTTTGGGGTTAGCGGATTTTTCCGGTGGGCGGAAGGGGATGTCAAGAGTATAGTGTGGCCAGTCTGAACATAAAGAACTTTATGTCGCCGACACCCCGGGACTGTGTCCTGAACGCCTTGATTTTTGCATTGAAGGATTCTGCCGAGGCATTTGTGAGCCTTCGCTCGAAATAGTTGATTATTGTGGTGTTGTGGTTCTCGAAAGTCTCCAGGACTTTGTTGAATTCATTGTTCCCGAAGGCCTCCACTTCGTTGTACCATCTGGCGAGATTCAGTCTGGCAACTCCGGCAGAAGTCTTTTCGTTGAATATGTCCACAAGCTTTAGAAACAGTCCGTATGCCTTTTCCAGATCGGGGAATATCCTGAACAATATTCCGGCGCGTATCTTCTGCTACCCGTTCCATTTTGATTTGTGCTTGAGTATGATATGCCGGCTGCGTGCCATTATCTGAGGCATGGTCTCGCCATTCTCCATCCTTTCGGGTTGCCACTGTCCGATCAGTTCGCGTTCTTCTTTTGGGGCTGCATTCTTTCGCCTCCGGCGATGCTCTCTGATTGCCTTGTTCTCGGCATCGAGTACCTCCCAGCGGTGTCGTATCCTCAGCTGGTCAACGGCTTCGGAAATGAGCTGCTGGACATGAAACCGGTCATTGACAAGCGATGCGCCGGGAAACACGTTTCTGACAGTCAGCATCATGGCTCAAGAAAGGTCTGTCGTAACCGTTTTTACCTTAAGGCGCTGCCTCAAAGGAACTTTCCGCAGTATTGCCGACACTGTGTCACTTGACACACCACGGACCATCGCCGCAAGAGCCCCTTTGCCTCCATGCGCGGCCTTGTTGGTCAGTATGGTATAGACATCGCCATTGCTCAGGCAGGTCTCGTCAAGACTCATGTCCGCGCCGAAATTTTCAGGATACAATATTATTACTGTCCGCTAAACCATAAAAAGGCGAGTCCAACTTCCTGAACGGCAGAAGTTGGGCTTACTTTTTGTATTTGACAAGCCCCCTCAGCAGTTTTCAGGAACTTCGGGAGGCGATTCCGATGCTTCGGCGAGCATGATTTTCAGGTCTGCATCGGGCTGATTGAGGAACTTTTCGAGATTCAGGTAATACATCAGCACAATTCTGACGATTGTAGCAAGCCCTGAGAAGCTCCAACGTCTTTCGAGTTTGCTTTGAAGTACTGACAGCAGCAGATTTGCGATGAGTGTAACCCATATCTGGATTTTGATGGCGTTGGCGCTCTCGCCATAGAAGTATCTCAAGGGGAAGTTCTGTTTGATCTGCTTGAAAAGAGACTCTATCTGCCATCGGCGGCGGTATATCGCCACGATTGTCTCTGGCGGCATGTCGAAGTCGTTGGTCAGAAGCGATATGAGTTTTGGCTTCCCGTTCTTCTTGATGTCAACGTATGTAATTATTCTGGCGATGTGGTTTATACCGTCTTTACGGAACACCACGACCTGTTCACGGTATTCCATCAGTCCCTGCGGATTCTGATGCATACAGTCTACAAGTACCTCATAACTGAGGTTTTTCTTCATTTTGGTGACATATACAACGCCACGGTCCGTCAGTTCCTCAAATTTGGCATAATTGATATAGGCGCGGTCAAGAGCGACTATCTCGTTGTGGCTGTAATGGCTCGGAGCAAGCATGAAAGAGTCATTGGTGGCCGCCGAAGTGAACTGCACATCGCAGGGAACCCCCTCGTTGGCGTGTATGACAGAGTGTACCTTTATGCCGCCTTTCTTCTTTCCCGTCTTGGGGTGTCGACCAACGCCCTTGAAAATAGCGTTGGAGAACAATGTGATTGTAGTGGAATCGATAATCCTAAGCTGCTTTATCCACTCTTCCGTGCCGTTGCGTCTGCTGTCCGATGAAAGAATGTCTTTGTTGGCTGCATACAGGTCGCGATAGACATCCTCAAAGAACTTCTCTGACCGTCGGGCATTTGCATCCGACAGGGTGCTGCGCTTTGGTACAGTATCAATTCCGACATGGTGCAGTTTGCGAACCTCCGCTGTCATAGATGTCTCTATCTCACGCAATGAGTCGAAGCGCTGGATCACGGCATAGAGCATCGTAAGCAGATGCGTATAGCCGTCAAAGCTCTTTACATACTTCTCTCCGCCGTGTTTTCGGCTGAATTCAACAATTTTTTCACGATTGAGTGATTTTATCAGCTGTCCATATATCGGCTGTCCGAAGAAATTACTACTTTTACTCATGGTTATTCATGGATTGTTTGGCGACACCAAAATAACCATTTAGGGCTGACTCCTGCAATAGGTGTCAGCCCTAATTTTTCAATCGCTCAAAAAAAGTTTAGCGGACAGTAATAATACAATATGTATTCATCGGCATGGTCAAGCTGGTCCCATGACCGATAGTCGCTGATCACTTCCTTGTATTGCTTGGGCAGTGTCTGTCCGTTCAGACCGTTGCGTTCGGCAAGAGTGGAGATGCTGACGGGAGTGCTCTCAATCTCCCTCTTTTAAAAAAGCGACGAACTCGGCGTTAAGCCTTGTGCCGTCGAATTCGGATACATCCCATTCATAGCTGAATATCTCGCCGGTGGATTTGTCAAGCCACTTGCGCTTCCGCACATGCAGGTATGTGGCACGCCCCCTTATGGGATAATCCTGTATGGTTCGGTAATCACCAAAACCGTAGCAGATTATGTTTTTATTGTACTTGTCTTCGCTAAGTTGTTCATTCTTCTCATCAAGCCAAATGTCGAAACGGCTCTCGCTTTTTTCAAAGCGGTCAATGTCGAAGTTGTCTATCAGGACTTCGGGGAGGATGGATCTGAGTAGTTGGTCTGGTTTCATTTTGCAAAGATAACACTATACTCCGACATCCCCCTTCCGCCCACCGGAAAAATCCGCTGACCCGGATTGGCGCTGATTTTTTGCGGTAGCTACAAAAAAAGAATGAGTAATGATGGCCGAAGCCAAACAATTACTCATTCTCCTCTCTCCTCAGCGGTATGGACGGGACTCGAACCCGCGACCCCCTGCGTGACAGGCAGGTATTCTAACCAGCTGAACTACCACACCAAGTTGAGTCTTGCTTTACGGAGGCTTTCGTTTCGCTCAACATTGTCGTTATTTCCGTTTTGCGAGTGCAAAGTTAAGCGCATTTTTAATTCTGTGCAAATATTTTTGAAAAAAAATGATGAAAAATACACGGCTCTTTCATTTAAGATTTCGTCTCATTCTCGACAAATGTGTTATTTTATAGCGAGAGCAGTACGGGTGGAGAGGCTTTAACCTCTGATTTTCAAGAAAATAAGTGCAATGAAAATTTGGCCAAGTGGCAGATTTTTAGTAACTTTATAGGTGATAATCAAAGAGTTACGCCAAAAAAATGAAGCCACTTGACCAAGTCTGTTCGACTGACGCCTATGCGCCTGATCATACCGCAAAAGTACACAATAAATTTGACACAAGGCGCAGTATCATGGAAGAACTTCGAGCGTTTGCCTCATCCGTGCCGGATTTCCGTAGATTGGACAAAGGCAATTTCCGTCACAGCCTCAACGATATCATCATGCTGATGATACTCGGACGTATGGCCGGATGCATCGGACGAGCCGAGATATTGGAGTTCGGCAGATACAACCTCAACAAATTACACAAAATGGGCCTGTTAAGGAACGGCGTACCATCTGAGGCCACGCTTTGCCGTGTGGAGAACGGCATCAACGATATGGATATGGCCGACAGGATGCAGCAGTTCGCAGACATATTCCTTGAAAGACTTACTTGCGCCAGCCGCATCATTGAAATAATCTGCATTGACGGCAAAGCCGAGCGCGGCACCGTTCAGGAAAACGGGCGAAGCCCGGATATCGTCTCTGCCTATTCGTTCAGCACCGGCATAACAATCGCCACCGAAGCCTGTCAGGAAAAGAGCAACGAGATAAAGGCCATACCGATACTTCTTGATAAAATAGATGTCGCAGGAAAGATTGTCACAGCCGACGCAATGTCTATGCAGAAGGATATTGTCGAGAAAATCAGAAAGAAAGGCGGAGACTTTCTGATAGAACTCAAAGCCAACCAGCCGTCATTGCGATACGGCATTGAGGACAGGCTAGTGGAACACACACCGGTATATTCTTACACCGAAGGTCCCGAACTGGCCCACGGCAGGATAGAGACGAGAACCTACCGCGTATATGACGGACTGGACATTATCGCAGACAAGAAGAAATGGGGCGGAAACATGACCATCATAGAGTATGAATCGTCCACAGTCAAAAAGTCAACAGGAGTACACACCTCAGAAAAACGCCTGTACGTCAGCAGTATGCCTACGCATACTCCGAAGCCAGGAATCTTCGTGCGCAACCATTGGTCAATAGAAAGTATGCACTGGGGGCTGGACTACAATCTTCAGCAGGACAATATAAAACGCAAGTCAACAAGAGCCGCCAGAAACCTCGATACCATACAAAGAATAGTTTACTCGGTGTTCTCAATATGGAAAGGACTTCGCAAGAAACAATCAGATAAGAATAAAGGCATAGCCGAACTGATCAGACATATCTCGATGAGCTTTACCAGACTGATTCGATTTTTAAGTCAAAAGTGAAAAAAATAAGATTTTGATACCAGAATAACTCTTTGATATACAGACATGGAAAAATTACCCGATTCTCAATGAACCGGGTAAGGGAAGATATGCTATTTATTTTAGGTTAAATGAAAGAGCCGTGTGAAAAATAGTGGTTGAGTGATTTTTGTTCTGATATGGATCTAAAATTCGTTTATTTGACGGTGCTTTTTAGGTCGAGATAGTGCTTTCGAAGTGGTGCGGGAAGTTTTTCTATGGCATAGCGCAGCATTGTCCGTGGCATGACGGCGGCATGGCGGTCCAGGAATTGGAGGAGCAATGGTTCGTTTCCGCGTTTGCCCATTTCGCGAAGCATCCATCCGGTTGCCTTGTGGATCAGGTCGTGGGTGTGGGTGAGATAGCGCGTGGCGATCGAGACGGTGGGCAGGGTTATGCCGTTTTTGAGCAGTGTAAATGTGGATACTATGGCTATGCGCTGTTCCCATAGGTTTTCGGAGTGGCTGAGGGTTTCGAGCAGGTCTGTCTGGCCGCTTTGGCAGACGTATTCACCTAGAATTTTTGGGGCCGAGAGGTCGACGAGATCCCAGTTGTTGATTCCGGAGGTGTGTGAGAGATAGAAGTCGATTATCTCACGGCGTGCCGACGGGTCTTTGCGGTTTCGGCGATAGCGCTCAACGAGAACAAGGAGTGCCGACAGACGGTGGTCATGGATGGGGGAGGAGAGCATGGCTTCAACGGCTTCCAGCGGGGCGTCAGACATGAGGCGTGATACTTTCCGGATTGCCGGGACGGTGTTGCCCAGAAAGATGTCACCTTCGCCGTATTGACCGGGGCCGGTTTTGAAGAAGCGTTGCAGGATTTCGCGTTTGCCGGGTGTGATGTCAGAGGCGAGGGCTTCTTTCCAGGTGTCGATAAATTCGGTGATATTCATGGGGATGGGGATAATCAGTTTGTGTTAGCGTCATGCAAAAGTACAAAAGTAGCTCATGAAAATCAAGCTTTTGTTGGAAGAGCCTGATTTTCCGAGCCACTTTCAGAAATTGTTTTTATGAGAGATTATGAGCTGTTCGGTATATATGTATGCTGTGCCCGGAGCAGATTCATCGGCCATCTGGTTTCGGTGGCCCGGTCAGACGGCTGCTGAAGAAGTTCCAGATGATTTCGGCAGTCGGCAAGTCTTTGTCGGCCCAGGAGTGTTTCCCTCCATGAATTTCATAGAGCACCACCTCGCGGCCAGACGGAGCTCCGGAGTGGACAGTGCGGGTGATCAGTCGCTGCGGGTCGCGCATGGAGCAGAGAGAGTCGGTGGTGACTTTCCGGCAGCCGTTATTGCCGGCGATCATGCCGATTGCGTCCGGTACCGCTATGTAGTAGCCCCAGCCTCCGTCATTGGTCAGGTCACCTTCCCAGCGCGAGGTGCGGTCGGCGTTTCCGTGGATCTCAAGGAAATGGACGGGGAGCGACAGTCTGTGGTTCTTGCACAGCCATTCAAAGGCGAGACCGGCTACTGAGGCATAGGCTTTGAAAAGCTCCGGAGCTGTGAAGGCAAGCTGATAGCAGAGGTCGCCGCCGTTTGACATGCCGGCCATGAACACATTGTCGCGGCTGAGCCGGAAGCGAGAGGTGACTTCGTTTATCAGACAGCGGAAAAAGTCGGCTTCGTCCACGCTCATTGACTCCTGCGGCGGATAGCCGACTTTCCAGCCGTCTTTTCCGCGGGAATCCGGAGAGCCGTCCGGGTAGCATACGGCAAATCCGTGGCGTTCGGCTGTGGCGTTCAGATCGTTAAGCCAGCGTCTGGCCGATCCATAGCCGTGGGTGTAGACCACGAGCGGAGCATCCGGGCGCAGGTCTTCAGGAAGATAAATGCTGTAGGTGCGCACGGTGTCGGCATAGGCAAACTCATGCTTTTCCGGCCTGCCGTCACTTGCCGCCGCTGTCGCTGCAAGCCACAGAAGGACGGCGGAAGAGATCAGGCGTGGGAGCAGGCGCATTTTCATCATTTTTGTTTTTTCGCGCGTGATTTCAGCAACGACTGCAGGCGTTCGGGCTCATTGGTGGTAATGAAATCAACACTGTGGTCGATACACCATTTCATGTCGGCTTCGGAGTTTACAGTCCAGACATTGACAAGGAGTCCGAGGTCGTGGCATTCCTTGATCCATTCCGGATGCTTTCTGATGACTTTCATGGCATAGTCGATGCCGGTGCCGCCCATCTGTTTGATCTGGGCGGGCACATAGTCACCGTCGAGATAGTAGACTCCTGTGCCTTTCGGTGCATATCTGATGAAATTTTTGAAGCCGTCGCTTGAGAAGGTTATGTAGTCGACCTTGTCCTGAAGTCCGTATTTTTTTACCAGAGCCAGGATTGCTTTGACGGCAGCTTTTTCGTGTGAGCGGCTGTCGTGGCGCTTCATCTCGCAGACTATGCGTGATGGCAGGTGTGATGCTGTGGCGAGATAGGCTTCGAGAGTCGGGACTTGCTCTCCGTTGGAGAGTTTTTCGGCGAGCACACGTGAAGCCGGCGATGATTCTATGTGAACTCCGTTGATATCCGGATCATGGTTGACCACAAGAACGCTGTCTGCCGTCATCCATACATCGAATTCCGAGGCATAGCAGTTGATTGAGTCGGCTTTGACTATCGAGCGGATTGAATTCTGGGCCGAGCCTTCGGCTTTCCAGTAGCCGCGGTGTGCGATTACTTTCGGAGTGTCAGCCGCCATGCTGCCGGCCGCCACAAGAAGAGCGGCGGCGGCAAGCAGACGTGAGATTTTCATTTTGTACATTATATATTATACTCAATGGTTACGGGTTTGTTTACAGGAGTGGAGGCAACTCTGACCACCGGGCATCCGGCGGCTTCGTCATATTCAACCTTGGCTTTTTTGCCGTTGACCGTCACCTTGGCACCGTCTTTCAGTCCTGGAAGCTGCAGCCTGTAGGAGCGGCGCATGGTCTGGCCGGGATATGAACCTTCGGCGGGTGCCACTGTCACGCAGGCGCGGTTGCCTTTCTGGGTGTAGCGGAGCGCGGTTGTGGAATAGATGCCCTTCTGATAGTCAAGCGATATGCCGTCATCCTCATAGAGGCTGAACACGTTGTCGGCATCTTTGGCCGCGGGGTAGACGCGCATGACGAGCGTTTCGAGCGCGGCTGTGGCCGGACGCGGAGTGTAGGGCTGCATGGGGAGTATCCATCCGCCTCTCACATAGAGCGGGAATTCCTCAAGAGGCTTTTCGATCTGTGCGGTCTGGCCTCCGTCTTTGCGTTCGTGGGTGAAATAGTCATACCAGACTTCGCCTTTGGGGAACCAGACTTTCTGCGCGGCAGTCTTGTCTGCACCGCTGCCGGGTGTCGAGATAGGAGCAGCAAGCAGGATGTCGCCGAAAGTGAACTGCTGGGGCTGGCTGAACGATTCCTTCTGGTCGCCATAGTCGATGAACATCGAGCGGTTGAGCGGCACCATAGTGTTGTGGGTCTGCCAGACGCTCGAATAGATGTAGGGCATCATTTCGGAACGCATGTGGTACATCTTTCTCATAGCTTTTGTCTCGCGGTCGCCACTGATCCAGGGGCGTCGGTCGAGGCGCTTGTCTTTGGTGGAATGGACACGCAGGGCAGCCGACAGAGCGCCGAACTGAGTCCATCTGACAGTCAGTTCCGGGTTCGGGTCACCGCGGAAACCGCCTATGTCATGTGCCCAGTAGTAGCATCCGCCCTGACCGCTGCAAGCAGTGAGTTTAACCTCGAAGGCGAGAAGCTCCCAGTTGGCCTGGGCATCGCCGGAGAACTGGATGGGGTGACGGTGGTCGCCCCATCCGGCCCATCGGCTGTAACCGGCACCACGTTTGCCGTTGCGCTGCGAATCGCGGTAGTAAAGTTCGTTGATCCAGGCGAGGGTTGTGGAGTGATGGCCGCGCACATGCGGGTAGAGATAGTTCTGCTGCCAGTCAAGCCACCAGAAGTCCACGCCCATGTCTTCGCTCGGGCGGTGGGCATAGTCAAAGAATTTGGCCATATAGTTGCTGTCGGCAGTGTTGAACAGAGGCACGGTTCCGTCAGTGACACCGAGAGCCTTGATGAATGCCGGATAGTGTTCCTCGTGGGGGCGCATGCCGTCATGCGGATGGTCGTTGAGCGAGACTGTCACGCCACGGGCATGGCAGGAGTCGATCAGAGCTTTCGGATCGGGAATGAGTTCGCGGTTCCAGGTGTAGCCGTTCCAGTTTAGATGTCCGTTGTGGCCTGTGCCGACGGTTGCGTCGTTGGTGTGCCATCCCATGTCAAACACAATGTTGTCAAGCGGGAAGTCATTTTTGTCATAGCCGCGGATGATGTCGAGGAATTCATCGGAGGTATAGTCCCAGTAGCGGCAATACCAGACACCGTGTATGTATTTGCGGGTCATCGGCACCTTGCCGCTGATAGCGCCAAGGCTTGAGAGGGCGGCCTTGTAATCGTTGCCGTAGACGAAGCAATACTGATCCTGGATGTGCGATTCGGTGTCGCGCGGGCTGATCCATCCGTTGACGAGCAGGTCGGTGCGTTCGTCGTCGATCATATACCATCCGTCCTTGCTCAGGATTCCGTCATTCATCGGAATTTCCTTGGTGACACGGTCAAGAGTCTCCACCGGACCTCCGAGATTGTTTTTGGGGAGGAAGCGATTGGTGAATTTCTTCTCTTTGCCGTCAAGAGTGTAAAACACGTGGAGATTCGAAGTCGAGAAGGGGAAACCGTCATGCTTATACCAGATTCTCAGAGCCGGAGTGGTGATCTCGTAGCAGTTGTCGCCGAGTTCGCGGACAGAGATGTCAGAAGGCGAGAGCATGCTGCTGCGGTCATAGGCAAAGAGGGTGGGAGCGTCAATGAAGCGGGCGTCGGTGGCATATTCCAGGCGCAGGAGCGTCGGGGTGATGATCGAGAGGCGGTTATTGCCGAACACAAGCGGATTGCTTGCGGCAGTGTCGGCAAAGGCCATTAGCCCTGATGAAATCATCAAGGCTAATGAAAGGAATTTTTTTATGGCTTTTCGCATTGTTGGCTGAGGTCAGGGTTAGTTGTTGGTTATGGTCTCGGTGTAGACGTTGCCGAAGCTGTCAGTGGCGCGGAAGCTCACGCTCTGCCAGCCTGGCTGCGGAGTGTAGAGGAACATGTGGTCGTTATTGTTTTCAGGAGCTGATCCGCCGTGGTTTGCGGGGATGACTCCGTCAACAAGACATTTGCGCACATCGGGGTCCCAGCATTTTCCGCCGTTCTGCGAGGGAATTAGTCGGGCGCTCGCCGGCAGAACTGTCCAGGATCCTGCGTCTTCCTTGACTTCGACAGTCCAGTCTTCATGCCAGCAGAAGATGTTGGCAAGGATCTTGTCATAGGGATCTCCTGCATTCTTAGAGGGATTCCATAACACGGCGTCTTCCGGGCGGTAAAGCTTCATCTGGTAGTCGCGGTCACAGCCGTCGCCGATGAAGTATTTGTTGACCAGGGTATTGCCTTTGAAGTCAAGAGCGCCGTAGCCACGTGGCGAGCCATCGTTGCAAAGCGGATACCAGTAGGCTCCCATCACGGCTGCGAAAGTCGTCTCGGTGATGTTTGAGGCTATGGTAGTGGTGTAGTGGTTGTGGCTGTGGCCGGAGAGGATCTGCACTTCCCTGAAGTCCTTGACCAGATCATAGAGAGCCTGGTTGTTGGTGACATGGGTAGAGCTGTTTCGGCGCTTGGTGGGTATGTGGAGGCCGATGATGACGGCTTTGTCCGGATCAACATAGCTGAGATCCTTTTCAAGCCATTCGAGCTGGGCCTCGGTGATGGTGCCCGTGTAGTCGTTACGGCCGTTGACACCACGGTAGAAAACGTCGTCGAGCACTACGAGGTGGCAGTCTCCGATATTAACGGAGTAGTATGTCGGGCCAAGGGCATCGCGGAAATCCTTGTCACTTTCGGTGTCGTTTTTGATTCCTTCGTTGTGATCATGGTTACCTATCACAGAGAAAACCGGCACGGGGATGTTGCGCATCTCTTTCGCATAGGTGTCGAAGTATTCGGGCTTGTTCCAGACTATGTCGCCGAGCGAGATGCCATAGACGTTTGACGGCAGGCTGGAGGCGAATTCGGCCATTCTGGGAATCATTCCCACGAAATCAGTGATGTCTTTTTCGTTGCCGATCTGCGGGTCGGCCATAGTGAAGAGGGTCCATTCTGTTTTCTTTGGGATTGACACCAGACGGAAATCGCGCTGGATGATCGCGGCGTCGGAATAGTCGAGGGTCTTGTAGAACTTCGGGTCGCCGAGCAGGGTGGGGAGCTCGCAGTCGGCAGGCACGGAAATGAACACGTGCTGGCGGCCGGTGGTGTACATCTGGTATTCGCCGTTGGCGTCGGTTGTCATCACATTGATGCCGTCGCTGACAACCACACCCTGGCGGGGCTGTCCGTCAACCGTCACACGGCCCACGAGGTTTTTGCCGAACTGAGCTTTGATGGTAAGGGGATCCGAATCGGCTCCTGGGCGGCGTTCGGCGACAACATCATCGGAGCATGATGCGAGGAGGCTGACTGCCACCATCGCCGAGGCCATATATCTGAAAAGTTTCATAGAGATTGGAAATTAGCAGGTGTTTTTTCTGAAAGAGAGAGGAGAATGAAGGAAATTGCAGTGTGATCAATAACCGGGGTTCTGCTTTAGCAGGGGATTTCCGGCCATAGCCTCAGAGGGCAGCGGGAAACGCTTCTTGGTGTCATCAGTCGGCTTGTGGGCCCACCAGCTTTCGGTGGTGTAGAGTCCGAGGCGGATGAGGTCGGTGCGGCGGCGGCCTTCACCGAGGAATTCAATCTGCCATTCATCGGCCATGCGGTAGACGTCGAGGTTGGTTTCGGTCACGGGATCGGGATCGTTGCCGTTGGCGAAGTTGCGTTTGCGCACCTTGTTGATGAGCTGAGCGGCGCCCTTCTTGTCGCCTGCACGCCATTTGCACTCGGCCAGCATGTAGTAGACCTCGGTGAAGCGCATACAGGGATAGTCGGGGTTCCAGAGAAGATCCTTATCGTCGATGTTCGGGATAGGCATCTTGACCAGACGCACTCCGGATGACTCCGAGCCGTCCATCATGGTGCTGCTGTTGCCGGTGATATTGACGTAGTCCACAAGGACCACAGGCTTTCCGGCCATGTCTTTCTGGCCTATGGCCACTTCGCCGGTGTAGGGGTTCTTCTGCAGCCCTACGCAGAACATGCCTTCATACTCCTTGTTGCCGTGGTAGACGTAGGGTTTCTTGCGCAGGTCGGCATCGTTGTATTTCTCGTAGCTTTTGCCCAGCTTGTAGTCCATGACCGGGCCGCCTTCTTTTTCGCGTGAGGGAGAAAGGATGAATCCGTTGTAGCGCGAAGCCGGGAATGGGCAGTTGAAGTATTTGTCGGCCTGGTGGTTGTAGAAGTAGCGGTAATACCAGTTGAATTCCATCTTTGAGTTCTGTGAGGGCACATACCAGACGGCTTCTGTCGATTTGTCGTTGTCGAAACAGTGGGGGCCGTACCAGGTATTGTCAATGGCGTAGGGACCGTATTCGCCTCTGATCAGGTCTTCGCAGATTGCGGCACAATCGGCATAGCGGTCACCTCCTCCGTAGGCTTCGGCGTTGAAGTATAGTTCGGCGAGCATCATTGCCGCTGCGGCTTTCTTGATATAGCCGTCCTGGGCTTCTCCGAGGCTCGATTTCGGGAGGATGGATGGTATGGCGTTCTTGAAAAGGTCCTCGCAGAATTCAAAAGTCTCCTTGTCGGTAGAGCGGGCGCAGGGAGCGTCGTTGTTGCTGCGGAAAATCGGCAGACCTCCGAAGTAGTCAAGACCGCGCATGTAGTACCATCCGAGGATGGCGTTTAGCTGGTTGATGTGGTCTTTCTTTATTTCGTCAGAGAGGCCGATGGCGTTGTAGTTGACACCAGAGAGGTCTTCTTTGGCTTCGAGAGTACGGGCGATGGCGCTCATGGTTCCGTCCCACACGTTTTTGACATGGCGGTCATCGCCGGTCCAGGTGTGTTCCTGCAGGCGGATGTACTCGCCGTTGTTATAGAAGTCGTTGCCGCGTGTCGGGCAGACCATTTCGTCGGTGGTCAGTTCCTGGAGATACCAGCGTTCGGCGCCGAGATACCATTTCCAGTGGGTGAAGGGGCGGCAGAGAATGGCGTAGGTGTTCTCCGGACAGGTGATGAATGTGTCAGGGGTCACGCTGGAGTAGAATTTCTCGTCAAGGTCGCAGGAGAAGAGAGTGGCGCCTCCGAGCAGTGCCAGAGCTATATGTTTGAAGTTAAATTTCATAGTTCGTCAGTTTTTTATCTACCAATTTTTAGAATGTCAGCTGGAGACCGAATGTCCAGCGGGTGGTCTGCGGGTACATGTTGGTTGCGTTGCGGACATATTCCACGCCGGGATAGAGGCCGTTGATGCTCACTTCGGGGTTGTAGCCTTTGTAGCGTGTCCAGGTGTAGAGATCGCGGGCGGTCACGTAGAAGCGGGCGCGGGTCAGATATTTGTTCCACTTGCCGGTGTTGAGGGTGTAGCCCAGCGACACGGCGTCGATCTTGAGGAAGGAGGCATCGCTCAGGAAGTAGTCAGAGGTGATGCGGGTGTCGTTGATGGCGGCATTGTCGGTGTAGGCTATCTTCAGCACGTTTTCCTGAGAGTTGGTCTGGAGACCGTGGTAGAGGATGATTTCGCTGAACACATCGTAGTCAAGCCATGAGCGCAGATTGATGCCGAGGTCGAAGTTTCGGTAGCGGAAGTTGTTTTCCCATGAGATGATCGCCTTGGGGATCGCATTGCCCACCCAGTGTTTGTTGGCGTCGACGAGGTTGTTGACAGAGCCGTCTTTGGCAGGGACCACATTGTTGTCCTTGTCATAGATGAGCCACTTGCCGTTTTCATCGAGACCGGCATATTTGAAGAGCCAGAACTGACCGATTTTTGAGCCGTTGACGAGCTTCTGCTCATAGCCCATTGACGCGGGCATGGCCGAGGGGAGCATAAACGAGTCGCTGTCGCCGAGGTTCTTGATCTTTGTGGTGTTGTGGGAGATGCGGGCGGTAGAGGTCCATGTGAACTCGCGGCCCTGGAAGGGCACTCCGGTGATTTCGAATTCCCAGCCTGTGTTGGTGAGGCTGCCGATGTTTTTCATCACGGTGGTGTAGACCATCGGGGGGACGGGGGCGGCTACTTCGAAAAGCATGTCGTCCACGCGGCGGTGATACCAGTCGAATTTACCGAAGATGCGGTTGTTGAGCACCGAGTAGTCAAGACCGATGTTGAGCTCCTTCTTTTCTTCCCATTTCAGATCGGGGTTGATGTTTTTGGTTGAGCCGTAGCCGGGCTGCCAGATGCCGTTTGTGGGATACATGTCGTTTGACTTGTAGGTGCGCACTGTGTAGCCGCTTCCGAAGTCGTTGTTACCGGTGACGCCGTAGCCCACACGCAGTTTCAGGTCGTTGATCCAGTCGATTCCCTCCATGAAGTTCTCGCGTGAGATGCGCCATCCTCCGGAGACAGACCAGAAGTTGCCCCATCGGTTGTTTTTGCCGAATTTTGACGAGCCTTCGCGGCGGTAGCTCACGGTTGCCATGTATTTGTCGGCGTAAGAGTAGTTTGCTCGGCCGAAGAACGAGAGCAGGCGCTGGCGAGGATTCTTGTTGGAGGCCATTGATGCCTGGCCGTCGCTGAGGTCTGTGCCTGCGCTCATGTCCCAGGGGCCGATGCCGTCAACGGTGAAGTTGGCGTTTGTCATCTCGAAGCTTTCGGTGCCTTCGTTTTCATAGAAACTGTAGCCGGCCACGGCGTCGACGAAGTGTTCGCCGAATTCGCGCATATAGTTGGCATAGGCTTCAAACGATTTGTTGAGTGACTTGCTGAATTCATGGGTAGCCTTGCCGCGTTTGCTTGAAGTGACGCTTTCGCGGTGTTTCTGGTTGTAGTAGAGGTAATACTGATGCTGGCGCATGTCGAGGCCCATTGTGCCCTGCACGGATAGGCCTTTCATAAGGTTGATCTTGAGGGTTGCGTCGCCGAGGAACCACTGGTCTTTGGCCGAGTAATCTTTATATTCGATGTCTGCTACGGGATTCCAGGAGTTGCCGCCCATGCCTACGCCGTCAACATTGTAGTCAGAGGGGTTTGAGGGGTCCCACAGAGGTATGGTCGGGTTAAGTTCGATGGCTTTCTGGAATGTGTAGGACCCGTTTCGCTTATCGCGGTCGGCCTGGCGGAACTGGGCTTTCATGCTGAGTTCGGCAACGCCGTCCCACATGCGGTAGCGGCCGTTGATGCGGCCGGAATAGTCGGTGCGGCCGTCGCCACGCACTATGCCTTGCTGGTCGGAGTACATGAGCGAGGAGTAGAGCTGGAGGTCTTTGGTGCCGCCGGAGATGGTCAGCACATGGCGCTGGCTGAGGGGATTGTCGCGGGTGAGTTCCTTGTACCAGTCGGTGTCATAGCCGTAGTCCTGGCCGAGGCCGCGTTCGATGTATTCCTGAGAGGAGAGGAGGTCGAGGTGCTTGCGCACGCTTTCGATCGAGAGCTCACACGAGTAGTTGACCTGGGTCTTGCCTTCTTTGGCCTTCTTTGTTGTCACGAGGATCACACCGGCTGCGGCGCGTGTGCCGTAGATGGCTCCGGCTGATGCGTCTTTGAGCACGTCGATTGACTGGATGTCTTCCTGATTTATGGCGCGGAGGTCACCGCCGGGGATACCGTCGATCACTACCAGCGGGCCCTGGCCGGCGTTGACTGAAGCCACGCCGCGGAGCTGATAGCCGTTAGAGGCGTTGGGCGATGCGCTGCCTGTGGTGGTCAGACCTGAGATCTTGCCCTGGAGTGCGGTGGCGATGGTAGCTCCGCCGAGACCCGACATCATGTCGTCGGCGCTGATCGAGGTGATGGCCGAGGTCACGCGCTTTTTCTCCATTGTGCCGTAGCCTACGACGACAACCTCATCAAGCATCTTGTCGTCGGAGTCGAGTACTATATTATAATGTGTCTTTCCGGACTGAACCTTGACATCGGCCGGAAGTTTGCCTACATAGGTCACTTTCATTACCTGGCCGGGCTTGGCGTCGAGCGAGAAGTTGCCGTCGATGTCGGCTGCCGCTGCGAGCTTGGTGCCCTGGACTATGATTGTGGCTCCGGTCAGAGGTTCGCCGTCGGTGTCGGTCACAGTGCCGGTCACCTGCGCGGCCGCGGTCATGAATGCCGCTGAAATCAGACCGAGGAACAAGGTGCAAAACAATCCCTTGAGATTTCTTGCTGTGTTATGTCTGTGTTTCATTGTTGTCTGTCGTTTTTATTTGGTCTCGATTCGGGTTACTTTAAGATCGTCCATGAACCAGCGGTAGTAAGAGGTCTTTCCGTTGTCGGGATAAGTTGCCACTGACTTGAACCCGTTGTTGATGAACGGAGTCGCGCCGATGATGATCCTGGTATTGGCTGTGGCCCCTTTGACGGTCACTTTCATGTCGGTCCATGTCCAGGGGATGGTTTTGTCGGAGTTGTTGAAAGGTTCGAGTTCCTTGCTCTGTGTGGCGCTCACGCCGTCGACGATTTCGCCCTCGCCTTCGATCACAACTGAGACGGTCATCGGGTCGGTGCCGTTTTTGGCTGCGCGGAAAGTGACATCGACGTTGGCATAACGGCCGCCTTCAATGGGAAGGGCTTCTTTGATGGCGATTGCTGTCTGCGCGCCGCCTTTGTTGAATTTCAGATAGCCGTCCATTGCATAGATGACCTTGGCCGAGGCATTGTAGTCGGTGTATTTCCGGTTGAAGAGTGCGAGAACATCGTCAAAACCGTTGGTCTTGAAGTCCCAGGTATAGATATTGCGGGCATCGTTGGGCGCTCCGCCGTTGATGTTGCTTACCTGGTCGGCTCCGCCTTTGACCCAGGAGAAATCATCGTTGTAGTAGACGAAACCTACTGCCTTTGAGTCGGGTTCGGGGCGGTCTGAGAGCTGGAGCACAGGGGCGGTGAGCACAAGACCGTGGGCGGTGGTGATTGTGATGTAGTCTTCACGGGCGGCCTCGGTGTTGACTTCTGCTGTCAGAGTGACTTTGGTTTCTCCCGCATCGCCGCTTGACGGGGTTACGGTCAGCCACTGGGGTTTGGCGGTGAGTGTCCATGATTCAATGCAGCCTACGGTCAGCTCGGTGCTGAGGCCGGCGGCGTCAGAGGCGGCGAAAGTCAGTTTGCTTATGGGTTTGCCGTTTTCGCTGACGGAGAAGACTGTGCCGTCCTGGCGCACTGTGGTGTAGCGGGAAAGAGCACCTGCAGTGACGGTGATCCGGGCTTCGCGTTCGGCTCCGGTCTGATTGAGCGCTGCGGTGAATGAGATTTTTTCCTTACCGGCCTGGCCTGAGGTCTTTGACGGAGTTATCCAGTCGCAGCCGGCAGGCAGTGAGACGGTCCAGTTTGAATTGGTGTCAATGGTGAAGGCAAGAGTCTCGCCTTCGGCGGCATTTCCGAGGGTTGTCACGCTGATTAGTGCGGGCGATACGGCGAGTGTGCCTACCTTCTTGTTCTGGCTTACGGCCAGAAGCTCGGTCTTGTTGCTTCCGGAGAGTTTGATTTCAACGAATCCGGTGCGTGGATCTCCGGTATTCTCATCGGCAGTCACGAAGATCTTGTGGCTTCCGCGTGTGCCTGATTCTCTTGAAAGGTGTATCCACTCGTCTTTCTGGCTCACTTTCCAGCTGCCGCTTGTGTTAAGTGTCAGCGAGGGTTCTTCGCCTTTGTCGGTCAGGCCGTCGTATTCAAGAGTGAATTCGCGGTTGTCGGCTTTGAAATAGGCCGGTATCTTCTCGTCATCATCGTTGCAGCCCGTGAGCGCGAGTCCCAGACCTGACGCGAGGGCGAGTGCCGATGCGAAGATTAAATTTTTATGCAGTTTCATATCTGTTGATTATTCGGTTAATTAAAAGGATGTTATCGTTCGATACGTTCAACCTTGAGGTCGTCCATATACCAGCGGAATGTGCCGCTGTTGTTGATGCCGTCCTTGACATAGGTCTGTTCGCCGATGATGATTTTGGTCTTTGAAGATATGCCCCGGATGTTGACGCTGACATCTGACCAGGTGAGTTTGTCGGCTGACATTGCTACCGGGGTGCTGACAATCCGGGTGCCGGCCTGCGAGCCTCCGTCGATCGAGCCTTCGCCTTCGATGGCTACCACGACTGTGGTTTTGTCGGTGTTGTAGCGGGCGCAACGGAAGCTGACTTTGACGTTTGTCGATTTTTCAGCGGCGATGCCGAGGTTGCGGATTGCTATTGCCGTGATAGTGTTGGTCTTGTCAAATTTGATGTAGCCGTTCATCGTATAGACCGTCTTGGCGTTTGAGTTGAGGTCTTCATAGAGAGACTGGAATGTGGGGAGAGAGCTTGTGAAACCGTTGGCCTCATAATTCCAGGTGTAGATATTGCGGGCATCGCCGATGGTCTGGCTGCCGACATCATCGGTGCCGCCCACACACCAGGCAAAATCGTCATTAAAATATATGTGGCCCACCGGCATGTGGTCGTCACGGTCTTCTTCGAGGTTTTGAACCACGGTGATTGTCTCGCTCAGGTTTGATCCGGAGGTGATGGTTAGCAGACCTTTGCGCACGGCTCCGCTTTCATTCTTTTCGGCGAGAATGCTGACATTGACGGCGCCACGGCCTGTAGGTTTGTCGACCGAAAGCCATTCGGCGTCGCTGGTGACATTGTAGCCTTTGTTGGCGGTGATTGTGAGAGTTGCAGTCGCTCCGGATGAGAGGGTGCCGGTTCTGATCAGCTCCACTCGGTTCTGATCGACCTTCAGACGGGGCACTGCGTCTTCCGCGGTGTCATCAACACCACACGACGAAAATCCGACAAAGCATAGTGCTATCGCCGTGAGCGTTTCAAGGAATGGTTTTTTCATAAGGTTGATTTGGGTTATTTTGTTTTTTGTATTTTATGGTCGGGCATTTTCTCTATGCTGACAATCCGCAGATTTTGTTGTGGCCGGAAAATCCGGCGCAAAAAGGCCGGTTTAGTTTGTCCTGCTTGTCGGAAGTAGATTTTAGGGTTAGATTCAAGTTCGTTTTTGCTGTCGGCTGGAGAGTGCTGGAAGAGGCTTTTTAGTTATTTTGCCTGAGGAACAGTTCACTGGTTTGGTTTTGAATTTTGGTTGAAACGAAAGATTTTAGGTTTCAACTCGCAACAAAAGTATAATATATATGTTAATCTGCAAAATTTTTTTTGCACTTTTTTATCTAAATTTGGCTAAATTGCGTAATGGGTTGCAGAAAAACTTCTGTAAGGGTGTGTAAGTTGTTGTTTTCGGGCTGTGTTTCGGGATGGAATGTTGCCTTTCGTTGCGAAAGCGACGTGTGTTGCTATGGCGCTGATGTGTCAGGTCCGGGGTATGAAGAAGGGAGAGTGTGGAGAATGAGCTGATGGTCCGGCGGGCTGCTTCAGAGTCAGATCTGAGAATCTATGCCCGGCGCGGTGTTTTTGATGTCGATGATTTTCAATTCGATACCGAGATCCTCAATGGCCTGACTGATTGTGGGAGGTATGTTCGAGTCGGTGATAATGGTATCTATATCAGTGATATTGGCTATCTTGCTGAAGCCGCGGCGGCGGAATTTCGACGAGTCGGCCAGAACGATGGTCTTCTGTGCCGTGCGCATCATCACCTTGTTCAGGTCTGCTTCGCGTATATCAGTGGTGGTCAGGCCGAAGTCGAGGTCTATGCCGTCTACTCCAATGAACAGTTTACTGCAGCAGAATTCGCTCAGCGGGGCTTCGGCATGTTTCCCTACCACTGAGAGACTGCTGTGGCGCAGGGTGCCTCCGAGCTGGATCACTTCTATGTTTTCGTTGGTGCCGAGATACTCCGACACTTTCAGAGATGCACTTATCACGGTCAGCCGATGTATCGGCTTGATGCAGCGGGCAAAGGCCAGTACTGTGGAGCCTGAGGCTATTATGATCGAATCGTCCTGAGTGATCATCGATGCGGCTTCGCGGCCAATCAGTTCTTTCTCTTTGCGGGCAAGTTTTTCTTTCTCCAGAATGGAGCGGTTGTTGATATACGGGTTGATCAGTACGGCTTTGCCGTGACTTCTATAGAGCTTGTTCGCACTTTCGAGTTCGGTGAGATCTTTTCGGATCGTAACCGCTGATACGTCCAAGAGTAACGACAGGCTCGAAACCGGTATGGATTCATGGCGGATGAGAGTCTCAAGGATCAGGTTATGGCGTTCTTCTTTTGTCATATATATTAAGGTATAAAGAGATATGTGTTGTGTCAGAGACAAATGTATTAATTATATTTGAAAATTCACATATAATAAGTTAAAAAACTTTCATGAATACGGACCTCTATCCGGAGGTCTGTTAAAAAACAGCTCTATTTTAACATTTGTCATTGCAAAAATATTTTGTTTTTTAATAAAAGATTCTTACTTTTGTTGCGAAATCAAAAATATTATGTTTCGAAAGCAATTCGAAATCTGGCGTAGATTGAATTCTTCTCCTTTAAAACTAATCCGGTTAAACCCCATATGAACATGAACCATTGCAAAGAGCACTATGACATAATAGTGATCGGAGCCGGCGCTACCGGTGCCGGAACAGCCCGCGACTGTGCTATGCGCGGTCTTTCTGTATTGCTGGTAGAACGCTTTGACTTTACAGCCGGCGCTACCGGCCGCAACCACGGGCTGCTTCACAGCGGAGCCCGTTATGCCGTCACCGATCAGGAATCGGCCAGCGAGTGCATAAAGGAGAATATGATTCTGCGGCGTATAGCGCGTCACTGTGTGGAAGAAACCGGAGGCCTGTTTGTCACGCTCCCGGAGGATGATCTGGGCTATCAGAAGAAATTTGTGGAATCATGCCTGCAGGCCGGCATCAACGCCGAGGTCATAGATCCGGCCATAGCCATAGCAATGGAGCCTGCGGTCAACAAAGATATAATAGGTGCGGTCAGAGTGCCTGACGGTGCCATCGACCCATTCCGGCTTACTACGGCCAATGTCATGGACGCGCGTAATCACGGAGCGGATATTCTGACATATCATGAGGTCACGGATCTGCTGATGGAGTCGGGGCATGTCAGCGGAGTGGAGCTGCGCGAACAGCGCACCGGTCAGAAATTCAAGGTCCGCTCCTCGCTTGTGATCAACGCCGGAGGCATATGGGGGCAGCGTATATGCTCGATGGCCGGCATAAAGGTGAACATGTTTCCGGCCAAAGGCGCCCTGCTGATATTCGGCCACAGAGTCAACAACGTGGTCATCAACCGTTGCCGCAAGCCTGCTGATGCGGATATCCTCGTGCCGGGTGACACCATTTCGCTCATCGGCACGACTTCGAGCCGGATTCCGATTGATCAGGTGGACAGAATGGATGTCACCGGTGAAGAGGTAGATGTGCTTCTGCGCGAGGGCATAAAGATTGCCCCCTGTCTGGCCTATACGCGAATTCTCCGCGCCTATGCCGGAGTGAGACCTCTGATAGCGTCTGACGATGATCCGTCGGGCCGCAGCATCAGCCGTGGCATAGTCTGCATGGACCATGCCGTGCGCGACGGAGTCGAAGGCATGATCACTATTTCTGGAGGCAAGCTCATGACCTACCGCCTGATGGCGGAATGGGCCTCCGACATGGCCTGCCGCAAACTTGGAATAGAAGGTCGCTTGTGTCGCACGGCCGAGATCCCACTTCCGGGATCGGAAACTCCGGAGCCGGAGTCCGGAGTCCGAAAGCGCAAATCACATATAATCGAACTGAGCACAGACCAGAAAGCCGCCCAGGGGCGCCACGGCACCATGAGCGCAGAAATCAGCTATAATGCCGATGAGGATGATGTTCTTGTCTGCGAATGCGAGCAGGTGTCAGTAGGGGAGATCAAATATGCCATTAAGAAACTCCATGCCGACAGCCTGATCAATCTCCGCCGCCGCACCCGTATGGGCATGGGCACCTGCCAGGGCGGATTGTGTGCCTGCCGAGCGGCTGCCATACTGAGAGACGAGACCGGAAATCCGCCGGCGGCGCTCGAAGACCTCGCAAGTTTCATCAACGAGCGCTGGAAAGGAATGATGCCGGTGGCATGGGGGCAGACTCTTGTCGAGGCCCAGTTCATGGCCTGGCTATACAGAGGGGTCTGCGGACTTCAGCCTCAAGAAGAAGCCTGCGAGTGTGTGACAAACGAAAATGCCGACCGATAAAAAATAATTCCGATGAAATACGATACCATTATAATAGGAGGAGGTCTCAGCGGCCTCATGGCCGGAGTGAAACTCGCACGGTCAGGCAGCAAAGTCGCAATCATATCTTCCGGGCAGAGTGCTCTGCACTTCTATTCCGGCTCTTTCGGGCTGCTTGGACATGCCGATGGCAAGGAGCTGCTTCATCCGCTTGAGGCTATAGGAACTCTGCCCGCCGGACATCCTTATTCCAAGATTGGAGCGGAGTCGATCCCGGCTCTTGCCGATGATGCCAAACAGATCTTTGCGGATGCCGGGCTGACATTCATCGGCGACTCTTCAAAAAATCATTTCCGCCTTACGCCGCTTGGACTGTGTGAGCCTTCCTGGCTTACGATGGATGACTACGCCACATGCGAGAATCCGTCGGAAACCGGATGGCGCAAGGCAACGATCATAAATTTCAAAGGCTTTCTTGATTTTCTACCCGGCTTTCTTGCCGACGGACTGAAGAAACACAATCTGCCCTGCGATTATGCCGAAATAACGCTTCCGGCCATAGAGCGCCTGCGCAGAAACTCCTCCGAAATGCGCGCTGCGGCTATAGCCAAAGTGCTGAAAGGCCCGGCGCTTGAGATGCTTGCCTCCGAGATCAACCGTGCGGCCGGAAACTCCGATGTGGTATTCATGCCTGCAGTGGTCGGGATTGATTCCGAGCAGCCGGTCAGAGAGTTGCGCTCTATGGTGATACCCAAGTTGCTGTGTGTGCCGGTGTTGCCTATGTCGGTCTGCGGGATGCGCTCGCAGATACGTCTCCGCCGTTATTTCGAACAGCTCGGAGGCACTTATTTCCTTGGCGACAACGTGACCCGCGGTTACATGGAAGGCCCTGCCCTTAAAGAGATAGAAACCGCTAACCTCAGCGGCATGAGCCTGCAGGCCGACAATTTCATTCTCGCTACCGGGAGCTTTTTCAGCCAGGGGCTTGTCGCTGAGCCTGACCGCATCTATGAACCGGTGCTCGGAGCTGATGTCGAGGCTCCGTCAGACCGCAGTCTCTGGTGCGGAAAAAGCATTTTCGACAATCAGCCCTACATGCAGTTCGGGGTGACTACAGACCGTGACTTCCATGTGATGTTCAATGGTGTTCCCGCCGGAAATGTCTATGCAGTGGGTGCCATTCTCGGCGGATCGAACCCCATACGCGAAGGATCGGGTGGTGGGGTGGCCATACTTTCGGCTCTTCAGGTGGCACGAAACATAATTGCAGCCGGCCGGGCAGACAATTCAGAAGCCCAAGCCTAACAGTAAAACCAATTTTCACGATGGAATACCAGATAAAAAATATCAGTCCGAACAATCTCGAACAGTGCATAAAGTGTACGATCTGCACTGTCTACTGCCCGGTGCTCGCCGTAAATCCCGACTATCCGGGGCCGAAGCAGGCCGGGCCTGACGGAGAACGTTACAGACTGAAAAATCCAGAGTTTTATGATGCTGCGTTGAAATATTGTCTCAACTGCAAGCGCTGTGAGGTGGCCTGTCCGTCAAACGTAAAGATCGGTGACATCATCCAGACCGCGCGCATCAGATATGACAAGCGTCAGGTTTCACTGCGTGACCGCATGCTTGCGAGCACCGATTTCATGGGCAAGATGGCGACCTCGATGTCATTCATTGTCAATACGGCTCTCAGGATGCCGCTGACCAAAAGCGTCATGGACTTTACGCTCGGCATCGACCACCACAGAAATTTTCCTACCTACTCTTCAGAGACATTCGAGTCGTGGATGCGCCGCAAGGCTCCTGACCAGTCGAGTTTTCCACGCCGGCTGTCATATTTCCACGGCTGTTTCGTCAACTACAACAATCCGGCGCTCGGCCGCGACTTTGTCAAGCTGATGAATGCCATCGGCTACGGAGTCAGCCTGCTGGAGAAGGAGCGCTGCTGCGGAGTGGCCAAGATCGCCAACAAGATGGTTGACGAAGCCAGGCGCGATGCCCGTCTGAACATCGGGTCGATCCGGAAGGCCGTCAGCCAGGGCCAGCCGGTCATAGCAACCAGTTCGACCTGTGTATTCACCATTCGTGACGAGTATCCTCATCTGCTCGATGTGGACAATGCCGACGTGCGTGACAGCATCCTGCTTGCCACCGCCTTCCTGAACCGTCTTGTGGATGAAGGACGGGTGAAACTTGTGTTCCGGAAAGACTATCGCCGGCGCATCACCTATCACACCCCCTGTCATATGCAGAAACTCGGATGGGCTATTCATTCCGTGTCGCTGCTCAGGAGCATTCCAGGCCTCACTCTTGTGCCGCTTGAATCGTCGTGTTGCGGAATAGCCGGAACCTATGGATTCAAAAAAGAGAACTACGCCTATTCACAGGCCATAGGGCGAGAGCTCTTTGACCGCATCATTGAAGCGGGTGTCGACCTTGTGGCCACCGATTGCGAGACCTGCAAGATGCAGATCGAGATGAGCACCGGGGTTAAGGTGGAAAATCCGGTGACTATCCTCGCCGAAGCCCTTGACGTGGAAGCGACGATGAAAGCCAACGGTGTGAAATGAAAATATAGCCTCTTAATACCAAATCAGATATGTCGACTGAAAACATTTATGCCGGATGGAAACCGGAAGTGGTCAAGCAGTTCAAGTCATGGCAGATGCGCACCATAGTTGTCTCCATGATCGGCTATGCGATCTATTATTTTGTCAGAAAGAATTTCTCGATCGCCATGCCCGGCCTAACGGCGCAATACGGCATCTCAAACACAAGTTTCGGAATTGTGATCGGTGTCGGATCGCTGATCTACGGCCTTTCGCGTTTTGTCAACGGCTTCATTGTCGACCGTTTCAGCGCCCGCGTCATCATGGCCGTCGGCCTGCTGCTTTGTGCCGCCTCCAACTTCATGTTCGGCTTCGGCGTCAACATCAGCTCTTGGATCACAGGCGTGGACAGCGAACCTGATTTCATCAACATGCTGATCATGCTGATGGCAGTGACCATAGTCCTCAACCAGTATTTCCAGGGAGTGGGCTATCCGCCGTGCGCACGTCTGCTCCCGTCATGGATCCACCCCTCGCAACTGGCCACAAAGATGTCTATCTGGAACACCTCTCACTCTATCGGCGCTGCCGCGGCAGTGGTGGTCTGCGGCTATATCATGGGCACTATGGGGCGTGACCTTAGCGGAAATCCTGAGATCATACAGACCATTGCGGCAAACCTCAATCTCGATCCTTCTGACAGCGAGCATATGAAGACCATTCTCAGCTATGCTTCCCACTGGGATGCCTGGAAATGGTGTTTCTGGCTTCCGGCCTGTCTGGCTGTCTGCGGAGCTTTGTGGCTCTATGTCGGCCTTCGTGACGATCCTCGCTCTGTAGGCCTCCCTGAATTGCCCGGCACCCATACCGGAAAGTCAGATGCCAAGGGCGGCAAGACTCCCTCGCGCGGTAAATTCCTCAAAGCTATGGTGTGGACCAACCGGTGGATATGGACTCTCTGCATAGCCAACATCTTTGTCTATGTGATGCGTATGGGCATTCTCGACTGGGGCCCTAAATTCCTGACCGAAGCGCGCAACATGTCAATCGAGGATGCAGCCTGGTCAGTGGGCGCTTTTGAAATCTTCGCTATAATAGGCACCATTTTCGCCGGATGGGCCACAGACCATATTTTTCATGGCAAGGCCCACCGGATGTGTTTTGTGTGCATGGCTTTAGCTGTTGTCTTCATGGGGATCTTCATTATGTTCCCCGGACTGCCGATAATAGTCTCCACGCTATTCCTTGCTATGGCCGGATTCTTTATCTATGGCCCCCAGGCTCTGATAGGCATAGCCTCTGCCAACCATGCTACTAAAGAGGCTTCGGCTACAGCCAACGGCCTGGCCGGAATATTCGGTTATTTCGGATCTTTCGTCTCTGCAATCGGTATCGGCATCGTGGCCGACCGCTGGGGATGGAACATGGTGTTCTATATAATTATCGCCGTAGGCATTCTCGGAGCGCTGACATTCATCTCAATGTGGATGGCTCCCCGCGATGGCTATGCGCGCAGCAACAAATTTTATGAAGAACAGGAGGCTATTGACGGTCTTCACGAAGGAGAAAGCCATGAAAGCAAATGACAGTCTGACCGCCGGATGCGCCAACTGGATCTCACCTCTTGACCGCGAACGCCTTATGGAGGCATGTCGCAAGGTGCGCCATGTGGCCCTTGATATGGACGGTACCATCTATATGGGCGCCACGCTATTTCCGTTCACACTTCCGTTTCTTGAAATGCTCGAAGCCAACGGCATAGGGTATTCGTTTCTGACCAACAATCCGACCCGCAGCATCGCTGACTATCTTGTCAAACTCGAACGGCTCGGAATCAAGACCGGACCGGATAAAATGTACACTACAGCAGTCGCTGCCATTGACTATCTCAAAGCCAATATGTCCGGCGTCAGAAAAATTTTCGCTCTCGGCACCCCCAGCATGCTTGCCGAGTTTGAGGCCGCAGGCTTTGAGATCGCCCCTGTGGAGACCGGCGTGCTGCCTGATGCCCTGGTGGTGGCATTTGACACCACTCTGGAATATCCGCGCCTCTGTCATGCCGCATGGTTAGCTTCGAAGGGA
Organism: Duncaniella sp. C9; assembly: GCF_004803935.1. Lineage (GTDB taxonomy): Bacteria > Bacteroidota > Bacteroidia > Bacteroidales > Muribaculaceae > Duncaniella > Duncaniella muris. The sequence continues at coordinate 1,346,009 of NZ_CP039547.1, forward strand.
GTCCCATATATAGCCACGAATCCTGACAGAGTCTGTCCGACTGACCAGCCTACTGTGCTCGTGGACTGCGGCTCGCTTTGCAGCGCGATCGAATATGCCACCGGGAGGCTGCCGGATATTGTGATCGGGAAGCCCAACCCCGACATGCTTTCAGGCATACGTCACCGTTACGGCCTTGCCGCCGACGAGATTGCCATGTGTGGCGACCGCATCTACACAGATGTGGCTATGGCCCGTAACGCCGGAGCGCTCGGAGTGCTGGTGCTTTCAGGCGAGACAACACTTGAAACTGCGCTTGCATCCGATCCTATGCCCGACATTACGGCAAAAAGCATTCTCGAATTCGGCGAACTTCTGCTCGAATCCAGAAATAGTCTCTAAGTAACACTTGTAATTAAACAATCTCTTAACATCTGCCATATGAAACACAGAATGATAGGGCGCGTCTCACTCGCTGCTGTCCTGCTTGCAGGACTTCCGTGGAGCGCATATGCCAAAGTGCTGAAACTTGACACTCCGTCGACCTCAATGGTGCTTGATGCCGAAAAAGGGAAAAATCTGAAATTTCTCTATTACGGCGGCCGTATCTCCGACTCTGACGCTGACAATCTCAGGGCGGCCGGAAGCCCCGTGGCCGACGCATATCCCGCCTATGGGCTTGACACTACACGTGAAGCGGCTCTGAGTGCGGTTCATGCCGATGGAAACATGACGCTTGATCTTAAAGTGGAAAGTACGTCGGCCCGCAGGGACGGCGACTCGGAAATCACAACCGTGAAGCTTCGGGATTCCCATTATCCTTTCACTGTCAGTGTCAACTATCGAACATATCCGGCTGAAGATGTCATCGAGACATGGACTGAAATTTCTCATCAGGAGAAAGGCATTGTGACCATCGACCGTTTCGCTTCAGGATGTCTGCCTGTGCGCTATGGCGATGTCTGGCTCTCGCAGCTCTACGGAAGCTGGGGCAATGAAAGCCGGGTTGACTGCTCGCGCCTGACACACGGAATGCGTGTGATCAAAAACCGCGACGGTGTGCGCAACTCCCATACTGCCCACGGCGAGCTGATGCTTTCGCTTGACGGAAAGCCGCGTGAGAATGACGGCCGCGTCATCGGGGCCGCCCTTTGCTACAGCGGAAACTACAAGCTGGTAATTGACACTGACGAGACTGATTATCATCGTTTTTTCGCCGGCATTAATGAGGACAATTCGGAGTATCATCTGAAGAAAGACGAGGTGTTCGTAACCCCGCCGCTGGCCTTTACTTACAGCAACGAGGGCATGAGCGGAGTGAGCCGCCATTTCCACCGCTGGGGCCGTAACCACAGGATTGCCCACGGCAATGAACTCCGCAAGATCTTGCTAAACAGCTGGGAAGGTGTCTATTTCGATGTCGAAGAAACCGGGATGGAAAATATGATGGCTGATATAGCTTCGATGGGCGGCGAACTCTTCGTCATGGACGACGGCTGGTTTGGCGTGAAGCATCCGCGCGACAACGCCACGCAGGGCCTCGGCGACTGGATTGTTGACACCCGCAAGCTGCCCCACGGAATACAGGGGTTGATTGATGCGGCCAAAAGCAAGGGCATAAAGTTCGGCATATGGATAGAGCCTGAGATGACTAACTCCAAAAGCGAACTTTATGAGAAGCATCCTGAATACGTGATCAAGCCCGGCCACCGCGATCACGTCTATGGACGCGGTGGCACCCAGCTTGTGCTTGACCTCTCAAACCCTAAGGTTCAGGATCTGGTGTTTGAGGTAGTCGACACTCTGATGACGAAATATCCTGAAATCGACTATATCAAATGGGACGCCAACATGTCGGTCCGCAGCCACGGTTCGCAATATCTTTCAGCCGATAATCAGAGCCATCTCTACATAGACTATCACAAAGGTCTTGCCAAAGTGCTTGACCGCATCCGCGCCAAGTATCCCGACCTGACCATACAGGCATGTGCAAGCGGTGGCGGTCGTGCAAACTACGGTGTGCTCCCCTGGTTTGACGAATTCTGGGTTAGCGACAACACCGATGCCCTCCAGAGAGTCTACATGCAGTGGGGTGCTTCCTACTTTTTCCCTGCCGTTGCTATGGCTTCGCATATCAGCGCCACTCCTAACCATCAGACTTATCGCTCTATGCCGCTGAAATACCGCATTGACGTGGCTATGAGCGGGCGCCTGGGCATGGAGATACAGCCGCGCGACATGTCGGAGGCTGAAAGGGAGCAGTGTCGCAAGGTGATAGCCGAGTACAAGGAGATACGTCCTGTTGTGCAGCAGGGTGATATCTATCGCCTGCAGTCGCCTTACGAGGGCCTTGGTGTGGCCTCTCTTCTGTATGCCACTCCTGAAAAAGACAAGGCGGTCTATTTCTGGTGGAAGACCGAGGCATTCCGCAATCAGCAGCTTCCGCGCGTGAAGATGGCCGGCCTGGATCCCGACCGGAATTATAAGGTGCGCGAGATAAACCGTATAGACAATAAACCGCTCCGATATGAAGGCAAGGTCTTTTCCGGCCGTTATCTGATGGACAATGGCTTGGAAATGCCGGTAGGCTATAATGTCGACAAGGACAAACGCACCGAATGGGGCTCGAGAGTCCTGCTGCTGACAGCCGAATGACCGGTGTCCCAGAATAGAAAAGTGGATTAGAGTAATAGATATAGAGAAACGGGGTCTTTAACGGCCTCTAAATGACAAGTCCGGCTGCGAAATCGCTTCGCGCCGGACTTTAGTGTGTTCAAATCAATACCTTAAAATTGTTTCCGTATGTGTGTGTTTAAACCAATCTTATTTACCTTTATTTAACCTTGTTTGGAAACAGCTATAGTTGAAACATGAAACTTAATCTCTACAAAATAGTTTTTTATTATGATGACGTCTGGACTTTGAGCCCTGCATTCATCAGGTCAGTCGTCGTCGCGCGCCTTAGCGGTAGTCGGCAAACTGAGTCTGGAGTTTCTTGCGAGCGAAGAAGATACGGCTCTTGATAGTGCCGAGGGGGAGATTCATCTTTTCAGCGATCTCGTTGTATTTGTAGCCGGCTACGTGCATCGAGAAGGGGATGCGGTATTCATCGGGGAAAGCGTTGATCGCATCTGTGATCTCGTTTGCTCCGAAAGATCCTTCGGGGGTTTCGAGGCCTGAATCCTGCGAAAGGTTCAGGTGATAGAGATCTTCAGTCTGGTCGATGACAGTTGCCGAGCGTGCTACGCGACGATAGTTGTTGATAAAAATGTTGCGCATGATGGTGAAAACCCAGCCTTTGAAGTTGGTGTTGTCAACATACTTGCTTTCGTTGTCGAGGGCCTTCAGGGTGGTGTCCTGCAGCAGGTCATAAGCGTTGTCACGGTTGGATGTGAGCATGTACGCAAAGTTGAGAAGGTTGCTCTGAAGGCTCATAAGCTTGTTCTGAAATTCCTGAGTTCCCATAATTGAAGCGTTTTTATTGAGGTAATGGAGAGTTGTTAATTTCGATTGTTTGTCGGTGCTTGTTTTGTTTGACAGTTCAAAATTACTGCCTTGAGACGGAATATTCAGAAATTTAATGTAAAAATATGTTAATTTGATGACAAAGTTGTTACAAATTGGCGTATTTTGTTAGTTTTCAATGATTTATGTGCTAAAAATAAAAATTACAAAAATGTTACAATGTCAGGCGGATTGTAACAATAATCGTGCGCGTGTATATGAAGCGTTTTTCATAGAGGCCACAAATTTAATAAATATATATTATATATAAGGCTTCTGCTTCGGGAAATGAACAGCCTCTCTGTGGTGGGTTGAACCAAAAAGGGGGGTGAGCCGTTGGAGAGAATATTGAAAACCTGTTAAAACTATTTCAGCTATGAACTTTTTGTGGTATATAATCATTGGAATTGTGTCCGGTTTCGTCGCCGGCAAGCTTATGAGAGGTGGCGGTTTTGGTGTTATTGTGAATTTGATAGTAGGCATAATCGGCGGTGTGCTTGGCGGTTGGCTTTTCGGACTGCTTGGCATCACGGCCGTAGGGATCATAGGTAATCTGATAACGTCTGTGGTCGGAGCCATCTTCCTTCTGTGGATTGTCGGGCTTCTGAGCCGGGCTGTTGCAAGGTGACTTGAAAATATTTAGGTTAAAATATTTGAATACCACCGTCCCGGTCCGTTTTTTTTGCGGACTGAGACGGTGATATTGTCTGCGGTCTGTTATTTCAGAAGTTGGCTATGGTTGCAGCGGGGCTATGGTGTAGCTGTAGCTATATGACTTGTCTTTCAGTCTGTAAGGCGAGTGCGGTCCGGCTCCCCAGCTGTTGTCTCCGCCGAGTCCGCGTTGGGCGAGGTCTATGTAGAGGAAGACGCGGTCGCGGTGGTGGCGCACGTCTGAATTGTGCATCTGGTGCTTTTTCATTCCTGGATCAAGATCTTCGGGGAGCACATCGAGAGCGCTGACATTGAGCGGCTCATCGCCGTCTATTCTGATTCCGTAGCCTTCTGTATCGGTCAGTGAGGCCCAGCGGACATCAGATTTGTTGCCGGTTTCCTGCGGGCGGATGTAGGGATAGAACTGGTCTGCGACCTTTCCTTCCCAGATGCCGATGAATGAGGCTGTGTTGCGGTCGGAGTAGTTTTCGCCGGGCCCGCGGCCATACCATCTGAAATTGTCCGTCCCGGCATGGAGGTCCAGTCTCATGCCGAAGCGCATCAGCTCAGGGACCTCATTGTCACCGGCTTGCCATGACGAGGTGACTTTGATGCAACCGTCGGGCTCGATGCGATAGGTGACATGATAGTCTGAGCGGACATCAGGAAGGCGGTAGACTGCTCTGACAGTCGGATTGCCATCTTCTGAGGTCATTTCAAACGATTTTAGACTGCGGTTTTTCGCGGCATAGCGCCAGGCATTGGCTTTGTGGGGCATGCTGTTGCCCCAGTCATTGTCAGTCGGGGCACGCCAGAACGAAGGTTCAGGCCCGGCGGCTATAAGCTCGCGCCCATTGACGCTGTAGCCGCTCAGCATTCCGCTGACGGAGTCGAAGCGGACTGTCACGCCGTTTGCACAGCTGACTGTCCAGCGGCCTTTGTCATTGACTGCCTTTGGGGCTGTGAGGTTAGCGGTTATTTTCAGCTGACGGGGATGGGACGGGTTCAGTGCAAACTGTTCGCGGGCTACTTCATGTGCGGCCGGTATGATTTCATCTCCTTTGCGGGTGTAGGCATAGAGGGAGAGGAAGTATTCGTTGCTGTTGTCAGAATCTATTTTTTTGATAGGCAGGCTGAAAGTTTTTGACTGTCCGGCCGGTACATTGGCCGAGATCATGCCGGAGTCTGTCACTACGCCGTTCATCAGCAGTTCCCAGCGGAGATCATAGTCAAGCAGATTGCGTGTGTGAAAGTGGTTTTCGATCGTGATTTTGCCTGATGCGGGGTCGGTGGAGGAGAAACGTATGTCCTGGTAGACTTTTTTGACTTCGGTCAGTCCGGGGTGGGGCGTGCGGTCAGGCTGTACGAGTCCGTTGATGCAGAAATTTTCATCGTGAGTGTGGGTATAGGCACCGAAATCGCCGCCATAGGCCCAGTAGCTGTCGCCGTTCTCGTCTTTGGTGAGAAGGCCCTGATCCACCCAGTCCCAGATGAAACCGCCCTGCATGTGGTCTGACGAGCGGATTATGTCGAAATATTCCTGGAAGTTACCGGTGCTGTTGCCCATTGCATGAGCGTATTCACACATTATGAACGGTCTGCCGGGATTGTTTCGGGCTGCATATTCTTTCATCTGGTAGATGCCTGGATACATGGGGCAGACTATGTCGGTGTTACGGTCTTCACCCGCCTGTTCGAACTGTACGGGGCGCGAACTGTCGCGCTTCTTTATCCAGTCATATGCTGCATGGAAATTCTCGCCGTTGCCGCATTCGTTGCCGAGCGACCAGATGATAACGCTCGGATGGTTTTTGTCGCGCTCCACAAGGGAGATCTCACGGTCGAGAATCGCAGCCTGCCATTCCGGACGTTTAGCCGGATGACAGTCGTCGATCCGGTCCCAGGGAACCGAGCCCATTGCATGGGCCTCGATGTTGGCTTCATCCACGAGATAGATGCCGTAGCGGTCGCAGAGATCATACCACAGCGGCGACTGGGGATAGTGGCTTGTGCGCACGGCGTTGATATTATGGCGCTTCATCGTGCGGATGTCATCCATCATCGTCTCGCGGTCAACCACATGGCCTTGGGTCTGGTGATGCTCATGGAGATTGACTCCGTGGACTTCAAGCGGCTTGCCGTTGACCGTCAGGCGGCTGTCTTTGATCTCGATTTTGCGGAATCCGGTCTTTGCCGATGTTGACTCGATGACACGGCCTGAGCTGTCAGAAAGTGTGAGCACAAGTGTATAGAGATATGGGTCCTCGCAACTCCAAGTTCTGACTTTGCCTATTTTTGCGGTCAGCGCTTCGGTGGTGGTGGCTGATGCTCCGAGATTCAGCCGCCGGGTGTTTTTGTAGACCCGTTTGCCGGCGGCGTCATAAAGCGAGACTTCAAGGCTGGTAGCGGCAGGTGTCTGAGCATAGTTTTTCAACACAGTCTCAAGTTTCAATTCTCCGTTGGTGTAGCTGCGGTCGAGGTCGGCGTTGGCAAAAAAGTCGAAAATGCGCCGGCTGTCTGTAGAATATAGGCAGACATCGCGGTCTATGCCAGACAGGCGCCAGAAGTCCTGGTCTTCGAGATATGATCCGTCGGTCCAGCGATAGACTTCGCAGGCAAGCTCGTTTCGTCCTGGTGTGATATATTCGGTGATGTTGAACTCTGCCGGATTTTTGGTGCTCTGCACATAGCCCGCCTTGTGGCCGTTGATCCACACATACATTCCGGCCGTAGAGCCGCCGAAGTGGAGAAACACCTGGCGACCGTCCCAGCCGGAGGGCAGTTCGAACGAACGGCGGTAGCACCCAACAGGGTTGTCGGAGTGGTCGATGAACGGCGGGTTTTTCGGAAACGGATATGTGACGTTGGTATATATAGGTGTACCGTAACCTTCGGTCTCCCAGTTTGAGGGCACCGGAATGCTGTCCCATCCGGCAGTGCTGAATCCGGGGTCATGGAATCCGACAGGCCGCTTGTCAGGAGTCGGAGAGAATCTGAAAGCCCATTTCCCGTTGAGGCTCATGAAAAAAGGTGATGATTCATAGTTGCCGCCCAGAGCCTTAGCCGGAGAGGCATAGGGGAAGGCGGTCGCACGGGCCGGCTCGCGGCCTGAGGCAAAGATCTGTGGATTTTCCCAGTCATTGGCAGAGGTAAGAGACCATTGCATGGCACAGAGCATGCAGAAGGTGATGATCAGAATGCGTGGCATAAGAGTGATAGGATTGGTGAAGTCACGTATGTGACGATTGTATGTTAAGTTTCTACAAATGTATGAAAATCAAACCGGAATGACAAATTCGATTAATAAACACCCTCTTAATGTTGGAAGTTTCCTGCATCAGCGTAATTATAAACCTATAAAGTTTTGGGCGACATCACTGCCGTTTTAAACAACCTCTTAGTCGATCTCGCACCTGTTGTAATTCAATATAATGTATGGCAATTCTTTGATATTAATGCGATCTTGTTATGCAGATTGCTGTCAATCATTTTGTTAGGAATAATTGACAACATGATTTCAATCAAACTTTTCAACATGCGGTATCTTATAAAATCCTTGCGGATATAGATTGAGACACACCGTCGCGAGACATATTCACCCTCTATCGGTCGTACATTTTCCCGCTGTGCGTCTGTCAGAAATGGAAGGTGCATTTCCGGTATGATTGTGAAGCCTCCGTTTATATCGACAATGCGTATCAGTGTCTCGATGCTTCCAGCCTCATAGATATGACGACCGATACTCCTTGTTTTGCAAAAACTGAATGCGCTCTCGCGCATACATTGTGACTCCTTCATTATCCACATCTTTTCATGCAGCAGATCTGCCGGATTGAATTTAGGCATTTTCAACAGACAATCATTAGCCACATAGACGTGGAACGGCTCGCAATAGAAAGGAATTTCAATAGTTTCCTGAGAGGTATTGCCACTGATTGCGATTCCGATATCAATCTTTCCCAAGCGGAGAGAGTCGATGGTCATATCACCCCTAATCTCGTTGACAGTCAGCCTTACATTTAGATAACGGTCTGTGTATTTTTTGATGAACCACGGCATGAGATAAGGTGCGATGCTGGCCCCGATACCGATTGAAAGCGAACCGGATACTTCGCCTTTCTGCTCCGAGATTGTCTCTGAAATCAACTCGGCCTGACTTAAAATTTTCTCAGCCTGCCTTATCACTGTTTCTCCGATGGCCGTTGGGCGCACACTCTTGTTGCTACGCTCAAAAAGGCGTACTTCGAGTTCATTCTCCAGCTTTAGGAGAAGCGCGCTGAGTGTAGGCTGCGTTACATCAAGTTCCGCAGCGGCTTTTGCGAAATTGCGGTATCGGTCTATCGCTATTATGTATTTCAGCTGTTGAAGAGTCATGATAGATAAATTCAATGCAAAGATAGCTAAAATCTGTTGTTGCTCTATCATAAAGACATTAATTTTGTGCCATATTAAAAAATGATTATGGCACAGAAAAGATTTCACAGATATTTACCGACCAAAGGCTGGTCGCTTTACTGGATACTGTTGGCTTATCTCGCGATAGGTTATTTCTATCCGGCAATAGGATTGTTGGCGTTGGTATGCATGATAGCTCCTGTGGCATTTTCCGTGAGCCGTGGCCGATGGTGGTGTGGCAACGCTTGTCCTAGAGGTAATATGTACGACCGTCTATTGGCGAAATACTCGCCTCATCGCCCTATTCCACCCTTTGTCCGCACATTCGGCTTCCGTCTGTTTATGGTTCTCTTCATATTTACCGTGTTCGGTGTGCAGATGTATTTCGCATGGGGTGATTGGAATGCCATAGGGCGTGTGTTTTGGAATATCATAGCGATAACCACAGTGGTAGGAGTGACCCTCTCGTTCATCTACGCACCACGGACGTGGTGCTCATTCTGCCCTATGGGAACACTTTCATCATGGGTTGCTCCAAAGAAAGCTCCGTATCCTAAGGCGTTCACCAGCGTCTACGTTGACATCTCTTGCCAAATGAAATGCAAAAGTTGCGCAAGGGTATGTCCCATGCAGATTACACCTTACGATAGTCGCGGCTCAGAGACTGGCTATCTTCACGCCGATTGTATCAAATGCGGCAAATGTGTAGCGTCATGCCCACTCAAAATCATGAAAATCAAACCTCAAAACCAAATAACTGATGATAGGAGTCAACCGAAAACTATGTCCGCATGACCATGTGTGTCCATTGATACGTCTTTGCCCGGTGGGTGCCATTGCACAAGGTCCCGACGGCTATCCAGTCATAGACCACGACAAGTGCATTGAATGTGGAAAATGCGTCCGCTCATGTCCAAAGAAGGCAATGGAAAGTAATCAAGAATAAACAGAGGGAGCGATTCGGTATATTTCAGCGGAAAAAGGCACTAAAAAAAGCAGTCAGCAATTAGCTGGCTACTTTTTTTAGTGGTCCAATTGGGATATGTTTTGTGTTATCTATCCTTGGTTGGAAAAGGATAAAAGAAAAACCGCTGAAATGTCTGATTTTCAGCGATTTTCTTAATTTGGTGATTTTTACGAGTGGTCCCACTTCTACTTTGAACTTCAAGGTAACTTATTGTGGGATAGTTTATCCTCGATGTTAAATTTCGAACTTGGCTCGGATGAGGCACCTCTGTACTTCATCATTCTGCAACGCCGTTCTTATCTTCGTTTTTACAAAATTAGTTATTAGTTGCAGCAGTGCCAAATTGGTTATATTAAAAGTTCCTAAAATGAACTGCCATGAGTTATAAGTTATCCGACATCAGGAACTGCCGTAAGGTCATATGTTTTATGCCTTCATAGTTTTGAGGGCGTGACATCGGATTCATGGATATGACATACTTGGGATAGTTGTCCTGTATCTTCATCAGATTTCCAAACTCCCGTTCCATTGTCTTGTCGTCAGCTATGAGATATGCCACCTGTATATAGACCGATGTGCCGCCTTTTTCGGCAACGAAATCGATCTCACCATTGGGAAGTGTTCCGACGCTGATCTTGTATCCGAGATTTTTGAGGTGTAGATAGACGGTGTTTTCTATTACTTTCTCTATGTCGCCGGTACGGTTGGGTCCGGCAAGCATATTGCGCAGCCCCAAGTCCTCAAAGTAGTATTTGTCGTTTGTCTCCAACAGACGCTTTCCATGTATGTCATATCTCGGCACCTTATTGATGATGTAAGCGTTTGAGGCGGCTTTCAGATAATTTATCGCCGACAACGGGGTCAATTCCACTCGCTGTGATTTGAGATATTTAGACAATGACGTGGCTGACACAAGTTGACCTGCGTTGTCGCTGACGTATGACATCAGATTTTCAAATAGTGTCACATTGCGAAGTCCTTCCCGCTGCACCACATCTTTAAGAACAATGGTATTGTAGATGTTCTGGATATATTCCCAGACCATATCCTCATTTTCAAGTCCGAGACGGTACAGGTGAGGAAGACCACCGAAGCCGAGATATTTCAGAAGACTGTCATCTGAATCATCAAGACCGTGAAAGGTCAGGAACTCCCGGAATGAAAGACTCAGGATATGAATCTCAATATATCGACCGCCGAGGTATGTGGATAGCTCTGACGAAAGCATTTTTGCATTACTTCCGGTCACAACAATCTGACATTCCTCATCGGCATTGAGACTACGGAGGACATTCTCAAAACCGTCAATGTCCTGCACCTCGTCAATGAGCAGATAATTATCGGCATCTTCTTTCAGTTTGCCGTCAAGGTATCGCGAGAGATCATCTGCGTTTCTGATGTCGGCATACTTTGTCTTTTCCTTATTGATATATATGATATTGGCATCCGGATTGTCGGCTTCAATCTCCGTGACGAGTTGACGGATTATATAACTCTTGCCAACGCGACGCTGCCCGGTAAGGGCGATTATCATCCCCTTGCCGATAAATCTCTGAATATGCTCAATATACTGTTGCCTTGCTATTATCTTCATGTCGCAAAGATAGCAAATTTTGGGTCAAGCCGAAAGCACGGTGCATGAATTTTGAGAAAAGTGTTAAATTTGTGGCATGAAAATCGCAGATGCAATATGGATGTGCCTGCCCGAGGGCATGGACGAACTATTTGAAATGGTGCGCTTCGAGCGCACGGAACAGTCCTATGACATATGGCTTGACGAAAAGAAGAAACTGTCTGATGAAGACTATCGTAATCCAAATATCGTAGCGCGAGGCTATACGGATTATGTAACAATACAGGACTATCCGATGCGTGGACGGCCTGTATTTCTTCACATGCGCAAGAACAAGTGGTGGGACAGGCAGACCAACGAAATCTTCAGCTACAATCTCGAACTTCCCAACGAGGAAGGAACACGACTCAGCGCCGAGTTCGTGGCTTTTTTAAAAGACGAAGGTGGAGACGACAGCCCTGTCGATTAAACAGATAGCGCAGATGTACTGCGTCAACGGCAAACATTTTGCCGACTTGTACCGCAATAAGATAAGCGGTTACGCCGACTGGTGCGAACAGGAGCTTGGCTGTGGGTTCTATTTCAACGCCGATAATATCGGCCCTTACATGAGTCTTGATGAGACGTGTCTGAGCAACGGGGAGGTATGGACGTTCCTGACCAACAAGGACGGCCACGGAGGCAAGGGAACACTTGCGGCAGCCATTCCCGGAACAAAGAGTGACGAAATTATATCCATACTCATCGGAGCTATGGAGAAATCAATCAGACGCAGGGTCAAGGAAGTGACCTGCGATCTCTCGCCATCAATGATGCTCATAGCCGCAGAAGTGTTCTATAACGCCCATGTAGTCAACGACCGTTTTCATGTCCAACAGGTCTATAATGAGGCCGTTGACGAAATCCGCATTGACATTCGCCGACAGCTCATCGCAGAGGAAAACAACCGCAACAAGTCCGAACCGCCGGTAACGTACTCCAACGGAGAGACCATGCGCCAGATACTGGCCCGCAGCAAACACACTCTGATGATGTCGCAGAACAAATGGACTGACATACAGCGCCATCGTGTCAACATACTGTTCAAATACTATCCAATGTTGAAGGCTGCATACAGCCTTGCGATGGAGCTGCGCAAGATTTTCAACGCTAAAATCTCACCGACAAAAGCCATGGGGAGGATGAACAAGTGGTATGAAAAGGTAATGGCATTGGGTAACAACAACTTCCGCTCGGTAATCAAAACATTCAAGAACCACGCCCCAACAATCCTGAACTATTTCCGTCGTCGTGCGACCAATGCCTCTGCCGAGGCATTCAACTCTAAAGTCAAAATATTTCGCTCACAAATGCGTGGTGTCCGGGACCGCGACTTCTTCATCTTCCGATTAGTCAAACTCTACGCCTAAAAATTTAACACTTCTAATTGCCCAATTTAACATATGCACCGTGCTTTCGGCTTGAGCCGATTTTTGAGGAAGAAGGGCAAAAGAAAAATCGCTGAAATGTCTGATTTTCAGCGATTTTCTTAATTTGATAATTTTTACTTGTGGTCCCACTAGGACAGCGGAGCCACAAATTAAGTATCGTGTTAATCAGACATTTAATCCGAGAGCGTTCAGGGCGCGTTCCCTTTCTCTACTCCTACAGATTTCAATGTTCTTACGCCATGTGGGACATGACTGAGTACAAAATTACTGATTTTTCATCGATTATCCAACAATTCCGGTGTTAAAAATACTTATCAAATTATGACAGTTATCCCTTTTACACGGCTCTTTCATTTAAGATTTCGTCTCATTCTCGACAAATGTGTTATTTTATAGCGAGAGCAGTACGGGTGGAGAGGCTTTAACCTCTGATTTTCAAGAAAATAAGTGCAATGAAAATTTGGCCAAGTGGCAGATTTTTAGTAACTTTATAGGTGATAATCAAAGAGTTACGCCAAAAAAAATGAAGCCACTTGACCAAGTCTGTTCGACTGACGCCTATGCGCCTGATCATACCGCAAAAGTACACAATAAATTTGACACAAGGCGCAGTATCATGGAAGAACTTCGAGCGTTTGCCTCATCCGTGCCGGATTTCCGTAGATTGGACAAAGGCAATTTCCGTCACAGCCTCAACGATATCATCATGCTGATGATACTCGGACGTATGGCCGGATGCATCGGACGAGCCGAGATATTGGAGTTCGGCAGATACAACCTCAACAAATTACACAAAATGGGCCTGTTAAGGAACGGCGTACCATCTGAGGCCACGCTTTGCCGTGTGGAGAACGGCATCAACGATATGGATATGGCCGACAGGATGCAGCAGTTCGCAGACATATTCCTTGAAAGACTTACTTGCGCCAGCCGCATCATTGAAATAATCTGCATTGACGGCAAAGCCGAGCGCGGCACCGTTCAGGAAAACGGGCGAAGCCCGGATATCGTCTCTGCCTATTCGTTCAGCACCGGCATAACAATCGCCACCGAAGCCTGTCAGGAAAAGAGCAACGAGATAAAGGCCATACCGATACTTCTTGATAAAATAGATGTCGCAGGAAAGATTGTCACAGCCGACGCAATGTCTATGCAGAAGGATATTGTCGAGAAAATCAGAAAGAAAGGCGGAGACTTTCTGATAGAACTCAAAGCCAACCAGCCGTCATTGCGATACGGCATTGAGGACAGGCTAGTGGAACACACACCGGTATATTCTTACACCGAAGGTCCCGAACTGGCCCACGGCAGGATAGAGACGAGAACCTACCGCGTATATGACGGACTGGACATTATCGCAGACAAGAAGAAATGGGGCGGAAACATGACCATCATAGAGTATGAATCGTCCACAGTCAAAAAGTCAACAGGAGTACACACCTCAGAAAAACGCCTGTACGTCAGCAGTATGCCTACGCATACTCCGAAGCCAGGAATCTTCGTGCGCAACCATTGGTCAATAGAAAGTATGCACTGGGGGCTGGACTACAATCTTCAGCAGGACAATATAAAACGCAAGTCGACGAGAGCCGCCAGAAACCTCGATACCATACAAAGAATAGTTTACTCGGTGTTCTCAATATGGAAAGGACTTCGCAAGAAACAATCAGATAAGAATAAAGGCATAGCCGAACTGATCAGACATATCTCGATGAGCTTTACCAGACTGATTCGATTTTTAAGTCAAAAGTGAAAAAAATAAGATTTTGATACCAGAATAACTCTTTGATATACAGACATGGAAAAATTACCCGATTCTCAATGAACCGGGTAAGGGAAGATATGCTATTTATTTTAGGTTAAATGAAAGAGCCGTGTCCCTTTTAAGGGAGTTTCCAATGCCCGGTTTTAGGATGTCCTTCCCACGAAATTTTAAGGTCTTTCAAATGCCTCTCAATCGTCTTTTTGGTTACCGAAAGATGCCTTGCCATTTCTTCACGCTTAACATTTGGTCGTTCCTGTATCATTGCAACTATGCAATCATCCAAGTTTTGAGCGACATCTTCACCTCCTTGAGCGACATCATTATCTGTTTGAGCGACATTTTGAGCGACATTCTCTCCTTTTTGAGCGACATTATTATCCGTTTGAGCGACATTTTGAAGGACATCCTGCTTTTCTCCCTTACATTTCTGTATATCACTTACCTCAATAAGCTCATCCGGATTATCATAAAGAAGTTTCATCGCCTCTATGTCGGGCTGGTGTCCCTCAAAACCGAGGGTAAGAATTGTGCGGTCTATGCCGCCTGAGGTAGTCACTTCCAGTTTGGGCGCACAATGATATACACTCTGCCATGTCTTGAATATTCCTTGAAGACCGCTGCCGGCTCGCTCGCCATATTTTACCATCGCAAGCATTTTCATCATTACACCGTTTCGTGGGTCTGATGCGCAGTCCTGTATCGCTTCGGCAAGCGACACACGCATACTGCCGGGATTGGCGAATCTGAAACCGTCGGCTCCTTTCTGTACCACCACACCGCGACGTCCATAGAAATCAGCGTTTGCAAGCATATTTACTGTAGCCTCGCGCACCGTCTTGTGCAATGGGGTGTCCTCATCCAGTTGATTACCTTTGAACATGAAGGGCACTTTCAAATCAGCCTGCAACTTAGGAATGACTCTCAAAAGGAAGTCAAACACGTTGCCGCTCCAGTCTCCGGATTGTGAAGTGATGCGGTCGGTCCAGCGGGCATAGATGCCGTTGGTGCGGTTTTCCTGATAGTCGAGGAAATAGTTGGGGAATACAGCGGTTATCTCATATTCGTACCCAAACATAAGAAGTCCTGCCACAGTGGGATGAAACTTTCCGGTATCCTTATCCTCGCGCACGGCACCGATACGACGCAGGAATGGAAAACCCAGGCTCGGATGACCCCTTAGGCCAAGGTTGAATTAACCCCTGAAAATATTTTGAATTGACCCCTGAAAACGTTCTGGCCGACGGGGTCAATTTTATTTTGTCTTATCTGCTTTTTATAGCTCTGAGCTTACGGACGCTTTCGCCGGTAAGCGTGATTCGATGAGCAGTGTGGACAATGCGATCGAGTATTGCATCTGCCACTGTGGAGTCACCTATTGCTTCGTACCAGTCCAGTTCGGGGAGCTGTGATGTCACGATGATTGATTTGCGACCATGGCGGTCTTCGATGATTTCCGTAAGGTGTGCGCGTTCCTTGGCGTCGAGAGGCACCAGGAAGAGATCGTCGAGGATCAGAAGCTGCGTTTTTTCGAGTTTCTTGAGCTCCGTTTCGATTGTTCCTTTGTTTTTGGCGATTTTCAGGGTCCCCATCAGTTTGGATGCGTTCGCGTACAGTACGCGCATACCGGCCTTGCATGCCTCGTATCCCAATGCTGTTGCCAGATAGCTTTTGCCCGTACCAGAACAGCCTGTGATGAACAGGTTTTCACCTTTACGGATAAAGTCCAGCGATGCGAGACGCTCCATCTGATTACGATCCAGGCCACGCGGAAGGTTATAGTCAATCTGCGCCACCGACGCGTCATCGTATCTGAAGTTTGCGTTTTTCACCAGGCGCTCAATATTGCGTGCGGCCCTGTAGTCCCATTCTCTGGATAACAGCCAGTTCAGAAAGCTGTCAGGTGTCATTGTCTCGGCGAATGTGGCCTGAAGATTTTCGGAAAACGCTGCCGACATGCCGTGTAAGCGCATACGGTGCATCAGATCCAGAGAGATGGAGTTGCGGTCTTTCTCCGCTGTTATTGGCGTGGTTTTATTGTTCGTTTCCATGTTGTTCGTTGTTGTTGGCTGATAGTTTTATGCTTGCGGCAAAATATTCTTTACCGCGTATGTTCCGGTGGGATGGTGTCTGACGGTCATTGCCGTCGGCATCAGCCCCCGGCAAATAATCCGCATCGGCTCCGGACTCAAGTATGTCCACCATGTCGCTGACACTGTAAAGGCGTGCGTCCATTGCCGCGGCGCATCCTGACACAAGCCGTTTCTGTCCATACTTTTTCTCAAGTTTCATGATGCCACGGCAGACTCTGAAGGCAAGTTCCGGATAACGCCTGTCCTCGATGACAGCCCGCAGATAGTGCAATACGATGTTGTCGATCTGTGCCGCACGTGAAAGCAGTTCCGCAATGTCGCTCTCGCAGCTCCCCTTGCGTCCGGGCAGATTGTGTGACGGTTTCGTTGTATATTCATACGGAGTATCGTTGCGGTGATGCGTCGCCACATGGGTAAAGCCATGAAAGATGTCGATCGTGTCAGTGTCGTAGACCAGTTCCACACGTTTGCCTACATATTGCACAGGCACACTGTAGTGATGCTTGTGCAGAGTTACGTAGCTGTTACGCTGTACTGTCGCGACAGCCCGCTGTTTCATCTGATAGCGGTTCGCAGGCAATGGCCGGAGATTGTCCCGCTCCACAGCCTCAAAGAGCTGACGGCGTGATTCCTTTCGACGCGTCAGATTACGCGCGTTGAACTTCTCCAGAGACCTGAGGATTGCTTCGTTAAGCGACTCCAGATTATGGAAAATCTGACCTTCAAGGTCTACGTACACAGACCGATACATCAGTTTTACTGCATTTTCCACCAGGGCCTTGTCCTTTGGATGCCGCACACGGGCAGGCACCACGGCGCAGCCGTAATGCTCGGCAAAGGATTCGAAGTCAGGATTTATGACCGGCTCGTCGCGGCCACTGCGCGTGACGGCAGATTTCAGGTTGTCAGGCACAATCGCACATGGTGCGCCGCCGTAGAAACGTATGGCGTTTTCGCAGGCCTTTATCAGATCTTCCTTCTTCTGCGTCCACACTGCCTCGCAATATGTGTAGTGGCTACATGGAAGTATCGCCACAAACACCTCGACCTTTCGTATCCCGGCTGTTGCCTCATCGACTATTTCCAATCTGTCTCCGGCAAAATCGATATACATCTGGTCGCCGGCGCGGTGCTCCACATGCCCGATGGCATTGGTCTGCAGCATGAACTGCCTGAGTTTCATCCCGAAAGATGCCTTCAGATAGCCATCGGGATGGCCGGTATGATACTCTTCATACAACTTCTTGACCGTCATGCCCTTTCGAGAAAGTCGCGCCGCATAATCGGGCAATAGGGCTTCAAGCCTGACCTGCCGCTCCGACGGTTTACGTTCCCTCGCCCCTGGTATGGCAAATAGTTCCTGTAGCCGCGCATCACTCAGCGACGGCAGCTTCTCAGCGGGTATACCGCTGTCCTGATACATTCTCACATAGCGGCGCACCGTGTTCCGGGATATGTCAAAGGCACTACTGATGCATTTTATGCCCATCCCTGATGCGTGACATAGGAGAATATTCTTTTATCTTGTGTTCATGTTTTCTTTGAATTATATCCCCCGTCGGCCAAAACGGAATTCAAAGATACATATAAAATCCCCTGCTGACATTACGTCGACAGGGGTCATTTTTATTTTGGGCAAAGGGGTCAGTGATATTTTGGCTTCAGGGGTCAATTCAATCTGGTCTAAGGGGTCATCCGAGCCTGGGTTTTCCAACAAGACACAAAAGACCTTTATGGACTATATCAAACTCTCCTCGGACGAAATCGCCGACGAGATTGACGCTATCGCCAACGGCGCAAAATCCGAAGTATTCTGAATATTTTGTGCCCTGACTTATGCTCCGACTTGTGCCCTAATGGTTGATTACGCTCAAGTAGACATTATAAATGGCCATAAATTGGATATTCTTCTAACAATTTCAGTGTGTATATAGCTGGCATTCAGGAATTATTTAGTAATTTTGTAATATGAACGACTTGACAGTATCAAATATCGAGCGGCAGAACGTTTTGAATAACAATTATGCCCTTCAAGCCATCCAAGAGAACTTGGATGTTAATGGTCTGCACTATCGTGGAGAGTTACTCTTTACTACCAAGATGGTTGCTGATTTCTATGAGGTTGATGAACGTACTATTAAACGTTATGTACAAGATCATGGTGATGAACTTCGTGCTAACGGATACTTTTTAAGTCAAGGTAAAGATTTGAAAGATATTAAGATAGAAATTGGTAGTGACATAAATGTCCCTACCAAAACAACTATTCTTTCATTCTTTACTTTCCGCGCATTCCTGAACATAGGAATGCTTCTTACAGAGAGTGAAAAGGCGAAGCAATTACGCACTCGTATGCTTGATATTGTTATTGCTACTATCAACAGTCGTGCTGGAGGAGGTACCAAATACATTAACTGGCGAGATAGAGATTATCTTCCTACGGCAATCAAGAGTGAAAATTATCGCAAGAATTTCACACAAGCTGTGGGAAAGTACGTTGATGGACACCCCAATTATAAGTACGAACAAATAACAGACTTGATATACAAAGCTGTATTCAAGGAGAATGCAAAAGAGTATCGTGAGGTTCTGCGTTTGCAAAACGAGGATAATGTGCGTCATACTCTTTATGCAGAAGTTCTACTTTGTATCTCATCATTTGAGAATGGAGTTGCTCATCAGATAGAGAAACGTTATTCCGAAAATGGCAACAAACAGTTGTCAATAGAGGAAGTCAAGTCGATAATTGATGAATTAGCTGCCGCCCCTATGATGGAGCCTTTCATCAACGATGCCAGAACAAAGATGGCATCCCGTGATGTTGCATTCCGTGACGCATGGCATGGTAATCTCGCGGAGTATCTAAGAGCTGTTACGCCAGACGAGTTCGATAAGTTTATCGGTGATGCTTCAATTAATTTTGACAATATCCTCGAAGTAAACCGCGAAGTCCTTAAACGCCTAAAGCAAGCCGATGATGATGAGTGAGGAATTGAAATACATCAGTTATGATGAGGCTCTGGTGGTTTATGCTAAAACAGTAGCAGCCAGTGGTGGCGGTCTGCAAGGAGTAAAGGACGAAGGCGGTATTCGCAAGGTTCTTGACTTCGTGCAGAATGACTTGTATTATCCGACATTCGTAGAAAAGCTGACATATCTTGTCTTCGGCTTATGCACTGGGCATTATTTCGAAGACTCTAACAAGCGAGTGGCATTGACAATCGGTGTATGGTTTCTCGTGCATAACGGCTACTATTGGCACGCCTACAACTTTATGCAGTGCATGGAGGCAATCATTTACCACGTTGCCGCCGGACGCATTGACAAAGACCTGCTCCAACGCATCATCACCTGTTACATGGCAAACGAGGACTACCCTGAAGACCTCAAACTCGAAATCATCCACGCAATAGATAATAATTCATAAAACATAATAACATATAAAGTAATATGTAAAGTAATATGGGACATAAATGCTACATATCATTTAAAATGGAGGACAAACCCTTCAAGGAAGAAATTCAGAAATGGTGTGATCGAGATAAGGTTGATATGATTGATAAATCCTTAGATACTCCTATCAATTCTGAAAATGAGGATTATATTATGCGTAAAATAAGGGAAGAATACCTGTCTGATTCAACAGTCACTATATTCCTAATAGGAGAACATAGTTTGGAAGATTTAGGATGGGATGAGCAACGTTTTATTAAACGTGAGTTGCAAGCTTCGTTATATAATGGAGAGGGTAATACCAGAAATGGGATATTGGGCGTTGTTTTACCCAATATGTATGATAAAATATTTAAAGGTTCGTACACTTGTTCGACTTGCTCGGGCTGCCACAATTGGGTTGCATTAGAGAATTCAACGGTGATTAAAGAGTTTTGGAAAAACTACTATTTGAATAATCATGGTAAGTGTTCATATAGTGAAGACGATCGCTACTGCGTTTTAGTTAAGTGGTCAGACTTTAAAAAGGATCCTAATATTTATATAGATCAAGCATTTAATAAACGCAGTCATCCGATTGCACAAGAAGTTATTGTAAGACCAAAATGACATGGAAATGAAAGAAAAGAATATATGCTTTGTTATAATGGGATTTGGTAAGAAAAAAGATCCTGATACAAATCGTACAATAGATCTTGATGCTACTTATAAAAAAATAATTCGTCCAGCAGTGGAATCCGCTGGATGCAAGTGCATTCGCGCTGATGAGATCGTAGAATCTGGCATAATAGATAGAAGTATGTATGCTCTATTGTATTATGCTGATATTGTTATTGCTGATATATCTACTTTCAATCCCAATGCTATATATGAATTAGGAGTACGTCATACATTGCGTCCATACTCTACAATAATCATTAAAGAAGATGAAGGTAAGATACCTTTCGATATTGGGCATGATAGGATGATAAGCTACAAGCATTTGGGGAATGAGATTTCAGAGTCTGAATCAAAAAAGTGTATTCCTCAGCTTCGCTCCTTAATAAAAGCTGTGATAGCAGAACCCAAAACAGATAGTCCAATTTATTCCTATCTCCCAAATATAAAACGACCTGAAATTTCTGAAGAAGAGGTATTAGGAATAATTGGGGAATTAAAGGAACATGAAGATTCTATTTTTGCTTTAACAGAGTTAGCAAAGGAAAGCATGGCGGTCGGCGATTTTGTTAAAGCAGAGCGATTATGGGGTAAGCTAAGTACCAAGGCTGAGAATGAGAAGTACTACATCCAGCAACAGGCTTTGTGTCGTTATAAGAGTGGGGCTCCTTCTAAACAACGAGCACTAACAGATGCTCTAACGCTTCTTTCAAAAATAGAGGGTCAAACTGATACTGAAACTCTTGGTATTTTTGGTGCGGTATATAAAAATTTGTGGGAGGAAACAAGTGATATAAGTTATCTTGATTCGGCCCTTCATGCATACAAGAAGGGATGGAGTCTTTATGAAGATTATTATACTGGGGAAAATTATGCGACGTGTAATATTTTAAAGGCAAGTATTACTAAAGAAGATAACATGAAAAACTATCTTCTTATGGAAGCTAAAATTACGTATAACGCAATAATTAAAATTGTTTTGTCCTCTTTGGAGGAACCAGAGCCAGAAGAATTATTGTGGAAATATGCAACATTATCCAATGCGTATTTTGCTTTGGGTAATGAAGAGAAAGCTACATTATATGAGGAAAAATTTATGCAGCAAACGCCTGAGCAATGGCAAATAGACACATTTATGAAGACCAAAGATGTGTTGGCCTCAGTGAATTGATATTTTTGATTCCATATAGGCAATTGCATTAGTTAATACACAAAACTGTAAGAAGGGATTTATATGAACATAGCAATTATATAAATCCCTGATATTATATTGATTACTAATGGGAAAACATCAGAGACGAAAAATAGGAGAGATAAATAGATTTAGAAAACGTTTGAAATTTCCTCTCTCTCGTGTTGCAAGAGTAATGCCCAAAGGGTTTACTGATGCGGAATTCTTAGATTTGTTTAAAACTGCTTATCCTGGATTATGGCTTGAGTTGATGAATTTCTTCAAATCCAATATGGACGAGTATAGAAATAGAATAAACAAAGGGTTGAAGGGAGTTAAACCATTCTATCCAAAAGCTATGGTGTTTTTAGTTGCAAAATCATCATTGGCAAAATCTAGAATAGATAACTTCAACTCGTCCATTGAGCAAGAACACGAAAAAGCAGAAGAACGAGCAAAGATTATTCGTGAAGGAAAAAACAAAGCAAATAAGCTCCAGCAGCTAGAATCGGAGCAAATTCGAAAATTCCAGAAAGTAGCTCCAAAGTATGTAGACAATCTTATAAAATTATATTTTAATCAACGAAAAGAAAATGCTCTTGACATAGATACGCGATATCTAATCATTCTTGAATGTGCAAAGTTTAAATGTAAAAAAACAATAGTTTTTCTACAAAAGATTAATGCGTGTGAAAAGAACAACGAGTTACGAATGCTTGCATATGAATATCTTGTAAGATTTGGTATTAATCCTCGTCTAACTCGCAAGCGTAAGGGAAAGAAAAAACTAACAGCCACTACAGTGCACAAAATAGAAGAGAGTCCCTCTGTCTTACTTCAATTGATTTTTGAAAAACAGCAAATTTTACATAAGAATTTTGATGTGTTTCTATCGCATAGTTATGGCCGCCAATCTGAATTACTCCAGACTAAGGAAATTCTTAATCGACAAGGATTGGTTGTATATGTTGATTGGATAAATGATGCTGAGATGTTACAAAGAGAAAAGCAAAATGATGATACATTTAATGTTCTCTATGAAAGATTAAGACAATCGTCAGCATTATTGTTTATTCAAACTAAATTAAGTGTAACATCTGAGTATTGTATGGATGAGCTGATGTATTTTAAGAAACTTAATCGACCTATGTATTTATATGAAGCTGAGCCGATAGAAAACCAACCTAAAATATTTGAGGGTATGATTAAGGTTGAACTTAAAAATGACAAGTTTCTTACGGAAGACAATAAGGCTATTTTAGCACAGTCCCAGGTCATATGAATAAATTTTATTGAAATAGACAGACCAAATGGAGATCTGATATATCCCTTTCAATAGTATTGCTTTATCAATTAGATAAATTCTGAGGATAGATTCTGTTTCCCCGACTTTTCTAAATCACCCTAATCATTTTAACTATGTTGTATAAATCATCATAACTTGTGACTGCATCGTATTTGACGGTCGAACTTGACAAGGATGCGAAGTGACGACTGGCGCAAGCGATTTTTGATTTCTCTTTCTCGCGCAGATTAACCTCACGCATTGAGCCTTTGGTTTCTGCAATGAAATAAACGTATTTCATATCTCCTTCACGGAAAACGATAGTCTATCAAGATTATAATGCTACGTCAGGGTAGCGTATACCCCAACCTCAAAAGGGCTCAAATGAATGGAAACAGTTTGGCCCAAACGACATCTCGCCTCTTGCGTCCAAACACAACAAGCCCTCCCGGCGGTGTCCGAGAGGGCGATTTAGTTATGCCATTGAATCCGAACGGCAGAGCCCCGAGGCTCCGTTCACGAAAGCGCGGCGGGTTGCCTAAACTCCATTAATAATTAGAATCGGTCGTTGTAGGGAGTAGATTCGACTCCGTTATTTTGGAGATGAGCAACTAGTTTGTCAAGTGGAGCTTGCCACATACGCTTGAACCATTCAGTCCTACCAAACCATTTTACAAGAGTTGGACTGATTGCGTAGTAGGTTCGGATGAACGCACGACCATACCCGGTTTCAGCAAGAGTATAATCGCGGAATCTGCGGAGAGTCCAAACCTCGGGACAGTCATAGGAACCATATACAGCAGTGGCAACATAACATCCACCGGCAGAAGATGTATCGACTTC